>JAAYUC010000033.1 GCA_012517865.1 Chloroflexota bacterium | reverse complement strand
CCCGGTGGCATACGACCAGTCCGTGACAGCCATCGCGGGTTTTAGAAATTACATCACGCTGGCCGGTTACGACGCCGACGGCGACCCGCTCACGTACCTCATCCTGGATGCCCCGGCTCACGGTGACATTGTCGAACAGGAAGGTCCGGAGCTCGCTTACAGGCCCGACGCGGGTTATGCCGGCCCGGATTCCTTCACCTTTGTGGTGCAGGACGGCATCTCGGAATCCAATGTCGCCACCGTCAGCATTACTGTACGCACCAACGCAGACCCGGTGGCCTATCCACAAACCGTTGAGGCTGTGTCTGGAGTCCCGCTGCCTATCACGCTTAGTGGCTCGGATGCTGACGGCGACCCGCTGACTTTCCTGGTTGTTACCCAACCGCGTTTTGGAGCCCTCACAGGTTCCGGAGCCGATCAGGTGTACACCTCTTACGATGGGTTTGTTGGAGTGGATTTCTTCGAATTTGTCGTCCAGGATGGTATCGGTGAATCGGCTGTTGCCAGGGTTAGTATCAATGTGATTAGCGCGAATCGCCCGCCTGTGGCGGACCCTCAAAACTTGAACGCGACTTCCGGTGTGCCGCTGGCTATCACCCTGACCGGTTCTGACCCAGACGGCGATGCATTGACCTTCATCGTCACAGACCAACCCGACCACGGCACTTTAACGGGAACCGCGCCGGAGCTGATTTACACCTCTGCGAGCGGTTACATCGGCCCGGACAGCTTCCAGTTTGTTGTATCCGACGGCGTGCTTACCTCCACACCCGCCACCGTTACTCTGACGGTCACATCCTCAGGACCTGTCACGGTCTTCTTTGATGACTTTGAAACGGAAAAGGGCTGGGTAAGAAATCCGAACGGCACGGACACTGCCACGACTGGTAAGTGGGAGCGCGCTAATCCAGAGTACACCTGGTGGATGGGTCCCAAGCAGCTTGGCACCACAGTGAGCGGCTCGAACGACCTCGTCACCGGTCCCCGAGCTGGCAGAGAACCAGGCAGCTATGATGTGGATAATGGTGTCACATCCATAAAATCACCAAGCATCGTTTTGCCAGCTAACAGCAGCCTGACGTTAAGCTTCAGCTACTATCTGGCGCATGCCAGCAATTCCTCGAGTGCCGACTACCTGCGGGTAAAAGTTGTTGGCGCGAGCACCGCCACTGTTCTCCAGGTTCTGGGTACAAACAAGGACAAAGATGCATATTGGACTGTCAGGACAGTTGATCTATCCGCCTTTGCCGGCCAGACCGTATACATCCTCATTGAAGCCGCTGATAACAGTCAAGCAAGCCTGGTAGAAGCCGCGGTGGACGACCTCATGATTGTTGCCACTCCGCAAGTCTTCGCGAGCGGGAACACGAACACTACAAAGTAATTCTCCAGCTTAAACCGGTTGTGATGCCAAACCATCACAACCGGTTTTTCTTTCCAAAAATACAAACCTGGCATAAATAGTGTACCCATATTTTCTGTTAATCCGCAGTAGTTTAATTTTTCTTAGAGGAGTCTGACATGAGAAACCGTCGCAAATTACTCACTTTTCTATTAGTTTTTAGTCTTTTGGCTTCCAGCTTTAGTAGTATGTTGGCGAAACCGGTGAACGCGCAGACAGAAGGCCCGGAATTGCAGGATTCCCGGGTTTATGTGGTGCGTGTTTATTATGCCAACGAAAAAGACATCCAGAAGCTGATTCCCTTTGATCTCTTTGAGTTCAACGACAAAGTGGACAAATATGTACTCGTCGCAGCGACTCAGTGGGAAATCGAAAGGATTAAGGCGCTTGGATTTAAAGTGGTCGTCGATGACGAACGCTCCGCGGACCTCGCCTTGGGATACGGCAACCAGATTCAGACCATTCCAGGCTACTCCTGCTACCGAACGGTCGAAGAAACCTTCGCGACGGCAGCGAATCTGGCGGCCACCTACCCCACACTTGCCCAGTGGATAGACATTGGCAATTCCTGGGAAAAAAGTGTCGGGCAGCCGGATGGGTATGACATGATGGTGCTCAAGCTCACCAATTCCCAAATTACCGAGTCGAAGCCCAAGATATTCATCATTGCGGGCATCCACGCGCGGGAATATACAACTTCTGAGACTGCCACCCGTTTTGCAGAATACCTCCTTTCGAATTACGGTACAGACGCGGATGTGACCTGGCTGGTCGATTATCACGAAATCCACATCCTCTTTTACACCAATCCAGACGGCCGCAAAGAAGCAGAAGCCGGCCTCTCCTGGCGTAAAAACACCAACGAAAACTACTGCGGGGTCACAAGTACCAGCCGCGGCGCGGACCTGAACCGCAACTTCAGCTATCAATGGGGAGGCGCCGGGTCAAGTTCCAACACCTGTGACGCAACCTACCGCGGACCCTCCGCGAATTCTGAACCTGAAACCCAGGCTGTTGTTTCATACATACTCGCGAATTTTCCGGACCAACGCGGCACGGGCGCTGCCCCGGCCGACACCACGGGTGTTTTTATTGACCTTCACAGCTACGGTGGTTATGTTCTCTGGCCCTGGAGCTATACCACCAGCGCTGCGCCAAATGCCACTCAGCTGGCGACCTTTGGCCGAAAAATCGCTTACTTTAACAGCTATCTTCCCGGTCAGACCGGCCCGGACCTTTACACATGCTCCGGTGTAACAACTGACTTTGCCTATGGAGAGTTGGGAATTCCAGCATATACCATTGAAATGGGAACTGCCTTCTTCCAAACCTGTTCCACTTATGAAAGTACAATTCATCCGGCCAATCTGCAAGCATTAATCTATGCTGCAAAGGTCGCAAGAACACCCTACATGACTCCCCTTGGCCCGGATTCTCTGAATCTTGCGCTAAGCGCCAGCACCGTTCCAGCGGGAACCCCTGTGACCCTCACAGCTCAGGCAAATGACACCCGCTACCGCCAGACAAATGGCACAGAACCCACCCAGAATATCGCTGCAGCCCAGTACACCGTTGACACGCCTCCCTGGGCAAGCGGCGCGGCGCCAGTCGCAATGAGCGCATCAGACGGCTCATTTAACGCGACCACTGAAAACATCACCGGGGTTATTAATACCAGTGGCCTAAGCGCGGGGCGGCACACAATATACGTCCGCTCCAAAGACGCGAATAACAACTGGGGCGCGGTTAGCGCGATTTTCCTCACTATTGAGGGAGTCGCTAACCTGCCGCCTGTTGTTTCTGGAATCCCGGATCAGACCGTCAGCGAAGGCAGCTCTTTTACAACCATCAACCTCGATGATTATGTAAGTGATCCCGACAACAGCGACGACCAGTTGACATGGATTGTTAGCGGTAATTCAGCCTTGAGTGTCTCAATTTCTAATCGTGTGGCTGTTATCACGGCACCCAACGCTGACTGGAACGGTTCAGAAACCATCACCTTCCGGGCGACAGATCCCGGCGGGCTCTATTCTCAGGATGCTGCTGTTTTCACTGTCACAGCAATCAATGACGCCCCTGTTGTAACGGATATCCCTGACCAGACCATTCAGGAGGGGGCAGCATTCCTGGCTATCCCCCTGGATAATTACGTTTCAGATGTTGACGACAGCGACGCTCAAATGACATGGACTGCCTCAGGCAATTCCGCTCTCAATGTAAGTATCGTCAATCGGGTTGCTACAATCACAAGCCCCAACCCCGAATGGAACGGGTCGGAGACGATCACTTTCCGTGCCGCGGATCCAGGCGGCCTTAGCGCTCAGGATTCAGCCGTATTTACCATTACGGCGGTAAATGATGCTCCAGTGGTCGCAAATATCCCTGACCAGACAATTCCTGAAGGGAGCAGTTTTGCAAACATCCCACTGGATGACTATGTCTCCGACCCTGACAACACAGACCCGGAACTCATCTGGACATTCTCCGGGAATACGAATTTGATTGTCAGCATCACGACAGACCGCGTGGCGCAGGTTACTTTACCAACGCCTGATTGGGTCGGCTCGGAGATCGTCACATTCCGCGCGGCTGATCCTGCGGGTCTTCATAGTGAGGATCAGGTGCTGTTTGCTGTCACAGCCGGGAACAAAGCTCCAGTGGTAAGCGACATTCCAGACCAGAGTGTGCCTGAAGGCGGTAGTTTTGCTTCAATATACCTTGACGATTTCGTCTCAGATGTTGACAACAGCGATGCCGAAATGGTGTGGGACGTAAGAGGAAACAGTCAGCTGACCGTCACCATTTCCAACAGGGTCGCAACAATCGCAATCCCCAATGCGGATTGGAGCGGCGCAGAAACCTTTATTTTCCGAGCCACTGATCCGGGCGGGTTATCTGCTGAGGACGCTGCCGTCTTTACAGTATCGGCAGTTAACGACAGCCCCGTTATGACAGACATTCCCGACCAAAGCATTCTTGTCGGTGGAGCTTTTGCGGCCATTTCACTGGACGATTATGTTTTAGACATCGACAATCAGGATGTGGAACTCACCTGGTCTGTGAACGGCGCGAACCACCTCACAGTCAGCATTACAGACCGTGTTGCGACGGTCATACCGCAAACAGGTTGGACTGGCGAGGAGACTCTGACATTCCGTACGACGGACCCGGAGGGATTATTTGCCGAAGATGCCGCTAAGTTTACTGTCAGGGCTGCAAACCAGGCTCCTGTTGTTTCAGATATTCCCGACCAAACCATCGATGAAGGCGGCGCGTTTGCAGCGATTAACCTTGATGAATATGTGGCAGACCCTGATAACGCCGACGCTGAGTTGGCTTGGTCCTTCAGCGGAAATTCAGCTCTCAGCGTAAGCATAGCCAATCGCGTGGCAACCATTACCGCGCCTTCTGCTTCCTGGTACGGTAGGGAGACGATTACCTTCCGAGCCACAGACCCGGAAGGACTGTTCAGTGAAGATACAGCTGTCTTTCTCGTGAACGCGGTCAACTACCTACCGGTCGTTTTCGCGCAGGAATTGACCACACAGGCCGGCACTCCACTTGAAATTTTGCTGACAGGCACAGACGCAGACGAAGATCCGCTGAGTTTCAGCATCACCAGCGCTCCATCCAATGGAACCCTTGCTGCTGGCGCTAGCTCTGCTGAATGGGTATACACTCCCGCTGACGGTTTTACAGGCGTGGACAGTTTCGCCTTCAGGGCCAGCGATGGACAGGGATATTCCGAACCCGCTGTCATCAGCATCACGGTGACGCCCGCCGGCCCGGTGCAGGTCTTCTGGGATGATTTTGAGACTGATTTGGGTTGGGTCCGCAACGCAAACGGGACCGACACCGCCACCCTGGGGTATTTTGAACGTGCAAACCCGGAAGATAATGTTTACAACGGCAATAAGCAGCTGGGCACCACAGTCAGCGGTTCGTACGACCTGGTCACCGGCCCATTACTGGGCAGTTCCGCGGGCGCGTACGACCTGGACGGTGGCAAAACCAGTATGCAGTCACCCGCCATTGTTCTGCCTTCCGGGCGGGAACTGACCCTTTCCTTCAGCTACTATCTGGCCCACTACACCAACTCCTCCACGGATGATTTCTTGCGCGTCTACGTCGTTGGTAGCAGCAGCGTGAAGGTTTTTGAAGAACTCGGAGCTGCAAACAATGACGACGCGGTTTGGGCAAGCTTCAGCGGGGATATCAGCAGTTTTGCCGGCCAGACCGTCAGAATTAGTATTGAAGCAGCAGACGCAGGCACCGCCAGCCTGGTTGAAGCCGCTGTAGACGATGTACTTATCCTGGCCACTGCCCCGAACAATCCTCCCAGCGCGGACCCGCAGACGCTTAGCACCGCGGAAGATACCGCGTTACCCATTACGCTTACAGGTTCCGACCCCGAAAGCAGCCCTCTCAGCTTCACTGTGACGGTCAATCCCGCTCACGGAAGCCTGAGCGGCAGCGCCCCGGCACTAACTTACACCCCGGCTGCCAACTTCAATGGTTCAGACAGCTTCGGTTTTACAGTAAGCGACGGCAAAATGACCTCCGCTGAGGCCGTGGTTTCCCTGACAGTGACCCCGGTGAATGATGCGCCGGTTGCTTTGGCCAGGTCAGTCAGTACCAGCGTGGATACGCCGGTCGCGGTTGTTCTTTCGGGAACGGACGTTGACGGCGACTCCCTGACTTACACAGTCCTGACTGCTCCCGCTCACGGCGCCTTGACCGGCACCGCCCCAAGCCTGACCTATACTCCGGCTTCAGGTTACACCGGTGCTGATTCGTTTACATACAAGGTAAACGATGGAACCGCGGATTCCACGGCAGCAACAGTCGCAATCACCATCAATCCTGCCGGTCCAACCACGATATTTGCAGATGATTTTGAAACGGATAAGGGTTGGACATTTAACCCCAACGGCACTGATACAGCAACGATAGGCGCTTTTGTGCGGGCGAACCCGGATGCGACCACATATTACGGGAATAAACAACTGGGCACCACGACCAGCGGTTCCTACGATTTGGTCACAGGTCCGCTTGCGGGCAGCTCCGCCAGTTCTTACGACCTGGACGGCGGCACCACCAGCGTCCGGTCGCCGTTGATTACCCTTCCGGCTGGCAGAACAATTACCCTGACGCTCCGGTACTATCTGGCGCATTACTCCAATTCCTCAAGCTCGGATTACCTGCGAGTGCAGATTATCGGCGCGACGACAGTAACCGCATTGCAGGAAGTTGGCGCCAGAAATGACGACGACGCTGTATGGGCAACGCTCACCTACGACCTGTCCAGCTTTGCCGGTCAGTCCATTTATATTCTGATTACCGCGGCCGATGCGCCGAGCGATAGTCTGGTAGAAGCCGCTATTGACGACGTCCAGATTATTGCGCAGTAAGGCTTTCGCCGGCCTGAATGATAATTCGGGCTGGTAGTTGAATATCCATTCAAGATTGCAGGTCAGAATCAGGTTTCACTGGTTTTGACCTTGCTTTTTAAGCAGACTTAATTCATTTTTGTGCATCTCAGGCATAAAGACCTCTTCCGGTGATAAAATCGAATTATCCCCACGCGATTAACCCAAGAGGTTTTTCTATGCGTTTTTCATTTCAGGGTATGACATATTTTCGGCGAGGAATTGCTTTCCTGGTGCTAAGCCTGTTGGTTGGCTGCCCACTTTCTTCGGTATCAGCCAGATACATCGCACCCCCTGAGGAAAGTGACACTACTGATTACGGCATTCAGACTGGTTCGGCCGGACTTGCCTGGGGCAACCCTGACGGACCGCATTCAGTCTACGCCTGGCCGTTCACAGTCGTGCAAATGGGGCACGTTATCCAGTCCTACCAATATTATGGCGGCAGTCCTTACTTCCATCACGGCATCGACATGCTCGCCCCCAGCGGCACGTCTGTCTATTCCTTTTCCGGCGGGCAGGTCGTCAACATTGAAAACTACAACGCTTCTCCGTTGTACTGGGAAGTCGCGATCCTCGACCCTGAGGGCTACGTCTGGCAGTACCACCACATCGCGGAGCCCAGTATTCCCCCAGACCTGGAACATGCTTACCAGGACTGGCAGGCCGACCCTGTAAATGGAGGGTTTATCACGCGCGGAACGAAACTTGGCGAAATCGTTCCCTGGCCTGTGGAAACCTTTGGTTATTATTTTCATCACATCCACCTGAATATTCTTGCGGATGGAGATGTATACCTGAACCCGTTGGAATTTCACACACCGCTGGCGGATACCCAAGCGCCTGTAATCAGCAAAACCGGATTAACAATCAACAACTCTTTGGTTTCCGGGGATACTATCACCGAAACGCAAATTCCCAATTACAGCCTTTACGCCCACACGGGAGACCTGTTCCTCAGTCCGGTTTTCACACTGCCCCCTTACAAGATTGCCTATTCGCTGGACGGCGCACCCTGGACCACCGTATGGGAGTTTCATACCTTCCCGGGAGGAAGCGACACCACCTTGCTAGTGGATGATTTTTTCATCGCTCCTCCGACCTGTGGTGATTACAACTGCCGGCAGTTTTATATCGACCTGGGTTTTACCATGTCCGGCCAGCGCCAGTTTCCCAGTCAAAACGGCAGCCATACCATGCAGATTCAGGTATGGGATTACAACCAGAACTCCGACCTGGATACCTACACCTGGACAGTCCTGCATCCATCCTCCGTGGTTTACAGCAGCCTAAGCGGCGAATACACACCAACGGGCAATCTCATCCATTGGAGCACCTCCGCGCTTGGGGACGCACTGGGCTTTAATCTTTATCGTTCAGAAACCAGCGACGGCGCGAAAACAAAATTGAACCTGAGTTTGATACCTGCCGCGCAAGCCAAAACCACAGTGTACTCCTTCACCGACGAAACCATCATACCCGGGCGCGAATACTGGTATTGGGTGGAGGATGAAGACGCCTACGGACCAACCGGAGAATACTACGGACCGCTGCGCCTGCTGAGCGGCTGGCAAATTCATCTCCCGCTGCTCTCACGAGGTGGTGCGGATTGATTTTCCATAAAAGGAAACATGCGGAGGCAAACGAACGGCAGTCTGCTCTCACAATAAGAGAGAAATCGCTTTGGCAAGATCAGGAGTAATACCACGGACATTCAGGCGCTTGTGATAAATCTGCTAAACCCATTGAGCGACAGTGAAGAAATCGCTGTTCTTCTGCGCTCGCTTAGCTCCGAGGATTGGGTACTTCTCCAGCGGTATCTGGAGAATCATTCGCTGGCATGCCTTGTCTATGCCCGTTTGTGTCAGCAATGTCAGACGCACTTAATTCCGGAGGAAAGCCGGCAGTTCTTACGCGAACAGTACCTCTTAAACGCTGCCCGCAATCTGCAGCTGCTTCAGAATGCCCATAAAGCGCTTGCGGCGCTTGCTGAGCGGAATATTCCTGTGATCGGGATTAAAGGTTTATATCTGCTGGAAAACATCTATGCGGATATTGGCGCGCGCGGGATGAATGACCTGGATATCCTCGTCCGTAGAGAAGATATTCCCCGGACAGTTGCAACGTTACAGGAATTATCTTATCAGCCCCTCACGTATTTTGACAGTCTTGATGCCAACGTGGATATTAAGCATGTTCCTCCCATGAGCCTGCCCGATGGAACCATTGTGGAAGTCCATTGGACTCTGTTGGAGGAAAACGAGCCCTTTACTCTGGATGTGGAAGGCTTGTGGCAGCGCAGTGTGCCTGCCCGCTTTGCGGAATCAAACGCGCTTTCCCTTTCCACCGAAGACCTGCTCCTGCACCTTTGCCTGCATGCCGTGTATCAGCATTATCTCAAGCTTGGCCTGCGTGGAATGTACGATATCGCTCTGGTGATAAAAAGCGCGGCAGCGCGCATCAATTGGGATAAGCTGCGAGAGACAGCGAAGCATTGGGGCGCTGAAAAAGTTGCCACGCTGACATTTGCCTTGCTTCAAGACCTGGGTTGGGTTCAGCTGCCAGATGGACTTCTTGACACCTTGCTTCCAGAAGCTTTTGAACCGGAAATCCTCGCGCAGGCAAAAAAAGTGTTGCTGCTCGAGGAGACAAATCCCTCCCTTTGGACGCCCAGCCTCACCGAGCTTTCCGAGCGTAAGAATGTCATTGATAAAGCCAGACTGCTGGCAAGTCGTATTTTCTTGCCCAGGACGGTAATTGCCCGGCTTTACGGAATGAATCCCCGCTCTCCGGCTCTGATTCTGGGGTATTTACGCAGAGCTTCAGATTTATTCCGGCAGTATAGCCGCACCATCACCAGGTTAATCACTTCTGAAGAGAAACTCTCTCAGAATATCGAACAGGAAAAAACGCGATATCTAATCCACCAATGGCTTGTAAGCCGATAAAGAGGCATGATGAAAAGAAATGTGTGGTTCTCAGTATTATTTACGGTGATTTTGTTGGTTTCTATCACAGGCGATCGCAGCGCGAAAGCTGCCCAATCGCAGCCAGCCGATGTGCCTGCCTGTACCAACCCAGAAGCTGAGATTGAGCAAGTCTACCGCGTGTACTATCAATCCCCCGAGGACATTACAAATCTTAAGTCCTTCGATTTGTTCGAGTTTAATGACAGAGTGGAAAAATACGTGCTGGTGGCAGCCACCCCTTCTGAAATTACCGTCATCCAGAGCATGGGCTTTACCACAGCCCTGGACGAGGAACAAACCGCCAATTACCGCAAGCTGGACCTCCTCAAAACTCAGGGCCTGGAGACTCTTCCTCCACCTTACAACTGCTACCGCACCGTGGAAGAACTTTATTCCTACGCCCAGGCGCTGGCAACTATCTACCCGGACCTGGCGGAATGGATAGATGTCGGCAATTCCTGGGAGAAAAGCGTGGGGCAGCCGGATGGCTACGACATGATGGTCCTACGGCTCACCAACGAAGCCATCACCGGCGACAAACCCAAACTGTTCATCACAGCCTCCATTCACGCGCGCGAATACGCCCCCGCGGAACTGGCCGCCCGCTTTGCCGGCTACCTGATTGAAAACTACAACGCGAACGCTGATGTGCACTGGCTGCTGGATTATCACGAGATTCACATCATGCTGACAGCCAATCCGGATGGGCGCAAGGAAGCCGAAGCCGGGCTCTCCTGGCGCAAAAACACCAACGAAAACTACTGCGGAGTCACCAGCCAGAACCGCGGCGCGGACCTGAACCGCAACTTTGGCTTCCAGTGGGGCTGCTGCGGCGGCTCAAGTGGGAGCCCATGCGCGGAGACCTACCGCGGACCGGCAGCGGCTTCAGAACCGGAAACCCAGGCAGTGCAAAATTACATGCTATCCATCTTCCCGGACCAGCGCGGAGACGCGCTCAGCTCGCCTGCTCCGGAAGATGCCACTGGAATTTACATTGACCTGCACAGTTACTCCCGTCTGGTCTTGTGGTCGTGGGGCTTCACGACCTCCCTTGCGCCTAACGGAACCGACCTGCAGACGCTTGGCCGGAAACTCGCCTTCTTTAATAATTATGATCCCTCTCCCTCCTGGGATCTTTACATCACCGATGGAAGCACCGAAGATTATGCCTACGGGCAGCTGGGCGTGGCTGGGTACTGTATAGAGGTAGGAGACGCGTTCTTTGAAAGCTGCAGCACCTTTGAGTTTGATATCCTGCCCGGCAACCTGCCGGCTTTGCTCTATGCCGCCAAAACCGCCCGCACGCCCTATATGACCCCCGCCGGTCCGGATTCCATTAACCTCACGCTCAGCCAGGCCACCGTCCCTGCCGGAACAATCGTCACGCTCACTGGTCAGGTGAATGACACACGTTATAAAAGCGGAGCCGGCGAACCCACCCAGGCGGTCGCCGCGGCGGAGTACTCCCTGGACGTGCCGTACTGGCAGGCGGGTTATGCTCCCAGCCCGCTTTCCCCCGCGGATGGGAATTTCAACTCCAGCTCGGAAAATGTGACCGCGAGCATCGACACCACCGGCCTGTCCGCCGGCCGGCACATCCTGTATGTGCGCGGGAAAGACGCCAACAATAACTGGGGCGCGGTCAGCGCGGTATTCCTTACCATCGAGGGGGCCGTCAACACTCCCCCAGTGGCTGATCCGCAGACCCTGAGCACGTGGCGGGGCCAGTCGCTAAGTATCACGCTCACCGGCTCGGACGCGGACGGCAACACCCTGACCTATGAAGTGGTTGCGGCCCCCAGTCACGGTGCCCTTTCGGGCAGCGCGCCTGACCTGGTATACACCCCGGCGGCTGGATATATTGGCGCGGACAGCTTTAGCTTTAGAGTCTGGGACGGTCTGGCCTACTCAGCGCCAGCCCTGGTCAGCATCCAGGTGGAAATGCCACTGTTTTTACCCATCCTCGTCAAGTGAACGAGTTAAATGACAAAACCTGCCCGGAAGTGCCCGGGCAGGTTTTTCTTTGGTTTACAGTCCGCCTCAAAGAGAATATAATTCACTGGAAACAAGTAAATTCGCTTGACATTCGTCGTTACTTCGTTTTTTCTTAACGATAGTGTCAAGCGCTTGGCGTAGAAGAAGCCGCGAGTCGTTAAGCGGCCGAGGGATGTTACACGGAATTCTCATCAAAAGGCGGAACTGTACTTAGCGACTGACCTGACATGGTCAGCTGGTGAATGGAGATAGTGTATGGATATTAAACAGTTTTTTGTATCGGCAAAGCGCTGGCTGTGGTTCCTGATACTGGGCACGCTGCTTGGCGCCGTCGGGGGGTATTTTTTCAGCAGCCGACAGACTCCGATTTACCAGGCTTCCACCCGTTTTGTGGTTTTGCGGGCCGCCCAGACTACCTATGATTACTTTTCGTATCTGGACAGCCAGCAATTAATCTCTACCTACGCGCAGCTGCTTTCCACGGAAAGCCTGCTGGCGCAGGCCTCTCAGGAACTTGGTTTCCCGGTCAGGAAGGGACAAGCCACTGCTGCTCAGATTAACGATACGCAGTTTGTGGAGCTGACGGTTAAGGATACAGACCCAGAAAGAGCAGCCTTGATTGCCAACGGACTGGTAAAGGTGCTGATTGACCAAAACGAACAGCTTCAGGCCGTGCGCTACATCAGCGCCGAACAAAACCTGCAGAACCGCATTGATGAAGCCCAGCAGCAAATTAGCATTTTGCAGGCTCAAATCAACGAAGTCTCTTCTGCCACGGTGGAATCACAGCTTCAAAGCGTTCAGGCTCAGATTGATGACCTGCAGGCCCAGGTTACTGCCCTCAACGCCGAAGTTGCAAAAATTGACCCTGAAACCGCCACAGATGAACAGATCGCTCTTTTAGCGGATTACCAGGCACAGCTGGACCAGCTGACGCCTGTCCTCTCACTTTACCAACAGATTTATACCAATCTTGTCGTCCTGAAAACCCCCGCCCAGAGCGATACAACCACAACCACACAACTTACGCAACTGCGAACTACTCTGGAACTTTACCAGCAAATTTACATCAGTAGCATTAGCAGCCTGGAAACTCTGCGCCTGACCCGCGCGCAGAATACCCCCAATGTGGTCCAGGTGGAAGCCGCTGTCACCCCCAGCAGCCCGATTTCACCGAAACCGATGCAGAGCGCGCTGCTGGCCGGCGGCATCGGATTATTGGTAACAGCAGCGGTCGCGTTCCTGGTTGAATTCCTGGATGACACCATCAAGACGCCGGATGAGGTAAAAGACCAATTAGGGCTGCCGGTCATCGGGCTGATAGGCGAACTTCGCAAGAAAAACAAAGATGAAAAGCTCGGCAATTATGTGGCGTATCACCCCCGCTCACCCGTATCGGAAGCTTTCCGGGCGCTGCGGACAAACCTGGAGTACTCCGGAATTGATGCACCTCTCCGCGTCATCCTGGTCACCAGCGCGGGAAAATCCGAAGGGAAGACCACTGTCGCGACCAATCTGGCAATTGTCCTGGCGCAGAGCGGAAAAAAAGTTCTGCTGCTGGATTCTGACATGCGCCGGCCTAATGTCCACGCGCAATTCAACATTCACAACCGCGTCGGTCTGAGTGATCTTGTGCGGGGTAAACTCACTCTGGAAAGCGTGGTCAGAACGCTGCCAGAGATTAAGAACCTCTCCATCATCACCAGCGGCGGACTGCCGCCGAACCCAGCCGAACTCCTTGGCAGCGAACGCATGCGCAGTATTCTGGAGGAAATGAAATCAGTCTTCGATGTCATCGTCATGGACAGCCCGCCGATGCTAGTCTCAGACGCACAAATTCTATCGACGCGAACAGACGGCGTTATTTATGTTATCGTGCCGGGCAACACTCACAGCGTAGCCGCCAAACGGCCGCTGGAAGAATTACAGCGGATAAACGCGAACATCTTAGGTGTCGTCATGAACCGCATCCCCCGCAATCGGGATTACTACTACGGCGGTTATAACTACTATTCCCCCTACAGCAGCCACGATGGTTACCATCAGACTGGCGCTTTGGAGGAAGGTTTTGAATTGGGATTGGCTGATGAAAAAAGCACTGCATCACCACTAAAAGGAAAATAACGGGCGTCTCCTCCCGCCCATGATGATATCTGGATATTCATGGCACAACAGTGAAAAACCGATGACAAAACAAGGCCGGGAAATTGAAGCAGTAAATAGCGGGCAGGAAGATAAATGCCCTTACCTCGGTCTCCCCGAGGACGCTTATTCCGTCCAGGATTATCCCTCCATTTATAATGTTTGCCATCATGTCGTGCCAACCGCGGTTCCAAAGCTTTCCCATCAGGTAAAGTCCTGCCTGACACCTGGTTTCTCTCACTGCCCGGTTTTTTCCGCGGACCCTGACCAGAAAATGCCGCTAGAATTAGCGATGCGGTTTAATCCAAAGGTCAGCAGACAACTGGGCTGGGGCGGCCTGGGTCTGGCCGCCGTAATTGGTTTATTGGTTCTTTTTCTCCTGGTCAGCCGGCCCTGGAAAACTGCACCTATAAGCAGCCCGAGTCCTTTGCCCGCTCCCACCTCCACCAATATTCCCTTTTTAATCATCAGGGATGCGAGCGCCACGCCCGAAAACACCGCCGCGGCTCCCGCGCCAACTCCAACCGCCGAACCGACCAGCACACCCACGCCGGTGGCAACCCGAACGCCCCACACACTTGATGTCGTGATTGGCAGCCAGGATCAATTTATCGTCCACCGGGTCAGTTCCGGGGAAAGCATCCAGTTGTACGCCACACTCCATAAAACCAACCCGAATGTTATCAAATCGGTCAACTACAACCTTGTGGTTCCCATTTGGGTCGATTCAATTATTGTCATACCGCTGAACCGAACAGACCCGGGTGATTTACCCGCGTTTGAACCTTACGGAATCGCGGATGAAGGGATGACGCTTAGGGATATCGCCAATAAATTTGGCGTTGATTTGGACACCCTCGCCCGCTACAACGACCTCCTACCCGATGACATTCTTGTGCCGGGAGAATGGGTGCTGATACCGCGGGAAAGAACATACTGGTATCGCTATTAAGCGTAGAAGAGACACCATGCCTGGCGTATTATTTGTGTGCACAGCAAACCGTTTTCGTTCTCCGCTGGCACAGGTCATTTTTCAGGGATTGCTGCGGAAAATGCCGTCGGCTGCCGATTGGCGCGTGGAAAGTGCCGGCACATGGGGAGACCCAAACTTACCTGCCATGCCAGAAGCTGTTGAGGAAGCCCGAAAAAGGAATTTGAACCTGGATAATCATCGTTCCAGGTTGTTAACACCCAGGATGATGAACCAGTTTGACCTGGTACTGGTCATGGAGACCGGACACAAAGAAGCGCTTCAAGCTGAGTTTCCAACGGTTAGCAGCCGGATATATTTGCTCTCAGAAGTGTGCGGCGGGGTTCCTTTCAGCATACCCGACCCGTATGCCTCCGGTGACTCACCCGCTGAAGTGGCCCGGGAGATTGACCAACTGATTACCAGCAAGTTCGCACTGCTGTATCAATGGTTAATGTACAGCGCAAAAAAGACGGGCAGCTGACCCTATGAAAATTGGTAATTTTACCCTGAAATATTTAGACTTGAATTAAAATATACTATCTCTGCGTTTAAGAAATTGGTAGACCAGTAATGACAACATCACAGGATAATCCAAGAAGTGCCTTCCCACCGGAGAATTTGCGCTGTCCCTATGTTGGGCTTGTGGATGATGTCAATACCTATTCCGAATTCCCATCGGACATGAATTACTGCCACCGCAGCCAGCCTATCACCCTGCCAATTCTTGTGCACCAGCGCGAATATTGCCTGAGCGCGCGGTATTCAGAGTGTCCGATGCTTTCCACAACAAAATTTAAGAAGCTTCCTCCCGAACTTCGCTTAGTAAAAGCCCTGCCGCAAAAACCAAAGCTCCCGCGCTGGCTTTTACCAGTCGTTATCCTGGCTGTGTTCTTGCTTGGCTCGCTGGCAACGTTAATCATCCCCGAACTCAGCTCCGCGTTTGCCAGCTTCCTGAATGCCAATCAAACCCCGGCGCGCTATCCCAGCCCGACGCCGGCGCTCACCCGCTTAGGGTTTATTACCCCGTCGCCTTTCAGTTTGTTTTCGGTCGTGAAAACCTTCACCCCCAGCGCAGAACTGCCTGTTGATTTCACGGACACCCCGACGCCTATCGCGGCGATCGCTTCCACGCCCACGCCAACCCCGCCCCCTCTTTGCAGCGCTGAGGATATCAAGTATTTCAGCATTTCTTTTTTCATTGGCGATGTGGTGCAAATTGTCTTTACCAGCCCGGTCGACCTTCGCGCGTACCAGGTTCTGGATGCCCAGGGCAAGCCGACAGACCGCCTCAACCTACCCGATTTCAAGCTGTGGCGCAATGAGACGCGCGTGTATTCCTACGGCACCTTTATGCGCAACCCGGCAGAGCCTACCCGCCTATCCCTTGAACTGCTTGCCAAAAAGAACGATAAAATCAAATTATCTTTCATCGACGAAACCGGCACGCATTGTTCGAAAACAATTACTGTGCCTGACGAAAACGCGTTTAAGACTCCAACAAGCCGGAATCCTCTGCCTACCCAATTTATTCCCTCACCAACCATCGCGCCGCCGACTGAAGAGCCCCCCACCCAAGAGCCACCCACCCCAGAGCCGAGTCCGACGCCAATCCCTCCCACACCCACGCGCACACCGCGCCCGTCCGAGACTTTGCCGCGCGATACGCTTACCCCGACTCCGCTGCCTTAACTATCCGCCGATAACCTCATTTCGGCACCAAATCCATGCTTCCCTACCATCTTGTTGACCATTTCCTGCAGTATGCCCCGACGGAATCGCGTGAGCTAATTCTGGAAATTCGCAATCTGGTATTCGCGGCAGTACCTGATGCCCAGGAAGAAATGCGAGGAAGGAACCTGGTGTACTTCAGGAGCGCAGCAGGCGGACCGGTAATATCAGGCGTGTGCGGAATTAGCAGGAAAGGAAACACGGTTCGGGTCTATTTCACGCATGGTGCATTTATCCCGGACCCGCATCACCTCCTGCGCGGAACCGGCAAAGCGATGCGCGCCCTGGAACTCCGCGATTACGCGGAAGTGCCGTGGGAAGCTTTGCAGGAATTAATCCTCGCGCACGCGAATTTGGACCCGAAGACTCTGCCCCAAAATCGCAACGCTGAATGAGAGCCAAACTAATCCCAAACCAACCGCAGGCCGCGCGGCTTGTCAATTCCAACGGGTTTCTGGCGTCAGGCATTCTGTAAAGCAAACTCTGAATAACAGACAGTTGGCAGAGCAGAAGGTTGTCAACTAATTATTTGCTCCGCGGATAAAATAGTCCAAAAACAACTTGCATTATTCGGCATTATCGAGTATATTGAAAAAGTTAACGAAATAATCAGGAGCGCAAGATGACCCCATTACCTAAGAGAAAAACCACCTCCGGACGCCGCGATCGCCGACGCTCACACGATGCTCTCAAAGCCCGCAACAGTGTTGCCTGCCCCAATTGCGGAGAGCCTCGTCTGCCGCATCGTGTCTGCCCAAAATGCGGCTACTATCAGGGTAGAGAAGTTCTCACCATCGAAAAAGATTAATCCCAGCCGTACGCATTCAACTCCACGCGCCGCGTGGAGTTTTTTTATTTACCGCTCAGTTTTCGCTGGAAAGGCGCAAAATGCGCAACCAGCTCTTTAGGCAAATACCCCAGGATGCGAATGCCCGTTTCGGTGTGTTCAAGTTTCTGGACGTGCCCTTTTTCATGAAAAACAGATACCAAATGCCCCTGGTTGTACGGCAGCAGTACATCCAAATGCACGTAGGCGCTAAATAATTCGCGCCCAATTGTTTCCAAGAGCGCGCCTATGCCGGCCGCGTTTTTCGCGCTGATGAGCAGCGCCTGGGTTTCCAGATTCTGGCGCACGCGCTCCAACTCTTCCGGCGCCAACAAGTCGACCTTGTTGTAAGCCGTGATGACCGGGATATCCCCCGCGCCAATCTCCAACAGGGTCTCCAGCACGGTTTTCTTTTGCTGAGCCGCATTCTGATGCGAGATATCCACCACGTGAATAAGCAGGTCAGCCTCCGCAATTTCCTCCAGCGTCGCCCGAAAGGCAGCCGCCAGTTGGGTCGGCAGCTTTTGGATGAAGCCGACCGTATCGGTAAGAACAATGGTTTGCCCTGAGGGCAGCTCCAATTGGCGCGTGGTAGGGTCCAACGTGGCAAAAAGCTGGTCCGCGACATAAATATCCGCGTTGGTGAGGGTGTTTAGCAGGGTGGATTTGCCGGCGTTGGTGTATCCAACCAGCGCTACCACAGGGACATTTGTTTTGCGGCGGTGTTCCCGGTGGCGCAGGCGGTGTTCGCGCACCTTTTCCAGCTCCTCGCGCAGCCTGGCAATGCGGGTCTTGATTTCCCGGCGGTCAACTTCCAATTGTTTTTCGCCCGGGCCGCGCAAACCGACGCCGCCAACGCTGCCAGTTCGTCCTGCGCCGCCGCCAGCCTGGCGCGCCAAATGCGTCCAGGCACGGGTCAGCCGCGGCAGTCGGTATTCCAGCTGCGCCAGCTCCACCTGCAGCATGCCTTCGCGTGTCCGCGCGTGCTGGGAGAAAATATCCAGGATTAGAGCGCTGCGGTCAATGACCTTGATGGATTTTCCAAGAATCTCTTCCAATTCACGCTGATGCCGCGGCGAAAGCTCCTCATCGAACAGGACAACCCCCACGCCCAGTTCTTCCGCCAGCAGCCTGAGTTCTTCCACTTTCCCGCTTCCAATAAATGTGCGCGGATTAATCGTCTCAAGGTTTTGGGTGAGCGTGGCAAGCACATCGATGCCGGCGGTCTCAGCAAGCAGCTCCAGCTCTGCCAGAGAATCCTCCAGGCTTAAAACCTGCCCGCTGCCTGAGCCTATTTGCACGCCGACCATAATGGCGGTTTCCTGCCCGGGCAAATTTGAATTGTCTTGAGGTTCCTGGTTCATTTGCGCTTAGTTGCTCTGCACCCAGGCCACCAGGCGGTTCATGGCCTCTTTAATCTGCTCGGTAGGGGTGATAATGGAAATGCGAATATAATCTTTGCCGCTCGGCCCGTAAATGACGCCGGGCGTCATGCTCACGCCGGTTTCGTTCAGAACATCCGCGCAAAACTGCATCGGGTCGCCAAATCTTTGTGGCAGCCTGGCCCAGAGATAAAGCGCCGCTTTGGGTTTATCCACTTCAAAGCCGGCAGCTATCAGCCCTTCATAAACCACGTCGCGGCGCTCCTGATAGACCAGATTGCGTTCTGCCAGCCAGGTTTGGTCGCCGGTAAGCGCGAGCGCGCCGGCATCCATAATTGGCTGGAAGATGGAGTTATCAATCTGGCTTTTATAAGAAGCCAGCAAACGAATGACTTCCGCGTTGCCAACTGCCATGCCAATGCGCCAGCCGGCCATGTTGTAAGTCTTGGAGAGCGAGTTAAACTCGATGGCCACATCCTTCGCGCCTGGCACTTCCAGAATGGAATGCGCCCGATAACCGTCAAATGTCAGGTCGGTGTAAGGAGCGTCATGCACAATCACAATTTCGTTTTGGCGGGCGAATTCCACAGCTTCCGCGTAAAAGTCCAGTCCGGCAATCGCGCCGGTCGGGTTATTCGGGTAGTTCAGCCACATCATCTTTGCTTCGCGGGCTATCTCTTTTGGGATGGCATTCAGGTCCGGAAGAAAGTTATTTTCTTTTAGCAGCGGCATAAAGAAGACCCGGCTGTCTGCCAGCTGCGCACCGGCAAGATAGACAGGATAATAGGGGTCCGGCATGAGCACCAAATCACCAGGGTCCAGCAGCGTGTGATTAATGTTGAAAATACCCTCTTTTGAACCGAGCAAGGCCAGAACTTCCGTTTTAGGATTCAGGTCGACGCCGAACCGCGCTTTGTAGTAATCCGTGATAGCTTTCAGAAATTCAGCGGAGCCTCCCATCGGAGCGTAGCCGTGTTTTTTGGGATCCCGCGCGGATTCGATCAGACGGTCAATGATGAATTGGGCAGGCGGCATATCGGGAGAGCCCATATCCAGGCGGATAATATTCACGCCTTTGGCCTTAAGTTCGGCAAGCGTCTTATTCAAAGATGCAAAAAAGTAAGGTTTGATATTTTCAACGGTATGCGCTGGGCGAATTTTCATGTCTGGTAAGAAAGCTCCTTTTTTCTTTCCATTATAACCTTGCCCGCGGAAACCGAACAGAAAAGGCAGCCTGGGCGGCTACCCGCGGCGGCTAAAACTCTGAACAAACGTTCTCTTTAGCGCTTCAGGCGCTCCCTGGGGAAAACCTCTCAGGTAGTTTTGGTACAGTTCTTGCAACTTTAGCCGTTGAAGATTATACTGGTCCTGGAAGGGAGAAAAACCGTGCTACAGACCCATTATCAACAGCCGCTCGCCGCCCCCTCTGCGCACCTCGCGCAAACCATGACGCTGCTCAGCCTGAATTCCGGTGAACTGCTTCAGAAGGTTGAATCGGAACTGGCAACAAATCCAGCGCTGGAGCTTGTGGAGGAACGCCGCTGTCCGATGTGCAAACGCCTCCTTCCCCCAACCGGCGCCTGCCCGATTTGCAGCCAGCCGTCCAATCAATACTCGGATGAACCGATTGTTTTTGTCTCCGCGCCGGAAGATTTCTACGCCACCAGAGCGCAGACAGCCGAAGAAGCGCCGGAGGAACCTTTTGCCTCAGAATTGGTCAGCCTGCCGGAATATGTGCTGCGGCAGGTCGCTGCTGAATTGGAAGTGGAAGACCGCGCAGTGGCAGCCTATCTTCTCAGTCATCTGGACGAAGACGGTTTCCTGACCACGACAGTCCTGGAAGTAGCGCGCTATCACCATCGTCTGCCCGACGACATCACCGCCCTGATTGAGCGCCTGAAACGCTGCGACCCGATTGGCGTATGCTCGTCCAACCCCAAGGAAGCCCTGCTCGTTCAACTGGAAGTCCTTTCAGAGACGGTCGAAATTCCGCCCTTTACCCGGGAAATTGTGCTTGACCACTTGCCAAAGCTGAGCCAGCATCACTATGCCGAAATCGCCCGCGAACTGGGCACAACCAGCATCAAAGTGCAAAATGCCGCGGCGTTTATTAGCGAAAACCTGAACCCATTTCCGGCTCGCGCGCACTGGGGAGATTTGCAGTCTCCGGCCGCGTCCAGCGCGAATGTTTATCACCGCCCTGATATTCTGATTTACCATCTCAATGAAAACCCCAACAACCCGCTGGTCGTTGAAATTATTCATCCTATCCGCGGCACGTTGCGCGTCAATCCCCTTTTCAAGTCCTCCATCAAACAGGTGGAAGGGGATAAAGTGGAAGAGTGGAAGGAAGATATCGAGAAAGCCTCGCTCTTGGTTAAATGCATCCAACAGCGCTCCAACGCTTTGCGCCTGCTGCTCGAAAAACTTGTGGTATTACAAAAAGACTATGTTCTTTCCGGTGAAAAAGAAATGCAGCCCCTGACGCGCGCTGAAATTGCCGAAGCACTGAATGTACACGAGTCGACCATTTCCCGGGCAGTCTCAGGAAAATCAGTCCAGCTTCCCAACAAACGCATTGTCCCGCTTTCCATATTCTTTGACCGCAGTCTCTCCCAACGCACGTTAATTAAGGAGATGATTGCCTCCGAAAAGCGTCCGCTCAGCGATTCCGAAATCCAGGAAAACCTGAAAGCGTATGGGGTGAACATTGCCCGACGCACAGTAGCAAAGTACCGCTCCATGGAAGGCATTCTGCCGGCGCATCTGCGGCACGAACACCGCGCTGTGACAGGATAATCCTTGGCAAACCCGATTTCTCCCCGGCTTCCATTTGAACCCGCAGACGACGAACTGCAAGCGCTTGACTTCGCGTTAATTCTGGAGCTTGTTCCGTCGGCAGCACTGACGTACAACCGCAGCAACGATAAAATCATCGCGGCAAACCAAAAATTACGGGAACTTACTTCTTTTGAAGCATCCGAACTGGCGGGTAAATCGTTAACCGCGCTAATCACGCTCAGGCTTGATACCAACCCCACCGGAAAGGATGTTCGCCCCGTCCATCTGAAAACTGCCAGCGGAAGCAAAATCCAGGCAAACCTGCGCATTTTGTCATTGAGTCAGACCAATCAAATCGTCGCGTTGGTTTTCACACCGCCCGCAGCGCAAGCAGAGACTGAAAGCCAAACCGCCAGCTATGCCTTCATCGAATCCCTTCTGCGCATTCAGAACCAGGAGACAATTGGCGCAGCGCTTAGCACGACGGCGGAAATTCTGCACAAAACTCTCAACGCTCAGGCCTCGGCAGCTTATATCCAGCGCAAGGGAGAAAAAGAACTCATCCGCGCGCGGCTGAATATCGATTTGCAAAGCGCTCAGTTCCCGGAACGGCTCACCCTTCCGGACCCCCTCCCGCAAGAGATTACCTTCTGGAAATCGACCCAAAAACCAACGTCCACCCTGGAAGAACTGGCATTGGTCAAAGGGTTTCACTACCTCCTGCTGATTCCCCTGGTACGCCAAAACGAACAGCTGGGCGCGCTGACTGCCGCCGGTTTTGGCAGTCAGCCCGACGAAGACAGTCTGCGCAAACTTAAGCTTCTCGCCTCTAGCGCTGCCGGCATCCTGCATCATCTGACGCGCGTCGAAAATGCGCAGCGCACCGTTCAGCGTACCAGGCAGATTGTGCAGCTGGAGCACGCCATCAGCGACAACATTGAAGAAGGCCTGATAATTCTCACCCCCGACCTCTGCGTGGCGGAGATGAACCCCAGCGCGGAAATGATGCTGGGATACGCCATCAGCGAGGTCTTTCTCCAGAAAGCCGAGATGGTGCTGATTGGCAATGAAACGCTTTCGAGCCTGTACAAATCAGCCCAGCAGGGCATCGCCACCAAAGCCGCAAACAATCTCAGCCTCAATACGCGCACCGGTAAGTCCTTTCTGGCACAGGTGCTGTGCATCCCGGTGATGACCGACGGCAAGCTCAGCAGTATCGTCCTGATTTTGCGCGACCTCAGCCAGAGCGAGCAAATCCGGGCGCATACCCAACAGCTGGAACAGCGCGCGTTTCTGGGGGAAGTTTCAGCGATTTTCGCCCATGAGGTCAAGAACCCTATCAACAGCATCATGACCGGCCTGCAGTACATTGGCATGACCATGAAACCCGGAGACCCGCACTATGACCTCGTCTCCCGCCTCCAAAACGACTGTCTGCGCCTGACCCATCTGATGGATTCGACGCTGACCTTCTCAAAGCCGGTGGAATACCACTTCAAACCGGTGGACCTGGCGGAAATGCTCCCCAGCATTTTAGAGCGCTGGGCGCCGCGCATGACCCGGCTGAATATCAGGTATAATTTTGACGCGAACCCGGCGCATCCTTTGGTGAGGGCCGATGCCCGCGCTTTGGAACAGGTATTTGTAAATCTGGTCAGTAACGCGGTGCAGGCCATGGAAAAAACCGGCGGAACCCTGAATGTGCGCGTAATCAACGGCGCGGCGCACCTTGTTCCGCCGCAGTACGAAGTGATTGTGGCAGATTCCGGCCCCGGCATACCGGACGATATTAAGGAACATATTTTTGAACCTTTTGTGACGACGAATGCCAGCGGGACCGGTCTTGGACTGGCGATAACCAAAAGAATCGTCACGGCGCACAAAGGAACCATTAATCTGGAGAGCTACCCGGGCGGGACCATGTTCCATGTGTTCCTCCCAAAAGCGGAATAAGGTGAAATGACAGCGACAGTTCTTGTAGTGGATGATGAAGAAACCGCCAGATTGGTGGTTTCTGAGTTTTTGCGGTCCAAGGGTTACGAGGTCCTGGGAGCCGGCACGCTGGCCGAAGCCCGGCAGTTCATCAACAAAGGCGAAGCGGATATTATCATACTGGATGTCAGGCTCCCGGATGGGTACGGCCCCAATTTGCTGACAGAAACCGCGCGGATGGTGAACCGTCCGCAGATAATCATCATCACAGCCCACGGCGAAATCAGTATGGCGGTCGAAGCGATGAAAAATGGAGCCCAGGATTTCATCGAGAAGCCGTTGGATTTGCTGGAACTGGAAAAATCGGTGCGCCGCGCGGGAGAAACCGTCGCAATGCACAGGGAGCTTAATCATTTGCGGGCAGCCCAGGCAGGCCAGGAAGAATTTATCGTTGGCGAAACCCCGGCGATGAAACAAATCATCGACCACGCCCGCCGAACCGCTGAAAGTGGAATTTCCGCGCTCATCACCGGACCAACCGGCACAGGGAAGGAAGTCCTCGCCCGCTATATTCACAAAATTGGCGTCCGTTCCGGAAAACCATTTGTGGATATCAACTGCCCTGCCATCCCCAGCACCATGTTCGAATCCGAGCTGTTCGGCCACGAGGCCGGCGCGTTTACAGGCGCCACGCACAAAAAAATCGGCCTCATGGAAGTGGCAGACGACGGCATTTTGTTCCTTGATGAAATCGCCTCCATGCCCATGGATTTGCAGGCAAAATTGCTGCGCGCCATAGAAGAACGCTCCTTCAGACGCCTGGGCGGAACCGCGTTAATTAACGTGGATGTTCAAATCCTGGCAGCCTCCAACCGAAATCTGAAAGAGATGATTGCCAACGGAACCTTCCGGGAGGACCTGTACTATCGTCTGAAAGTCTCCGACCTTGACCTGCCTCCCCTTTCAGCCCGCAAACAGGATATTCCGGAGTTGGTCGGCTACTTCCTGCGGAAATTCACCATGCGTTCCGGCAGCCAGATTAACGACGTCAGCCCGCGGGCGATGAAAGTCTTGATGGAATACAGCTGGCCGGGCAATATCCGTGAGCTAAGCAATGTCATCGAACGCGCGGTCATCTTCTGCGACGACCCGGTTATTGACATCAATCACCTTCCCACCGACGTGCTGAACGCGGTTGAAAACAAAGCCTGATTTTTATCTGGCACATTAATTGCAACGAAGCCTCTTACAAGTAATCTTGTCAGGAGGCTTTTATGGTTGCTACAACAAATCAGGTCGTACAGGTAATTTCCTATATTCTGTTTGGTCTGGGAATTCTGTGCCTGATTCTCAGCATTGTAATTCTTGCCAGACAGGCAATTGGGAAGAATATCCAGACAATTGCCAACCAAACGACCAAACTCGCAGAAAAAGGGATAACCGATGGTGTCTCCGGACTGGTTGGGAATGCTTCCCTGCTCATCAGCTCATTGAACGATCTTTCGCGTTCCAACACCGGCATCGGCATCTTCTTTGTTTTTCTCAGTCTTGTCCTTCTGGCGGCCGCGTATTTCTTTATTAAATCGTTTATCGGCATAGTTCCTTAATCTTCAGTATCCTGGAAAGGAATGAAAATGAGCGTCGAGCTTTTTTTACACCTGGTTAAGTCCCGCTTTAAACCAGAGATGGCGAAAGCCCTGGTCAGCGCTTTCCGCGCTGAACCGCTGGTGTGGAAAGCCCTTGGCGATGAAGACCTGCTGACCGCGTTCCAGGAATTCGCGGCTGAGGATATTCACCTATGGCAGCCCGGTGTGCTCGCGATCTTTAAGCTCAGCCCAAAACTGGCAGCTCAGGAGCTCCTGGATCAGGAATTAAAAATCCCTTCGGCTGTTAACAATAAAGCGGCAAAAACCCTGGAAACCATCCGCCTTACTGGCCTGGAACCCAGCACTCTCGAAGAAGCGGCGCTTTTAGCCCTCTCCCTGCGCAATTACTACACGCTCAATAAAAGCTGGAAAGATGTTTACGCCTTCCTGAGCGCGCCTCGCGGCAATTTCTCGCTTTGGTGGTCAGCCTTTGCCTGCCTGCCGCCGCTCGCGCCGCGGCTCCCGGAACTCGCGCAGGAATTAGGCCGCGCGACCCCGCCGGCACAGGCTGGTAAGATCTGCTCGTTGCTCATACACGCAGCCGACAGCACCCCCACTGTTGAGAACGACCGCTTTCAATTGCTTGTTGATTTTTTCAGCGGCACCTCACTGGACCTTCAGCGCGAATGCCTCCTGCAGCTGCAAGGAACTGAAAGCCCTGATTTCATTGAGCGCCTCGCGGCCAGCTTCCTGGCAGCCAATCCGCAGGAGAACACACCAGGGAAAAGCATACCTGATGCTCCCGGCTTTGAGAAGGTTTCTGAATTGCGCAAAACCGCTTTCCTGCACCAGGCCGCTGGTCAGCAGGAAGAAGCGGTGAGAGCGCTGCAAAGCGCCTTTGCTCAACTCAAATCCAGTCAGGCGCAGCTTCTGCGCGACCTGGCAATAGAACTTGAAAAGACAGATACTGAAGAAGCCCGAAAGACCTGGGAAGAAGTTTTGAATCTCGCACCGGAATCCGCCGCGTATAAAGAAGAGTACGCCGAATTCCTGCTCGCCCACGGAGAAAAAGAATACGCGTTGGATTTACTCAACCAGGTTCCTGAGTCCGCTCAAAAAACGCTGCTTCTTTTGCGCTATCCGGAATTGCGCTCCGAATTAAACCTGGAAAAAGAGAATTTGCGCGCTTTACCCGGCAAACTCGCTTCGGCATCCCGTTTTCAGAATGAGAGCGATTCACTAAAAGCCGCGCGTTACGCCTTTGAGAACAAAGATTACGCCCTTGCTGAAGAAATGGTTGGCAAGGCTTTGCGCAGCAGCCCGAATGACCTGGCAGCCCTAAAATTGGCTGGTCAGATAAAAAAACATACCGCGGATATCGAATCGGCGATTCAGGCTTCGGAGCTTGTGGCGCTTTATGAACCGGCAAACATTGAAAATAAAAAAGACCTGGCAAATCTTTTCCTTCAGTCCAGGCAGCCGGAAAAAGCCCTGGATATTTATCAGGAACTCATCACGGCAAACGGCGAACCGTCCCGCGCAGACCTCCTGACCTACGCGGATATCGCCATCAAAGCCGAAAAACCCGACCTGGCAATCCCAATTTGTGAGAATTTCATCAGCAGGGACAGCCTGGACGGTGAAGCTCTGGTCACCCTATGCGCCGCGTACATCGCCAAAAGTGACGAGGAAAACGCCGTCAGGCTCCTGCAGCAAACCTCGGCGATTGCTCCGGAAAAACCGGCCAGCTGGCTCGCCCTCGCGGAAATTTGGACCAGACTTGGCCGGACTGAGATGGCCATGGAGTCTCTGAAGAAGGCGAAAGCCGCTCTTCCTGCCAATGCCGATATCCTGCTGGCGCTGGGCAAGCTTTACTACGAAAACGAAAGGCCCACGGAAGCCATCAGCGTGTTAAAGCAGGCTTTTCAACTCAATCCGGATGAGCCCGAAATTCGGAAATCTCTTGCCAAAGCTTACCTGACCCACGGCTACCTGAATGAGGCCTGGTCTGTCATCAGTCCGTTGGAAAACGATTACACCTCAGACCCCGACCTTGCCCTGACGCTCGGTAAGGTGATGGTCGCGCTGGGAGATTATCAGGCGCCAAAACCTGTGCTGCGGTTCGCCTGGCATTCCAGCAAATCTGATGAGGCGCTGAAAGCGTACGCCAACCTGCTGCTAAAACAAGCCGCTCACGGCGATGGAATCCCTGGCGCCGATAACAAAGACCTCAACCTGCTGTTGGAAGCCGTCCAGGAAAAGGCCGCGCCCGAAAGCGGCTCCTTTGATTTCAAAGTGCTTGCTGCTGATATCCACTACGCGCAGGGGAAGACCGAAACCGCCTACAAAACCTATCTGGAATTGTTGGACCAACCCGAAGGTAAAACCCCGCGCACATACTTCCATTTACAGCATCAAATTGGTCAGTGCGCGCTCAAACTCGGCTACCCGGATGTCAGCATCTCCGCGCTACAGGAAGCCGTCCTGGTAAACCCGGATGACCTGGGCGTTCGCCAGACTTTGTGCGAGGCCTTCGCGGCCGCGGATATGCCTGAAGAAAGCATGGCGGCGGCCAAAGCCACCCTGCAGCTGGCCCCAACGGAATTAGATAATGTATTGTGGTACAGCGGATTCTGCAGCGCGAACGGCAATGAGCGCGAAGCCGTCCAGGTTCTGAAAGACACCCTGTATCTGCTCCCGGATGAACAGGCGCTTTATCTAGCGCTGGCGCGGGCTTACCTCTCCATGGGCAGCATCGCGGAAACGAAGGAAACGCTCAACCGCATGCTTGAAGGAGAGGACATCAGCACCGAAGAATTTGTGAAGGTCGCGAATATTTACCTTCACATGAACGAGTCGGCAGAAGCGGCGCGCATCATTCGTCAGGCGATTGCCAGCAACCCCCAGCCGGATTTTGCTGAAGCCCGCGAGCTCGCTTATACCGTCCTGCGGCTTGGGGACGGGTCCGCGGCAATGCAGCTGCTGGCAGAATTAGAAAAGCCCCTTGGCCACCATCCCTGCTTCCCCATCCTCAAATCGGATATCCTGGCAGGCAGCAAACAGTTCCTGCCCGCGCTGCAGAACCTGGAGGGTTTGCTTAAGGAAATTGAGTTCGCGGCGGCAGACCTGGAGTTTGAGTACTTTGCCGCCTCCCCGCTTGGAGAGGGCATCCCCGCGTACAACCGCGCTGGCGTGCTCTACCGGGCCGCTCAGCTGGAGCGCGCGTCCGGAGACCTGGCGGCCGCGCAAAAACACGCCGCCCAGGCCTTTGCTCTCCAGGCTGATAAAGGCGACTTTTTGCTTCTGAAGAGTGAACTGGCCTTCGCGCTCAGAAAGACAGAAAAACTGGACTCCGCGCTGGAACTTCTCGATAATGCCAGCAGCCCGCAAACCCATCAGGACCTGACGCGCCTGCTTACCGTGAACGCTTTGGTTGAACGCGACCAGGATAAAACGCATTTGCTGCTGGACCACTTCCTCACAAGGCAGCCGCCATCTGCCGTGTTCCACGCGGGAAGGGCGTTCCTGGCACTTTCCGAAGGGAACGCGAGCCGGGTGGAAGAAGAGCTTAAAATGGCAGAAAGCCTTTTGGATGAGGCTTATGCCCGCTCCGGCCTGGAATCCTTCCGCATTCCCGCGCATTTCAGCTGGCTGTGGCAGGCGCTTGCTGTGGCAGTGACTGCCTTTGAAGCCCAATCCTGGGACCTGGCCGATAAGTGTTTCCGTTACGCTTTGGCTGAAATTAAAGTCAACCCGGTGGTCAATCAACTTTTGGCGGAGTACCTGGTAGAAAAAGCCAGGGTGACCAGCAACGCGCGCGCCCTCAGAATTGTGCGCCGCATGCCCCAGCCCCTGAACCCGGAGCAAACGGATGAACAAATCCATCAGGAGCAGGTTTCCATTGCCGGCCGCTTCATTTCCGCCGCGGAAATCCTGCCAACACTCAAAATTGGACAGGCAGTGTTTGCCGGCCGCTGGAATGAAAGCGAAGACCTGAAACAGCTGATTAAAAACAGCCGTCAGGCAGCGCAGGTGCTCTCCGTGCAGATTGACGCGGAAACGATAAAAACCATTACCGCGGCGTTCCCGGAAGATTTTGATGTGGCTTTCCAGGAAGCCGTCCTGCTGCTCTACAAGCATCCGGCCGCCTGCGCGCAAAAGACAGCCGCCCTGCTGGAAAAGTTCCCGGGCAACCCCTGGCTGCACGCCATGCTGGCAATTGCGCTCCAGGCTGACCCGGAAAAAGCGGCCGACGCGATTGAAAAAGCGCTGCAAATCTGGCCCGATGAACCCGACTGGCATGCCATCGCCGGCACGTTCTACGAAAACACCGGCGTCTACGAAAAGGCCGCCAAACATATCGAGGACGCCCTGCACATTCTGCCCAGGTCCGCGCAGTACTGGCAGATGCTTGGGGACGTTAAAGTTCAGGAAAAAGATTACCACGCCGCGCGAGATTACTTTACCAAGGCGATTGAGTTATTCCCGGGCGACCCCGAGGCGCTTTATTCTCTGGCGATTATCAATCAACAGCTGGGTGAGTATCAGGCCGCCATTCAGTGCCTGCGCAAGGTTGAAACCCTGGACCCTGGCAAAACTGTTTATGCTGAAACAATTGCCGAGTCCTTCCTTGCGATGCAGGATTACCCATCCGCGGAAGAACAGGCAAACCGGGTTTTACAGACAGACGCCCGCAGCAGCCGCGCTCTGATGGTGAAAATCAAAGCCTTGACGAAGCGCCGCCAGTACGAAGAAGCAAAACGCGTGCTGCAGGCTGCCAGAGAAATCGTCGCCGACCCGATACCTTTTGACCTGCTTGGCATTGAACTGGACGCGATAACCCAGCGTAAATCCGGCCTGGGGGCTGCTCTGGTGCTCGCGGAAACCAATCCTGACAACGTCCTGGTGCTGAACGCGCTGGCCAATTATTACCTGGAAGCCAATATGCAAACCCAGGCGGAAGAAACCTTGCATCACAGCCTGGATATTGACGGTCAAAACCCGCAGACGCTTCTGATGTTGGGACGTATTGCCCGCAGACGCGGAAACCTGGACCAAGCGCTCTCTTACCTGACGCGCGCCCTGGCGGTGAATCCCAGCCTGATTGAAGCCTATCTTGAACTTGGCCAGACCTATCAAGACCGGCGGGACAGCGCCCGCGCGCTGGAAACCTATCACAGAGCCATCGAAATGGTGGAAAAAGACCCCAGAGCATACATTCAGGCAGCGGCTGCCTACAAAGACAGCAAAGACTACCGCAACGCTGAGAGCATGCTGCGCCAGGCGGCGCAGATTGCTCCGAACGACCCGGTCATTCGCAGACAGCTTGCTTCTATCGTCGCCCTGAATTTGGTGAACAACTTGCAGGAGGCACCAAAACGAAGATGATACCTTATCGCGTTACCAAAAATGACGAAGCAATGATTGTCAGGCGCGGAAAATTTCTTACGCTTGTGCAAACCGCGATGAACAAACGCGAACTGCAGTTTGTTCGCCAGGCGTGCCTTATCTGGCTGGCAAGCTACCCCGGCGATTTGCTGGTGAATTATATCTACGCTGCCATTCTGGCGGAGCTTGGGGACGGTGATATGGCAGTCAGCAACCTGCAAAAGGTGATTGCTTATGACCCGGAATTCCCGGAAGCCATGAGCCTGCTCAGCCAATTGGTTAACGGGGAGTCCATCGATGTTGAATATCATTCCTCCCTCGCGTACCTTAAACGCAATCCCGCGCCGGTTCCTCCCACCGCGAAATGGTTCGCGCCTTTAATGAATGCGCGCCGGGCTTTTGAGGCTGGCGACCAGGGGGCGGCGGAAAAAGCGATTTTACAGGCGCTTGCCCACAACCCCAGCCTGCCGCTGCCTGCCATCCTGCACATGCAAATCATTCATAAAAATGGGAACATGACTCTGCTGGATACCTTAGCCGGTATTTATGGAAACCGCTGGCCGGATTGCATCCAGATTAAACTTCTTTCCGCTCTGGCAGATATGCAGCAGGGCGAGGATGCCCGCGGCGTCGAAAAGCTTCATTGGAGCGCGGCGCATGATGTCAGCGGGCAGGTCGCAAACCGACTGCTGGGCGCTGACCATGCCTTCAAGCCAATCTGGCCGGAAGACCTGAAAGTCTATTTTGATTTGCCCATCCCCGCCTCCATCGCGGTTGAACTGGGTTGGAACGCTCTCGCGACACCTGGCGCAGGAATGGCTTCAGAAACCGTGGCAGAACCAGCCGCTGCGGCGCAGCATGCCGCGCCGCCGCAGGCAGCACCTTCCGCCAGCCCCACGGTTCCCCGTAAGGTATCCGAATTTGCCAACACCGAACAGGTGGATTACTCCGAAGTTCCGCCCGAGGCCTTCTTACTCTCCAAGTCGCCGGACTTTGGAGATGAGAAAAATACCAAAGCCCGCAATGAAACGGTAGACTCGCTGAACGAAATCCAGGCGGAATTTGACAAACTTGCCAAAACGATGCGCAAAACCGAGCTGACCACTGCCGACGCGCGCTTCCCAAATTATGTGCTGATGACCTCCCGGACGGCTCTCACAAACAAGTATGGAGCCAACACTGCCAACGTCATCATCGATGCCATGCAAGACCTCTCCATCAAAATCACCGCGCTGCCGGGCTGGAACAGTGTGGTTTTTGTGCCGGATGACCCGCGGATTGCCAATGATTTGGGCCTCACGCCCAGCCTGGCAAACGACGCCTGGAAACTGAAGCTGGCTCTGGCAGACCTTGACAAACAATTGGCGGCGAAAGGAGAGATGATTGGCACGCTGCTCATCATTGGCGGCAACGATATCGTCCCCTTCCACCAGCTGCCCAACCCCACGGATGACGCGGATAATTACGTCCCCTCCGACAATCCCTACGCTACGGTGGATGACAATTACTTCATTCCGCAGTGGCCTGTTGGCCGCATCCCCGATGAAGCCGGCAGTGACCCGGTATATCTTATTGAACAGCTGCGCTACCTGAACAACGAATATGCCCTCAAACTTAAGGCAAAAACCTTCATCTCGGGAACCGTGTTCGAAAACTGGCTCTTCAATCTGCGCGAAACCCTGAATGCGGCGGTTCAAAACCTCAAACGCAGCGAGCAGCTGGGCTATTGTGCTGAAGTCTGGAAAATTCCCAGCACGGAGGTTTTCAGCGTGATTGACCGCGGGGACAGAATTAAATCTTCGCCTCCGGTGGATACCTCCAGTTTGTTGAGCAAGCAAAAATCCAATCCGAAATTCGCGTATTTCAATCTGCACGGACTGAAAGACTCGCGCGAGTGGTTCGGACAGAGCGATTTCACCCGCCGCCTGAACAGCCCTGAATATCCGGTGGCTGTTGTCCCGGAACTGTTCAGCGCAGACACTCCCGCGCCAGATATTGTCCTGAGCGAGGCCTGCTACGGCGCGAACATCCTGGAAAAGACAGCCCGGGAAAGCATGGCAATGAACTTTCTTGCCACAGGCAGCCGTTCCTTCATCGGCAGCACCTGCATTGCCTACGGCTCCGTCAACAAGCCCCTTGTCGGCGCTGACCTGCTGGCGCACAGTGTCTGGACGCATATTCAAAACGGCGTTCCCGTCGGATACGCGCTGATGCGCGCTAAGCTGGCGCTGGCCAGCCACATGACGCAAACGCAGGGCTACCTGGACGGCGAAGACCAGAAGACTATCCTATCATTTGTCCTGTACGGCGACCCGCTGGCAAGCAAAGAAAGCCTCAGAAGCATCCCCAAGCCTTTGCTGCGCCCGACCAAAACCCTGGTAATCAAAACCATCAGTGATTCGCACGAAGAAATGGTTGTTTCCCCCGAAGAAATGCCGGACGAAATCCTTGAGAACGTCAAGAAAGTCATCAGCGCGTACCTGCCGGGTTTGGATAACGCCACTGTGGCCATCAATCCACAGCTGACTAACTTTTCGCTGGATACTGCCGGTGTACGGGACCGCAAATCTCGCAAGCATTATCTCGAAGGCAGCGAGCGGTACGTGGTCACCCTCCGCAAGAGCGTGGAATTTGAGAAAAAACCGCACGACCACTACGCTCGCATGACCTTTGACCAGAAAGGTGAAATGATAAAGTTGAGCCTCTCCAAATGAGGCCGTTGGATTCAGAAAACTCTGGCTTAGCATCCAGTTTTCCCCTCCGCTATGAAGCCCCCGCACCCTGGGGCTTCATATTTTTTTACGGCAGCAGCATTTAGTGAGGGTGAGAAATACCCGGACTGGGAGCGTTTCCAACTCTGTTGAGAATATCAGCAGCCAAGGACGCAGGAAAAATGAGAATAATTCCCACAGATTTTCGACTAAGAGTATAATAAATCCGAAAACACTGCCAAAGGATTTTTTTGAATTGAGTTCCGGAATCCAAGCAAGGAAGAAAACTGAACAGAAATCAGACTTTAGTCCATCGAATTAATGGTTTAGCGAAAATTAAGTTAAGGGAGCTGATATGAAAGGTTACAGTGGAAAAATCTTGCACATCGACCTGAAAACCAGGAAGACCCGCGTAGAAGAGAAGCCGGAAGAATGGTACAAGTTGTGGATTGGCGGGGTTTCGATGGCCAGCCGCTTATGTTGGGAAAACATCAAGCCGGGCTGCGACGCCTACGCCCCTGAAAACCCCATCTGTATCGCCAACGGCATATTCGCCGGAACGCCCGTGCCAGTCGGCGGAAAATTTGGCCTTGCCTCCAAATCCCCTCTCACAGGCTTCCTTGGCGACAGCCTTTCTGGCAGCTGGTTCTCGATTGCCTTGAAACGCGCGGGCTGGGACGGCGTTGTGCTGCACAACAGCAGTGACACCTGGGTGAACGTTTTCATCGATGACGACCGCGTGGATTTTCTGGACGCGACTTATTTGCTCGGCAAGGGCACTTACGAAACCGAAGAAGCCATTCGTGAAAAGCTGGGCGATGAACAGGTGCGTTCCTGTACCATCGGCGTTTGCGGCGAGCGCATGATTCGCTATGCCAACGTCACCAATGATGGACGTCAGGCCGGCCGCACCGGTCACGGCGCTGTTTGGGGTTCCAAGAAACTTAAGGCTGTTTCTGTGCGCGGTACCAAAGGCGTGACGGTTGCTGACCCCAAAAAATTGATGGAGATGTCCTTCCATATTTCCAAAGAAGCGCAGGGTAAGGATACCGAAAAGTACCGCATTTACGGCACGGCCACCAACATGCTCAACATGGATAAAATCGGTCTGCTCCCGACCCGCAACTTCCAGGATGGAACCTTTGAGCATATCAATCTGATCAGCGGGGAGTACCTGGACGCGCACCACAAGGTGAAAGTGATTGCCTGCGCGCAGTGCCCGATTGCCTGCGAACAGATGTCCATCGTCAAAACAGGGCCGTTTGCGGGCGCGATGACCGGCGTTGAATACGAAAGCCTGCAGGCGAACAGTTCCAATCTGGGTATCTCCGACCTGCGCGCCAGCATTAAACTGCTGGAAATTGCCGACCACGACGGCATGGACAGCATGAGTATGGGCGTCAGCATCTCCTACGCGATGGAATGCTACGAAAAAGGCGTCCTTAAGAAGGAAGATTTCGCCTGCAAAGAATTCCCCGAAGGAATTGAATTGAACTTCGGCAACGGCGAAGGCGCCGTGGCAGTTGCCAAAATGATTCGCGACCGCGAAGGCATAGGGGACCTGCTCGCGGAAGGTACGCGCATCGCCAGCAAGAAGATTGACGCGGAGCGCGGCACTGAATCCTGGAAATGGGCGATGAACATTAAAGGGCTGGAGTGCCCAGGCTATGATGCCCGCGGTCTCAAGACCTTCTCGGTAGGTCTGGCGGTAGGCACACGCGGCGGCTGCCACAATCGTTCTGCCGCATACGACCCGGATATCAAGGGCGAAGTCAACCGCTTCACCATCGATGAAACGCGCGGTAAGGTTGCCGCAGAATCGGAAGAATACGCTGCCGTCTACGACACGCTGCCGCTGTGCAAGTTCATCCGGCGCTGCTTCACAGGCAAGGCCGACCGCGCTGGCGCATGGCCGGCTATCGCGCAGCTCATCAACGCGACTACCGGTTGGAATTACGGTTATGATGACGTGGACCTGATTGGCATCCGCGCGCACACCATCAAGAAGGCCTTCAACATCCGCGAAGGATGGACGACAGCCGACGATGACCTGCCGTGGCGCTGGAAACATGAGCCCTTTACCAAAGGCGCGTCTGCCGGTTATACCATCAGTGACGAAGAACTGGCCTATCTCAAGGATCTTTACTACCAGGCCAAGGGTTGGACCAAAGAAGGTTTGATTCCCAAGGATTTGCTCATCAAATTGGGTATGCCTGATGTAGCTGAACAAATCGGTGTTTAAGGAGAAAAATGGCGACTTCTACTTCCAAGTTCGAATACATTGTTTGTGATCCTGCCGCGTGTATCGGCTGTCAGTTGTGCGAATATGTGTGCTCTTACACCAAGACCGGGGAATACAATTCCTACCGCAGCCGCATCCGCGTGGTCCGCATAGATGAAGTTCTGATATCCGCCATAGCGTGCCGCACCTGCGAAAACGCCCCCTGCGTGATTGTGTGCCCGCGGGACGCGATGACCCAGGACCCTGAAAGCGGCATTATCCGCGTGGACTCCACCAAATGCGACGGATGTGCTTGGTGTATCGAAGCCTGCGATTTCGGCGCCATTTCGATTAACCCCGCCACGAAACTGGCAGAGATTTGCGACCAGTGCGAAACCGTCGAAGGCGGTCCGCAGTGCGTGATCTGGTGCCCCAAAGAAGCGCTCTCCCTGACCAACCCGGACCGACAGGCACAAAAAACGCGTCGTGAACTGATCAAAGAAAGCCTCGAGTTCCCGATGAAAACCAAGGAACCCCGATGAGCGATGAACTGAATAAAAAAGAGGAGGAACTGCGCATCGGTGTATATGTCTGCCACTGCGGCAGCAACATCGCCGGCGTCATTCCTCCCAAGGAAGTTGTGAATTTCGCGGCAGAACTGCCCGGCGTGGTGCGCGCCACAGACACGCTTTACGCCTGCGCGGACAGCGGTCAGCGCCTGATTAAAGAAGATATCAAGAAGTACAACCTGAATCGCGTGGTGGTTTCAGCCTGTTCCGTCAGGATGCACGAACCCACCTTCCGCGGCGCGGTAGCCGAAGCCGGCATGAACCCATTCCTGATGGAAATGGCGAACATCCGCGAGCAGTGCACCTGGGCGCATGGTCACGACCGTGAAGGCGCGCTGGCAAAAGCAAAAGACCTCACCGCCTCAGCGGTTGCCAAGGTGTCGTTCCTGCAGCCGCTGGACATGATTAATGTGCCTGTCTCCAAAAAAGCCATGGTTGTGGGAGGCGGTGTGGCTGGCATCAGCGCGGCCCTGGATTTGGCAGAACAAAATATCCCGGTGGTGCTGGTGGAGAAAGAACCAACGATTGGAGGGGTCATGGCGCAGCTGAACAAGACCTTTCCAACGATGGACTGCAGTATATGAATTCTCGCGCCAAAAATGGTTGACGCGGCGCGTCAGCCCCTCATTGAAGTAAAAGCGTACACAGAAGTTGAAAAAGTTGAAGGTTTCGTCGGAAATTTTAAAGTAACCCTGCGCGAAAAAGCCAAATACGTCCGGGCGGACCGCTGCAACGGCTGCGGCGCGTGCGCGAAAGTCTGCCCGATTGAAGTGCCGAATTACTTTGAGATGAATCTGGCTCCCCGCAAGGCGGCCTACATCCCGATGAGCCAATCCGTCCCGCTGATTTACAACATTGATATGGACGCCTGCATCCACTGCTACAAATGCGTGGAGGCCTGCGGGCCGCTGGAAGCCATTGATTTCAGCATGCAGGACAAAATTGTGGAAGAAGAAATCGGCGCCATTGTAGTGGCCACCGGTTTCAGTCACTTTGACCCGACCCCCATGGAGGAGTACGGGTACAACCGCTACCCGAACGTCATCACCGCCATGGAAATGGAACGGCTGAACAATTCCGCCGGTCCTACCGCGGGAAGCCTGATCCGTCCAAGCGATGGTAAGAAACCGCAGAAGCTGGCATTTATCAACTGCGTGGGCTCACGCGATAAACGGTTTGTGGAAAGCTGCTCGAATTTCTGCTGCATGTATTCCATCAAAAACGCGGTGTTGGTCAAACAGATGTATCCCAATATTGATGTGACCATCTACTATATGGATATCCGCACGCCGTCCAAAGGGTATGAGGAATTCTATAACCGCGCCCGCGCGATGGGCATTCACTTTATTCAGGGCCGGCCGGCAATGATTACCGAAGATTCGGAGACCCACAACCTCTTTATCCACACCGAAGACATTGCTTTGGGCAAAGTGGTAGAACATGAATACGACATGGTCATGCTTAACCAGGCAGCCGTGCCCCAGCCGGACCAAAACCACATGAGCTCGGTCCTGAATGTCGCCCAGTCGCCGGGCGGATGGTTTATGGAATACCACCCCAAACTGCGCCCGATGGACAGCCCAACCGACGGCATTTTCTTTGCCGGAGCCTGCCAGGGCCCCAAGGATATTCCTGCCAGCGTGGCGCAGGGTTCGGCGGCAGCCGCGCGCGCCTCTCGCGTTTTGCACTCAAAAACCTGGCAAATTGAACCCACCATCGCGAATGTCTGGCCGGACCGCTGCGTATCCGCGCAAGGAAGAGCGTGCGGCATCTGCGAACGCTCCTGCCCATACGGCGCAATTGACTACACCCAGGGGAAAGCCGCGGAAGTCATAACCGCCAAATGCCACGGCTGCGGAGCCTGTGTGGCTGAATGTCCGCACGACGCGATTACGCAGCTGCACTACACCGACGCGCAAATTCTTTCCCAGATTCGCACGCTTTTGGCGGACAAACCTGAAAAGAAGATTCTCGCGCTGCGCTGCCATTGGTGTTCCTACGGCGGCGCGGACCTGGCCGGCACCAGCCACTTTGAATACACTTCCAACGAACGCGGCATCAAGGTAATGTGCTCGGCCCGCATGGATGCCGACTTTATCTACGAGGCTTACCGCCTTGGGGCGGGCGCCGTGCTCTACTCCGGCTGCCACCAGCAGGACTGCCACTACATCACCGGTCAGGTCATCGGAGCCAAACGCGCCAAGCGACTTGAAACCATCTTTGAACGCATGAACATGACCCCTGGACGCTTCCGCGTGGAGTGGATTAGCGCTGCGGAGGGCGATAAGTACGCGCGGGTGCTGAATGAAATGCAGGCTACCCTGGACGCGATGCCTGAAGCAGACCTGCTGGCCGAAATTGAACGGCTGCGCCCGGAAATGGCCAAACGCCTTTCCCGGCTGCCTAATATTCCCGGCGTCCAGCGCGCTCTTGACCACACCCAGGTGGTGGTTAATACGATACTCAGTCGAGAGGGGGCGCAGTGATGTTCAAATCAGGATTGGCTGATGAAGTCCGGGCTTTACCCGGCGGAGAAAATCTTGAAATGTGTTATTCCTGCGGAACCTGCACAAGCAAGTGCATGATTCAGCAGAAACTTGAACCTGAATACAACCCCCGGCGCCTGCTCCGTATGGTAATGATGGAGATGCGCGAAGAGAGTTTTAGCAACCCCACGACCTGGTTGTGTTCTTCCTGCGATTTGTGCTACCCGGCCTGCCCTCAGCAAATCCATATCTCCGGCGTGATTACCGCCGTGAAAAAAATCGCGGTGCAAAACGGCCAGAAGACGCCCCTGCATACGGCGGTTGTTGACCAGCAAACCTGCGTGGCTTGCGGCCTGTGCGCCGAGGTCTGTCCGTATGAAGCCATCACCATCGAAACCCGCAAGCTGCCTTACCGCGGCAGTATCCCCGTCGCGGTGGTAGACCCGGGCTTGTGCATGGCCTGCGGTATGTGCGGTGCGGCCTGCCGTTCCAACTCAATCAGTATTCCAGCAGACTATTCCGACGAGAATGTTGTGGAGAGCATCTGGAAATGGCTGAACCCGGAAGGAGCGCTGTAATGACAGACCACAAGCCCAAAATCGCATTCTTTCAATGCCATTGGTGCCTTTATGCCCCGGAAGACCAGGAATGGGTGGACAGGCGCCTGCCTGACAACATTCGTCTGATAAAAGTGCCCTGCACAGGCCGCATCGACCCCCTTTTCGTGCTCAATGCGGTGCAAGGCGGCGCGGAAGGTGTCGTCATCAGCGGCTGCCTGCCGGAGAAATGCCACTATAAAGAAGGAAATCTGGCCGCCCGCAGACAATTGCAGGAATTTTCCAGCTTTATGGACTACATTGGTTACGATGAAGCGCGCTTGCGTTTTGTCTGGTTAGATTTGCAGGACCGCGGACGAATACAGCGCGAACTGGCAGATTTTGAGAACCAGCTTCAGCAGCTTGGCTCCGCGGAAGCGCTTGCCGCACGCCAGCCTTTGGAAGAGGGAGGCGCGCATGAGTGAACTGGAACAAAAAATCCGGTCCGAAGCGGAACGCCTGCTGAAAGAAGGCCTTGTGGACGTGGTTATAGCCTTCCGAAAGGAAGACGCGCCTTTACGCCCGCAGCCGGCATTTTTCACGCATCCGGAAGACCTTGAAAACCTCACCTACAACGGCCTTTGCGCGAACAACCTCGCGAATTATTTGACGCGCTACCCGCGCGAGACCCGCATTGGCATGCTGGTGCGCGGGTGTGAAAACCGTTCCGTGAACGCCCTGATTGTCGAAAAACAGCACAGCAGAGAAAACCTGTATCTTATTGGCATCCCCTGCACGGGGATTATCGACTGGAGGAAGGTTATCGCGCTGACCGGTGAAGACATCTTGGGGTATGAAGACACCGACAGCACCCTGATTGTGCGCGCCAGACACCAAACCTTCCGGCTCCCGCGCCAGGAACTGCTTCATCCTTCCTGCCAGCGCTGCGTGCACCCCAACCCACTCAGCGCGGATATTCTGCTGGGAGAGGCACTGCCCGAAGGCGATCCCACCCTCATTCGCGCGCGCGTCGAATCATTTGAAGCACTCTCCCGCGAGGAACGAACCGCGTTTTTCAGGCAAGAAGCCGAGCGCTGCATCCGCTGCTACGCCTGCCGGGAAGCCTGCCCAATGTGCTACTGCGAAGAATGTTTTGTTGACCATAACACCCCGCGCTGGACAGAAAGCGGCACCACGCCTGCCGGAACGCACGCCTGGCACATCATCCGCGCCTTTCATCAAACCGGTCGTTGCACCAGCTGCGGCGCCTGCGAGCGCGCCTGCCCGATGGACATCCAGATGACTTACCTGACTGACAAACTGGGCAAAGACATGTGGGACTACTATCAATTTGCGGCAGGGATGGACGATAAAACTCAGCCGCCGTTTGCGGCGTTCACGATGGACGATAAAAAACACTTCCAGGCCGGAGGAAAACTCTCATGAAATATCTCCTCCCCAAGAATGAACTTTATTCTCGCTTAGCCCGTTGGTCGGCTGAGTATTCCATTCTGGCCCCGCAGAAAGTCGGTGAGTACTCGGAATTTCTGCCTTTCACCGCGCAATCAGAACTGTGCCTGCAGGAACCTCACAACACCCGCTATCCAGCCAAAGCGCTTTTCTTCCCACAATCAGAAACCATTCTGAAATACAACAGGATCTCAGGCCAGCTGGAAAGCGCGGCGCCCGAATCTCAAAAACGCATTGTCTTTGGAATACGACCCTGCGACGCGAAAGCTGTGACTCTGCTCGACACAGTCTTTGCGGAAGGGGACAACCAGGACCCCTTCTGGCTGGCGCGCCGGGCCGAAACCTTCCTGATTGGTCTGGGCTGCCATGAACCATGCGCGACCTGTTTCTGCACGAGCACAGAATCCGGACCATTCCACACCGAAGGTTTGGACGCGCTCCTGACAGACCTGGGCGAAGTTTTTTTCGTTGAAACCCTGTCTGAACGCGTTGAAGCTTTATTCAGCGAATTATCCCCGGCCGAAGCTGCCCAACAGGAAATCGCGCTGGCCGTTCAGGCTGCCGCGGAAAAGTCCCTCCCAAAAGTATTTGAACTGGACGGCATCAAAGAGAAACTGGACAGAGTCTTTGATAAAGAAATTTGGGCCGAGCTCTCCCAGTCCTGCCTGGGCTGCGGCATCTGCACCTTTTTGTGCCCTACCTGCTTCTGTTTCGACCTGGTCGATGAAGCCCAGCGCGGCACGCGCGTTCGCAACTGGGATACCTGCATGTACCGGGTTTATTCTCTGGAAGCTTCCGCGCACAATCCCCGGCCAACCCGCCGGGAACGCACGCGCCAAAGGCTCATGCATAAGTACAGCTATTGGTGGGAGCACGCCGGCAAGCTGGGCTGCACCGGCTGCGGACGCTGCGTGCGTTACTGCCCGGTCGGGCTGGACATACGGGCGATGATTAAAAAAGCCAGCGCGTACGAAAGCGAGGCGCAGCATGCCAACTAATCCTTCCGTGCCCAACCCATACCTACCAACACCTATGCGGGTGCTGCGCGCGTATTTCGAATCTACCGACAGAACCCTTAAAACGCTGGAATTGTCGTTTGAGAATCTTGCCGACAAGATTGCCTTCTTCAAGAAGTTTAATCCCGGACAATTTTGCCAGCTTTCCGTTTTTGGTAAAGGGGAATCACCTCTTGGCGTCGCTTCCGCTGCCTGGGAGGGTGATTTTGTGCGTTTCACTGTCCAGCGCATGGGTTCGGTGACCAAAGCGCTGCACGAATTGAAGCCCGGGGATACCCTTGGAATGCGGGGACCGCTCGGGAACGGCTTTCCGCTCGCGGATTGGAAAGGCAAGAATTTGGTCATCATTGGCGGCGGCTGCGCGTTTTCCACGCTCTACGCCCTCACCAAACACGTCCAGCATCCCCAAAACCGACCGGATTTTGGCCAGCTGACAGTCATCTACGGCGCGCGCAGTTCCGGCCTGTGCATGTACAAACACGATATTCAAAGTTGGTATCAGCGCGACGATATGGAAATCCACCAGGCCATCGATGTGCCCGAGGAAAACTGGGACCATCACGTCGGTTACGTGCCGGATGTGGTCAGGCAAATCGCTCCTTCCCCGGATAACGCTGTCGCGATTGTCTGCGGTCCGCCCATCATGACCAAATTCACGCTGCCCGCTCTTGTCTCGCTCGGCTTCCCACCTGAGGCAATTTTCACCTCCCTGGAAAAGCGGATGAAATGCGGCCTGGGCAAGTGCGGACGCTGTAACATCGGTTCAAAATATATCTGCAAAGACGGTCCGGTTTTCAGTCTGGCGGAACTCAACGCCCTGCCGGCGGATATTTAATGGAGCAAGAATGAGTCAACGCGGTATTCCTCAAAAAACACGCGACGAACACAAGATGACGATACGCCGCGCCATGGTCACGCGCAACTACCTGATGACCTGGGACCTTGATAAGTGCGTCGGCTGCCAGATTGGCCCGATTGTCTGCCCCAAACAGGCTCTCACGCACGTGCCGGTCCAACTGGAAAACGGCCGCATCGCTGTGAGGGCTTCCGTGGATGTGGACGAGAAAAAATGCGTCAACTGCGGCATGTGCGTTGTTTCCTGCCCCACACACGCCATCAGTCTGACCATCAACGGCAAACCCGAAATACCAGTGCGGGAGTATGACGCCTATCCCGAGTACCTTTCGAAGATTATTTTCCGCAAGGAAAAATTCGATTTTTCGCTGAAAGATTTCGTGATAGACAACTGTTCCGCAAACGTCATCAGTTATGACGAAAAACGCGACACTATGCGCATCGATTTTGATAACTGCATCCACTGCCGACAGTGTGAGGTCGCGAGCAAAGGCGCGTTCGAGGTGCGCCAGGCCTGGCAGGGTTCTGTGGAACTGCACCGCGAACGCTGTGTGGAAGGCTGCCTGGCCTGCGCGGATATCTGCCCCACGCGCGCGCTCCACATCAACGATCAGGGCGAGCTCGTTCTGGCAGACTATTACTGCATCAAATGCGGGGCTTGCATGCAAGTTTGCCCGATTAAACCCAAATACGAGAGTCAGGAATTTGTTTTTGACTACCAGGGCATGCAGGTAAAACGCTCACGCGACGTGCTGGTGAATGAAAATGAGCTGGCAGTGAAAGTGGAACGCTGGCGGCTGAATCACAAGCCTGTTTCCAGCGCCGCCTGGATTGAAGCCCTGCGCAAACTCGCCGATGACAAAGCCAGCATGGTAGAAATTGACCGCAAGCGCGCTCTGCGCCGCGCGGACCTGGTGCGTGCTCTGCGCGGGCACACCCTGACCGAGACCCGCGCCCCAAAGAAAAGTAAAACCGGATGAAACCACGCGCGAGTTGACCAAGGGACAATGACGTAAATTCGAAACAAGCCCTCAGTTCCAACGTGATTCTGAGGGTTTGTCTTTTTTTCGGAGGTGAGACTACGGCAAACGCTCTGGTTCTTATTGGTAAAAAATTGGCTGCCGATACATCCTCAGGAGAAATCCGCCGGATTGAAGATATCCTGAAGAACGAAAAGATTCCTTATCGACTTCAGACCCAAAGAACGCGCGGAGCGCTGGGTTCCTGGATAGACGCCCGTTCCTACGCCGCCTCAAACATCGCCCTCTACAAAGGGTCTCAACAGCCCGGCTTTGTTTACACCATTTATGTGCGCGTAAAAGATTTCAAACGCGCGCAGGCGCTAATCGCGCAAAGGTAGAAGTTGAGTTTGGGGTTCGCTTCAAACCTCAGCGCTCAAAACCTCTGAACCGTAACCAAATTTAGTTGAATAATCAAAGGACCATCCCGTTTCGCGGGTGTATTCCGGATTCCTCTCCCCGGGCCCATAGATAAGCACCCGCGCCCTGGAGCGCAAACGCCCGAAACTGAGCATATCCGGCGCGGATGTGATCGCATTTCGGAATGTGCCGCTGTTCAGGTAAAAGCGCTCCCTCCCGCCGCGCGCACCTAAAAGCTCCACCGCCGGAGTGTGCGTGTGCCCGCTGACCAAACAATTAATGGTTGATTCAGCGCCGCTCAAGCATTCCTCTTTCGCAACCATATCCATCAAGGTTCCCAGCTTGTACTTTCCCGCCAGAGACTGGATCAGCTTCCCAAAAACCCAAAAAGGAATTTGTTTTTTCCAGATCCGTTTATCCAGCAGTAGCCTCAGGTTAAAAAGGGGTATCCCCACCAGCGCGCCAAGCGAGAGAAACTGCTGTTTCAGGCTCATGTCTCTGGCAATATCATCCCTGGCCTCTTTAAACACCGGCTCGAGGTATTTCCAGGTGTCACCGCGGGAAAGGCCGGGGGTTGAGAAAAGAAAATTCATCAATGCATTCGCGGGACGAACATTGTCAAACTCCATGATACGTTGATAAAGGGTTAAGAGCGGAGCCTGCCTGAGAATTACAGCATCGGAATAGTGATCTTTGAAAATCTTTGGCAGCCTGGCTGCCAGTTCCAACGTGGTAATGTCGCCGAGCACCGGTCGTTTGTACCACTCGGCAGGCAGCACTGCCGGCAATGCGGAATCCATGGTGAGATTTACGCCAAAATTGTTAGGGTCGTACTCGTGCCCATGCCGCACCAGAACGCCGGGTTCCTCGCCAAATGGATGAAAGTACTGGTTGTCAAAGGGTGCCCCGTCTTCCCTCATACCCAACATGCGCCTAACGGCAGAGCGTACAGCTGGCGTGGCGTTTGTCAGCCTGTCGTGATTGCCAGGAATAAAATGGACGTGCGTTGGACGCTGAAAAAGCGGCTCCAGGCCTTTAATAATCTCAAGCGTCCCCGCGACACGCTCATCCGCGGCAATCGCTGCCAGGATGGACAGTATTTGTCCTTCCAGCGGGCCGCCTTCCGCGATGCCGTCCAAATGCCCGTAAGGCCTGAGGGGACCTTCCAGCCACAAGGCGGAGCGGGTGAGTTCAAAAATATCCCCGGCCAGAACCAAGTCAACCTCCGGCACCACGCCGTCATCCAGAGATTCAACGATTTCCCGGAAAAAATCCTGATACACCTCAGCGGGCAGATTATGATTGAACTGCCTGCCGCCCAAGGCGAGCGATTTGGACTCCGCGAAATGCAGATCGGACATCACAATCAACATGGTTTACCTCTGCGATAATGGATATCAGCCATTTTCTTTATCTATTCCGCGATAGTTCCGAAAAACGCGGGGGCGCGGTTTTTGGCAATCATTGGCCGTCCCAGCGAAATGCGCCGGCTTCCCGGGTGCCAAACAGGACGCGCGAACTGACCGCTGGGTCGATTATCACGCTCTGATAATTCCAGCGGTTCAGTACAGGTGTGGCAATTTGCCAGTGCGCGCCGCCATCGCTGCTGAAATACGTGGAGCCAGCCGCTCCTGCCGCCATCAGCGCGGAGTTTTGGGCGTGAACACTGATAGAAAGCGCGTTCACCCCGGGCGCGCCTGCCAGTATCCATAACGAGCCGGTGTTATCCCTCACGTAAATGCCGTTGTTTGTCGCGGCAAAATAATCCTCGCCTACCACAAGGATTTGGTTTGTTTTTATCCCTTCCAAGCCCTGATTAATGGTCGTGAAGCTGCTGTCCTTCAGATACCGCACCGCGCAGATGCCGGAACTGTCGCAGGCGGACATGAGCACTCTGCCCAATACAGCATCTGCGGAAAGGCTGGGAATGGTGTACCCGTTCAACCCAACCTGGGTCCAGGTCCCGCCGGAATATTTCCATAGGCCCGCGCCGGCAGTGCCTCCATACAGCGTGCTGCCAATGGCCGTCAGGCTGATGAGAGGCGTGCTGGTGAGTCCGTTTTCCGGCTGTATCTCCAGCTGAGCAAGGATTTCCTGCGCGGCGAAATCCTCCGGCGTGCTTACCGACGCCAATACGGTTTCCAGGTAAAGCGCCGGGTCATAGCCAAAAGACTGAGGATTGACCAGGGTCATCCAGCTTTCACCGCTGGAAACAAATACCGCGCTGGGAGTGAGCGCGTAAAGTTTGTTGTTGGCTGCCGTCAGCCAGGTGACCAGACGATTGGACAGGCCGGTGTTGACCTCCTGCCAGGTATTGCCGCCGTCGTTAGTCCGCACAACCCCAATACCGTATACCCCCGCATAGATGTATCCGGGTTGGGTCGTCAGAGCGGCGAAGCCGTTAATGGAATGGCTGCTGACGTCGTTGTGGCTTGGTGTCCAGCTGGCGCCCTGGTCCGTGGAACGGTACAGCCCGCGGTAACTCAGCCCGGCGTACCAGCGCTGAGGAGAGCCGGGGGCGATGGCAAAATCGTACAGGAACTGGTTGTTCAACCCAGCGCTGACCCAACTTCCGCCGTTATTCAAAGAGCGGTAGAGCCCGTTTTCGTAAGTGCAGGCGTATATCGGCTTGGTTCCCCCGACAGATTGGTCCATGTACAGGCGGTAAACTTCCACGTCGCTGGGCAAGCCGCTGCTGACTTTAGACCAGTTCGCGCCTCCGTTTGTGCTTCGATACACTCCCGCTCCGTGCCAGACCCCGCCAAAAATCAGCGCGGGATTCGCGCTGTCCAGCGCGGTGCTGCGCGCGCTCAGGTCAGCAACGCCGCTGTTAATCGCGCTGAACGAAGCGCCCCCATTAAGGCTTTTATAAAAGCCGTGTTCGTGGGCAGAAAGATAGAGGATATTGCTGTTGGCAGGGTCGACGTCGATGTCATAGAAATAGTCGTCGGTGCTGAATTGGTCTCCCCGCATCAGCAGGCTCCAGTCCGCACCGCCGTTTGTGCTCTTATACACCACTCCTATTAAGGTGTTCTTAATCCGTCCGGCAAAATACACGATGTGCGGATTTTGCGGGTCAATTTCAATGTCATAAACCACATGCGAATCTGTCAGATTACCAGTGGAAGCAAACCAATTCGCGCCCGCGTCGGTGCTTTTGTACACACCGCCGGCATATGTTCCGGCATAAAGAATATTGCTGTTTTGAGGGTCCACCGCCAAAGATTGAATAAAGGTGTTGTCCAATCCGCTGATGCGCTGCGTCCAGCTGTTTCCCTGGTCGCTGCTCCGAAATACCCCTGCCCCGTATGTGCCAAGATACAAAACGGAAGGATTGCCAGGGTCAATTACCACAGCGGTAAAAGTACCGCCGTCGGGACCCACGGACCTGGATTGAACTGGAGGAGGCGGGTCTGGCGCCTTAAAAGCGACAGGCAGGTAGATAACCGCTCCACCCTCTGCCTCCTGGTGCCTGCTGACCGCGGAAGCCGGCGCATGCAGAAAAACCGCGGCGATAAGAGCTGCCAATAACAATACCCCGAGTGCGGATGTCGTCCTGATACGCATGTGGCGCTATACTACCAACCCTTTCGGAAGGATGAGCCTGAAATATGAATGATTATGCCACCTTTTTACACGGCTGACGATAATGCTGGCTGTTACAGGGAACGCATCACCCGGGAAAATTCCTGAACGCAAACCTCGAGCGCTTCGTCATCGATATCATGATGGGTTACAAGCCGAAAAGTACGCTTGCCGGTATCCCCGATGAGCACTCCTCGCTCTTTCAACAGCGACACAATTTCAGCGGCATCCGCACGAACATCAGGTTCCAATACCAGATATACCATGTTGGTGTAAGGTGTCCCTTTATCTATGCGCAAGCCCGGCACCGTTCTTAATCCTTCAGCCAAGAGACGCGCTCTGCGGTGGTCTTCTTCCAGGCGGTCAATCATCGTATCGAGAGCTATCAATCCCGCGGCAGCCAGAATGCCCGCCTGGCGCATCCCTCCGCCCAGCATTTTCCGCAGACGGCGGGCCTTGGCAATCATACCTCGGCTGCCGCACAAAACTGAGCCGACCGGGCAGCACAAGCCCTTGCTCAGGCAAAAGGTGATGGAATCCGCGGAACGGGCCAGCTCCGCGGCAGGAACCCCCAGCGCAGCCGCCGCGTTGAAGATTCGCGCGCCGTCAATGTGAAGCAACAGTCCATTCTGGCGCGCGAACGCCCCAACTTTATCGCTGTACTCCGGGCTTAGTGCCTGGCCGCCGCAGGCGTTCTGCGTGTTTTCCAATATGACCATGCGCGAGACAGGCTCATGAAAATCCGACGGGTCGCGCAAAGCGGCTTGCAGGTCTTCCAGGGCAAGGCTGCCGTCCGCCTGGTTTGGAACGGTATGCATCGATACCCCGCCCAGCACTGAGACACCGCCGGCTTCGTGAAGAAAGGTGTGCCCCTGCCGGCCCATAATTACCTCCGCACCCCGCTCACAAGAGGCCAACACTGCCAGCAGGTTCCCCATCGTGCCTGAGGTCACAAAAAGCGCGCTTTCCTTGCCGAGCAGCTCTGCCGCACGCGCCTCCAGACGATTAATGGTCGGGTCTTCGCCGTAAACGTCATCTCCGACCTCGGCCTCCGCCATGGCCCGGCGCATCACTGGCGTCGGTTTTGTGACTGTATCGGAACGAAAATCATAGACGCGCATATTTACTCCTGAGAGGAAAGAGTGTTAAGCGCCAGCGTCAGGTCCTCGGGCAGGACCGCCTGAAATTCAGTCGCGGTTTTCTCTCCGGGCAGGATAATCCTGAGCCTGGCGGCATGCAAAAAGAAGCGTCCCAGTGGAAGGGAGGCTTTGCGGTGGCCGTATACGCGGTCGCCGACCACGGGGCAGCCGAGATAAGCGAGGTGGACGCGGATTTGATGAGTGCGTCCTGTCAGCGGGCGCACTTCCAGCAGCGCGTGATTGCGAAAATTTTGTACCGTGTGATATTCCGAAACCGCTTTCCGGCCTTTCCCTTCGTAAACCACCGCCATCCGCTGCCGGAATTTTGGGTCTCTCCCGACCGCGGCTTCAATTCTACCGGTGGGCGTGGGCGGATGCCCGTCTGTCAGCGCCAGATAGTACTTTTCGGTTTTTCGGGACTTAAATTGCCGTACCAGCCATTCATAGGCGCTCTGGGTGCGGGCAAGCACCAAGACGCCGGAAGTCTCTTTATCCAATCGGTGCACGACGCCGGGGCGCTGCGCTTCGCCCACCTGGCGGATATCCGGCCAGCGGTACAGGGCAGCATTCACAATCGTGCCGGTGGTATGGCCGGCGCCCGGATGGACAATTATCCCCGCCGGTTTGTTAATCACAATGGTGTTGGCATCCTGATAAATGATATCCAGGGGCAGGTTTTCCGCCAGGATGCCATTCTCCTCTTGCGCGGGAAGCTCCACCGAAACGTTTTGCCCGGCTGCCAGTTTCAGGGCAGCCTTCAAGCAAACCCCACCGTCCACCAGGACTTTGCCTGCCGCAATGAGTTCCTGCAATAAAGAACGGGAATACGCCGGCAGTGATTCCGCCAGAAATTTATCCAGCCGCGCGGGTTCAGCTTTTTCGTATCGGAGCAAAGTAACCGTGGATTTCATCGAAGCGCCTGCTTTATTCCTGTGCCTGGCTCTGGTCAGAATCCGCGCCGGGCATACCTGAGGGGTGCGTCTTCTTCTCTTCCAGATACATCGCCAGGATTAACAGCCCAACCCCGACCGTCACACACGAATCCGCCACGTTAAAAACCGGAAACCTGCCCACGGCGATAAAATCGAGCACATACCCCAACCTGAAGCGGTCAATCAGGTTGCCCACAGCGCCCCCCAGCATGATGGCCAGGCAAAGACGAATGAATTTATGAGCCGGCGGGATAGTCTGGTAATAGAACAGGATTACCAGGATAATCACCGAGGTGAACACTTTTAGCACCGTGTTTCCGTTCTGAAACGTACCAAAAGCCGCGCCAGTGTTCTGCCAGTACACAATGCGGAAGAAATCCGAAGGCGGGAAAGGCAGCCAGGCCTGCCCCAGCGACAGGTTCTGACGGATGATAAATTTTGTCAGCTGGTCCAATACGATGATAACCAGCGCGATGCCAATCAACAGCAAATTTGATTTTAGTTTGGTTTTCAGCAAAACTACCTTCCTCAGTTACGCTTTCTGAATGCGAATGGTGAGCTGCTCATTGTCAAAGCTGTCGCTGGCACTAATCCAGGTACCGCCTTCTTCAATATTTTCCAGCTCGACTGCCAGCGTTTCGGCTTTAATCAATTCCGCGCTGGCGCTGACGGCCGCGCTGAGCTGCGGCGTGGCCGTGTAATGCAGACGAATGCGGTCGCTGATATCCAATCCGCCGTCTTTCCTCAGGGTTTGCACGCGCCGAATGAATTCGCGCGCCAGCCCTTCATAAATCAGTTCCTGCGTCAGATGAATATCCAACGCTGCCATGTATGGCCCATCGGAGGCCACTTCCAGACCTTCCCGCGCGGTGGTATGCACTTCCACTTCATCCGGTTGAATCTCGTAGTATTTCCCATCCACTTTTACAACCAGATTGATGCCCTCCAGCAGCTTTTGGGCGCTTTCCTGAACCGGAAGAGCCAGGATCGCTTCACGAATCTTTGGGAAGAGATTCTTATACTTTTGTCCAAGCTGCTTGGGCAGCGGATTTATCCGATAATCCACAGCTTCCCCCGCGCCGCTGAGCAGGCGCACAGACTTGACATTCAGTTCATCCATCAGCACGTCTTTAAACCGTTCGACCAGTTCGCCGTCTTCGGCGGAACCCATGGCAAAGGATACCCCCGCCAGCGGCTGACGAACCTTAATATTGGATTTGTTGCGAGCTGCATGCCCCAAGGAAGCCAGGCGCATCACAAGAGCCATATCGCGGTTCAGTTTTTCGTTGATTTTCGCTGGGTCAGCTTTAGGCCATTCAATCAGATGAACTGAAACTGGCGCGTCCTTGTTCACTCTGCGCACCAGGTTTTGATAAAGCTCTTCTGCCATAAATGGCATGGTTGGCGCCAATAATCCAGCCAGCGTGGTGAGCGCTGTGTAAAGCACTTCGTACGCCGCGGCTTTGTCTCCGTCCGATTCACTCTTCCAGAAACGCCGGCGGGACCGCCGCAGATACCAGTTCGAGAGCTGGTCCACAAAAGTTTCAATTGGTCTGGTCGCTCCCAGCACATCGTAAGCTTCGTACGCCGCGGTCACATCCCGCACCAGCGCATTCAATGAGGAAAGCAGCCAGTAATCCATCTGTGTGAATTGCGGGATGACATCCATATCCGGCTTCCACTGGTCCAGGTTGGCGTACGTGACAAAAAACGAATAGGTGTTCCACAGCGTCAGGCTGAAAGTACGCAGCACCTCCCCCACCAGGTCCGCGCTGAAACGGCGTTCGTTGCCAGAGGGGCTGGAAGTATACAGATACCATCGGACAGCGTCCGCGCCGTGCTGGTTGATGACCTCCCAGGGGTCCACCACATTCCCGCGGGATTTGGACATCTTCTGTCCCTCCCCGTCCAGGATAAGCCCCAGGCAGATAACATTCTTAAAGCAAATGCTGTCAAAAACGAGCGCGCTGATGGCCAACAGGGAATAAAACCACCCGCGGGTTTGGTCAACTGCCTCACAGATGAAATCAGCAGGAAACTGCTGCTTAAATTCTTCGATATTTTCGAACGGGTAATGCCACTGCGCCACTGGCATCGCTCCGGAATCAAACCACACGTCAATCAATTCCTTCACGCGCCGCATGGTACCCTGCCCGCAGTCCATGCAGGTAAACTGCACGCTGTCGATAAAGGGCCGGTGCAAGTCCATCCTGGAGAGGTCGCGGCCGGATAGTTCGCTTAACTCCGCGACGGAACCGACACAGCGCTGCTTATGACAGTGCGAGCATTCCCACACGGGCAGCGGCGTGCCCCAATAACGATCCCGCCCCAGCGCCCAATCGATATTGTTTTCCAGCCAGTTGCCAAAGCGGCCGTTCTTAATGTGCTCCGGCACCCAGTTGATTTCCTGGTTTAGCGCGACGAGGCGGTCTTTAATTCTGCTCGTGCGGATGAACCAGGTCGGGCGGGCAAAATATAACAGGGGCGTGCTGCAGCGCCAACAGAATGGATAGGTATGTGTGTAGTGGGACGCTTTGAGAAGCAGCCCGCGTTTATCCAGTTCTTCCGTGATAGAAGGGTCCGCGTCCTTGACGAACACGCCCGCCCACGGAGAGACCTCTTTTTTGAACTTTCCCTCATCCGTGATGGTCATCAACACGGGGAGATCATATTCTTTGGCTACTGCCATATCATCCGCTCCGAACGCGGGAGCGATATGCACCAGACCTGTGCCGTCCGAAGTGGTGACATACTCCGCGTTCACGACGTAATAGGCCGGTTTGTCTGTCGGGAGGAAAGTGAACAGCGGGGCATATCGTTTCCCTTTTAGAGCACGGCCTTTAAAGGTCTTAAGCACCTTCACCGGGGTATCGCCAAACACCGCGTCGATGAGGTCTTTCGCCAAAATCAAGCGCTCACTGCTGATGCCGTCAGCGCGTGAGACCAACGCGTACTCCACCTCCGGATGCGCTGCCACTGCCACGTTGCCCGGCAGCGTCCAAGGGGTCGTCGTCCAGACCAACAGATAAGTATCGGGCTCATCCACCAAAGGGAAACGCACAAACACAGAAGGGTCTTCCGCGTCGCGGTAGCCCTGGGCCACTTCGTGGTCCGAAAGCGGCGTACCGCAGCGCGGACAATAAGGCACCACCTTGAATCCCTGATAAAGCAGGTCTTTATCCCAGATGGATTTCAGCAGCCACCAGACAGATTCGATATAGTCGTTGCGGTAAGTGACATAAGCGCGCTCAAGGTCCACCCAGTAAGCAATGCGTTCCGTCAGTTTTTCCCAATCCTGAATCCTTTCAAAGGCGGATTCCCGGCACAGCGCGTTGAATTTTTCGATGCCGTAGGTTTCGATTTGAGATTTATTGGTGAAACCGAGCTTCTTCTCTACCTCAATTTCAACAGGCAGCCCATGCGTGTCCCACCCTCCCCGGCGGTCCACGTAATACCCGTTCATGGTTTTATACCGCGGGAACATATCCTTGAACACGCGCGCCAACACGTGGTGAATGCCGGGTTTTCCATTCGCGGTTGGCGGACCCTCAAAAAAGACAAAAGGCGGGCGGTCTTTGCGCTCATCGGAAGACTTTTTAAAAACTTCATTCATCTTCCAGAAACGCAAAATGCCTTCTTCCAGGACCTTGACATTTAACTTTGGTGAAACAGGGTTAAACATACTCCTCCACAAAAAAGCTCGTCCCAAAACAGGGACGAGCAAAAACTCGCGGTACCACCCTGGTTCCCGGAAAATTCCAGGCAACTCAGCAGGTTTACCCACAGGGGCAAACATCGCTGCTAATAACGCAGCAGCCGTGCGTCTCACTTACTGACCCGCAGGCGTTCAGTTCGCGGCTCCGGAAGGATTTTGGGCTCGGCTTACCGCCCCGGCTCGCACTGTCCCGGGTTCGCTGACGGAGCAGACCGGCCTACTCGTTTCCATCAATGCCTTTAACGAAATGAAATTATCCCATAAAATCACCTGATGGTCAACATTTCCCACCAATTCAGTCTGTCCTTTCATTCCGCCCTCTGAGGACTATCGTATCAGAAACCCGGAAGATTCCAAAAAGGAAGAAGTCACTTTTAGTGCTTAATGCGCAGGGATTTAATAACACCCCTCGCGGGGTGTTTGGGTGCCTGGACGGTTTCGAACCCTCAACCTCCTCATCCACAGTGAGGCGCTCTGCCGTTGAGCTACAGGCACCATATAGGCGGTCATTCTATCACAGGGCTGGGCGCTGCGCAAGGATGCGCGCGAGCTGGTTTTCCAGTTCCGCCTCGGGCACCACCTGCTGGGTCCGGCTTGCAAGGTCTTTCAGAACGACTTCGCCGCGCGCGATTTCATCGGGTCCAATCACCAATGCCGCCCGCGCTCCCAGCCTGTCTGCGTATTTAAGCTGTTTGGCAAGTTTTTCTGTGCCTGGATAAGTCAAAACCTTAAAACCAGCTCTTCTCAGGCGCGCAGATACGCGGCTGGAAATGGTCTGACAGTTTTCGTCAAATACAGACACAAACACAGCATCCGCCGCGGCATTCACCGCAGGAATCAGGCCCAGGGATTCCAGGAGCAGGAGAATGACAACGTCGCCCATGGCAAAGCCCACGCCGGGCAGCGGCCTGCCGCCAACATCACCTACCAGATTGGCGTAATGCCCGCCGCCCAGGATAGCCCTGAAGCTGCCGGTTGTGTCGCGGGCTTCAAAGACCGTGCCGGTGTAATAATCCAGCCCGCGGATGATTTTTGGTTCAAAAGCGGTATATTCGCGCACTCCCAGGGCTTCCAGGCTGGCAAACAGCGCCGAAAGCTCTCTGGACTGCTGCCAAAGGTCCGTGTTGCTCAATAAAGACTTTAGCGCTTCCAGCTGCTCAGAGTTTAATCCCAGTTCAAGCGCGTTTCTATCCCACACATCCGCGGTTTGCTTGTCAATCCGGTCAATCAGGCGCAGCACAGCGGGTTTCAGCTCCGCCTGGATGCCGATGCGGGAGAGTTCTGCGTCCATCAGCCGGCGGTCGTTAATCAGGATTTTTACCTGGTCAGGCTTCAGCCCGACACCGCGCAGGAATTCCGCCGCGACGGCGATAAGTTCCGCGTCCGCGGAGATGTGGTCAGAGCCAATCAGGTCTATGTTCCATTGGAAGAATTCGCGGGTGCGCCCTTTTTGCGGGCGTTCATAACGCCAAAATGGCCCGAATGACCACCAACGGCAGGGAAAAACCAGTTCATTTTGCCGTGATGCCACCATGCGCGCCAGCGTCGGAGTAAGCTCAGGCCGCAGCGCGATGTTCTCACCGCTGCGGTCAGGAAACACAAATGCCTGTTCTTTTACCAACTCTTCGCCGGATTTTGCGGCATAAAGGTCAATGGTTTCAAGGCAGGGACCGTCGTACGCCTGGTAGCCAAAGGCGGAGGAAACCTCTTCCACTTTGGATACCAACCACCTGCGGACAGCCATCTCCTCAGGGTAAAAATCCCGCGTGCCCTTGACGCTTTTCACAATTCGTTCCATTTTTCAGTCCTTCAAGAAATATTAATAAAGTATATCACGCGGAAAATCGGGTAAAATTAGTTAATTAAAGGGCCATTCTCAAGGATAACAATGAAAATTCGCCAAATATTGGAAATCTCCCAAGGTAAACTGCTGACACCCCATGTGAATCTGGATATGGAAATCCTCGGAGGATACGCGGGAGACCTGATGAGTGATGTTCTTGCCAGCATTCAGCCTGAATCTGTCCTGATTACCGGCCTAAGCAACCCACAGGTCATCCGCACCGCTCTCATCGCCGACGTTCGCCTGGTAATCTTCGCGCGAGGTAAACAACCTCCGCAGGAAACCATCACGCTGGCCATTGAAGAAAGATTTCCAATAATCACCTCCGACCTCGGTGTTTACGAAATAAGCGGAAGATTGATGCAGAACGGACTGCCCAGCTTCGAAAAACGCATGCTGCACGCCTTTGACCGCGACTGATGTAAAACATGGTCTCCGATAAACCCCTCATCACTGACGACGAAGCCGCAAAGATTACCCGCGTGGAAGAGCTCGCGTATGAGCTCACCGTTGGCGAGGTGATGACCAAAAAAGTCTTTGCCCTGCGGCCCGAGCAGACCATGCGCGAAGCACTGGACGAATTCAAGAAGTTCCGCATTTCCGGAGCTCCGGTCGCGATTGATGGAAATCTTTGTGGGATTCTTTCCATTGAAGATTTAATTCGTTCCCTGCGCGACGGCCGTATCGACCTGACCGTAGCGGATTACATGACCAGTAATGTCATCACAGTTAAACAAGAAGACCAGGTAATTGAAGCCCTGAAATTGTTCGTCAAATGGAATTTGGGCAGGCTGCCGGTTCTGGACAGCAGTAATAAACTGGTTGGTATCCTCACCAAAGGCGATATTACCAACGGCTTGCTCAAAGCGCTGCAGAAAGACTTTGAAGCTGAGGAACTAATTCGCTACCGCGCCTCCCATCTCTTTGAGGACATTGTCTCGGACCGCAGCACGCTGACTTTGCGATACAACGTCAAGAAAAACGACTTCTCACGCGGAGGGGCGGCTTCCAATAACATCAAGAAAGCCCTGCTCAGGCTCGGGGCCAGCCCTCAGGTAGCCCGCCGATGCGGCATCGCGGTTTACGAAGCCGAGATGAACCTGATAATTCACACCAATCACGGCGGGGTGCTGCGCGTGGAAATTGAACCCGACCGCATTACGATGGAAGCCTACGATGATGGTCCGGGCATCCCGGATATTTCGTTGGCAATGAAGCCGGGATACTCCACCGCCCCACCGGAAATCCGCGCCATGGGTTTTGGAGCCGGGATGGGGTTAGTGAACATTAAAAGCTGCGTGGACGAAATGAACCTCTCCTCCTCCCTGGACCGAGGCACCAATCTTTACATGGTCATGCACCTGGACAAGTCCAAACCATTGGCATGATCGAAGCTGGCTTATGAATCTAAAAGAAATTCAGGACCAATTACAACTAAAGCCTCTTGCTGTTCCCATCAGCCCGGATTCCATTGAAATTCGGACGGGGTACACCTCCGATATGCTCAGCTGCGTCATGACAGGCGCGTTGAGCGGCAGCATTTGGGTAACCCTGATGGCGCACAACAACATCATTGCCGTAGCCTCTCTGCTGGATATCCCGGCCATCATTATCACTGAGAACGCCCAACCGGATGAACACACCCTAGCCAGGGCGAATGAAAAGGAGATAGCGATATTTTCCACACCCAAGCCAACCTTTGAAATTGTCGGCAGATTGTGGGAGATGGGCGTCCGGGCAGAGGAAACATGAGGATTCCTTTGTGATTGACTTTCGCGCTGAGCTGCATGTACATACTGTTCTCTCCCCATGCGCCGGAACGGATATGCTGCCTGAAACAATCGTGGAAGGCGCGCTCTTCAACGAAATAAACCTTATCGCTGTCACAGACCACAACGCCAGCTACAACGCCTCCCCAGTTAGAAATGTCGGGCTGAGAGAAGGCTTGATGGTGCTTCCTGGAATGGAATTGGAAACCCAGGAAGAAATTCATTCCATCTGTCTGTTCGACACCCTTGCCCAGCTGCACGCCTTACAAAAAATCGTGGATGCGAATCTTCCATTTTTTCCAAATAAAGAAGAATATTTCGGTCAGCAGTGGGTCGTCGATGAAAAAGGTTACAAATTTCGATTAATTAAACAGCAGCTTCTTTTTCCGGTTCAAATCTCCATCCAGAGAGCCTGCCAGATTGTCAAAGACCTGGGAGGTCTATTTTTTCCGGCGCATATCAATCGCGAAGCCAACGGTCTGCTTTCGCGCCTGGGCACCGTTCCTCCGGACCTGGATGTCCAAATTGTGGAGATAAACCGGCGCACGACCAGGGAGGCTATCCGGAAACGCTATCCCGAATTAGCCCGCTACCACATTCTCCAAAGCGGCGATGTGCATTACCTGGACGGCTTCTTAGGCGCGAACACATTCAGCGCCGCCGACACATCTCTCAAAGCGATTACTGAAGGGATTCTGAACAGCGGTTGAGTTTTTCCCCTCAGGCATTTCTTAAAAAAGCTGCCAAAAATCATTGACCAATCGGGTTGTTGGAGTTAAACTATTTGCATCTTTTTTCACAAAGGATAATTATTTCGCGCTCAGGAGCACTCATGACCTCTTCCGATAACAATGTGACCTTCAATCCCCTGGAAAATCCAGAACAAAAAGCGATCATCGACGCCATTATTGACGAAAATCTTCACCTGAATGGCGCAACGATGGTAATCCTGAACCAGGTTCAGGAAAAAATCGGCTTCATTTCCAAACCGGTCCAGGCATACATTGCGGGAAGATTGGGAGTGCCAATATCCAAAGTTCACGGCGTCGTTTCCTTTTATTCTTTCTTCACCACCACGCCGCGTGGAAAACACACCATAAAATTCTGCCTGGGAACCGCCTGTTATGTAGGTGGTATTGACCAGATTATTGAAAAAGCCAAGCAGCTGCTTGGTATTGAGCCCGGCCAGACAACCCCCGACGGACTGGTCACGCTGGAAGTATGCCGCTGCGTTGGCGCCTGTAGCCAGGCCCCTGTCGTGGTCGTGGATGATAATATCCGCGGAAGAATGCAGCCAAATCGCTTCCCCAAGATTATTCAGGACATTCAAAATCAAGAGGCTGCTAATTGAGAGAAATCGCCCTGCATATCCTTGATATCGCTGCCAACAGCATATCGGCAGGTGCCAGGAATATTTCTATCAGTATCATCGGAAACCGCAAGGATGACGCACTGGATATTACGATTTCCGATGATGGGAAGGGAATGACTCCGGAAATGGTCCAAACGGTGACAGACCCATGGACCACCAGCCGGACTGAAAGGAACGTAGGTTTAGGAATACCCTTGCTGAAAGCAGCCGCAGAAGCGTGCAATGGTTACTTCAACATTACTTCGGAGCTGGGCAAGGGTACCAAGGTGCAGGTTCATTTTCAGCTCGGTCACATCGACCGCATGCCGTTAGGAGACCTGCCGAGCACATTTTTAGCTCTGATTGTTGGGACGCCTGATGTCCATTGGGTTTTTCAGGTTAAGCATGACAGCAAAGAGTTCTTCTTCGACGATGCCCAAATCAAGAATGAACTCGGCAAAGATTGCCTTGCTGAACCGGAAGTCATCCGATACATACGGGAAATTTTTACTGAAGGAATTGAAGCTTTAGCGTTGAATTAAGGAGAGTAATATGCCAACCATTAAATCGCTTGAAGATCTGAAAAAAATGCGCGAAGAAGCCTTGCGCAAACAGGAACTGAAAACAACCACCGGCAAGACTGAAATAATTGTCGGAATGGGAACCGTAGGGATTGCCGCGGGAGCACGCGAAACCCTCAAAGCCATCCTCGAATTTGTTGACAGCAACCACCTTGAAAATATCATCATCCGCCAGACCGGCAACATCGGGATTGACTCTTTTGAGCCGGTCGTCCAGGTGGTCTTGCCAGGACAGGAAAAAGTGACCTACGGCCATGTTAATCCTGAGATCGCGAAAATCATCATGGAAGAACATGTCGTAAGAGGCAAAGTCGTTCCAGATTATCAGATCAAAGGCTAACTTCTTTGAAGTTTATCGACACCTTGAAAATTACTACTCGGAAGGAATATTATGGCGTTCTATAGATCTACTGTGCTTGTTTCTGTCGACCCGATTTGCGTGGAAAAAGGCGCTTACGAACTAATTGACACTTTGAATGATGAGTTGATCAAACAAGGACTGATCGACGAAGTGCGCATTTTGGAAACCCCCCGTTTGGGTGATCCTCAGAAGTACGGTCCGGATATGGTTGTCTACCCCGAAGGCACGCATTACACCAACCTGACCTACTACGAAATTCCGCGCCTGGTCGAAGAGCACTTTATCAAAGGACGCATCCTCAAGCAGTATGCCGCGAAAATGCAAGACGCTATTGACGAAGAGCTCAGCGCGCCAAAGTCCAAGGAAATCCGCGTCGTGCTGCGCAACGTCGGCGTGATTGACCCCCGCAATATCGAAGACTATATCGCCAACGACGGCTATATGGCGCTCGGCAAGGTTCTCACGGAAATGACCCCCGAAGAGGTCATCCAGGAAGTGCTGGATGCCAAGCTTCGCGGCCGCGGCGGCGCCGGCTTCCCCACCGGCCTCAAGTGGCGTTTTGCCCGCCAGGCCGAAGGGGACGTGAAGTACATCATCTGCAACGCGGATGAAGGCGACCCGGGCGCGTTCATGAACCGCCGTGTTTTGGAAGGCGACCCGCACTCGGTCATTGAGGGCATGATTATTGCCGCATACGCGATTGGAGCGAAACAAGGCTACATCTACTGCCGCGCCGAATATCCCATCGCGGTCAGCACAATGAACCTCGCGATGAAACAAGCCCGCAGCCTCGGCCTGCTCGGAAAACACATCCTGGGCACGGACTTCAGCTTTGACCTGGAGATGCGTATGGGCGCCGGCGCATTTGTCTGCGGCGAGGAAACCGCATTGATGGCGTCCATCGAAGGCAGCAGAGGTGAACCGCGCACGCGGCCGCCTTTCCCGGCGCAAAAAGGTTTGTGGGGAAGACCCACCAACATCAATAATGTTGAAACATATGCCAACGTCCCCCAGATTATCCTTAAGGGCGCGGAATGGTTTGCCAGCATGGGTACTGAAAAGAGTAAAGGCACCAAAACCTTTGCCCTGGCTGGTGATGTAAAGAATACCGGTTTGATTGAAGTGCCGTTTGGCATCACGCTGCGGGAAATCATCTTCGACGTTGGCGGCGGAATAAAAAACGACAAGAAATTTAAAGCCGTACAGACCGGCGGCCCCATGGGCGGATGTCTGCCGGAGCATTTGCTGGATCTGCCTGTGGATTACGAGACCCTCGGTCAGGCTGGTTCTATCATGGGCTCCGGGGGTATGATTGTGATGGATGAAGGCACGTGCATGGTCGACATTGCCCGTTTCTTCCTCGAATTCATCCAGGACGAATCCTGCGGAAAATGCGTTCCCTGCCGGGTTGGCACACACAGACTGCTTGAGATATTGGAGAAGATCTGTGACGGCCGCGGCGAAGACGGTGATATTGAAGAATTGCAGGAGTTGAGCGAACAGATTCGGCGCAACAGCCTTTGCGGCCTTGGGCAAGGCGCGCCAAATCCCGTTGTTTCCACGCTTGTCCATTTCATGGACGAATACAAAGCGCACATCTACGAAAAACGCTGCCCAGCCAAGGTCTGCCGCAGCTTAATCAGATACGAAATCCAGGATGGTCCCTGTACAGGTTGTACTGTCTGCGCAAGGAACTGCCCGGTCGGCGCCATCAGCGGCGAGCGCAAGCTCACCCATGTTATCAATCAAGATGTTTGTATTAAATGCGGTATTTGTCATCAGGTTTGTCAGTTTGAGGCCATAAATGTAATTTGATCAGCACTTCCGAACAGGAGCAAAGGATGGCAGAAAACAAGTACGCCAAAGATGAGACCATCAGGCTTGTCAACGAAATCGTAGCGTCCACAGGGACTACCAGGTCGGACCTGATCCCAATTCTCCAGAAGGTCACCAACAATCTTGGTTATATCTCCCAGGACGCCATTCAGCAGATTTCGGCCTTACTTAAAATTCCAACCAGGGAAATCGCGTCCGTTGCCACGTTTTATCGGATGCTTTCCACGCAGCCGCGCGGCCGGCACGTTGTCCAGTTTTGTGAAAGCGCCCCATGCCATATCGTTGGTGGAAGAGAAGTATACGCCGCCCTCAAAAGCGCTCTACAGCTTGAGCCGGGCCAGACTTCCGCGGACAACAAATGGACATTCATCACCACAAGCTGCCTGGGTATTTGCGGAGTTGGTCCGGTAATCTTGATCGACACTGATATTCATGGGAATGTGACGCCGGACCAGGTTCCGGGCATTCTGGCTAAGTACGCATAAGGAGCTGCGATGAAAACCGTTAGATCCATGGTTCTTGTTTCAAGTGACCCGGAAAGTCAGAAACGCGGTTCCGCCGATATCTTCGCGGCCTTTGAACGGTTACTTAACCAATATGAACTCACTGACGAAATCCAATTAACCTACGCCAGCGATATCGGAAAAAGCGCCGCTGTTCCTTTGGTCATGATATATCCCGAAGCGGTTATCTACGGCCCGCTTGAGGTTTCGGATATTCCTCATATTGTCGAGGAACATCTCTATAAAGGCCGTATTGTTGAGGAAAAGATTGCCCCGCGCTACAACCTGTCCGGCCATGTTGCCTGGCTGCAAGCCCGCAAAGGCACCTTGCCCGCTGAAAACCGCGTGGTGCTGAAAAATGTTGGCATTATCGATCCGGATTCCATTGATGATTATATTGTCCAGGACGGTTATCAGGCGCTTGGCCTCGTCTTTGACATGAAGCCTGAGGATGTCATTAAAACCATCACAGACTCAGGGCTGCAGGGACGCGGCGGCGCAGGTTTTCCGACCGGCCTGAAATGGAGTTTTGTTCGCAAAGCTGCTGGAACAAAAAAGTATGTCATCTGCAACGCGGATGAAAGCGAGCCCGGCACCTTCAAGGACCGCGTAATCCTGGAAGGTGACCCGCACCGCATCATCGAAGCCATGCTCATTGCCGGTTATGCTGTTGGCGCTGATGAAGGCTATATCTATATCCGCGGTGAGTACCAACTCGCCTTGCAGCGCCTGGACGCGGCCATCAAGCAGGCAGAGGCCTACGGATTTTTGGGTGAAAACATTTTCGGCTCGGGCTTTAACTTCCATATGCATGTTCACGCGGGCGCGGGAGCCTATATCTGCGGTGAGGAAACCGCGTTGATTGAGTCTCTCGAAGGCAAACGCGGCGAACCCAGGTCCAGGCCGCCCTACCCAACGACCGAAGGCCTTTGGGGAAAGCCGACCTTAATTAATAACGTGGAAACGCTGGCGAACATCCCCCCCATTATCCGCAACGGCGCGGAGTGGTTCCGGAAGATGGGTACAACCTCCAGCCCCGGCACAAAGGTCTGCACCATCCTGGGCAATGTGAATGAAAAAGGCCTGATAGAAGTACCCATGGGGATTACTCTGCGGGAAATTATCACCATTTATGCCAAGGGCATGAAAGATGGCAATTTTAAGATGGCCCAGACCGGCGGTTCCGGCGGCTCTATCATCCCGTCAAGCCTTCAGGATACACCGATGGATTTTGAATCCTACCGAAAAGCGGGCGTCTCGCTTGGTTCCGGAGCGCTCTTGATTTGCAATGACAGCGTGTGCATTGTCGACCTGGCGGTGGTGCTGACGAACTTCTTCAGGGTTGAATCCTGCGGAAAGTGTACGCCGTGCCGAATTGGCACAAAACGCGCTTACGACCTGCTGGTTGGCATCAGCAAAGGGCAAGGCAAGATGGAAGACCTGGCAGAGCTGGAAACCCTCAGCCACGACCTGATTGCCTTATCCAACTGCGGCCTCGGTCAGACTGCCGGCACGCCGCTGAAAGATATGTTTAATTACTTCCGCGCTGAAGTGGAAGCTCACATCAAACTTGGCATTTGCCCTTGCGGCATCTGTCCAATGCACGATTAATCAACATTATTAGACTTGCGAGGTATATATGGCAGACAACACAATTTCAGTTGACGATCTCACCCCCCCAGAAATAGCCGCGAAGGCAGTGAATGTTGGCATCAAGAAGGCCAATCTTGATTTTGGGAGCATGTTTGTCCTGGCTCTCTTTGGCGGCGCCTTCATTGGCATCGGCGCCATACTGGCAACAACCGTCGGCACCAATGGAGCGGATTTTCCATACGGACTGAATTCGCTGCTCAAAGGCCTGATTTTCACCGTTGGCCTGGTTCTGGTCATCGTCGCGGGCGCGGAGCTCTTCACCGGCAACGCTCTGATGATACTGGCTGTTCTCAGCAAAAAAATCACCCTCGGGAAGATGCTGCGCAACTGGGGTATCGTCTACATTGGCAACCTGATTGGCGCGCTCATTCTCGCCCTCATCATGTTCATGGCCAAACAATACACTTTTGCCGGCGGAGCTATTGGGAAGACCGCGCTCACAGTCGCGAACGCCAAGAGCGGTCTGACGTTCACCTCAGCGCTGGGATTGGGAATAATGTGCAACATCCTGGTCGATCTGGCTGTCTGGATGACCTTCTCCGCCCGCACCACCGCGGGCAAAATCGCCGCCATCATCCTCCCAATCAGTTCATTCGTCGCCGCGGGTTTTGAACACAGCATCGCGAACATGTACTTCATTCCTTTCGGGCTGTTCATCAAAGCGTTTGACCCCGCGTTCGCGTCACAGGCCGGGGAGTTCGCGAATCTTACCTGGGCGAACTTCTTCGTGAAGAATCTCCTTCCTGTTACGCTCGGCAACATTATCGGAGGCGCAATCTTTATTGGTGCTGCTTATTGGTTCATCTACCTGAGAAAACAAAAGTAACACACTGACATTAATTTTATTGGCATAGAACATCTCGTAGAAGGAAAACGCTATGGTTAACTTGAAAATAAACGGCCGGGACGTCCAGGCACAGCCGGAATGGACTGTTCTCAAGGCAGCGCAAAATGCGGGAATTACCATTCCTACATTGTGCAACCACAAAGACCTTTCACCTACCGGCGCGTGCCGCATGTGCCTGGTCCAGGTCAAAGGAGCGCGCGGATTGACCACCTCCTGCACCACACCTGTGGCGGAGGGAATGGAAGTCGTGACCGAAAATGAGGAGCTGGCAAAATCCCGCCGCTCTGTGCTCAAGCTGTTACTCAGTGTCTATCACGACGCCGGTTACGCGAACAACGAGGCGGATAATGAACTTTACAGGTGGGCGCGGTTCTACGACCTTGACCCCAAAAAGCTTATGTCGCCCACGCCGCGGTATCCCATCGATCAAGACCCCAACCCGTTTGTTTTTGTTGACCTGAACAAATGCATCCTGTGCACCCGCTGCGTGAGAGCCTGCGCGGAAGTTCAGGGCCGCTTTGTGTGGGGCATATCTGAACGAGGTTTTGAATCCCATCTGGCGGCAGGCATGGACCAGACCATGCTGGAAGCCCGCTGTGAATCCTGCGGCGCCTGCGTGGCTTATTGTCCTACCGGAGCGCTCGCGCTTAAGCCCTCCGTGTACGCGCCTGCCGCGGAAAAGAAGGTTACCACCACGTGCAATTACTGCGGTGTTGGGTGTCAATTTGACCTCAACGTCGCGGACAATCAGGTTGTCCGCGTGACCTCCAACCCGGATGCCCCCGCCAACGGGATGCATCTGTGCGTCAAAGGTCGCTTTGGCTACTCTTATGTGCATCATCAGGACCGCCTGACCAAACCGCTGGTGCGTGAATACCTCCTCAAGGGAGAAGCGCGGCCTTCCAAAAAAGACCGCGGCCCGTGGGTCGAAACAGATTGGGATACCGCTTTAAATCTGGTCGCTGAAAAGTTAGCCAAAACGCGCGATACTTATGGACCAGACAGCGTTGGCGTTCTTTCCTCGGCAAAATGCACCAACGAAGAAAACTACCTGATGAACAAGTTTGCCCGGCAGGTCATCGGAACCAATAACATCGACCACTGCGCGCGTCTTTGCCATGCCAGCACTGTGGCCGGACTTGCCACGGCTTTGGGTTCAGGCGCGATGACCAACTCGATGAAGGATATCGCCGAGAACGCCAATTCCATTATGGTCATCGGTTCCAATACCACCGAGCAGCATCCTGTCTTTGGCTCAAAAATCCGTCAGGCTGTCCTGCGCCGGGGCGTGAAATTGATTGTGGCTGACCCCCGCCAAATTGACCTGTGTGAATTCGCGGTGCTGCATCTGCAGCAAAAACCCGGCACAGATATTCCGTTGATTAACGGCCTGATGAACATTATCCTCGAAAAGGGTTATGTCAACACGGCTTTCGTGGAAGAACGGACGGAAAACTTTGAAGCCGTGGTTGAGAACGTCAAGCTTTATCCTCCGGAGAAGGTTTCGAAGATTACCGGCGTTCCGGTCGAACAGCTCTATCAGGCGGTCGAAATCATTGTCAAGAACGCCCCCATGGCAGTTTTCTGGGCGATGGGCATCACACAGCATACCGTTGGTGTTCACAACGTCTTCGCGCTGGCTGATTTACAGATGATGCTGGGCAACTTCGGCATCCCAGGCGGCGGCGTCAATCCTCTGCGCGGGCAGAATAATGTGCAGGGCGCCTGCGATATGGGCTGTCTCGTCAATGTCTATCCCGGCTATCAGGCGGTTACCGCGGAAGCCTCCCAGCGCAAATTTGAGGAAGCCTGGGGAACCAGCCTGTCCAACAAAGTTGGCAAGACGGTGACAGAAATTATCCCCGGCGTGCTGGAAGGCACCACCAAAGCCCTTTACATTCTTGGCGAAAACCCGGCTATGACCGATCCGGATACCAATCACATCCGCCACTGCCTCGAAGAGCTGGAATTCTTCGCGCTCCAGGATATTTTCCCCACCGAATCCTCGGCATACGCCGACGTGCTCCTGCCCGGTGTTTCCTTTGTTGAAAAGACCGGCACCTATACCAGCACCGAGCGCCGCGTTCAGATGCTCCATCAGGCCGTCACCCCGCGCGGGGAGGCCCGCCAGGACTGGGAAATCATCTCGGACCTCGCGCGCAGGATTATTAACCTGGGCGGACGGCGCATCTACCCGACCCCTTGGTCCGGATGGAACTATTCCAGCCCCGCGGAAATCATGACTGAAATCGCCGCGCTCACCCCAAGTTACGGCGGTATTTCTCATCAGCGCCTTGATGCCGGAGAAAGCCTGTGCTGGCCCTGCCCGACCCCGGACCATCCCGGCACACCAATCCTGCATATTGGCAAATTCACCCGCGGAAAAGGTAACTTCATCCCCGCTATCCACCTCGATCCCGCCGAATTGCCCGATGAGGAATACCCGATGATGCTCACCACAGGCCGCGTGATTTATCACTGGCACAGCGGTGAACAGACCCGCCGGGTGAAGGAACTGATGGAAGTCTACGGAGAAGCGCTGATTGAGGTCTCCCCTGCCGATGCCCACAAACTTGGCCTAAATAAAGAGGTAAACAAAGTCAGAGTTACCTCAAGGCGCGGTTCCATCACAGCGGGGGCCTGGGTGACGGACAGGGTGCCGGAAGGCTTGATTTATGGGAACTTCCACTTCCCGGAGAACAACATCAACTACCTTACAAAGGCTGCCCTCGACCCCATCGCGAAGATTCCGGAGTTCAAGGTAACTGCCGTCAAAGTGGAAGCAGTCGCGTAAACGAATAACAAAAAAAGCCCGGCGAACAGCCGGGTTTTTTGTTTAATTTTCTTTTGCCAGCGCCTCCGCCCGCGTGAAATCCTCCGGAGTGTTGATATTAAAAAACGCCAGCCCGCGCGGGTCATACTCGCGGCAGAATTCCATATCCAGTTCCAATACCTGCACATCAGGAAACCAGGAAATCAGCCGCCTTTTTTGTTCCTGGATTGCCTTCTGGATGGCGGCACGGCAAACATCGCGCCTGTATACTGCATGGAGAGGCTCAAAATACTCTGATGCGCTTTTGGGCACTGCCGCGTCCAGACCAGTTTGCCGCAGCAAGTCCGCGGCGGCAGCAAGAATTCCGGCATTCGCGAAAGGTAAATCGCAAGCAACCACCGCGACCAGTTCGTATTGGGCTTCCGTCATCGCGGTGAAAAGACCGCCGAGCGCGCCCAGCCCGGAGATCGTGTCTGGAACCACTCTGACCGGCAGGTCGGGCAGCTGCGCTTCAGCGTTGCAGACGACCAGTACCTCAGCTGCGATGGGAGAGAGATTGCGGTAAAGTCTCTCTAATAACGGCATTCCCAAAAACGGCAGAAGGGATTTTGGTGTACCCATCCTGCTGGAATTTCCGCCGGCTTGAATGACTAAACTTAAGGGTTCCAAAGCCTGTCTTTCCGCATCCATAGCATCTGAAAGTCAATTATAATGGGCTTCTACCAACCAGCCTGTCTCACAGGCAAATTCTGTTGGAAAGAGTCTTTACATCTCAGGCAAACCTCACATGGAAATCGGAATGAATCAGGCCGCCATAAACAAAAAAATTTTGAGCTATTCCGGCAAAACTGACACATTGGTCGAGACCAGTAAACCCGTGGTAAATGAACATTCAGCCGCCTTAATCGTGAACGGCCAGCACTGGCTCACTTTCATTTGCTCCCCCACCGACCTTGAAGCGCTTGCGCTCGGGTTTTTATATGGGGAAAATGTAATTGATGACCCGGCAGAAGTTCAAGCAATTACTTTGGAGGATAACGCCTCTCGCATTGTGGTCAACCTTTCGCATCAGGCCGATAAACCGACCCATTTTCACCGCACGTCCACCGGTTACGGATTGGATAAACAGCTAAATCCGCCCAATCTGCCGAATGATTTTCACGTTTCCCCGGCTCAGGTTTTGGATTTATACCGCATGTTTCTTGACCAGCAGGAATTGCACGAGCATGTGGGCGGGTTTCACAGCGCGGGCCTGAGCGACGGCATCAGCGTCCCTATCATGGTGGAAGATGTGGGCAGACACAACTGTGTGGATAAGCTTACCGGCTTATTCCTGTTGAAAGGCCGGCCTTTTGTGCCGCGCCTGTTGCTCCTGAGCGGCAGAATAAGCTCGGAAATGGTTTTCAAAACCTTCGCGCTCGGCATACCGCTGATTGTTTCACGCACTTCTCCGACCGCTCTGGCAGTGGAGCGCGCCTGGGAGGCCGGGATAACCCTGATTGGGTATTTGCGCGGTTCCCAGTTTGATATCTACAGCCATCCCGAACGCCTGCGGACAGAGGGTTAGGTTTCAGGCTTGCTGGTTTCCGCCAGGAATAACGCCGCCTATGCATGAGCTCGCTGTGACGGAAAGCATCCTCGAACTTGCCAATCAGGCCGCCTCAGAAAACGGGGCCAGCCGCGTGACTGAGATTTTCCTGACCATCGGGCAGCTTTCGTCAATCGTGGCTGATTCCGTCCAGTTCTATTGGGACCATATCAGTAAGGGCACGCCCAGCGAAGGAGCAATTCTGCATTTTGAGCGCGTTCCAGCCCGGCTGCACTGCAAGGATTGCGGTGAATCGTACCAACTCAGCGAGGAGCTTTTACCTTGCCCTGCCTGCGGAAGCATCGCGCTTGAAATTATCAGCGGCGAAGAGCTGCAAATCGACCATATCGAAATTATGAAGGAAAAAGATGACACAACGGGTTGAAATTGTTCGCAAGATTCTGGACGCCAACGAGCGCATCGCGGCAGCAAACCGCGCCCTTTTGGATGAAAACAAAGTCTTTGGCGTGAATATGATGTCCGCGCCTGGAGCGGGGAAAACCAGCGTAATCATGGAAACCCTCCGCCGACTGCCTCACGGGGTACGCGCCGGGGTAATTGAGGGCGATACCGCCCCGGTCACCATCGACGCGGACAAAATCAGCGCGCTTGGCACGCCGGCCGTGCAAATCAACACCAGCGGCAGCTGCCACCTGGACGCGGTGATGGTGGAACTTGGGCTCCAAAAGCTTGACCTCAAGCTGCTCAATCTGGCCGTCATCGAAAACGTCGGAAACCTGATTTGTCCTGCCAGCTTTGACCTGGGAACGCATGCCAATATTGTCATCGCCTCCATTCCGGAAGGCGATGACAAACCGTACAAGTACCCCAATATCTATCGCGGTCTGGATGTTCTGATTATCAACAAAATTGACCTGCTGCCGTACATCGACTTCCGCATGGATTACTTCACGCGCGGAATCCAAATACTCAATCCGGATATTAAAATCTTTACCGTTTCTTGCAAAAGCGGCGAAGGTTTTGAAGGCTGGATGAGCTGGCTGATGTCAAAAATCCCGGCCAAAGACCAACTAAAGGACCTGTGAACCTCAAAAATCAGCGCTTTCTCATTACTGGGATTGTGCAGGGTGTGGGATTCAGACCCACCGTTTATTTGCTCGCGCGCGAACACCATCTTACCGGCTGGGTAATCAATACAGCCCGGGGCGTGGAAATTGAAATCCACGGCACCGAGGAACATTGCGCGGCCTTCACGCGTAGTCTGAGAGAAAATCCGCCGGCTCTGGCAAAGGTAGACAGCTTTATAGTGACCGACTCCCCTTTGCGCGCCTATTCTGAATTTGAAATTCGCCAGAGCGAAAACCGCCCCGAGGACTTTTTGCCCATCTCTCCGGACCTGGCAATTTGTGAAGCCTGCAAAAATGAGCTTTTCGATCCAAACAATCGGCGTTACCGCTATCCGTTTATCAATTGCACCCACTGCGGACCACGCTTCAGTATCGTGCGGGATATTCCCTACGACCGCGCGAATACCAGCATGGCAGGCTTTTCATTGTGCCCGGACTGCTTGCAGGAATACCACAACCCCGCCGACCGGCGCTTTCACGCCCAGCCGGTTGCCTGCCCGGTATGCGGACCGGAAATCTGGTACGAAGTCAGCGGAGAGCGCCTTTTCTGCGGCGAAGAAGCCCTGGCGGCTGCCCGCGCGGCAATTCGCGGAGGGAAAATCCTGGCGTTGAAGGGCCTGGGCGGCTTCCATTTAGCTTGCGACGCCCGCAATGCTACAGCGCTGAAAACCTTGCGCGAAAGAAAACACCGGACGGGCAAACCTTTCGCTCTGATGGCGTTCTCGCTTCAAACAATTGAAAAGTACGTTCAGCTCACCAATCAGGAAAGAGAACTGCTCACATCCCCCCAGGCCCCCATTGTCTTAGCCGAACCCACAGCGGCTGGCCGGGAAATTGCCAGACTCGCCGCCCCGGACCAAACCCGCCTGGGATTTATGCTGCCGTATACTCCGCTGCATTTACTGTTGATGAAGCCTGAAGCCGACTTCCCGGAGGTGCTGGTGATGACCAGCGGAAATATCAGCGAGGAACCGCTGGCATTTCAGGACGACGAAGCCAGAAAGCGGCTGCGCGGGCTGGCGGATGCTTTTTTGATGCATAACCGCCCCATTTACATGCGCGTGGACGATTCGGTGGTGGCAGAGCTGCGACGGAAACCTTATCTGCTTCGGCGGGCGCGCGGCTACTCGCCCGGTCAGCTGCGCATACCCAGGGCAGGGCTGCCCATTCTTGGCGCCGGCACGCAGCTCAAGAACACCTTCTGCCTGGCACGAGAACAGTACGCCTTTGTCAGCCATTTCATCGGCGACCTGGAAAACCAGGAAACCTTGGATTCGTATGAACAGGCCGTCGGGCACTACGAAAAACTATTCCGCGTTCATCCGCAAGCGCTCGCCTGCGACCTGCACCCGGACTACCTTGCCACGCGTTACGCGCAGGCGCGCAGCAGGCAGGAAGACCTGCCGCTGACAGCCGTGCAGCACCACCACGCGCATCTGGTTGCCTGCCTGGCGGAAAACGCCTGGGAAACCGACGAGCCCGCCATTGGCCTGATTTATGACGGCACCGGCTACGGCACGGACGGCAGCATCTGGGGCGGAGAAATCCTGATTGGGGGCTATCAAAATTTCGAGCGGCGCTTTCACCTGCTGCCGGTGCCTTTGCCGGGCGGAGACCTGGCAGTGCAAAAACCGGCGCGCACAGCCCTGAGTTGGCTGGACGCTGCTGGAATCCCCGCGGAGGAATATCATCTTCCGCCAAACAGCGCGCTTGGAGACGAGGAACGCGAGGTGGTGCGGGCGCAGGTAAAAACCGGCTTCAACGCGCCGCTCACCAGCAGTATTGGCAGGTTGTTCGATGCCGCCGCGTCTGTTTTGGGTATCTGCCATGAGATTACTTACGAAGCCCAGGCGGCTGTCGCCCTGGAAAGCGCCGCCGACCTCAGCGAGGCAGGCGCCTATCCCATCGCGCTTGAGGATGGGTTG
>JAAYUC010000032.1 GCA_012517865.1 Chloroflexota bacterium | reverse complement strand
TCCGAGTAATATTTGTCGTCCAACGAACAGCAGCTGGAATTCTCCAGCCCATGCCCTCTTCCAACGCGATTTCACAGGGTCGGCATTTCCCACATGGGATTTTACCCAGAATGGGGTTGTGGCAGAACCAGGTCAGCTTCAGAATTCCCATCCAAGCTCTGTCTTCAGCGATCTTTTTCATTTGTAGTTTGGACAGATTCATTAACGGAAAGGTGTAAAACCGGAAAATTTCGAGCAAATCTTTTTTATTAGGTTTGCCTTCACAAGCTCCATTTCCGCCATTGTTACCACTAAGGTCTGTAATGAAGTGGTGGAACGCACCGTCATCCACGATGCTGAGCTCCCTATCAAAGATATGGTGTTCAGCACAGAAGCGGGCCAGCCATTCATATTGTTCACCAAGATGCTTCGATTTGAGGATTTCCAGGTACGCGTTTGTTATCCGAGAGTTAGGCTTGATTACTGAAATCTCTGTAAAGCGCGTCGGCAGGAGCAGGGTCTGCGTTTTTGGAAACCTATAAAAAAAGCCGCGCCCTGATTTTTGCATACTTTTAATTTCCCTTGTGGAGGAAGGCTGATTGTGATCAATCAGATAATAGGTCTGTACAGGGCAGTGGTTTTCCAATAGCAGCTGCAGCAGCCGAAAGGTGGAGTCCCAGCCGCCAGTCCAAAAGAGGTTTTTTTTAATTGTTCTCGTCTCGAATATGGGCATTTCAGGTAAGCCTGCACTCAAACCCGCTCATCCAAGTGTGGGTCTGTGGAAGTGATTAAACAGTGTCAATAAAGGTCTTTTCCACCCGATTGAATATCACCGCGCCAATAAAAAGCAGCAACAGCGTGCAGCCAAAGCTGTAAGCCAGGCGTTGCCACGAAGCATCTCCCTGGCCCAAAAAACCCATTCTAAAGGTTTCGATTATCGGTGTAATCGGATTAATGTTGGCCACCCACTGCCACTTCTGCGGGATGGACGAGACCGGGTAGATGATGGGGGTGATATACATCCACAGCGAAACGCCAAAGCCCACCAGGTAGTTCAGGTCGCGGTATTTGGTGGTGAGAGAGGAAATGATGATTCCAAGGCCGAGGCCCAGGCCTGCCATCAAGAAGACCAGCAAGGGGAAAGCCAGCGCCCAACTGGTGATGTGAATTTCCGCGCCTCTGGCAAAGAAGAATACCCAAAAACTGATAAACAGGGTGAACTGGATGGCCAGAGTGATCAGGTTGGAGATTACAATGGAGATGGGCATTACCAGGCGGGGGAAGTAGACCTTGCCAAAGATGTGCGCGTTTTGAATAAATGTCTGCGAGGTTCCGGTCAGGCAGTTCGAAAAGTAATGCCACAATACTGTGCCAGACAGGTAGAAAAGCATCTGGGGGAGGCCGTCGGTGGGCAGCCGGGCAATGTTGCCAAAAACAATGGTGTAGATGAGGGAGCTGATTATCGGCTGGATGATGAGCCAGAGCGGGCCAAGGATGGTCTGCTTGTAGCGCGAAACAAAATCCCGCCGCACAAAGAGGGTGATAAGGTCGCGGTAGCGCCAGATATCTCGAAGCTGCAGGTCGTACCACTTTTTGCGGGGCGTGATGACGAGGTCCCAGGTTTCAGTTTCTTCGTTGTTCATGATTGTTTACCCAGATTAATTGCTTTTGGTCAGGGTTTCCAGGTGATAGTAATGGGCTGCGCAGCGGTTTACCCAGTGTTTTGGATTATCGTTCAGGTCTGAATACCCATAGGCGTTCACCAGCATAGGGGCTTGCGCATCCCGGACACCGCTTGAGGCAAGAGTTCGCAATTCCTGGTCGCGCGCGTCCCAGGCCCGGGCGAACTGCTGTTGAACCGGCACCAGCTGGACGGCTTTTTGCATGCTAAACGCGACGCCAACAGCCACAGAAAGCAGCGCAAGGTACATCAGGGGCTGGTTTTGCCGCCTATCAGCGCCCGCAAAAGAGGATGGTCTGGCCCGTCCAGGAAGAACAACAAGGCGGCCGAGCAAAAAACTGCAGGCTCCTGCGCCCGGGATGAGAAAAGCGAAAAAGAGAATCATCGCGCGCGAAACAGGTGCATCTCCTTGAATATATGAAGACGGCACTGCGGCCACGAGTGCCAGGCCGAGAACAATCAGGCTAACGCGAACGATAGAGCGCATCAATTTCTGTTTAGCGCACAATACCTGCGCCGGCTCCAATCCCGGCATGGCGCTTTGTTGAAGTATGCCAAAAGAAAACGGAACAAGAAAAAGCGGCAGTATCCAGTAACGCGCGTGAATGAGGTAACTATAAAACTCCACCAAAGTGGACCGAACCACCAACCAGGGCAGCCGTGCCAGCGAAGTGGGCTGAGGATGGCTGGAAGCTGCCTGCCGCACGGCATTGCCCGGGGCGAGGTAGACAATCGCAAAGGCAAGCAAAGCGGACAGCAGCGCAGCCAATAACATCTGCGAAAAGCGCTTGTGCGCAGCGCGGGCTTTAGTTAGAAACAGGAAAGCGATTAATGAAGCAAAGATTGCGATTTGGAGCAGGCCGAAAATTTCTGAAAAGCCACCGCAAACGAAGACAAGAACAACAATGGGAATCAGGCGATGTTCCTTTTCATCAAACCAGGTTCGAAGCAGAAGCCCTGCCGCAAGCGTAAAAAAGACCAGCGGCATGGTGTAGTTGATGGCCCCGGCTCCCCAGACAAGGGATTCAAAGAAGCTTGGCAGGGAGTGGGATATCACGGCAAGGAAGAAACTGCCGAGAGCTGCCGCATAAAGCAGCTGGGGGGCTAACTTGAGATAATTAAGCAAGGGCAGCTGCGCCCAGACCAAGACGCAGAACCAGGAAAGCACTAAGAGAAGCGGCAGCATGCTGGCGAAACGCGGGCCAGCCAGTGCGGCAAGGCCGGTGAAGGCAATGTAACTGTATCGTCCAGTCCAACCGCGGTAGTCATTTCGCACATACTCAAAGAACGGGGCATCGTTTACGGAGCCGGCTGTGCACAAATCATCCGTGATTGGGCGGTTATAAAGTGACGGCGCAAATTGCGCGGCAAGCCCAAGCAGAGAAAGCCCCAGGATTGCAGCTAAAACAAATACCAGCTTGTTATGCCTGTTCATCATCGTTATTGTTGATATAGCCTTGCGACCCTTCGTATGAGATTACTTTTCCCGGTATACCAACTACCACAGCATTTTCCGGCACATCATGCGTCACCACGCAGTTGGCGCCGATGGCGGCGTTATCGCCCACAACAATCGCGCCGAAAAGCTTGGCTCCGGGGCCTATGTAGACATTATCCCCAATCGTAGGAACGCCCGGGCGCGCGCCCCTGCGGCTTACGCCGATGGTGACCTGGTGGGAAAGGTTGCAGTTGCGGCCAATCACGGCAAATTCGCTGACGACGATGCCGCCTTCGTGCCCGATGTAAAGGCCAGGTCCAATTTTAGTTTTATACGAAATGCCGATGCCGAAGCGGATTTGCTGGCCGTGGTTAATCAGCCATGCCAATGGAAAGAAGAGTCGCCGCAGTTTTCCGGCGCTCAAAAAACGCACAAACGCATCCACCAGGTACAGCGGTAGCCCGGGGAGAATAGGTAATGGAAGAGGTGGTCCTTGAGGCGTGCGGAGCCCGCGTACCGATAAAGGTCAGCTCGGGTCAGGCGGCGGAAATCGCTGTAAGACATTTTCTTCTCATGTTTGGTGTTATCTGACATGTTTCATGGAATGGACCGACGCGCGCCATTTGCATCAAATGCTGCGGTTTGTCTCCCTGTGCCTGTTCGCAAGCCGCCGTTGGGGCGCACAAAGTATCTGCCGGTAATCCCACGCCTGGGCGGACTATTCCTCTTCCTTATAACTCCCATCCATCACGGACTGCAGAAAGGCTGGCACGCCCGCGTGCGGCACAATCACCGAAGCGCCTTTGTTGGTGGTCATCCCATGGTACATATCCTTGGGGATTTCTATGAACGAAACATCCTCGCTCCTGAGCCGCCCGGCCAGGCAGGCTAACGCGTAGACGTCTTTGGCGCTGAAATCCGTCAGAATCGAGCGGTCGCTGACCACACTTACACCCAGCCTGACCAGCTGCCAGATGCTCAGCTCGTTCATCACCTTCTTGTAAAAACATGTCAGCACCAACGACTGCCTGCGCACGCGGTAAAAATCGCTGTCGCCTTCGCGCATGCGCATGAAGAGCACGGCGGTTTCGCCGTCAAAGTGATGCGGCCCGGCTGAAAAGCTGTGTTCCTTGTCGTAAACGGCTTCCTCAAGCACCACGTCCACACCGCCGACGCGGTCAATATATTTCTCGATATCCGCGAAGTGCAGCACAAAGTAATGGTCCACACTGACGCCAAAGTTGGCCTGAATGTTCTTCGTCAGGGATTCAATACCGCCCCCTTTGCCGTTGAAATATTCCCCGTATCCGTAGGTGGCGTTGATGCGGCCGTATTCAATGCCGTGTTCTTTCATGTCCACCACCGGTACCCAGAAGTCGCGCGGGATTGAGACGACCGAAATGCGCTCCTCCATGAAGTCCAGACGCATCAGGCGAATGGCATCGGCCTGTTCGTTCTCGTCAATGCCCAGCACCAACGCGCTGACCGCTCCCGCGCTGCTGCAAAGGCCCCGATCCGCGGAGGGCTGGTTCTGTGTTTGCGGTTCCTTGACTTCAACGCGCGCGGATTCCTGAGCTTGCAGCAGGGCAGCCATCTCCGGAGCTTCTTCCGCCAGCTGAGCCTGTATTTCAGCGTCCGTCTGGGCTTCGTCGGTGCCTTCAGCTAAGCCTGGCACGAGATTCTCTGCCGCGGGCTGCGCGGCTGCCTGGGTTTCCGCCGGAGACGGCACGATGGCGCTGAGCCGACGGCCAAAGAAGGGATTGTTCCAGGCCCAATACACTCCGGCCGCCGCGCACACTGCCAGCAGCAGTAAAATGCCTATTGTGAACCCTGTTTTTCTTTTTTTCATGAATCTATCCCATTCTGTGTGCTTCGGGTTAATAAAGGAAGGAACCGAAGCCTTCCAAGCATCCGCCCCTCCGACAAGGCTTTTGCTTGCCGGCGGGCAGATTATTTGTTTGTTGCCCCCTGATCAGTTTGCTCGGCTCACCGACGCGCGCGAATACGCTCCAACTGGCCGGCCTGGACTTCCAGGCTGACCTGCAAACTGGCGATGAACCTGAGCAGCACGCGCGCGCGTTCACCGCCGTTCAGCCGCGTATCAAAGATAGCTTCGTAACCGGCAAAGGGGCCAGCCGTCACACGCACAGGGTCGCCTTGCCGCAGGCCCTGCAACGGATCTTTTTGTTCCAGATTGGCTGCTTCCACGCGGGAGCGCAGCGATGTGATTAAGTGGTCCGGCACGCTGGCGGGCTCGCCGTCAAAGGATACAATGCGGCGCATGCCTGGCAGCCAGGCGATACTGGAGAAAGACAGGGTTTGCCAGTCCACCCGCGCAAAGAGGTACCCCGGGAAATACGGCACCAGCGTCCGCGCGCGCGGATTAACAGGGCGGGCGGTCAGGCGCGGGAAGTAAGCTTCGATTCCACGCAAGCCGAGCTGATACCAGAGCAGGTGCTCCTGGTTCGGTTTGGATTGGAGGGCGTACCACTGCGCGGTCATAAGGTTTTGGTGTATCGAAAAGGCAGAATTGCTTTCATCATCCCCAGGCTTGTTGGATAAAGACCCAGAAGATAATGAACCCTTTTAAAGCGTTTATCCAGTACTAATTGCTAAAATAATATTATATCACAGCCTAATATTTGACCTCAATGGCGCTTGGTGACCCCAGCCTGGGGCGGGCAACCCGGCCAGGGTGCCGGATTCGCGCCGCAGTCGGCCTGCGGGCTCAATGGAAGCGCCCTGAAAGAATTTGACAGGGGGAAAACATACGGCCGACTCCCTGCCAGGCGTATGGGGTATAATGCCGGCATGGTACCCAGGAATCTATCAGGGAGGCATCGGATGGCGCGGCGATTAACTGGTTTTTTCAGATGGATGCTGGCGGCATCGGCGGTCGCTGGGCTGCTGGCAGCGGCGGCGCCGGCCCGCGCGCAGGCTGTCACGGAATTAAGCGTCAGCCCTTCCGCGGTAGAAATATCCAAAGACGGGCAGGCAGCACTCTATATTATGGTAAGTGATGTTGAGGACCTGGACGCTTTTGATATCGAGCTGACTTACAATCCCGCAATAGTCTCGCTTATATCCTGGGGTTTTGGCAGCTTTCTGACTCAACTGACGCAGGATGTTCTTGAGAACGAACCGGGCCGTTTCCATCTGGCAGCGGCGCAGCAAGCGCAGCCTGGCAAGAGTGGCAGCGGTTCGCTCATTGAGCTGAGCTTTACTGGCCTTTCCCAGGGCGAAAGCGCGATTACGCTGACCAAAGGTGAACTCGCAGACCCACAGGGCGCATTGGGTTATCCAAACCTCCGTGGTGGGGTGGTGCGGGTAAATGCGTCCACTGCTCCAGCTTCGACACAAACCCAGGCTCCTACCCTGACCCAAACGCTCACCCCCACGCGCACGCCGACCCGCACGCCCACACCGCCCGCAGGCGGGGCTTACCCGACGGGCGCTCCCCCAAGCAACACACCGGATTCTGGCGGTGGCTTGCCAATCCTGACGGAAGTCCCGGAACCGACAGGGAGTCCCAGCGAGCAATCTCCAATGCCAACCCGGTCCGTAACACAAACCTTGGCTGGCACGCTGGAACTTCACCAGCCAGCGGACCCACTCGCGCTTGTACCAGGCGCGGAAAAAACCCGTCAGGCCGGGCACTACGGGACGCTGATGGCACAGGTAGCGCAGATGACCGCTAGCAGCAAGGAACTAAGCGCCTCGGAAAAAACTGGCAATTTATCCTTTACGACTCTAATGCTGTGGGCACTTCTCGCAGCTGGATTGATCGTTCTGGGGGTACTGGTAGTTTTGATTATCCGACGAGCAAATGCCCAAAAAAATTTTCGTGACGAATAGTAATCCTCCTCAAATTAGTGGGATGAACTCTGATTGCTCTGATTTCCTCTAGCCGGAGTTCTAAGCCTGTTTAAGTCAGGGAGGCTGCGCTCGATTAGGTCTATCTATGAGCTGTAATGGCAAACATGACTTTTGCCTGGAGATAGCCGTAGTAATAAGTCAAGAGTGTGTTCTTTTTGACTTTGAACTGCGCCATTACGTGCGATTGCTGATTCAGGGGCGCGGATCCAGTTAACAATAGAGTTTGTCTGATACTTGCCGCCTTTACCCGGATACCGACCGAGGAACAGGGCCGAGGCGAATAAACCGACGATGAACTGGATTTTATATTATCGTTCACCAGGGGCCCAGAATATATATTCCAATTTTGTTCAAGTAAGCTTCACATTTTTGAAAACAACAGGCTGCCCGAGCGGGCAGCCTATTGTTTAATAACAGGTACGTATTTCAAAATTAATAAAAAAAACTTAACAGCCAACCTTGGATTTACTGATAACTCTGATTGCGCCAATTATTACTGCTAAGTATTTACACCGATCTTGATAGCTGGCTGTCTGTACGCAAGTAGATTATTCCTATCAAAATATGCAGAAGAATCCAAAAAAATGGGTCTCTTTTTGAGCAGATCTATTGAATTGAGCAAAATTGACAAAAGGTAAAGAAATCCGAAACGCGAAGCCGATATTTCTATGAATGTGTATGCAAAAAAAGGTTGCCGCGAGGTACTGGGGGCAGACGCGCAGGATACTGTGTTAAATGTGGGAGGGGCTGCGCAAATCCTCTGTTATCTTTACAAACGCTTTGGCAACCGGTGACAGGTCCGTGTTTTTGAGGTAACAGAGGTCTACTCGCGTAGACACTGTTGGCTCAAGGCTTAGCACGGAGACTTTGGGATTTGCCATGTACTCTGCCAGTTTTCGCATCAATAGCGCGATTCCCATCCCTTTCACCACCATCTCCATGAGGTTTTCAAGTCTGTGGTCAGTGAATACAACATTCGGCTCAAAGCCGCTGGCCTGACATAATTCTTTACTAAGGCGGTGGAGCATCGTATTTTCGGGGATGAGCACGAAATTTTCGTGGCGGAGTTCATAGAGCTGAACGGAACTTTGACCTGCCAAAGGATGACTGCTTGGCAAAATGGCCACCAACTCGTCCACAGCGTAAGGCAGATGGTTGAAATCAGGATTAAATTCGCCATAGGTCCTGATAAATGCCAGGTCGCATTTTTTCTGGCGCACCAGGTCTGCCAGCTCTTCCGAGCCAGACTGGATGACATTGATTGTCGCCTGGGGGTTAAATTTCTTCAATGCAACTAACAAGTCCGTGATATTGTATTGGGCTAAAGCTGGAATTGACCCAATGGTGAGCGTTTGTTGGCTGTCGATTTTCGCGTCTTTCACCTGGTCAGAAAATCGCTCGTAGATTTCAGTAATTTCACGCGCATATGGAAGCAGCATCTCCCCAAATTTGGTGATTGTAACCCTGCGGGTAGTCCTGTCAAACAAAGTGAGCCCAAGGTCAAGCTCAAGCCTCTGGATGTGCTTGGATAGAGTGGCCTGGGAGCAATAAAGTATGCTCGCTGCTTCGAGAAAATTGCGGGTTTCCGCGACGACGATAAAATCCTTCAGGTACCTTATTTCCACATATATTTCCTCTCAAAATATATATTCTAAACCAGAATATATTATATACGAGGACATGGGTACTGTAACCAGTGCCAGCAAAAACCAGCGCTCTGGTGAATATCGATTATTTCGGACGGCTGAACAAACCTTGAGGTCAGGAATGAAGAAAGTTTATAAATTCCACTATGGAATAAATAGATATAAAAATTGAATTGCTTTTTGCTGAATACTCCTTATGATTGTGATAGCTCACCTTATTTAGTTCTGCCCTGTTTGCTCGCTTTTTCTGTTGCGCACCCGAACAATCAAAATACGGAGGTCTCAGGATTTTTTATGGAAGGCACCGTTTTTAATTCACAAAAGCTCACCAGCAATACCTGGCTCATTTTCAGCGAGGGGTGTACATCTTATCTTCTGCAGGGTCAAAAAGCCGCTCTGATGATTGACAGCGGCTTCTCAACAGAAAACATTCAGGAGTATGCTCAATCTCTGGTAGACCAACCCCTGACAATGGTAGTAAATACCCACGGCCATTTCGACCATACCGGGGGCAATGGATGGTTCCAGCACGCATACATGAGCGCAAAGGCATTGGAAATTGCGAAAGTTCCATATCCCAGCCTTGACGCGAAAAAATATCGCACGGATTATATCGTTACCGTTGTGGGTGATGGCGACATCATTGATCTGGGAGGCCGCATGCTGGAAGTGTTTGAGATTCCCGCTCATGCCCCCAGCTCCATCGCGCTTTTAGACCGCAGTGAAAGGATACTTTTCACGGGCGATGAGGTGGCCAATTTTATTGTTTTGGTATGGATGCAAAATGAACCGCAGCCTTATGTAGAACAGCACGCCCGTAACATGGAAAAATTGCTCAGGCATCGGAACGCATTCGACAAAATTTGCTGGGGACACGGGGACGGATTCCTTGATGCTGATATCGTCGGCCGCTTTCTCGAGCATGATCACCTGATTATGGCTGGAAAAGAAAGCGAACCCTGGGTACCAGCCCCTGATGGTCCGGCTGATTTTCATATGCCTCAGCCGGAATTTAAGCGCATCTCGAAATATCTGGATACCAATCTCGTTTTCGACTTGCGCTACATAAGAATTCCATGAATATCGGTTTATTTTTATCGAGAAGGAGAGCACAAATCACGAGACAGAATATTTTCTTTATCAAAGGTTTTTTTATTTCACACTGATAAGTACCAATAGGAGAAAGAATATGAAACGCAAATTTTTAGTTGTTTTCCTCGCCCTGTCAATGCTGCTTTCGGTGCTGTCAGGCTGTGCGAAGGAAGTTGAAAAACCTGTGGAAGAGCCGGCTGCTCCGGCTGCAACGGAAGCTCCAGCAGTTACCGAAGCCCCTGCTGCAACCGAAGTTCCCGCGGCTACGGAGGCTCCTGTTGAAGAGCTTGCTCTCCCTGAGATTGTATCAATTGCAATTGGTGCTGACCCGGCGGACCTTGCCCCCTTTGTTGGGATGAGCATGGGGCGTATCGCGGTCTTAAAGACCATCTACGAGTACCTGATCGAGACTGACTCCATGGGTGGGGCTGCTGTTCCGATGATCGCCAAGAGCTGGGAGAAAACCGGCGACAAAGTCTACAAAATTACCATTTTTGATAATGTGTACGACAGCGCCGGCAATCACATTACCGCTGCAGACGTTGCCTGGTCGTACAACACTGCAAAGGAACTGGGCAACTTGCGCCCGCTGGGCGATATCGTCTCCATCTCCGCTGTTGATGATGTGACTGTCAATCTTGAGGTGAAATCCAACTTTGGCCCCGGCGGCCTTGAAAAGGTTCTCTCCGAATGCCCAATTGTCAGTCAGAAGGCATACGAAGCAAGCCCGGACGGCTTTGCGACAAAACCCATCACCTCCGGACCTTATCTTCTGACGGAATATGTTCCTGGCTCAAGTCTGACCTTTGAACGTCGTGAGGATTACTGGCAGACAGATCCCCAATACCGCACTCTTTTCAGTCAGGCAAACGTTAAGAAGATTGTATTTAAGGTCATTACCGAAGCCGCTCAAAATGCGATTGCGCTTGAAACTGGCAATGTTGATATCGCTGCTGGCGTTACACAGGACGACCTCGCCAGGTTCATGAATAATCCAGCCTTCACCACCTTTAACTTCCTCGATAACCTGACCCAGAATCTGCAATTCAATGGATCTGAAGGGCATCCGCTGACCAACAAAGAGCTTCGTCAGGCAATTGCCTACGCGATTGACACAAGTGCCATGTGCGAAGCGGTAGCTCCCGGCGCCTGTACACCCGCCCATACCATTGGGAATCCTAATTTTGGTGGTTATCTCAAGAAGTGGGAATCTGAACCATATTATGAATATGACCTGGAAAAAGCCAAGGAATTGTTTGCTGCTTCGGGCCATACTCCGGGTGAACTGACCTTCAAATTGCTTGCTCAGAATGACGCGCGCTCCGGCTTGATGGCGCAAATCATCCAGGCGCAATTAGGCGAGCTTGGTATCGCGGTGGAAATCTCTCAGGTTGAATCAGCGGTTTACAACCAGATCCAGTACGATCCTACCGCGTATGACCTGCTGCTGGCTATGTCCGCTGGCGGCGATTTCATCTTCAGCCCGTGGCAGCTTGTATACGACCAAAATCGGTATAACGGTACGACATCCAACTTCTTCAAGGATGATGAATTGCAGTCCCTCCTCGCAACCGTGAGTTCGCTTGAAGGATTTAATGAAGCCAATGTGGACGCGTTCCAACAGTATCAGAAAGAACAGCTGTACGCCTACGGCATGTTGTCCTTCAACAGCATCATTGTGGCGGACTCCGGCGTTCTCAAGGTTGTTCGGGATACTCGCGGTCAGGTCATCCCTGGCGCCTGCGAGTACGCCGCGGACTTCAACAAGTAGTAAAGGAAGCAAGTGCTGCTGTGAGCACGCTGTAGAATGATTTGGTGTGCGGCACTGCCGGAAAATACAATTACCGTATCAAAGGCAGTGCCGCAAATATTACCCGCACTATTTATGCATAGAAAAAACGCTCTGAGCGTTTTTGCGGGATAATTAGTCTGGTGATAGAAGTCTTCAGGCTGAAAGGGAAAGCTTCATGGGACGATACATCCTTAAAAGATTAATCTGGATGATTCCAGTCGTTTTAGGGGTAACCATTCTGGTTTTTTCGATTATGTACCTGATCCCCGGCGACCCTGCCAAGATGATGTTAAGCCCGGAAGCCACTCCAGAGGAGATTGCTGCAAAAAGGGAAGAGTTGGGGCTTAATGAACCCTACTTAGTGCGCCTGGGTAAATTTCTAGGCGGGATTGTTTTCCGATTTGATTTCGGCGACTCTTGGGTTTACAACCAGCCAGTCACGAAGGAGCTCCTTAACCGTTTTCCCCGAACATTAACTATCGCCGTCATCTGTATTGGGCTGCAGATCATCATTGGGATACCCTTAGGAATTATCGCGGCGGTGAACCAGAACGGTCTGGGCGACCGAATTTCCATGTTCATTGCTTTGTTTGGAATCTCTCTCCCGAATTTCTGGATTGCACTCATGCTAATTCTGTTTTTCTCTGTCAAGTTGGGGTGGCTGCCGCCGTTCGGAATAGACGGATTCAAGTATTACATCTTGCCTTGTATAGCCAATGCCTTTCCTGGTATTGCCACACAGGCAAGGCAAACGCGGTCGAGTATGCTTGAAGTAATTCGTTCAGATTACATCACCACCGCGCGCGCGAAGGGGATGTCTGAACTCCAAATCCTGTTAAAACATGCCCTTCCCAACGCGCTCTTGCCGGTAATCACCATTATTGGAAATGGCATGGGAATGCTGCTTGCGGGCACGGTTGTTATTGAATCCATTTTTTCAATACCCGGAATTGGGATGTACCTTGTGGGTGGGATTAACTCGCGTGATTACAATATCGTGCAAAGTTCGGTAATCTTCCTGGCACTCGCGTTCACTTTTATCATGCTTTTGGTGGACCTGGCCTACGCCTTTATTGATCCACGCATCAAGGCTCAATTTGCCCGAAAACACAAACGGGGTCATCATGCATAACTCCTCCGCAATCACCGCTATCACCCAAAAGAATAAAAAACAAAGTCAGTTTGCCGTTGTTCTACGGCGGCTGTCTAAAAATCCTTCTGCGATTATTGGCCTGATAGTAGTCTGTTTGTTGGTAATCATGGCGATATTTGCTCCACTAATCGCGCCGTATCCTTATGACAAACAAAACCTGCTAAATACCCGCAAACCGCCCTCTGCCGAGCATATCATGGGTACCGATGAGCTTGGAAGAGATATCTTTAGCCGCATCGTGTACGGAAGCCGGTATTCGCTCAGCATTGGCTTTCTCGCAGTGCTTTTCAGCAACATTATCGGCATGACACTGGGAGCTTTGGCGGGTTATTTTGGCGGTTTGGTCGATGATATCATCATGCGCCTGATTGACATTATTCAATCTATCCCGGGAATTCTGCTGGCAATCGCGATTTCTGTGGTACTAGGTCCGGGTTTCATCAATACATTGATAGCCTTGGGTTTTGGCGCGATAACCATGGCATGCCGCCTGATGCGTGCCTCCGTGCTGGGTATCCGACATCAGGAATTCTTGGAAGCGGCTATCTCCAACAACGCGAGTACCTTCAGAATTATCACCAAACATGTTATCCCAAATAGTTTTGCTCCGGTTTTGGTCGGTGCTACCATGAGTATTGGCAATGTAATCATGTCCGCGGCAATGCTCAGCTTCATTGGCCTGGGAATTCAGCCGCCGACACCTGAGTGGGGCGCAATGATTTCAGGAGGGCGCGCGCTCATCCGCTCCTGTCCGTGGATGGTAACCTTTCCTGGTATTTTCATCATGCTGACTGTATTGGCATTCAACATGCTCGGGGATGGATTACGAGACGCTTTGGACCCAAAACTGAAGAAATAGATGATGGAGCAGATGATGTCCAATAACGCAACATCCTTTTTGGAAGTAAAAGACCTGGTGGTGGAATATACCTCCGAAGGCTCTGTAATTCATGCCGTGAACGGCGTTTCATTTGCTCTCGAACGCGGAAAAACGTTTGGCCTGGTCGGGGAAACTGGCGCGGGAAAGACCTCAATCGCCAAAGCGATTTTGCGCATTTTGCCCGATCCTCCTGCAAAAATCCGAAATGGTCAGATACTTCTGGACGGCATCGATTTGCTAACACTCGAGGAAAAAGATATGCGGAAAATCCGCGGACGAAGGGTATCCATGATTTTTCAGGATCCTATGACCGCGCTTAATCCAATTATGAAAGTGGGAAAGCAAATCGCCGAAGTGATTAAGCTGCATAACAAAATCAGCAACAAACAAGCTGAAGCGGAAGCGGGAAAGATGCTGGAATTGGTTGGAATACCCGCTGAAAGGTTTAACGAATATCCTCATCAATTCTCTGGAGGGATGAAGCAGCGGGTAATCATTGCGATGGCTTTGGCGTGTAATCCCGAACTTTTGCTGGCAGATGAGCCTACCACAGCTTTGGATGTGACCATCCAGGCCCAGGTGCTTGAAATGATAAACAAGCTCAAAAGAGATTTGAACACCTCAATGATAATGATTTCACACAATCTTGGGGTGGTGGCTGAAATCTGCGATGATTTAGCGGTTATCTATGCTGGAGAAGTTGTAGAACTTGGCAGCAAAGAAACCATCTTTGACCGCGCCGCTCATCCATACACCGTTGGTCTCTTTTCTGCCGTACCTACTCTGGATGAGGAAAAAGAGCGGCTGGTGCCCATCATTGGTTTACCTCCCGACCCATCAAATTTGCCTGCCGGCTGCCATTTCCATCCCCGCTGTCCTTGGGCGGATGAAGCTTGCGAACGCGAAAGTATCCCTTTGAGAGAAATCGCTCCGGGTCACTTCTGCCGTTGTATTAAAGTTTCCGCGCAGGAGAACTGAGATGACCGCATTAGTTGAAGTGAAGAACCTGAAAAAATACTTTGAAACCCCGCGCGGCATGCTTCACGCTGTAGATGATGTAAGTTTTTCTATCGAACGCGGAAAAACCATGGGTATTGTGGGAGAGTCTGGCTGTGGTAAATCTACTTTGGGACGGGTAATCATTCATCTGTTGGACAGTACTGATGGACAGATATTCTTTGAAGGTAAGGACATCACCCATGCCAACCCTAGACAACTGCGGAAATTACGCGAGAATATGAAAATAATTTTTCAGGACCCATATTCCTCGCTAAACCCGCGGTTGACAGTCGAAGAAACAATAAAGGAACCGCTGATAATTTCAAAAAAGTATTCTGCCAAGGCAGCCAATGACGAAGCAGAACGTCTGATGAACATGGTCGGAATTGACCAACGGCTGAGGCTTGCATATCCTCATGAGCTGGACGGTGGGAGGAGACAGCGTGTTGGCATCGCCAGGGCGCTCGCACTCAATCCAAAATTTATCGTATGCGATGAGCCGGTTTCCGCCCTGGATGTATCCATACAGGCGCAAGTGTTGAACCTCTTACAAGACCTTCAGGACCAATTTGAACTGACTTACATGTTCGTAACCCACGATTTATCGGTTGTGCGTCACATATCCGATGATATTTGTGTGATGTACCTGGGAAAACTGGTTGAAACCTGCGAGTCTAAGGAGTTATTCAAGCATCCTTTACACCCTTACACGCAAGCACTCATCTCCGCGGTACCCACCATCGATATTCATCACAAAAAAGAGCGGGTAATTTTGGAGGGTGAAATTACCTCTCCAATAAATCCAAAACCCGGCTGTCGTTTCAAGAAACGCTGTACTTATCACACAACTCAATGCAATGAACCTCAACATCTGGAAGAGGTTCTCCCCCGGCACTTTGTGGCCTGCTGCCGGGTGAGGGAAATCAATCATATATAAACATTATGCAATCCAAAGCCCAGGAATCCGGGTCTGAGGAGCTGAATCATGGCTGTTGAAAGTATCAATTCACAACGATGCAATGGATGTGGAATTTGCGTGCAAAGCTGTCCCGCTGATGTCCTGAGGATGGACGGGGAGCGCAAAAAGGTAGTCATCCGTTATCCAGATGAATGTGTGGTGTGCTGCTGGTGCATTGCCGAATGCCCGACTGACGCAATCGTTCTCACTCCAACGCGGTACAACCGGATATTCACGAGTTGGGGGTAAGCGATGGACGCTATCAGGGACTTAAAAAAATACACCTGTGATGTGCTGGTTGTTGGCGGAGGTATGGCAGGGTGTTTCGCGGCCATAAAAGCGCGGCAAAAAGGTGCTGACGTCATTCTCATTGACAAAGGTTACGTTGGGAAATCCGGTCAATCCCCGTACGCCGGTAGTTTTATGGTATTCAATCCACAATGGGGGCATGACCTTGGGGCCTGGATGGAACAAATTAACAGGATCAGCGAATACGTGAATAATCGGGAGTGGACTCAGCTTACGCTCATCCAATCTTACGAAAGATACCTTGATTTGGTGAGTTGGGGTGTCCGATTCCACGCGAATGACAAAGGTGAACCTGTGCGTTTCCCGGCGCCTTCCGGGGTTACAGAACAGCTTCGATTTGAGGAGAATAAGCACGGCGACTACGTCCAAATCCTAAGACGACAGGCGATAAAAGTTGGCGTTCGCATAATGGACCGCATCATGCTTACCGAGCTGCTTAAAAGTAAGGGGCGAATTGTTGGGGGAATGGCCATTTCTGTGGATGAACCAATACTGTATGTATTTCAAGCCGCGGCGACTATCCTGTGCGTTGGGGCATGCGGAATAAAACCGGCAGCATACCCGCCTATTGTTCAGCTTACAGGGGATGGCGAAGCAATGGCTTATCGGTCAGGCGCGGAGATTCTTGGGAAAGAATTTGTTGACGTTCACATCTCCCGCCGTGACATCCCAGCGGGAATTCCGAACATGCTGGGTAGAAAACAAACGATACCGCCCGGATTGGAAGGGCTTCAGGGCCCCAGAAGGGGCGGGCATTTATTTAACGCGGAAGGCAATCCACTGCCGCCCCGACCGGAAGGCGCGTCCAGGTATATGTTTACCTATCTGGAAACCGAATTTGAGGTTCATGCCGGACGTGGTCCAATCACTACGGATGCCCCGGATGGGTTGAAAGAAATGACTGGCGGAGCCTGCCTGGGAATGTCTTTGCGAAAAGCGGACGGTCTTTGGCCGGCCGACCTGGAGGGACGCTCCACTCTGCCAGGATTGTTTGCCGCGGGAGACGCGCTTGGCACAATGCAAAACGGCTCTGCCTATGCTCTGACCGGGTCAGCCATCGCCTCGAGTGCTGTCACTGGGACTCTGGCTGGAGAAGCCGCGGCGTGGGAAGCCACCCAAATGGTGGAAAGGGATATTCCACTGGCAGAAATTGAACGCGCGCAGCTTTATGTGCTTGAACCAATAAAACGAAAGGGTGGGTTCAGCCCACAGTGGGTCACCCAGCTTCTGCAAAACACGCTGATGCCGTACTTTGTCTCATACATTAAACGGGCAGACCGCCTGGAAGCTATACTTTCTTTGGTGATGTACTTCCAGGAACAACTGGTTCCAAAGATATTTGCCCGGGATTTGCACGAGCTAAGACTCGCACATGAAACCAAAAATATGGTACTCAGCGCGGAAATGCGATTGAGGTCAGCTCTTTACCGCACAGAAAGCCGGGGAAACCACTTTCGAGAGGATTATCCCCACAGAAATGATCCGGAATGGCTTGCCTGGGTGAAAATCCGGCTGACCGATGGAAGGATGGAACTTTGTAAAGTGGGGATTCCAGCAGCATGGTATCCGGACCTAAATAAACCCTATTCTGAACGTTACCCATATCGCTTTCCTGGAGAGTAGGGTTGTCGAAAGATAAACAGCGGAAAATCCAACGGCTCCTGGAAAACACCATTGCTCTATCAGTTTATTCCTGATACAACGCTTTTTTTCATGCAGGCACATATGGACGCCATGAGCTGAAGATTCATCGAAATACGGAAGGTAATCAGGAAGACGGGCTTCTTGACGCTTGAGAACGCTGAACACCAATTGGCTGTTTTTAAAACAGTGAAATTGTCCATGTAATCAGCAGGTCTCGTGTGTTATTTGAAGTAAAAAAACAGGAGCTGTAAAGTCTCCTGTTTTCAGGCTTGCGCATAGATATTGTTAATCGATTCTGAAGTATATTTGGCTCCTGGACTATGTTACTTTGCTTCGGTCCATCGGAATAGCCGGGGGGCAAAATCATGCAGCGATTTTCGCCAGGTTTGCCATTCGTGGGCTGTGCCGGGAAATTCCACAAAAACGGAATTAATTCCTACCGAAGCCAATTCAGAAAGGTTTTTCTTTACACCGTAATAAATCCCTTCCTCAGCGGTTCCCGCGCCCCACCAAAAAAGGTGCAATTTCCTGTTCAACTCCTCTGGACGTTGGAAGACTCCGCCGAATGAATGCTCCAGGTTGAATTCATTCTCGTCCATTGGCCTGCGGCTGAATATGCCGAGTGCGGAAAAATAATCCAGGTTTTGCAAGCCAATATACAGCGTCTGAACACTGCCCATCGAAAGCCCAGCCATCGCGCGGTACTCCCGGTCCGGAATCGTCCGGTAACTCGCATCAATCATCGGGATGAGTTCGTTAATAGTAATATCAATAATCTCTTGCGGAGGGGGGGTGGAGGGAATATGCACACGCATTCCCGGCACAGGCGCCTGCCCCCAATCCATAACCACAATCATTGGAACAGCTTTATTCTCGGCAATTAAATTGTCCAGGATGAAGTTTGCCCGTCCTTGTTCGACCCATCCGGTTTCGTCTTCACCGCCGCCGTGCCTCAGGATGAGGACGGGATACCTCTTTTCCGGGTTGGCATCATATTCAGCCGGGAAATAGACATAAGCGCGCCGCCACATGTTGGTGATCTTAGAGTAATACCACTTCATCCGAACTTCGCCGTGAGGCACATTTTTGATGTCGTAAAAGTTTACGCCGGGTTCAGGTATTTCCACGCCGCAGGCCTGCATTATCTGACTGCCGTAGGTTTTGGAGGTGGTATCGTTCACGCGCACGCCGTCGACAACCAACCAGTAAGTGTGTAAACCTGGTACGGCGGGTGGGGTGGTTATGCTCCACATGCCGCTGTCGTCCCGCGTCAGATCATAGATACCGCGGCCGAGGCCGTTATAGCCATTGTTTTCAGGCTGCCCATTCAGAGGTTCAATCTGTACGCTGTGAGCCAGTGGAGCTTTCAATTTAAAGGTAACACTTCCGTCCAGATTTACCATTGGAGGATACTTCTCCATGCGCATATGCGCTTGTTTGTTCATATCAAAAGTTTCTTGCATCGGAATACGCTCCTAAACCACTCAATCCTTCTTTAATATGTCAGTTCAATCACTTCTTCATACCAGTTCCCGGAATATGCGAGAAACCTGTGGCGCAAATTTGGGTTAATTTTCGCGAACAGTTTGTTCATGGCATTGGCATATACTTTATTGTTTACCTCAATGATATCCAATCCTAAAACCTGACAGGCGTATGCTATTGCGTTGATGTAATCTTTTCGTCGGAATTTGATTTGAGAAGGCTGCCTATCAACGAGCAAAAAGTCTTCATCTTTTGGCTGAAAATATTGGACATAGAGCACAAACCCTTTTTCCACATCGGAACCTTGCAGGTCCGAAGCGCGGACATTTTGTTCGAACCATTTTAGTCGTTTTTCTGCGACGGTTTCGCTCATGATTTCATAGGCTTTTTCCATACCGAAATGCCTGCCAATAGATATCACGAGCCGGTACATATCAACTTCATAATCATGCATTACCGAACGTACGTCGTGCACGACGGATTCCGCATAGGCGTTCGCGCGTTTTTCAATGCTCTGCAGTACCTCGTCCCTACCGCTTACTTTTACGTTTTCCCATTTTTGTTCGTTCACTGCAATTTCCTTCTGGCCAGTCTGGCATAGTATGAGCTAAAGTGGAACAGCCTCCTGAACTTTGCGTTGGTAATCAGGCAAGTATCAGGAGACTGTTCCTTTCAAAGGAGGGAATGCTGAAAAGTTCAGGCAAAAATGTTGGTCAGGCCGGCATCAGCCACGCGTTTTTTGGCTTTTTCTTCGTTATCGGGGAAAATGCCGATATCCTTGAGGCGGCGCAGATAGTGCCCGGCGTGCGCGCTGACAAAAGTGGTCGGGCCACCGTCAGAGTTGCGCAGGAATTCCTGGGTGAAGGCTATGATGTCGCCTGTGGCGGTTGTGCGCGGTAATTCAATCAATTCCTTGCCGGTGGCGCCGCGCACCGCGTTGAAACCAGCCAGATAACCAGTGTTAATGCAGGGTTGAATATCGACGATATGGGCTTTGCTGCCAGCAGTGTAATAATTCTCCAGCGGCGGAACGCGCAAGGTGTTTTCGCAGAACACCAAATCGTGCCCAAGAGACCACAGATTCATACCGCCAACCGGGCCGGCAGGAACAACATTCTCGAAACCGGGCACTTTGCGCAATTTCTCCAATGGAATTGGGCTTGGCCCGGCACCGCCCGCAAAAATACCGCGGTCCAAAAGGCGGAAGCGGCCGGTGTCGGGGGAGACTCTCCAGCTTGTTTCAGCATCAGCCGGGCGTCCTTCACCATCGTTACCATCCTGTCCGCGGGTTGCCCAGCTCCATTCCGGGTCTGTATCCCAATCTATCTCACCTCTGAAGGGCACGAAGATTTGGTGACTGTAAGCCAGCGCGTCTTTCCATTCCTGTGAGAGGGATTCTTTGTAGAGATAGATGCCGTTGTATTTGACTCCCGGCGTCCCGTCTTTCTGACGCATGCTCCAGGTGGTAGCCCCGGCTTTGCCAGCGAGATTAACCCGGTCGCCGAATGTGGGGCACTGCATCCACGGGCACATGGTGCAGCCGCCTACATTCTTGGTGCAGTCTTTCATTCCGCCAGCTGAACCAGTTGTGTCGATGAACGCGTCGCCTTCAATCCAGGCATCTTTGTAACGGTCAATTTTCACTTTTACTCTGGTTACGCGTTGGCCTTCTTTTTCGACGTCCACGGCACGGCAGCGCCAAATGATCTGAACGCCCCATTTTTCCAAGAGACGCCGAAGCGCTGGTTCCGCGGTCAATACATTGTAGATCCAGGAGTGCTTAGTCATTTCCTCCGAGCCAGGCAGGCTGTGCCAGGGATAATGAGATGCGCGGTAATTGTCCATGTTGTCCAGGCTGACTTCGTCCAGGACTTCATTAACTTCTGGCGCTCCCATCTCCAAAATTTCAAGATGAAGTGGGTAACGTCCGCCCACATCCATACTGCCGGCAATTCGGCCAATACCCAAAAGCTGGTCTTGCCGCTCCAGTAGCACTACTTCCGCGCCAGCTTTTCGAGCACCGATTGCCGCAGCGATTCCTGCGCTTCCACCGCCAATAACGACAACTTTTGTCATGATAGACACTCCTTTGCTTGTGTTGATGAAGATCTGGCAAATGCCAGGAAACGTGCCAGAAAACTATCTGAAAAAATTATAAGTTGCTGTACAGGTGGAAGCAATTCATTTTTACGCCTGATAAATTCCTAAATGGAATATATATACAGCCCGGAGAAGGAAAGGATGTCTCAGAACTTATGGATGAATTTAGACAAAATCCGGAAAGAAAATAAAACGAGTAAATAACACAAGCTTGCATCGCAAAAAAGCAACTCAGCTCTCATTAAAAACCACAAAGTAAGGCGGCCCGCCTTACTTTGTGGTTTCTTCGATTAATCCTGCCGAGATTCTTGTGTACGTCCTAATCCATTGCGGTCAGGCGTAAATCCGAGCCGACGCTTTCCAAGAGTTGATTTAGCGCAGCAACAGCCTCATCGTCCAGGCTGATACCTGAAACCAGGCTTTCTCTTTCCTTATTATATTCAATCTCACCGGGCAGATAGATCTCGTTTGCGAAGCTGGCTTTTTTCATGTTTTTTAAGCTTGCGATGTATTCATCCATGCTTGCTTTGAAGGCGTCCAGCGCCATGAATTTTTCGATATCAATCGCAATCAAAGACGCCCCAACGCCCGTCTTGCCGTCCAGGTTGTGGAAGCTCTTGATATTGGGCGCGTGTTCTGCGCCCGCGACAATACCGGAGAGAATGTCCACCGCGAGCGCGATCGCCGAACCTTTTGGTCCGCCCATCGGGAGCAGGGTGCCCTTGAGGGCTTCGTTGGGGTCAGTGGTTTGGTTGCCGCTGCTGTCCAGAGCCCAATCAGGAGGGATTTCCTTTCCGCGCCTGGCAGCCTGACGAATCTTCCCTCTGGCCACCACGCTGGTCGCCATATCCGCCGAAAACAGCAATTCCCGGCCGGTGTAAATGGCGATGGCGATTGGATTGGTACCGGTAAACGCTTCCGCTCCGCCCCACGGAGCCATGGAAGGCGCCGCGTTGCTGCTCATCAGGGCAATCATGCCCTGACGCGCGACCATTTCTGTATAATACGCCAGCGAACCAACACTGTTGGTGTTGCGGATGAGTACCAGACCTATTCCATATTGCTTCGCGCGGGCGACAGCCAGGTCGGCGGCCAGTTTGCCCGCTACCGGTCCAAGGCCGTCGCCGCCGTCTACCACGGCAACCGCTGCGGTGTCGACTGCCACTGTCGCGGCGGTGGGGAGGGTGAGCTGACCGGCCCGAACGCGGTTAAATATAGGGTTTAACAAGTATGAGCCGTGCGTTGTGATTCCGCGCGCGTCCGCCTTGCAGAACGTTTCCGCGACCAGAGCAGCCCCTTCCGGGCTTTCTCCTGCCGCGGTCAGCAGCGCGACCGCGCTGTTAAAAAGGTCTTCTCGCTTTACTTTCATCTCGAACCTGCCTTAAGCTAATCCCCGGCTGCCAATTGAGTCTTATCGCATGGGGAGCCGGGGTTGAATGCCTTACAAACGCTGGGCCGTTGGAACGCTCAGGGGTTCATTCGCCCAGAACCGCTTCCAGCTTTTTAAGAGAATTTTTCTGGACTTCATCATGCAGGCTGTTTCCATGGGAGTCCATCGTGACTACCACCGGGAAGTCTTCCACTCTAATGACCCACAGCGCTTCCGGAACGCCAAATTCCAGCTTGTATACGCCACGTACCTGTTTGACCGATTCCGCAATGAGCGAAGCAGCCCCGCCAATGGCGTGGAAATACACCGCCGGGATTTTGGCGCAGGCAGCCAATGTCTTGGCGCCCATGCCGCCTTTGCCAATGACGCCTTTCATATGGAAGTGTTCCATCACGGCACCTTGATATGCCTCCTCCCGGATGCTGGTGGTCGGCCCGGCAGCCACGAAGCGGTAGTTTTTATCCTGCAGCCCACTGACAACCGGACCGCAATGATAAATAACGCCGTCCCGCAGCAGCTGTTTTAATTCTTCATACACCTGAGCGTCTTCCGCGGAAACCGGGACGGTTTTGGCGATGAAACAATCCATGAACCATTTGTGCACCGCATCGCGTCCGGTAACAATGACACCGCTGAGAAGCACAGAATCGCCAATTTTCAGGCTGCGAATCGCTTCATCGGAGATGGGCACAGAGATGCGTTTGAATTTGTCGCTGCTCATACGTAGCTCACCTGATTCCCTTCAATAATCATGGTGCGGTGGCGGTAAGCCCAGCACATATAGGAGACTGTCACGAAGTACGAGGCTGGCAGGCGGTGTGAAGACCGGATTTTGGTGCCAAGCACCGTGGATTTTCCGCCAAAACCCATCGGACCGATTTCCAATGTGTTGGCTTCGGCGGTGATGCGCTGCTCCAAGGCCGCCAGCTCCGGCTCCGGGTTCTCTTCGTGCAAGCCAGCCAGCAAAGCTTCTTTGGATACCAGATAACCGCTGCCTCGGTCTCCGCCGATAGCGACACCCAGGAAACCTGGCGCGCAGCCCTGACCCTGCGCCTGGTAAACCGCGTCCAGGACAACTTTTCGCACGCCTTCCAGGTCGCGGTCCGCGCCGAGCTGAACATCCGGCAGGGAATACTGCCGGCCGACATTCTCGCAACCTCCGCCTTTCAGCATCAGGTCTACCGTCAGCGTCTCGCCATCGACTTCCTGAAAATGAATTGTTGGGAAATTGTCATCTCCAAGGTTGTTGCCAGTGTTTTTTCCATGCAGGGAATCCACCGCGTTGGGGCGCAGGTAGGAACGTTTGGTGGCCTCGGCAATCGCTGCCCGGATTTGGGCTTTGAGCGCGCCTGGTTCCCATCCCCGCCCGTATTTCACGAAGAAGAGCGGCGTGCCCGTATCCTGACAAATGGGAGTCATATTTCGGCGGCTCATTTCGACGTTCTCCAGAATGGAAACCATAGCCGCTTTGGCTGCTGAACCTTCGGCTTCAGCTTCCCGGGCTTCTATGAGTGCGTCCTGTACAGATTTTGGCAGGTCTGTGGAAGTCAGCCTTACCAATTCCACTAATTCATTGGTGATATCAGGCATGCTTCCGCCTTATCTGGCTTTGTTAACGATGCGCTCTTCGAGCTGCGCTTTGTACGTTTCCAGGTCGATGGGGATTCTTGCGACGCCAGTCTCCATTGCCGCTTTGGCGACCGCGGGGGCTTCGTACAGGCACACGCGCTTGTCCAGCGGCTTGGGAACGATGTAGTCCGGTCCAAATTCGAGATGGTCAAGGCCGTACGCTTCCAAAACGTCTTTAGGTACCGGCTGCTTGGTCAGCTCCGCCAGCGCGTAAGAAGCCGCGAGCTTCATTTCGTCGTTAATCGCGCTCGCGCGGACATCCAAAGCGCCGCGGAAGATAAATGGGAAGCCAAGCACGTTATTTATCTGGTTGGGATAATCGGAGCGGCCGGTTCCCACAATGCAGTCGGGGCGGGCGCGCCGCGCCAGCTCGTACTTAATTTCAGGATTGGGATTTGACATGGCGAAGATGATTGGGTCATGCGCCATGCGTTTGACCATTTCTTCGGTGACAATGTCGGCAGCTGATAATCCGAAGAACACGTCGGCGCCTTCCAGAGCGTCGCCCAACGTAGCGGGTCCGTCGCCGTTCGCGAATTGTTCTTTGTAGGGGTTCATGGATTCGGTTCGCCCGCGGTAAATCAGGCCTTTGGTGTCCACCATATAGATGTTTTCGCGGGGAAGGCCCAGGCGAATCAGATGATTCGCGCAGGACATCCCCGCCGCGCCCGCTCCGGCAAACACGATTTTGATATCTGATATTTTCCGATTGGTCAGTTCAAGCGCGTTCAGCAGGGCGGCGCCGGTGATAATCGCGGTTCCGTGTTGGTCATCATGGAAAACCGGAATATCCAGCATTTCCTTCAGTTTTGTTTCGATGTAAAAACATTCCGGGGCTTTGATATCTTCAAGGTTGATGCCGCCGAAGGTGGGGGCAATCGCCCGGGTCACCTCGATCACTACATCCGGATCGTGAGAATCGACTTCGATATCAAACACATCCACGTCAGCAAAGGACTTAAACAGAACACCTTTACCTTCCATCACTGGCTTTGACGCCAATGCCCCGCGGTCACCAAGGCCCAGGATGGCGGTACCATTGGAAACCACCGCCACCAGGTTGCCCTTGGAAGTGTATTGGTACGCGTCCAGGGGATTCTTTTCGATTTCCAAAACCGGATAGGCGACGCCGGGTGTATAGGCCAGGCCTAAATCAAACTGTGTCGCCAATGGCTTGGTGGGAATCATCGCGACTTTGCCGGGGACGCCGTTTAAATGGTGGTATTCAAGAGCTGCTTCTTTTGTGATTGCGGGCATAATTCATCCTTTTCTTTTAAGTGAGAATAAGTGATTCCAGCAGGTCTTTAATGATCTGTTTCTTCAGCATAATAGATGGCGTTCACGGGGCAATTTGCCTCGCAGGTACCGCATTCCACACATATTTCCGGGTCAATGTGGGATTGGGTTTCGCCTTCCGTAATGGCTTCGCTTGGGCAGCCCGCCACGCAGGCTCCGCAGAGGATACACTCACTGGTAACGATATAGGGCATGCGATTATCCTTTCAGAAGAACCTATCCCATATACATTCTTGTGGGATCGATTTGTTCGCGTATGAGCCGCAGCTGTTCCTGGGTAGGGGGCTCGGTATAAGGTATATTTCCACAGATTTCCGGTTTGAAGCCCATGGTGTTGAGAACGTCATCCAGGGTGTTGCCAGGGTGGATGGAAAGCAGCTGCATGCGTTTGGTCTCCGGGTGGAAACCAAAAATGGCCTTGTCGGTAATTACTCTTTCGGGGCCGCCGCGCATCTTTAAATCCGCCCGCGCGGAACCGCCGCTGATGTAGCCCGGGCTGGTCACGAAGGATATAGTTTCTTTCAATTTACGGGCCTCATGCCGGATAATGATGACGGTTTTATTCGCGCATGAGGCGATGTCATTCGCGCCCCCGCTGCCGACCATGTGCTTAAACTTGCCGCGCGGGTCGCCCACCAGGGTGGTATTCAGGTTTCCGAACTGGTCAACTTCCAATCCGCCCAAAAACCCCACATCCACGCGTCCTTTATGCAGGACGGTTCCCAGGATATCCACGAAACTGCTGTGTACTTTGGCGCGGTACCACACTCTTGGGTCTGCCAGACCCACGCCGCTGTCTATCGGCTCCGGGTCCACGACGCCTAATTCGAAGAGAATGGTCATATTGGGCGCGTGCGTTTGTTTCGCTAAAAATGAAGCGACTACAGGCAGGCCCAACCCAACGGCGACAATCTGACCGTCCTTTAGTTCGCGAGCGCCGGCTACAGCCATTAATTCTGAGGGTGAGTAATCGGTTGTCATCTTAATAACCTCGCTGTGGATCCGCGCTGATCCGTTGTTTCAGTTCCTCACCGCCGACTTTGGCAAGATAGGCCGCGTGGTCGGGCACTCCGAAGACGTAGGTATCCAGATAAGCCTGCATGCTTTCAGGATTTTGCGCGGCTTCGGCGTACAGGCGGATATGGTCGGCATCATAGTCGTATGCTTTGAATAATGAACAGGGATGTGCCGCAAAAGGCACATGCACCACATGCGACACTAAGAAGCCCGGGATGACGGTGCGGTCCGGGTGCTGCCGAACTTCTTCGGTGGAAATAATTTTGTGAGCGAGCACAATGGTGCGCTTGCTGGCTCTGGCCTGTTCCAGATTATCCCAGCGCGGACCGTCAATCTGAGCGTTTCCCTCTTCATCCGCGGCTGAGACCAAAGCGACAGCGACGTCCGGCAGAAGCGGTTTGAGCGCCAGCCATTCTTCGCCGGTAAAGGGATCCGTGATTGCGGCAACGTCGTCCGGATGCCGCTCCTTCAGGTTTCTCAACAGGTCAGAGCCCTGCAGCGAGCGGATGGGGATGAAAGGAAGCCCCAAAGAACCGGCCAGATAGCGGAATGTGACGGAAAGGCTGCTGTACTCTTCAGCTGCCAGAGTGCCTGTTTCGATGCCGCGGTTAACCGCGCTAAGCCTGCCAAAACGGTCAAGAGACCCGCCGCCGTAAATGAGTCGGTCCGCCATTCCCGCGCCGACCAAAATGTCGGCATCCATGGCGCCAACGCACTGGGAGAGCGTCAGATGATTGATACCCTGCCGGATGACCTCATGCGCGAATGCCATCGCGCAGCGGGCAATGGCAAAGCCGGGCAGCGCGACGTGCGAGCCTGGCGGGATGCTTGCGACCGCGTCGTGTAAAGTGCTGAGCTTGTTCATCTTACACAACCGCAGCGGGCCGGTCGAAAACAACCAATAACAGCTGGCAAACGCCGTTCTCGCATTTGATTTCCGCGAGTTCCACCTGGCGGTTAAGTTTGTCTTCGATCCCCATAATGATTAAGTTCGCGGGCACGCAAGTGAAGGGTTCGATGCCTTTCTCCAACATGCGTTCCTCCACGGGCAGATGCAGGCACCCCCCCACGGAGACGCGCAGAGTGAGGTCTTCCTGTGAAAAAGCGACCTCAGCGGCAATTCCCTTATCAATCAGGACTTCTTTGACAGCGTGGACTATTACCGGAATATCCGGGCTCTGGATGCGGTCTTTGCAATCCTTCTCATAGATATCCCGACCGACTTCCATCATGCGAAACCGGCAGCCGCGTCCGCGTTCATCCCAAAAGGCTTTTTCCAGGTCGAAAACCAATCCATTCAAATATTCGTGAGAGATGGCTTTGTCGCTCATGTTACTCCTTATAATAGGGATTGCCGAAGGTTTCATCAAAGACGATGTCTTTCAGGGCCAGTCGGGGGCGGGGGCGGTGCGGGCGGGTCGGATGTCCGATGGAAATCAGGCTGACCGCTTTATATTCATCGGGAATGTTCAGCAGTTTGCGAAGCCGGATTTCATCTCTCACGTCAATGCATGGGGCAATTACCCAGCAAGCACCTAAACCCAGAGCGGTCACCATCAGCAGCATGTTTTCAATTGCGGCTGAAGTGTCAAAGGGAAGGTCCCACACATCTTTGCGGCCAATCACGACAATATTGACTGGAGCGGTCGCCGCGAACATCGATACCGCGCCTGAGGTCAGTTTTTCGTAGGCAGCTTTCTTTTTGGCTTCATCCTCCAGGGTCGCAAAGCGCTGCTGCATTTTCTTGGTCATAAACTCGGCGGTGAATCTTCTGCCGCTGCCGCCGCCGGAAATGTCCCCCAGTTTTTTGCGGGTGGCTTCATCCCTGATAACAATGAAACGCCAGGGTTGAGCGTTTTCCCCTGAGGGAGCCTGTCGGGCCGCTTCCAGTATCAGGTTCAGGTCTTCGTCCGAAACCGGCTCCGGTGAATATTCCCGGATGCTGCGCCGGTCCTGGATGGCTTTTAAGGTGGCCTCTGCCAGAGTGAATGTTTCAGACATTTGCTCTCCTTTGAAAGATTATGGACTGCCAGGGTGAGATTTTGTGCTGCATTTCGACTGCGCCGTATTCATTTGATAATCAATGAGTGTGGTCTCATCTAATAAAACACAATTTTATAGAATGACACTATTATCGCACGATTGCGGTGCCGTGTCAATAGAATTTTGCGGGAATGGTCCAAAGCGCGAAACCTCATTTTGGAGTTGCGGTCTTGACACTCTGTAAAAATTATGTTAATATCCAGCCAATGAAACCCAGTTTTACAGAATGGTACAAGTTTCATTTCCCTAACTAATTTATAAAGGAGATATTTATGGCCGACTTACCGTTTGTCAAAGCTTCCGATGTCGAGGGTGAATATCGGGAACCGCCGCGCAGGTCGAAGCTGCTTCTGGCCCCCAAATACGGCGGAGTGATTAATGTTTCGATGGGGATGAATATCACGGAAGTCGGCAGCATGATTCCGGACCATGTCCATACGGAATCGGAAGAAGTCCTGTTTCTGATAAGCGGTCGGGCAAAACTCGTAATCGAAGGAGAAGGCGAGTGGGAAATAGGCCCAGAGACCGCTTTTTATTCGCCTATTGGCAAAAAGCACCGCGTTGAGAACATCGGCGATGAACCGTTGAAACTGGTGTGGGTATATTGCCCGCCGCTTCCAAGTCACATGAAATAATTATTCAAGAATGGAGAATACAAGATGTTTGAAGAAACCAGAAAGTATGTAAAGACCCTTGGACTGCCAGAAGGCGACCTGTTCGACATGCCGTCTTCCACACTGCGTTTTCCTGATGGCGCAGCGTTTCGTATTGAAGTCCCCACGGTGAATACCGCCGAATCTGTCGCCGCGCTGCTGGAAACCGCGACCAAAAACGGCATCACCATTAACCGCGTTACCGAGACTTACGGCATGTTCCGCCACACCAAGGAAGAAATCAAGGAATACTGCCGCCTGTGCCACGATTACGGCTGCGAGTTGCTGCTTTCCGTAGGTCCGCGCGCAACCTATGATACCGGCGCGACCGTGCTTTCTTCTCAGGGCGTGCGCATCAGCTATCGTTTGCGCGGTATGGAACAGGTTCTGCGGGCGATTGAAGACATCAAGCGCGGTTACGAATACGGCTGCCGCGGCTTCCTCATCTATGATGAGGGCATGCTCTGGCTCGCCAATCAGATGCGCAAGGACGGCGCGCTGCCTGCTGATATCAAATTCAAATGCTCTGCCCACCTCGGTCAGTGCAACCCCTGCTCGTTCAAATTGCTCGAAAGCCTGGGCGCGGATTCCATCAATCCCGTGCGCGACCTGCAGATCCCGATGATTGCGGCGCTGCGCGCGGCCGTCCAGGTGCCGTTGGATGTTCATACCGATAATCCTCCTGCTTCCGGTGGGTTCATCCGCGTTTACGAAGCCCCGGAAATTGTTCGTGTGGCTGCCCCTGTGCACTGCAAGACCGGCAACTCTGTTGTGTCCGCGCACGGCTCGCTGACCTCCGCCTCTGACGGCAAGAAAATGGCTGACCAGGCGTCCATCGTTGTCGAAATGCTGAACAGGTACTATCCCGAACTGACCCAATCCGGTAAGAACACCCCCGATATGTGCATCCCCGCAGTCTAGGAAAGGATTACAGCATGGGAGAATGGGTTTTTCCACCAGAAGGTGGCAGAATGGAAAAGGCCGAAGGTCTCTATCTGCAGACCATGAACATGACGCAGATCAGAGAACGGCTAAAGACGAATGATTTGATCATCATCCCTGTCGGCAGTACGGAATGCCATGGAGCTGGTCAACCTCTGGGTGAGGATACCTTCCTGGTGACTCGCATGGCGGAACAGGTCGCCTTGAAAACGGGCTGCACCATTGCAGAACCCGTCTGGTATGGATCCCATCCTTTCAATCATTTAGGCATGCCCGGTACGATTGTCGTCCCGGAGGATGCTTTTCTGGCTAACTTGCGGGCGATTATCGCCGGCCTGTGGAACATGGGTTTTCGCAAACAAATCTTTCTGAATGGGCATGGGCAGGAGGAGGTCATTCCTCTTGCCCTGCAGCAATTCGGAAAGAAGTACCAGGTTCCTGCTGTGCTGATTTCTCTGCATTGGCCTACCGTTATCCATGATTACCTCAAGGATAAGGCGCACGGCGGCCCCTTCGAGACGCCTTTCCAGCACGCGGACGAAGCGGAAGGCTCCTATTCCCTGGCGCTTTTCCCCGAGTTCATGGATATGAGCCTGGTTGTGGATACCAAGCCGGAAGGTTTTCTGCCGCCCGGGCATGTGGACAAAGGCGGAGAAGTCTACCACGCGCCCATCAAGGGACACGAACATGTTGGTCTGGGCGGAGCGGAAGTGCTGGTTTATCCGGAAGGCGTGATTGGACGCCCGACGCTGGCAGACCCAGAAAAAGCGAAACCCGGTCTGAACGCGCTGCTGGATTACATGGTGCGTTTAATCGGCGATATCATGACGCGCTTCCCCGCCGGGGAACTGCCCCCTGTGGAAAAAGTCACCATGCGCCCGAAGGAGCAAATTGACGCGCTCCTGAAAGGCCCTCTGAACGGCGGCACGCACATTTACACCGTGGCGTATCCCCCGTAAATCGACGGAGTCTGCTGAGGAGTATTATGCAGATATTACGCGTGAATATGAATACGTTGCAGGTTCATTTTGAGCCTGCAACACTGCCTTATGAACGTCTGGGCGGGCGCGCCTTGATAGCCAGGGTACTCCTTGATGAAGTGCCCGCAAAATGCGATTCTTTAGGCAGAGAGAATAAACTGATCATCGCGCCGGGCCTGCTGGCCGGTTCGGGAGTCTCGGCCTGCGGACGGCTGTCCATCGGCGCGAAGAGTCCCCTCACGGGCGGCGTGAAGGAAGCGAATTCCGGCGGTACCGCGGGGGATGTGCTCGGTCGGCACGGCATCCGCGCCATTATCGTTGAGGATTTGCCATCTGACGACAGGCTGTACCTGCTGCTTGTGAAAAAAGGCTGCCAGGCCGAACTGCTCCCTGCGGATGACCTGAAAGGAAAAGGCACGTACGCCACATCCGCCGCGCTGCAAGAACGTTTTGGAGCGGATTATTCCATCATCTCCATCGGTCCATCCGGCGAGCAGAGGCTGCGCGGAGCCGGCGTGGCAGTGACTGGTATCAATGACCAGCGCTGCAATATGTCGGCGCGGGGCGGGCTCGGGGCCGTGATGGGCAGCAAAGGCTTGAAAGCGGTCGCGATTGAGAAGGAAGAAAACCGCAGACCCCTGGCCGCGCCGGAACTGGTGCGCAACGCTAACAAAGATTTTGTTCTGGAGATTACCAAAAGCCCAAAGCTCGGCAAGCAGGGCTCGCAGCATCTTTACGGGACGGCCTCGATTGTCGCGGCAGTCAACGAAATGGGTGCTCTCCCGACCCGCAACTTCAGCAGCGGCAGTTTTGAAGCAGCCGAATCGTTGCGAGGCGAAACCATGCGGAAGACGATTTTGGAGAGGGGCGGCCAGGTGGGCGTCAACTGTATGCCCGGTTGTGCCATTGCCTGCCGAAACGTCTATGTGGATGAGCACGGCGAGACGATAGTCGCCACGCTCCAATATGAAACCATCGCGCTGCTTGGCTCCAATCTTGGATTGGGAAATCTTGACGATGTTGCCAGGCTGAATTACCTCTGCAACGACCTGGGTCTTGACACAATCGAAACCGGCGCGGCTCTTGGCGTGGCGATTGAGGCAGGATTGGCAAAGTTTGGAGATTATGAGAGCATTTCCGCTCTGCTGCAGCAGGTGGCGGAAGGCACCGAACTTGGCAAAGCCATCGGCAACGGCGCCAGCGCGACAGGTAAAGCGGTTGGGAATCCCAGAGTGCCGACCGCGCTCAATCAGGGAATGCCCGGATACGACCCGCGGGCGCTAAAAGGAAACGGCGTCACATACGCCACTTCTCCCCAGGGCGCGGACCACACAGCGGGCAACGCCTTTGGCGCCAGGAATGAGGTCAATCCACTTGGCACGCAGGGGCAGAAAGAGCTCAGTCTTAAACTTCAGATTATCGCCGCAATGCTGGACAGCACTGGTTTGTGTCTGTTTGTGCGCCCTCCCATCATTTCCAAGCCGCAGCTTTGCGTGGACATGATTAATGGGATTTACGGCTGGGGATGGACTGTGGAGGACTACAACCAGTTCAACCGGGATGTGCTGCGGATGGAATTGGAATTCAATCGGCGGGCTGGCATCACCGCGAAAGACTACCGGCTGCCGGAATATATGAAAACGGAACCTTTGCCCCCTCATCAGGCTGTCTTTGATGTGCCCGATGAGGACCTGGACGAGGTGTTCTCGCCTCTCGCGCAGCGCGATGATTGAAGTGGAATTGTTTGGTCAGCTGGCAGAAAACGGGAGCAGAATTAATGTAGAAAAAATTCCGCTCCCGACGACAGTTCTGGACCTGGCTGATTTTCTACATCTAAATCGAGACCTGGTTGGAATTGTTACCGTCGACGGCAGGCAAAGCGCCTGGTCTGATAATGTAGAGGACGGCAGCAGAGTGTGTTTCTTTCCATACCTGGCCGGCGGATAGATTGGAAGCGGCGAGTTGAGAAGATAAGGTAATTATGTTGGTCACGATGAGGGCTGAAAAAATCTTCACACGCTCTAGTTTTGCCCGGGCAGGCACAGCGCGTTTGTCGCTATTGCCTGCTGCTGTTTGCCCAATGTTGACCATCCTGAAACAAGAATCCGCGCACGCTAACGGCAGATGCTTTGAGACACCTCAAAAAAACGCGGACAGCCCGCTTGCCGCGGGACCTAATCACGGCGTGCTCGTCGCCGGCAGGCAGCTGGAAAGCCTGTATGATACTCTAAAACCTCAAATCATCAGCGTCAAAAGTTTATGCCGCTTCGTCAAAGGCGTTATCTCAAGAATACCTGGCCAGGGAGACTATTCGTATGTAGCATAATCAAAAAGCATAAGCCGCCCACCACAGCAAGTAGATGGCATACAAAAGGAGAGTTATGCTATTACAAGTCGAAAAGCTCAATAAAGCCTTTGGGGGATTAAAAGCAGTTAATAATGTGGATTTTTCAATACAAAGCGGCGAAATCGTCGGGCTGATAGGTCCGAATGGCTCCGGAAAAACCACCACGCTGAATTTGCTCACCGGTTTTCTAAAACCGGACAGCGGTTCAATCATGTTTGATGGCAAGGAGATAGCTGGCAGCCCTCGCTGCAGCATGTGCGGGAATGGCATCGCGCGCACCTTCCAACTGGTCAAACCCTTCTTAAATCTTACCGCGGTTCAAAATGTGATGATTGGCAGGACTTTTGGGAAAGAAGCCACCATGAATCTGAAACTCGCGGAAGAAGACTCGTTTTCAATTCTTGAAAAAGTCGGTTTGCGGAGCAGAGCCTATGTATTGGCCAAGGATATGACCTTGATGCAGCGCAAGCGCCTGGAGTTGGCGCGCGCGTTGGCAGCCAAGCCCAAACTCCTTTTGCTTGACGAGCTGATGGCCGGCTTGAACCACGCTGAAGCTGATGAAGCCATGGAAACTATTCGCGAAATCAGAGCTTCGGGTATTACCATCCTGATCGTTGAGCATATTGTTAAAGCCATTATGGGGCTCTCGGACCGCATCATTGTCTTAAACATGGGCGAGAAGGTTGCTGAAGGGACCGCGCAGGAAATCATGTATGACCCGCGTGTGATTGATGTTTACCTGGGGAAAAGCCATGCTTAAACTCACAGAAATTGATACGTTTTATGGGGATTTACAGGCCTTATGGGGCATTTCCCTGGAGGTCCGCGAAGGGGAAATGGTTTCTTTGATTGGCCCGAATGGCGCGGGAAAGACAACCACACTGCAGTCCATCACCGGCCTGCTCAGGCCCGCCAAAGGGAGCATCACATTTGACGGCCACGATTTGCTGAAGGTCCCGCCCGATAAAATCGTGGATTTGGGGGTCTCGATGGTGATGGAAGGCGGCCGGGTTTTTGCTGGCATGACCGTCTTGGAGAACCTTGAATTAGGCGCTTATGGGTCCCGGGCGCGCAAAGAACGATTTGAGACGATGGAGCATGTGTTCAAAACCTTTCCCAGGCTGAAGGAACGGTTAAATCAGCGCGCCGGCACCTTGAGCGGCGGCGAAAGGCAAATGCTAGCCATAGGGCGCGCGATGATGTCCAAGCCAAAACTGTTGATGCTGGATGAACCATCCTTCGGGTTGGCGCCGATTTTGGTCGACGCGATTTTTGAGATGGTGAAGGGCATCAACAAGCAGGGTGTCACGATCCTGTTGGTGGAACAAAACGTCCGCGCGGCTCTGGAACTAGCTGACAGAGCTTACGTGATTGAAAACGGCAGAATCGTCGGAGAAGGGTCCGGCGAGGCCTTGCTTTCTTATGAATCTGTGCGCAGCGCTTATCTGGGCTAACGAGAGGACACCATGCTTCAACCACTGGCACAAAACATAATTTACGGAATCTTGATAGGAGCGCTGTACGGATTGGCCGCTGTTGGCCTTTCTCTGGTCTTTGGCGTTTCAAAGTTCTTGAATGTTTCTCACGGCGAGCTGCTCATGCTGGGCGGTTACGCCAGTTTTTGGGTGTTTAAACTCCTGAAAATCGATCCCTTCCTCTCCATACCGCTGACCATTATTTTCCTTCTGCTGATTGGCTTTATTTTCTACCGCCTGATTTTCTCCCGACTGATAAAACTGGAGGTGGAAAAGAAAATCCAAAACTCGCTCCTGGTGGGCTTTGGGCTTTCCACCATTTTGCAGAATGTCGCCCTGCGCTTGTGGACAGCGGACGACCGCTCCATAACGACAGCTTACTCCGGGCTTTCCTTTGAGCTGGCGGGGCTGCGACTGCCCGCGGTCCGGCTCATCAGTCTGGCAATTTCGGTGGTGGCGCTGATTTCTCTGCAAATTTTCCTGAAGAAGACTTTCACCGGCAAAGCCATACGCGCGACAGTGGAAGATTGGCAGTCTGCCTCATTGATGGGAATTAACATTCACCGGGTCTATCTCCTCGCTTTTGTGATTGGCTGTGCTCTGGCGGGCGTGGCCGGAACCCTGGTCAGCATCTGCTACTCAATTGACCCATCCATGGGCTTGAACTGGACGCTCAAGAGCATGGTTGTGATGGTCCTCGGCGGGCTGGGCAGCATGATAGGCACCTTTGTGGGAGGCATCATCCTTGGCGTAACGGAATCCGCGACGGCATTCTTTATCGGAGGCAATTACCGATTAATCGCGGGTTTACTGCTCTTCCTGATAATACTTATCTTCCGTCCGCAGGGATTATTTGGCACCAAGGAGGGCGACAGATGAAAAAGAATCTTTCGTTCGTCATCGCCCTCGTCGTCACAGCCGCCCTGGCCGCGGTTCCGCTCTTTGTGAAAAAAGACAGTCTGCTGACCTACCTGTGCATGATTTTGCTCTATGTCTCGCTGGCCTCCTCCTGGAACATTCTTGGAGGTTACACAGGGCAGGTAAATCTGGGTCACTCCGCATTCTTTGGACTAGGGGCCATCGCGACGCGTTTGCTTTGGTTCGCGGGCTGGAATATTCTCCTGGCAATGTTGGTTGGCGGCCTGCTCGCGATTGCTTTCGCGCTTCTGATTGGTTCACCCGCCTTCAAGCTGCGGGGAGCGTACTTCACGATTGGGACGCTTGCCCTGGGGCAGATTCTTTATGCCACGGTTGGCAATCTTTTCCCGCAGATTTCCTCGATGCCTGTTCAGGACTTAATTTCTTATACACTGGTCACGCGCTATTATCTCTTTTTGGCCGTCGCCCTGATAACGGTTTTGGCCGCCACCCTGGTCGCGAACTCTCGTTGGGGGCTGGGCATGATGGCTGTGCGGGAACAGGAAGACGCGGCGGAATCTCTGGGAGTGAATGCTTTCCAGCACAAGCTCCTGGCGTTGGTTTTAAGCGCGTTCCTTGCCGGTCTGGCTGGCGGAGCCTTTGCCTTTTTCCAGATTGGTTATTATCCGCAATATCCGTTCAGCCCGATTTGGACATTGGACTCCACCATGATGGCCTACATAGGCGGAACAGGAACCATTCTTGGCCCGATTATCGGCGCGATATTCTTTGTGGTGCTCAAAGAAGTTCTGTCATTAAATCTGGCGGAATTTCACCCCACCGTTTTTGGGATTCTCTTCATTCTCGTTGTTCTCTTCCTGCCCGGCGGTTTTATGGGCCTGTGGAAGCGGATTAAAGATAAACAACAAAAGAAACGGGAGAGTATGGCTGAATTATCTCACCCTTAGCCGAGACTTTCCTATCACAGGAGGCTGCCTATGCATTGAAACTTAATCCTGGTCAACACATCTGAAACATTGGCAAGAGTTACAAAGGAGGTTCAGAATGAAATCGAAATTTGGAGTTGCCTTGGTGATTTTGCTCCTGGTGAGCTTAATGGCAACTAGTTGCGCACCCAAGGCAGTTGAGACGGAAGCCCCAGTGGTGACAGAAGCCCCCGCGACCGAAGCACCGGCCGAAACCGAAGCTCCTGCTGTCACAGAGGAAGCAACTTATCCGCCCGCGCCTGAATTTATTGAGCTGGGATCGTCCATCAGCCTGACCGGCAACTTTGGCTCGCTTGGCAACCTGATTCTGCCTGGCTACCAGATCGCGGTGGAGCACATTAACGCTGAAGGCGGCGTGTTTGTTAAAGAATACAACACAAAAATCCCTCTGCGTCTGACATATTATGACGACGAATCAGACCCGACAAAGGCTGTCAGCAAGATGGAAACTTTGTTCTCGGAGCACGAACTGACGGCTTATCTGGGCGGCGGCGGAAGCTCGATGCATGCCGCGTCTATCCCGATAGCTGAAAAGAACAAAGTTCCGTATCTGGGCATTTCCTTCGCCCTCTACAAAATCCACCAGCAGGGTTACAAGTACCTGTTCTCGCCATTCCCCAAATCTCCCAACCAGACCGAGGACGTTTTCAAAATCCTGAATGAAGCCATTCCCGAAGGCGAACGTCCGACCAAGGTGGCAGTCTTCGCCTACAACGATGACTGGGGCAAAGAATGGGGCGGCCTGGTGAAAGAGCGCGCGCCGGAGTACGGTTATGAAATCGTAGTGTACGAAGAGAACCCGGTCGGTGTGAACGACTGGACTGCCGCGATTCAGAAAGCCAAAGCGGCCGGAGCGGAAATGCTGCTGACACTCCCCATTTTCCCGGACGGCAGTGGTATGTTCAAGACTATGGCCGAATTGGGATGGACGCCAAAATTCTCGCTCGTCATCCGCGCGCCTGAAGGCGTGAACTGGGGCGAATCCCTGGGCAAAATCGGCGAATATGTAACCATCTTCCCCGGTTGGCACCACGGAGCCAAGTTCGAAGGCGTGGACAAACTGAATGCCCGCTATGAAGAACTCTACGGCCGCCCGGCGGACCTGCTGACTGGTCCGGCTTACGCCTGCGTGCAGATTCTCGCCCAGGCGATTGAGAAGGCTGGAACGCTGGACCGCGATGTCATTCGCGACACAATCGCTTCCGGCGAATTTTCCACTGTCATTGGCAAGGTGACCTTTAACGCGGACGGCACCGGTAATGTGCTGGACCCGCTGATTCAGTGGCAGAACGGAAAGATGGAGCTGGTGTGGCCGGCTGAGCATGCCACAGCCCCATTGATTTACCCGGCGCCGGCTTTTGAAGATCGCTAAATTGATTAACCGGGGAATAGGTCTTTCGCTTTTCTAATTCAATAAATGTGACTAACGGCGAAAGATAACCCGAAGAACGAACTGTACACAGCGTCTGGTGGTTCCGTCTTGACCAACTCTTAGGGGGAACCACCAGCGCTGTCAGCGTGGGGCGAAAGCTTTGCGTATTAATTTAACGAATACTTACAGCTGCCGAGAAACACAATCCGGGTCTGTCCCATCTGACATGAACGCGGCGTGATTTCAACAAACAGGCTGTGTTTTTTTGCAATGCCAAAACTGGAATCGGGAGTGTGACGATGACAAATGAACCAATGAGACCAGAGAACCAGAACTCTCAAAAGCCGGACGCGCAAGCACATTCTCCGATTTCCAAAGCGGACCCCGGAGTGCCACCGCCCATTCTGGATACCAGCTTCGTAAAAAGACAGTGGTTGGATATACCATACGCGCGCCAATCGGAGACTCAGAAGCTGGACATCTTCCTGCCTGATGAGGGGGAGGGCCCATTCCCGGTGATTTTTGTCATTCACGGCGGAGCATGGAAGATATGCGATAAGCGCGATGAGCAGCTGCTGCCGATGCTGAAAGGAATTTACCGCGGTTACGCTGTGGTGAGCATCAATTACCGCCTGAGCCAGGAAGCCATCTTCCCGGCGCAGATATTTGACTGCAAGTCAGCGCTGCGGTTTATCAAAGCCCATGCCTATACATATCACCTGGATAAAACCCGCATTGCGCTGTGGGGTGGGTCGGCTGGCGGTCATCTGGCAGCGCTCCTGGCGACCTCTGAAGGAGTGAGAGAGCTTGAAGATTTTTCCACCGGCAACGAAACCGAAAATACGCGAGTCTCCGCGGTGGTGGATTGGTTTGGCCCGACCTACAGTTTTTTAGAGATGGATGCCATGCTGGCGGAAACCGGCAACGGTCCCTGCGACCATTCACTGCCAGAATCGCCGGAATCGTGCCTGTTGGGCGCCCAGATTACCACAGTTCCCGAACTGGTTTGGAAAGCCAGCCCAGCGGCATACATCCACCCGGATGTGCCGTACTTCCTGATTCAACACGGATACCACGACCCGGTTGTTCCGGTTCAGCAGTCGATTAAGTTTGCTGCCGCACTGGAGCAAATTGCCGGCAAAGAAAAAGTGCACCTGGATGTCTTTATGAATCATATTGTGCACGCAGACCCATATTTCGAGTCCGATGAGAATCTGGAAATTGTGTACGCCTTTCTGGATAAATACCTGAAAAAATAACAATCCGGAAGGTTTTCTTTGATTAATACATAAGAAGTTTCATGGTATATTTCATAGGATGAAACTAACCCATTTTCGGCGGTTATTATGGACCCTTTAATAAACCAGGAAGAAACAGGCAGTGACGGCAGCAATTCAGTGCGGGCAGTGGATAGGGCGCTGGATGTGCTGCTGTGTTTTACAGCACAGACACCGGCCTTGAACATGACCCAAATCTCTGAGCAGATCGGAATACACAAAAGCACCGTTCACCGGCTGCTGGCGACCCTGGAAAGGCGCGATTTTGTGCGCAGAGACCCCGAAACCGGCATTTACCGCCTTGGCTACCGCCTGCTCCAGATGGCTTACCTGAGCCAGGAAGAAATCGGGGTCCGGCAAATTGCGCTGCCGTTTATGCGCAAGTTGAACGAAAAATATCGCGAGACCATCGACCTGGCAATTCTGGATAAAGATGAAGTCCTGTTTTTGGATGTTATCCAGAGCCCGCAGCGGGTGAAGCTGGCGTCCTCGATGGGGCAGCGCTTGCCGGCATTCAGCACCGCCTCTGGCAAAGCCATTTTGGCCTGGATACCGGAATCCGAAGCGCTGCGGATTCTGCAAAGCACTAACACGAGCTTCCGTCCGAATGTTGTGCCTACCTCGGAAGCTTTCCTTGAGGATTTGCGCGCGACCCGCCAGCGCGGGTACTCCGTCGATTGCGAAGGTCTGGAAACAGGAATTCACGCGGTGGGGGTGCCGTTGTTCCGCGCGGATGGAAAGCCAATCGCGTCGCTGGCGATTGCCGGCCCGGCTTTTCGCCTGGAGTGCGGAAAACTTCAGTCCATTGGCGAAGAATTGGTCGAGCTGGCCAAAGAACTAAACAATATGCTGAAGTTGGTTCCAAATCTTTAGAAGCCAAAAAGTGCGGAAATTACGCGTAGAAAAAATAGAAGAGAAAAATTGAAGACCTGCCAGGCGGCAGGTCTAATTTACACAGTTAAGTAAACAAAGACACTCTGTGGCTGTCCGCGGCGCAGCAGAGGCGCTTGTCATTTCCCTGAAAGGAACCACGCAAGCTAACTTGTGTAAAGATTCAGCAGCTGGAGGACCACCGGTTCCACGACTTCTTTCAGTTTCTGTTCTTCCAAACCGCGGACCTTGATGGTAATCTCAACCGTGGAAAGCGATTCTCCGGTGAATGTGCCAATCGCGATAATGTCACCGCCCGCCTCGTAAATGGCCTGGGTGAGCCTGGCAATTGCGCCCGGTTCATTCTTCAGCAGGGCGGAAAGGCGCACGCCGTATTCGCGGGCACCCAAAAGCTCCAGGAACAGGCGGAAGAGGTCCGTTTCGGTGATGATGCCGACCACATCTTCGCCGCGCAGAACGGGCAGACAGCTAATCTTGTGGTCTGCCATCAGGCGGGCAGCTTCTTCCACCGGCATGTCTTCCGTGGCGGTGATGACATCTTTTACCATTACATCCGATACTTTGATTCGGTCAATCAGATAGTTAAGCTCCCACACGCTGAGCGAGGTGGCTTTGGAGGGCAGGGCGTTTTCCAGGTCGTTCTGGGTTACCAGACCGACCATTTTGTTCTTATCCGCGACGACCATGTGGCGGATTTTTTCTTTTTTCATCAACGTAACCGCGTCATTCAGCGGCATGCTGGGCGGAACGGTGATAATGGGGGATGACATTCTTTTGCCGACAATCATGTTGTGCTCCTTAACCTGAAATGAATATGACCCTGTGTGTCCTCACAGACCTGTCACTATGATGCATATCTGTATTATACCAACAGATGAAATGGTGTTGCAAAATAATGAAGAGGGTTTTGCGAACAATTATTGCAAGATCCGCTGAGGGTAAAAGGGGTCAGGCTGCCTTGTTGTTCATAATGAAGTTCTGGATGGGATAGGCACGGAACGAAATATCCGCGGTAACTTTTTTATCAAGGCACTCCAGCTTCCTGTGATTGTTGAATGAGCAGCTTTGGGCGGGATTCGCCTGTACCCCGCAGGGGCAAACCCACAAGCAACTGACCTGCACCCTCCGCGGGTGTTCGAAGGCAGAAATAAGATATGCCCCCGGCAGGATTCACACCCACAAGCAACTGACCTGCACCCTCCGCGGGTGTTCGAAGGCAGAAATAAGATATGCCCCCGGTAGGATTCACACCCACAAGCAACTGACCTGCACCCTCCGCGGGTGTTCGAAGGCAGAAATAAGATAT
>JAAYUC010000031.1 GCA_012517865.1 Chloroflexota bacterium | reverse complement strand
GGTCCAAGAGTCCATATCGACGACCTGGCTCGGCACCTCGATGTCGGCTCATCGCATCCTGGGGCTGGATACGGTCCCAAGGGTCGGGCTGTTCGCCAGTTAAAGCGGTACGCGAGCTGGGTTCAGACCGTCGTGAGACAGGTCGGTCTCTATCCACTGTGGGCGTAAGAAATTTGAGAGGAGCTGCTCCTAGTACGAGAGGACCGGAGTGGACAGACCTCTGGTGTGCCAGCTGTCGTGCCAACGGCATAGCTGGGTAGCTACGTCTGGCAGAGATAACCGCTGAAAGCATCTAAGTGGGAAACTCGCCTCAAGATTAGATTTCTATATTCCCGTTAAGGGAGTAAGATCGCAGGTAGACTACCTGCTTAATAGGCAGAATGTGTAAGCGCAGTAATGCGTTGAGCTAAACTGTACTAATGATCGAGTGCTTCCCCGTGATGTGGAGAACTCGGTGCTTTTCGAAAGTTCGTTATTGACTACAAATGTTATTCAGATAAACTAAGAAATTCGTCTCTTGGTGATTGGAGCGGCGAGGGTACACCCGGTAACATCTCGAACCCGGAAGTTAAGGTCGCCAGCGCTGATGGTACTTGGGGGGCAGCCCCCTGGGAGAGTAGGTCATTGCCAAGAGACTTTTCATTTAAAAAGCCACCCTTAACGGTGGTTTTTTGATTTAATTATTTGAAGCGGGCACCCCACTCCCTTTGGTCGGAGGCAGGTGCATGCCCGAGAGACTTTTCATTTAATTATTGCCGCTCATTATCGGGTGGCAATTTTTTTATTAACGAAAGGATGAGGGCATCCCACTCCCCTTGGTCGGAGGCAGGTACATGCAAGAGATACTTTTCGTTTAAAAAGCCACCCTTAACGGTGGTTTTTTGATTTAATAATTTGAAGCGGGCATCCCACTCCCTCCGGTCGGAGGCAGGTACATGCCCGTGAGACTTTTCATTTAATTATTGCCACCGCGAGGTGGCTTTTTACGAAAACTTAAGGGAACCAAAACTTTAGATCACTAATCTTAGTTTTCATTTTTGGAGACCTGCGGTCACAATCCCTGCATGGTCAGGAGACCATGCAAGAACAGGGAACTGGCTTAGTTCTCGCCGGTCTCCCGACCGCGGGAGGTGACTGACCTTCAGGTCTCCAATGAGATTCGTTGTGTCGGCAAAAGCTGCGAACCAGCCAGTCAAACCCTTAGATGCTCTCAGGGTGACAAAAAGCACAAAAAAAGCCTGGCAGATTAACCTGCCAGGCTTTTTGTCTAGTTTGAGATATTACTTGAATATCAGCGGCATAAATATCCGCAATTCACCGCCGGTCTTAAAGGTGGAGGTGAAGGGGACCTGCTGAACATCCCCATGGTAATCCACCAAACCGCTGGCAGTGACTGTGTAGACGGTCTGCGGCAGCAGCAGCTCGGCAGGCGTGAAAGTTATCGTCTGTGTGGCGCTGTCGTAAGAACAGCTTCCCGCAACCGCGCCGTGCGGCCCTGTGACCGTAAAGCAAGCGCTTGTTGGCATGGGCTGGCTCCAGGTGGTGGTAATGACGCTGTCCAGGGCGACGTCCAGGCTGCCATTCGCCGGGCTTACTGCCGTCACAATCGGGTCGCGCCAGTTCAGGACGGTGTACACATACAGCTGGGTCCCGTCCGCACCGTAATCCACGGTCAGCGAAAGATTGGGCAATTCCTCGTTGTCGGCGCCCTTAATGACCGTATCCCAACTGCCGCGCGCGAACTTGAATTCGAACTGCGTGCCGTCCAGGATGTAGAATATACCTCCCCAGAGGGTGTCATCCACTTTTTCAAGCGCGGTGGCAGCCGGGTCCCAGTTCCCAATCGTACCATCAGGATTGATAAAGCGGGTCAGATAGACTGTGCCGGGGGTATAGCTGGGCACGATGACTGCGAAGGTGACTTCAACAATTTTTACGGTAGCGGCCTGGCTGACGATGTTGGAGAAGCTGCCGAAGTTGAAGCTGGTATCCACTGCTTTAACCTTGTAGTGGTACAACAGCCCGGTTTCAACAGATTCATCGCGGTAAGTGAGCTCCGGCGCAAGGATTCTGGCAATCTTTGTATAGTTAATGGTGTCCGTTGAACGGTAAAGGTCGTAGGCGTAAACCGCGACGTCATCGGTGGCTGCGGTCCACGACAGCGCGATGTGGGCGGCGCTCCAATCGTCCACGAACAACTCCGGCGTTGAGGGCGGGGTTACGTCTGTGGAGGGCGTGACGGTCAGGTCGCCGGCTTTAGTGGGTTCGTAGGGGTCAGTCACCAGCCCGCCTTCGTAAGCATACACCCAGGAGGCAGCGCCGTCTGTGGAGTAGCGGTAGACGTAGTCGTACTCTCCCACTGCCTCCGGCAAGAGTGCGCCTGCAAATTCGTCATTGTTTCCAGCCTGGGTGTTAAAGGCAGCTTCGAACCAGGTCCAATCGGAGTTGCCGCGCGGGTCGGATTCATTGGGCCCGTATCCCACCTGGGCGCGCAGCCCGGGTGTGGCTCCAGGTTCGTTAGTAACGCCCGCAATGTACACCTGGCCGTAGATGTTCTCGGTCGGAGTGGTGCTGATGGTGTGGTTGATGGTGAACGGCCACTGCAGGTTCGCCCAGTCGATTACATAGGCTGGCAGGGCGCTGACTTCATTGGAGTTTTCGCTCACGAGTCCGTGCGGCACATCCCGGGCGACGACGATGTAATAAACGCGCTGACCGCTTACCTGTCCGTAGTCTGTGTAGCTGGTGGTGGAAGTCATGCCGCGCAGTTCGTATCCACCGCCGCGCAGATAAGAGCGGTACACCAGGTAATCGGTGGCTCCGGCGGAGGCCGTCCAGTTGAGCGCGACATTGAGTCCGTCGGCGACGGCGCTCAATTCCACTGCGTCGGGCGGGGCAATCTGTTCGTTGGTGCGCACCAGCACTGCCGCGCCGTTGGCAGGGGCATTTACGGCAGCCAATTTGCCTTCACTGTCAATGGTATAGGTGGCAGTGGAAAGCACATCCTGATAGGTCGTGCCAATAGGCAGGTAACCCGAGACGTCCAGGTCGACGGCTTGCGGGCTGTTGCTGCGGTTAATCAACACCACCGCCGAATCCTCGCCGGGAAGGTTGCGCCCATAAGCATACAACTTCTGGGTGTCATCAACCAGGAGCACGCGGTAGCTGCCGGTGCGCAGAGCGGGATGGGTATTGCGCTCGCTGGTAAGGGCAGCGTAGTAATTGTAGAGCGCGTCCTGGCTTTCCTGGGTTTGCAGGTGCGTGTAAAAGGGCGTTCCGCTCTCATCCAGCCAGGGGAAGGGCTGGCGGTTATAGGGGTCGTCCTCCCATTTTCCGCCGGCATATGCCATCGGGCCGACCAGGCCGACTTCGTCGCCGTAGTAGATGGTCGGCGCGCCGGGCATGGTCATTTGCACTGCCACAGCGCCTTTCAGCCTGCTGACCGCGTCGCTCCAGTCATAGTTGGGGTCCTGGTAGAGGGTGGGGTCATTCTGGTAGGTGTTGTGGTCGAGCATGAAGAGCGCGCGGCTGGTGTCGTGGCTCCCGAAAAGGTTGAGCATGGCAGCCAGGGCTTCGGGGGCGTAGCGTTCCATCAGATTTTGCATGCGTTCGTCGAACTGGCTCATGGTAAGAGGCGCCAACTCGCCGGCAGAAGAGCCGGGGTTGTGGTCATTATCAGTGAAGGTGCTGTCGCGCCAGAGGGAGAGCACAGCGGAGCTGAACTGATAGTTCATGACCGCGTCCCATTCACCGCCCAGCAGCCAGCTGTTGGCAAGGCCCCATTCCTCACCGGTGATATAGCCGTCCGGGTTCACAAACTTGACAGTGTTGCGGAACCCCTCCCAGTAATTGTTGCTGGGGTCGTTAATGGTGCCTGGGTCCACATCCGCGCCAACATCCAGACGCCAGCCGTCAGCGTACTGCATGTAATAGCCAGCCACTGTTTCGAGGCAGTTTGTATCGCACTCCCACACCAAAGCACGCACTTCGGGGTTGGCGGAATTGAGTTTGGGCAGGCTGTCGTAGCCCCACCAGGATTCGTAGTCCGCGCCGCCGGGCGTGCCGTCCGAACCCACACAGGGGCCCGTGCCAGCCGGAACGTCGGTGAAGTAGAACCAGTCGCGGTAGGGCGAGGTATGGCTTTCACAGGCACCGACTTCCTCAAAATTGCCGTAACGGTCAAAGTAGATGCTGTCGGAAGAAACATGGTTGAACACGCCGTCCAAAATCAGGTGCATGCCGCGGTCGTTCAGCGCGGTTACCAGTGCGAAAAATTCCGCCGGCTCGCCGAACATAGGGTTGATGGTCATGTAGTCGCTGGTATCGTAGCCGTGGTTGGAGGGCGACGCGAAAATCGGGTTGAGGTAAATGGTGTTGACGCCCAGGTCCTGCAGATAATCCAGCTTGGAAATCAAGCCGGCCAGGTCGCCGCCGTAGAAGTTCTTGCTGTATGTGCCGGCGCAGTCGCCTGCCGCCCTGGGGTCGCAGATGGGGGTGTTCCAATCCTCGGTAAGCGAGCGGTACACCGTGCCGCCTGGCTCGTCGTAGAAGAAGGTGCCGGCGGGTTTATTATTGCCCGGGTCGCCGTCCCTGAAGCGGTCTGGGAAGACCTGGTAGACGATTGCGTTCTTAATCCAGTCCGGGGTTTGGAAGTCTGGGGCGTAGACGGTAAGCTGGTAAGAATAGTCCATGCTTTCGTCGAAAGCCTGACCCCAGCCCATGGTGCGAGCGGCATCGTCTTCGTAATAATCGGTATCCGTGCCGTCAATGGCGATAAAGCGGTACCAGTAAACAGTGGGGACAGGGCTGACAGGAATGGTAATTTCCCACCAGTCGTAGGTGCCGTCGCTGTAAGCCACGGACATCGGCAGGATGGAATTCACATTGGTGCGGTCGTTGTAGAGGCGCAGTTTGGCGGCTGTCAGGTCGCCCTGGGCGGCGCGCAGGCGCAGGGTTACGGGAGTATTGGTGGGCACAGGGCCGCCCGGGACGCGGTAAAGCGTGTCGCGGCTGTTGTGGCCCAGGTAGTCCCACCAGACGTCGTTATCATGCCCCGGCAGAGGAGGCTCGCCGGAACTTAGCGGGAATGCCCCGACACGCCCGCTGCGGTAATCCAGCAGGAAGGAATAAACGTCCCCATCCGTATGCGTGGTGAAGGGAATATTATCTGCGTTGACTGAACGGTTATCCAGCCCAATCGCGTCCCATGAGCCAGTGGAGACCACTTTAAAGAGGTAATCCCCGGCGGTCGCGATAGGGGCCTCCAGGCGGTACAAGCCCCGCCCCATCGCTGTGAGGGCGGTCGCTGGATTGGCGTTGTCCCAGCCCTGGAAACTGCCGACAGCGGTGAAGCTGGCGGTGGAATCCCACACGTGAATGATGTTGGTGGATGGCAGCAATGGCAGCCCTGCATCCGCGCTGTGGTCATTGGTGTCGAAACTAATATTCACCAGCTGGTTTTCTTCAGTCGTGGTGAGCCAGGAATTGCCTGTTGTGGGAAATGAAACGTCCCAGGTGCAGTTGGTAATCTTAAATTCATAACGTCCGGGGACGGGCATCACGAGTTCTGTGGTAAAGATGCCATCGCCGCCGAGCAAATCACCATATCTCAGGTCATCATAGAGGGGAGTGCTGTCTGGAGACCAGCCATTAAAACCGCCAGCCACGCACCAAGTGCCAGCGCTGCTTGCAGCGGGTGCGATGAGCACGCGTCCACTAAAGCTGTCCAGCAGGAAAACTACATCCTGCTCCGGTTCAGTCGTGGTGAAGCTGATGTTGAGCGCGTCGGACGAACGTCCGTCCGCGCCAAAAGCGTTCCAGGTGCCGGTGGCGACCACTTTGCCGATGTAGCTGCCGGGGCTTGGGATGGTGTAGACCAGGCGGTAGAAACCATTGCCCATGTCTTCCATCAGTGTGTTGGGGTCAGCGTTGTTCCAGCCCTGGAAGCTGCCCACCGCGGTGAAACTGGTTGGCAGCGTATCTCCGCTGACGTTAACGATATTAGCAGAAGGCAGCAGCGCTATCCCCGCGTTGGCGCTGTAATCGTTGGTGTCAAACGTAAAAGTTACCGTTTGGTTGGCAGCGCTGGTGATGACCCAGGAGTTGCTGGCAGGATGCGCGTTGCCCCAATTGCCGCATTCCACCGCCTTCCAAAATTGGGTGCCGGGCGAGGCAATACTTAGCGAGAGGGAATAGACCCCGTCCCCGGCCAGCAGGTCGCCGTGGGTACCGTCATCGTACATTGGGTCGGAGGAATTGTTCCACCCGTTGACGTCGCCCGCGACGCACCAGTTAACCCCGGCCAGGGTGAGAGCCAGTGGTGGTGAGGCTGGTGTGGATGGATGAGCGCTGTGCGCCTGTGAGGCTGCCGGACTGAGTAAGAGTGATAGAGCCATAAGAATGGCAAGCGGCAAACGAATCGTTTTCATTTCTCCCTTTCTTTAGTCATAATCATTGGACATTTATGATAATTATAGTGGATGCGTAAACAGATTTGCACATAATTCAGTTGGATTTGGCGGGGGATGTCTATGGGGGGAACTGTCACCCTCATCACGATTGAAGAGGCTTGCCCTTAAATCCCAAAAAGCAGATAAGGCAGGTCTGAGTAGGGCGCGAGAGGAGCACAAAACTTATCGCTTCCCTCAGAATGCCACAAGCGCGCCACATGGACCGCAAGCCAGCGGCCTTGTTCTCAGGACTGAAGCAGGTACGGGCGGTGGGCCAAGGCCCACATTCCTTCCGGAGTTTGCTCTCTTGGCCGGCCGTCTGTACAGCGCGATTGTCCGCGCCGGAAGGCTGGGGTAAAATGAACGCAGCGACGGTTCAGAGTATTACGGCAAACCCTGCCGGCAACAACTTGATTTACTTCACAATTTCCGATGAGAAGTAACCCGCCGCGCAATAAATAAGGAGCGCCCTATGTTCAATGTGTTGTTTGTTCTGGACGACCCCAATAAACTGCAAGAAGTTCTGGAAGCCTGGGAGAAAGCTGGCATCAGCGGTGTGACGATTCTGGAGAGCACAGGCATGCACCGCGTTAAGCGGCGCTTTTTTCCGATGCGCTACCTGCCGGCTATGTACGAGCAGGAAGATAACCATCTCACGCTGATGGCAGTTGTGGATGACGAAGCGCTGATTGAGGCCTGTCTGCGCGCCACTGAAGAAGTGATTGGAAGCCTGGCAGAACCAAATACAGGCATATTCGCGGCGTGGCCTCTTTCACTGGTGAAAGGCCTCCCCAAAAAGGAAGGGGACGCCTGACATGGTTTGGATAGAGTTTCTCATCAGCGCGGCCGTCATCACGTTCGCTGCCATGCAGCTCTCCAAGTATGGGGATGTTATCGGGCTGCGGACCAAGCTGGGTGGGGCGTTTGCTGGTACGCTGCTGCTGGCGGCAGCCACCACGCTGCCCGAACTGCTGACAACGGTCACTTCTATCAGGGCTGGCGTTCCAGACCTGGCAGCTGGCAATCTTTTTGGCAGCAATATGATTAATATCATGCTGCTGGCTATTCTGGATATGGTGCACTACCGCCGGCGCGTCTCGCGCAAAAACGCTGAGAAACACGCGCTCGCCGGCAGCCTGACTGTGTTGATGATTGGGCTGGCTATCTTTTTCATCCTCGCCGACATTCCAGCCGTTCTGAGATTGGGAAATTTTGTGGTCGGCATGGACGGCCTCACGATGATCATCATTTACCTGCTGGCGATGTCGCTCTTGAGCAAACAGAGCAGGCAGCACGCGCTCCCCGTGCCTGCGGAAGATATTCCGGATGACGTGCCTTCCCTGAAAACCGCCCTGGCATGGTTCGCAGGCGCTGTCGTTGTGCTGGTCTTCGCGACCCCGCGCCTGGTTGATGCCAGTTCCCGCATCGCTGAACTGACCGGACTGGGCGCCACGTTCATTGGCTCCACACTGGTAGCGTTTGTGACCTCGCTTCCAGAAGCGGTGACAACTGTCGCCGCGGCGCGCATTGGCGCGGATGACATGGCCATTGGCAACCTGTTTGGCAGCAACATGTTTAATATGGTTTCCATTGGCATCGCCGATTTATTCCTGGCGGGTGAGCGCTTTTTCGCGGTTATTGACCCTTCTTTCGTATTGATTGGAGCCATTGGTCTGTTGATGACCGTTTTTGCGCTGATTTCCACGCTGGCAAGGCTGGAGCGGCGCATCTGGTTCCTGGAAATTGATTCGATAATTTTGATCCTGTCTTATTTCGCAGGCATGTATCTGCTCTATACGCGGGGAATTGCTCCGTAACTTTTGGCTGCGCGGAGCAGAGGACTGCAGCCTGAAAGCGGCAGTCAGTCTGAAAAATGATGATTAATCTACCTTGGCATGATGAGGAGAGGCTTATGTTTATGATTATGTTTGTGCTGGACGACCCCGAGAAACTTCCGGTGCTGCTGGAAGCCTGGGAAAAGGCAGGCGTGGGCGGGGTGACCATTTTGGAAAGCACCGGTATGCACCGGGTGAAACGCCGCTTGTTTCCCATGCGTTACTTGCCGGTGGTGTACGATGTGGAAGAGAACCATCTGACTCTCATTTCAATTATTGAGGAAGAAGCGTTAATCGAAGCCTGCCTGCGCGCCACAGAAGAAGTGATTGGCAGTCTGGACGCCCCAAACACCGGTATTTTTGCGGCCTGGCCGCTTTCCTTTGTAAAAGGCATTCCTAAAAGGAGGGCGGAAGCCTGATGGTCTGGGTAGAATTTCTCATCAGCGCGGCTGTCATCACCATCGCTTCGATGCAGCTGGCAAAATACGGCGATGTGATTGGTTTGCGCACGAAACTGGGCGGCGCTTTTGCCGGCACGCTTCTCTTGGCGAGCGCCACGTCGCTCCCCGAATTGATCACGACCATCTCGGCTGTCCGTTCAGGGATTCCCCAGCTGGCTGCCGGCAACCTCTTCGGCAGCAACATGTTCAACATCCTGCTGCTCGCGGTTCTGGACCTGTATCACTACCGCCGGCGCATCACCCGCAAGAATGCCGAAAAACACGCGCTTTCCGGCAGTCTGGCAGTCCTGATGGGTATGCTGGCCATCTTCTTCCTGGTCGCCCAGCTTCCATATCGGCTGAAGATTGGTGAGTTTGTCGTTGGTGCGGACGCGCTGGCCATGATTGCGGCTTACTTACTGGCGATGTCTATCCTGCGCAAGCAGAGCCGGGCCGCAGTCCATGCCGCGCAGGAAGAGATATCTGAAGATGTCCCTTCTCTAAAGACTGCAATCCTGTGGTTTTTGGGCGCGATTGCGGTGCTGGTGATTGTCACGCCCTGGATGGTAAATGCCAGCGGCCGCATCGCGGAGATTACCGGATTGGGAGCCACGTTCATTGGCTCAACAATGGTGGCGGTGGTCACATCGCTGCCCGAAGTGGTAACCACCATCTCTGCCGCAAAAATCGGCGCGGACGACATGGCCATCGGCAACCTGTTCGGCAGCAATATGTTCAATATGTTTGGGGTGGGCATCGCGGACTTTTTCTTCCTTGGCGGGCGTTTCTTTGCCGTCATGGACCCTTCGTTCCTTCTGGTCGGGACGATTGGTTTATTGATGACCGTCTTCGCGCTGATTTCCACGTTGGCGCGGTTGGAGCGGCGGATTCTCTTTATCGAAGTGGACTCGCTGATACTTATTCTGGCCTATTTCGGCGGTCTGGCGCTGCTATACGCGCGCGGGATTGCCCCCTGAGGGCGGTGGCGCGGATATCTTGTCACCCTGATCGCAAGCGAAGGGTCTTTTTTATACACGGGGTTTCGATTGTCAGGCTTACAGGTCAGAGAGGTCAGGCAAAGGAGATTCTTCGCTTCGCTCAGAATGACATAACAGGCCGTGATTAGAAGAACGGCAGAGCTCACACCGGCTGGCTGAGGATGACCTCAATCACCCGGTCCTGTTCCTCATCGGTCAGGTTGTAAAACAGCGGCAGGCGCACAAGCTGGTCGCTGACGCGCTCGGTGACCGGGCAGTCGCCCGGCTTGCCTCCAAAGCGCTGGCCCATATCCGAAAGGTGCAGCGGCAGGTAATGGAAAACAGATAAAATTTCACGCGCTTTCAGGCGGGCGATAAACTCCTGCCTCTGGGCCAACCCGGGAAACAGGAGATAATACATATGGTAAGTTTGTTCGCGGTCTGCGGGTACGAAAGGCTGCCGGACTCCATTTCGCGCGGCCCAATCGCGCAGGGCAGCGTCGTACTTTTCCCAGATTTGCTTACGGCGCGCCTGGATGGTCTGCCACTGCTCCAGCTGGGCGCACAGATACGCGGCCAGCATATCCGAGGGCAGGTAGCTGGAGCCGATGTCCACCCAGGTATATTTGTCGACCATGCCGCGGAAGAAGCGGCTGCGGTTGGTACCTTTTTCGCGGATGATTTCCGCGCGTTCAATGTAGCGCGGGTCGTTGATGACCAGCGCGCCACCTTCGCCGCAGGAAAAGTTCTTGGTTTCGTGGAAGCTCTGCGTGGCCATACTGCCAAAGCTGCCCAGCGCTTTGTCTTTGTACTTGCCGGTGAGGCCGTGGGCGTTGTCTTCCACCACTTCCAACTTGTTTTGCCGGGCAAAATCAAGAATTGGGTCCATTTCGCAGCCAACGCCGGCATAATGCACGGGGACAACGGCGCGGGTTCTTGGGCGCAGCAGCCGTTCCAGCTGGGTTTCGTCCAGGTCCAGGGTGTCCGGGTGGATATCAGCGAAAACAGGCTTCGCGCCGCGCAGCACGAAGGCGTTCACGGTGGAGACAAAGGTGAACGATGGGAAGATGACCTCATCACCGGGCTGGATATTCAGCAGAAGGGCGGCCATTTCCAGCGCGTGGGTGCAAGAGGTGGTCAACAGAACTTTTGGCGCGCCGATGAGTTGTTCCAGCGCGGCGCTGCAGCGCCTGGTAAAATCGCCGTCGCCGGAAAGGTGCCCGCTGG
>JAAYUC010000030.1 GCA_012517865.1 Chloroflexota bacterium | reverse complement strand
CCCAGTGAGTGCGCGGATAAAGAAAAAGCACCCTGGCGGATGCTTTTCGCTAGTGGACCCAGGGGGATTCGAACCGTGCGCAGCCCCCTGCAAAGGGCAAGGCCTTCTCAATGCCAGTGAGTGCGCGGATAAAGAAAAAGCACCCTGGCGGATGCTTTTCGCTAGTGGACCCAGGGGGATTCGAACCGTGCGCAGCCCCCTGCAAAGGGCAAGGCCTTCTCAATCCCAGTGAGTGCGCGGATAAAAAAAAAGCACCCTGGCGGATGCTTTTCGCTAGTGGACCCGGGGGGATTCGAACCGTGCGCAGCCCCCTGCAAAGGGCAAGGCCTTCTCAATCCCAGTGAGTGCGCGGATAAAGAAAAAGCACCCTGGCGGATGCTTTTCGCTAGTGGACCCAGGGGGATTCGAACCCCCGGCCTTCTCAATGCCATTGAGACGCGCTCCCAACTGCGCTATGGGCCCGGATATAAACCTTTTGTTGTTTCTGCCCTTGGCGCTCCCAATCCCCCGGAAGGGGGCTGCCTGCACTGTGGGCATCCCACATCATTTTGTAAAGTTCACTCGGTCGGCGCCTGCTGGCTGTCCATCAGACGCCTCCCGGCTCGTGATGGACCTGGAGGGATTCGAACCCTCGACCTCTTCAGTGCGATTGAAGCGCGCTCCCAACTGCGCTACAGGCCCGCTCCCGGATTCTCTTGGAAACCGCATTCGCGCGCATTCACGTAAAGACAACCCGATTTCAGAGTTCACAGATTCTAACTGACTCAAACAGAGATGTCAAGCTTCAATTTTCAGAGAACCCTGCCGACGGGTTTTTGCGGATAAAAAACCCAGGCACCATTCGGTGCCTGGGTGCTTTGGTTGCTGGTAATCAAGCGTTCGTCGAAATGACTGTTCCGGCCTTTTTCTTCTCGATTTTGGCCTTGCGCTTTTCCTTGATATCCATCTTGGGTTTCTTACGTTCTTCTTTCCCGGCTTTATCTTTACTAGCCATTGAATACCTCCTTCAAATACTTCCAATTCATACCGCTCTGTACTGCCACGACCAACTCTTATTATAGCGCAATTCAGGAAGAATTCATCTGCTGATGGTATCATTAACGCAGCGTCAGCCCTTGGCGTTTCAAGAATTTTGCTGACCTGGAGCTTATCGTGGACACGCTTTCCAAGAGAACGCGAACGCGCTACCTGCTCATTCTGATGATTTTAATCACCATTCCCTGTTACATCCTGGGGATTGTTCTGCTGCGCATCAACCGCGGTCCCCTCTCAGCGACGCCTACGCCTGTCAATTCACCCACTATCACCAACACCGCCACTATCACACTGACGCCTTACCTCACCCGCACCCCAACCATTACCCCAACCATCACGCAAACCCTTACCCCGACCCTCACGCGCACGCCTACCCAAACTCCCACAAACACACCGGAACTGACGGAACCTCCCATCAGCACGAACACGCCCACTCAGGAAAATACACCTATTGGCTCAGAGCCGTAAAAAAGGCAAACAAATACCATGGCTATCGACTTGCTCCCGCATCTAAAACAAATGTTGTCCGCTCCCGGCCTTTCGGGCTACGAAGACCCCATCCGGGATATTGTCCGGGCTGCCTGGCAGCCGCTTTGCGATGAAATTTCTGTCAGCCGCGTTGGCAGTTTGCACGCTCTCAAGCGCGGCGACGGACCGGAACCCCGCCCGCGCGTGATGCTATCCGCGCACATGGACGCCATCGGGCTGATGGTTACCGGCATTAAAGAGGGCTTTCTGCGCTTCACGCAAATTGGCGGGATTGACCCCCGCATTCTGCCCGGGCAAATGGTGACCGTGCACGGCCGGAAGGACCTGCCGGGAATGGTGGTGCTGCCGCCGACTCATCTTTTGCCGCCCGAAGCGGGCAGCGGGGTGGCGGCGCTGCAGTATCTGCTGATTGATACAGGTTTGCTCGCGGAAGAGGTGGATAAACTGGTGCGGGTTGGCGATGTGGTTTCCTTTGCCCAGGAACCGATTGAATTGGGCGAAAGCGCCCTGGCCGGACACACCCTGGATAACCGCGTGTCCGTTGCGGCTGTGACGCACTGCCTGGATATCCTTTCCCGCCGCAAGCACGCCTGGGATGTGTGGGCGGTAGCATCCAGCCAGGAGGAAACTGGCGTGACAGGCGCGTTTACCTCTCCGGTGGATATTCAGCCCGATTTCGCCATCGCGATTGATGTGACCTTTGCCAAAAGCACGAGCAGCGGCGACTGGCGCACTTTCCCGATGGGAGAGGGCGTGACCCTGGCCTGGGGACCCAATATTCATCCGGCGTTATATGCCGCGATTATCAGGACGGCCGACGAGCTGGACATTCCCTACTCGCGCGAAGCCGCGCCCAGCATGACCGGCACGGACGCTTACGCCATTCAGGTGGTGCAGTCCGGCATCCCCTGCCTGCTTATTGGCATCCCACTGCGCTACATGCACACACCCGTGGAAACAGTCTCCCTGAAGGATGTGCGCCGGGCCGGACGCTTGATGGCAGAATTTATCAGCGCACTGCCGCAGGATTTCATGCAGACTCTGGAATGGAAGTGAACATGAGCCCGAATATGAAGATGACGAATAACGCTCGCCCGAGGATAGGCAAAAAACAAATCGCACTGCTGGCAGAGCTGTGCAATGCCCTGGCGGTTTCTGGCGATGAACAGGAAGTGCGGGAGATTGTCCTGCGCGAAGTGAAACCCCTCTGCCAGCAGGTGGAAGTGGACGCAATGGGGAACGTCCTGGCAACCAGGATTGGTTCCGGACAGAATAAAGCGCGGGTGATGATTGCCGCGCATATGGATGAAGTCGGTTTTATGCTGACTCAGAATGACGGCGACGGTTTATATGGGTTTTCCATCGTTGGCGGCATTGATGAGCGCCAGCTGGTGGGAAAAGCGGTCATCGTCGGGCGGGAGCATATTCCCGGTGTGATTGGCGCGAAGGCGATTCACCTGACAACCCCGGAAGAACGCAAAACCGCTCTGAAGCTTGAACAGCTGCGCATAGACCTTGGCCCGGACGGCAGCGGAAAGGTCAGAGTGGGCGACCGGGCAGGTTTTGCCACGCAGCTCACCGAAATCGGGCCGAGCATCCGCGCCAAAGCGCTGGATAACCGCCTGGGGGTGGCAAATCTGATTGAGCTTCTGCGCGGCGCGCCGGAAAATATTGACCTGCTGGCGGCTTTTACCGTACAGGAGGAGGTTGGGCTGCGCGGGGCGCGGGTGGCTGCTTACCACCTGGCTCCGCAGATAGGCATTGCCGTGGATTCAACCCCGGCCAATGATTTGCCGGCCTATGATGACGATGACGGCGAAAACACGCGCTACAATACCCGTCTGGACTGCGGGCCAGCCATTTACCTGATGGACGGCGCGACTATCGCGGACAGGCGCCTGGCGGAATGGCTGATGAAAACCGCGGAAGAAGAGGGAATCCCTTATCAAATCCGCCAGCCGAACCCCGGCGGCACGGATGCCGGCGCCATCCACAAAACCCGCAGCGGGGTGCCCAGCATTTCCGTTTCGGTACCGCAGCGCTACTGTCATACCGCGGCAGGCCTCATTCGCAAAGCGGACTGGGAAAACACTTTGCGTTTGTTAAGCGCCGCGCTCTGGCGCCTTGATTCAAAAATACTCACGCCATCGGAGGCATAAGATGACCAAAACTCCATCCACAAAAGCACGCGACGAAGCACTTCTGGCACTAATCAAAAAATTGGTGGAAACGCCCGGACCTTCGGGTCAGGAAAGCCTGATTCGGGCAGCGGTTGCTGAGGAAATCAAGGATTACGCGGATGAAATTCGCACCGACGCACTGGGCAACCTGATTGCCCGGGTTGGCACCAAAAAGCCCGGCGGCCTGCGGGTGATGGTCTCCGCGCATATTGATGAAATTGGTCTGATGGTCACGCATGTGGACGCGAATGGTTTCGCGCGCTTTATCGCCATTGGCGGCGTTTCTCCGCTTACCTGCATAGGAGGCCGGGTGCTCTTCATGAACGGAACGCGCGGGGTGATTGGCTGTGAACGCCTGGAGCCGAACACCGCCCCGACGCTTGAAAAGCTCTTCATCGATACCGGCGCGCTCAGCAGTGACGACTGCCCGGTGCGCGTGGGCGATGTGTGCGGATTCGAGCGCCCCTTCCTGGATCTGGGCGCTCACCTGGTGGCAAAATCCATGGACGACCGGATTTCCGCGGCGGTCGCTATTCAGGCGATACGCGCGCTCAAAGATTCCCCGCACGAGGTTTTCTTTGTCTTCAGCGTGCAGGAGGAAGTTGGTTTGCGCGGTGCTACCACCGCCGCCTACGGCGTTAATCCGGACGTTGGCCTGGCGGTGGATGTTACCCGCACCGGCGACACACCCCGCACGATCAAGATGGAAGTGGCTCTGGATAAGGGCCCCGCGATTAAGGTGCGCGACTCCTCCTTTATCGCTGACCCGCGGGTGGTGAATTGGATGGTGGCGGCTGCCAAAGCCAGCAAGATTCCCTACCAATTGGAAGTGCTGGAAGCGGGCGGCACGGACGGGCGCGCCATTCAGCTGGCGCACGCCGGTGTGCCGGCCGGCTGCCTCTCAATCCCATGCCGTTACATCCACTCGCCTTCCGAGATGGTCTCGTACGCCGATGTGGAAAACGCGGTGAAGCTGCTGGTGCGACTGCTCAGCGAAGAAATTAAGCTGGGATAAACCCCGGAAGGCGCCGCGGCACTTGGTGGTATAACCAAAGGCAAGATGAAACGACAGGCAGGTTACAAAAGACAACTCTCCGCGCGCAGATTGCTTGCGGCGCTCAGCCTGATTATCGCGCTGCTGGCGCTTACAGCGTGCGAGTCTTTGCTTTCACAGGTTAAACTTCCCTGGCGCCAGGAAGAGCCTTCCACGACGGCGACTATCGCGCCGCAGCAGACCGAAATGCAGCCCTTTCCGGCTGAGACTCAGACGGCCCCAACCCAATCAACGCCGCCAAAGGAACTGGTGCTCTGGCTGCCTGCAGAAATGGACCCCGACGCGGACAACCAGGCAGCGTCTCTCCTGGCGGCGCGGCTTGCTACCTTCGCCGAGGCTGAGGGCATCACCATTAATATCCGGCTCAAAAACATTTCCGGGGCGGGAGGGCTGCTTGACGCGCTCACGGCGACCAATTCCGCCGCCCCGCAAGCCTTGCCCGATTTGATTCTGCTTCCGCGACGGGATTTGGAAACCGCCGCGTTAAAGGCTTTGGTAATTCCGCTGGATTCCCTGACCAGTATCGTGGATGACGAAGATTGGTTCCCCTACGCGCACGACATGAGCCTGATACAGGGCGTCGTGTACGGCATCCCCTTTGTTGGCGACCCGCTGGCATTGGTCGCGAAGGCTGGCGCGGAAATCACCCCGCAATTGGGCTGGCAGACGATTGCCGACCCCGGCAGCGTTTTTGCTTTTCCCGCGGATGACCCGCAGGCTTTGCTGCCGCTGACCCTCTACATGGCATTAGGCGGTTCTTTCCAGGGCAATCAGCTGCGCCCGACCCTGGACGAACAAATCCTGCTCAAGACTCTCAGCCTGCTCGCCGAAGGACAGCAAAACGGCAGCATCCAAAGAGAATCAGTACAGTGGCAGAGCTTTCAACAATCCTGGGAAAGTTTTTTGAGTGGCGGCGCGAACCGCACAGCCGCGCCGTTGAGCTTTTTGCTGGCAGAGTATGCCAAAGCCGCGGAAGCGCCGGAAACACTGCCCATCTTGCAGGAAACCGGTTTCACGCTCAGCAGTGGCTGGCTTTGGGCGGTAAGCTCCACAGAGCAGGAAAGCCAGGCGCTGGCGCTGCGGCTGGCAGAATACCTGGTGGAAAACGGCTTTTTAGGTGCCTGGAGTGAAGCCTTTGGACGGGTTCCGGCCAGGCCTTCGGCGCTTGAACTCTGGCAAAACAAGGCGCTGGCCGCGCAATTAGTGCAACATTCCCTGGGCGCGCGGTTTTTGCCAGTCAATGAGGTAACAACAAGCATTTCACCGGCGCTTCGCAGCGCTGTACTTGCGGTTCTGCGCGATAACGACACTCCGGAAAAAGCGGCAAATCAAGCCGTGGAGAGTTTAAAATGACCCCGAATACCCCCTCCAAACTTTCTCCAAAACTGCTGAATCAGGTAATCCTGGTTTTGATACTCATTGCTGTGGTGATTGGGTTGGTGCTGACGGTGCTGGCGCTGCCGGGATTCAACATTCCTGCCGCCCCCACGCCTGCTCTCACACTCACCGGCGCGCCGGGAACCACTCCCGACGCGGCCCAGCTGACCGAAGTGGCTGCCGCCGCGGTGCCTCCGGTGGTGCGCGTGGAAGGCATTGTGGTCACAGGCGGCATTCTGGTGCTGATTGTCCTGGCTGCCACGTTGAGGGAAATCCTCAGGCTCAGCCGCCGCTCATAATAAAGAGTACGACCGGCTTTCAACCGGTCGTTTTTTGTCAGATTGTGTAATCCTCTGCTTCAGGAATTTCCCAAACTCCTTCATCTTTCTGGTAGTGCGGCGCTTTGGGATGAGAAGGCACATCCAGTCTTTGTTCCAGGGCGGCCAGCCGTTCGTTCACATCCTGAATGCACTCCGCGAGCGCGTCCGGCAGGTCTGTATGTTTAAGGTCAATCACAGATGCGGCGGCTTCGGGCGCGCGGCGGATAATCTGGCCGGGAACGCCGACCACCACAGAATGCGGGGGAACCGGCTTGACGACCACGGCGTTCGCGCCAATGCGACTGTGGGCGCCCACGATTATGTTTCCCAGTATTTTGGCGCCAGCGCCGACAACCACGCCATCTTCCAGTGTCGGATGCCGTTTGACTTTTTCCAGGCTTACCCCTCCCAGGGTAACCCCATGGTAAAGCGTTACATCCGCGCCAATTTCAGCGGTTTCGCCAATAACAACGCCCATTCCGTGATCGATGAAGAAGCGCCGTCCAATCTTTGCCGCGGGGTGAATCTCGATGCCGGTAAAAAAGCGCGCCAGCTGCGAGCTGGCTCTTGCCAGCCAGTAAAATTTGTGTTGCCACAACCAGTGAGAAACCCGATGCGCCCAGACGGCATGCACGCCGGCATAGGTGGTGAGCACAACCCAACGGGAGCGCGCGGCAGGGTCCCGTTCCAGCGCGGTGTTGATGTCTTCCGCCATTAGTCTGAAAATATTCATACTGTCCTCACTTTGGACGGATGGAGAGCCGGAAGAAGCCAGGATGAAAGGCTCAGCGTCCGCCATTAAGTTCCTCCCGGATATTCGCGAACAGGTTGGTGCTCAGGTAGCGCTCCGCGAAACTGGGGATAATTACCGCGATGCGTTTGCCGGCATTCTCAGGTCTGGAAGCGGTCAGCAGCGCCGCCCATACCGCCGCCCCGGATGAAATCCCGACCGGGATGCCTTCCACTACAGCCATTTTCCTTGCGGTTTCGAAAGCGTCTTCTGCTTCCACCTGGATGATTTCGTCCAGCAAGCTTGTATCCAAAATTGAAGGAACAAAGCCCGCGCCGATGCCTTGCAGGGGGTGGGGCCCTTTTTTACCGCCGGAAAGCACCGGTGATGCGGCAGGTTCCACCGCGATGATGCGCAGCTCCGGGTTGTATTCGCGCAGTCTGCCGCCCGCGCCGGTGATCGTGCCGCCGGTGCCAACGCCGGCTACCAGAATATCGATGCGGCCTCCGGTATCGCGCCAGATTTCCTCCGCGGTTGTGCGCCGGTGAACTTCCACATTAGCGGGGTTGTTGAATTGGTCTGCCAGCCAATAACGGCTGTCTTGCCCGCGCAGTTTGAGGGCGGTTTCCACGGCGCCGGCCATGCCCTCCACGGCAGGGGTCAAAATAAGTTCGGCGCCGAGAGCGCGCAGGAGCAGCTTGCGCTCCAGGCTGACAGTCTCAGGCATGACGATGGCGCTTTTGTAACCGCGGGCGGATGCCGTGAAGGCCAGCCCAATGCCGGTATTGCCGGACGTGGCTTCCAGGATGATGGAATCAGGGGAAAGCAGCCCCTGTTTTTCTGCCGCGTCCACCATCGCTACCGCGATGCGGTCTTTGACACTGTGCGTAGGATTAAAGAATTCCAGTTTGGCAAGTACTTCCGCGCCGCCGGCCGGGACGAGGCGGTTCAGCCGCACCAGCGGCGTACGGCCGGTAAGTTGGGTGAGGTTCTGATAAATAGTCATTAAAGGTCTCCGAAAATTCTGGTGTTAAATAAATACAGCCAGTTTGATGGGATGCCGGGCATCACCGTGAGCAGATTTCAGCGGGGGAGGGCCGCCCTGCTCTCAACTGGCTGTCAAAAATCGCGAGAGGAGAGGCGGTTTAGCTTCCCCGCCTCAGACACAAGCAAGTGGTTGGCTTGCCTGGGATATTGCTCAAAACGCGCAAATGTTTCATGCTCTGATTATATCTGCCCATCAAGGCGCGTCAAACCGCAACTTTGTGCAAATGCGCGCCTGGCTTGGCCTGGCATGCATTCCGGCAGCGCGCTGCATTATAATCATCACCAATATTCGCCCGGAGCGGAAGATGACGCAGAGATTCCAAAACCTTCTTGAACTGATGAGGCAGCAAAACCTGGACGCTGTCGCCATTAATCCCGGCCCGACTTTTACCTATCTGACCGGCATGCGCATGCACCTGATGGAGCGGCCGACTGTGCTTTTGATAACAGGTGCCGGATTGGCCGGGCTTGTGCTCCCGCAGCTGGAGCTGCCGAAACTTGCCGGTGCCGCGATCGCGATGGACGCGCACCCGTACGCGGACAATCCCGCCACCTGGCAGGACGCTTTCACGGCCGCGTTCAAAAGGCTAGGCATCCACCGCGGCCGCGTCGGCGTGGAAGCACAGCGCATGCGTTTTTTGGAGCTCGGTTTCCTGCAAAGCGCGGCTTCGGGCTGCGAGTTTGTGGACGGAAGCGCAGTCCTCGAAGCGCTGCGCCTGCGAAAAGAACCGCGCGAGCTCGAGCTGATGCAGGAAGCGGCTTACATTGCCCAGAAAGCACTGCTGGCAACCCTGAAAACTGTGCGCCCCGGGCAGACTGAAAAACAGATAGCCGCTGAATTGGTTATCGCGCTGTATCGGGCCGGCTCCGATGTGGAGCTGCCATTTCAGCCCATTGTGAGCTCTGGTGAAAACAGCGCCAACCCCCATGCGGTGCCCGGCGAACGCCAGCTGCGCGAAGGCGACCTGCTTTTATTTGACTGGGGTGCCAGTGTGGACGGTTATTGCTCGGATATCACGCGCACTTTCTCGGTGGGCGAGCTGCAGCCGGAACTGGCTCACATCGGCGCTGTGGTGCGGGATGCCAACGCGGCTGCCCGCGCGGCAGCCCGGTCGGGCATACCGGCCAGTGCTGTCGACCAGGCTGCGCGCGGATTAATCGCGGACGCGGGATATGGGGAGTATTTTACCCACCGCACCGGCCACGGCCTTGGGATGGAAGCGCACGAAGCGCCCTACATTCGCGAGGATAACGGCATGACACTTGAGCCCGGCATGGTTTTCACGATAGAGCCGGGAATTTACCTGCCGGGCAGGGGCGGCGTGCGCATCGAAGATGATGTCGTCGTTGGGCAAAAAGAGGCGCCCAGTCTGACAGACCTCCCCCGTGAGGTAATTCCGTACACCCAGGCGCTGGATTGAGATGAAAGCGCGGCGCGACCTTTACCTGGTGGCGTTTTCCCTGTTCATCTGGGGCATGGGCGAGGGATTGTTTTATATCTTTCAGCCGCTTTACATCCAGCAGCTGGGAGCAGACCCGATTTTGATTGGCAGCGTGCTGGGGATTAATGCTGTCGCCATGACGCTGTCGCAAATCCCCGCGGGGTACCTGGCGGACCGCGTTGGCAGGCGGCCTTTAATGTGGTTCACCTGGATTATGGGGGTGATTTCCGCGCTGGTTATGGCGTCGGCCAGAAACCTTACAGCATTTGTGGCAGGACTGCTACTTTACGGGCTTACCTCGGCAGTTTTGGCGCCGATGAACAGCTACATTTCACACGCGCGCGGCGATTGGTCGGTTGGCCGGGCGGTTACCTTCACCTCTGCCGCTTTTAGCATTGGGGCGATTATCGGTCCGATGGCAGGCGGCACGATTGGAGAACGCTTTGGGCTGCGCAATGTGTATTGGCTGGCGGCCGGCCTGTTTTTCATCTCCACCTGTGTAATTTTGTTCATCCGCAGACAACCGGTGGGCTCCCGCGGCGAGGCGGAATCCGCGCCTGGTCTGCTGCGCAATCCGCGTTTTCTGATGTCTCTCGGCCTGATTCTGATGATTATGTTTTCCATGTATCTGCCTATTCCGCTGGCGGCAAATTTTTTGCAAAACGAACGCGGCTTGAACCTGGCATCCATTGGGCAGCTTGGCTCGCTGCAAAACCTGGGGAATGCGGTGTTCGCACTCGCTTTGGGGCACCTGCCCGCCCTGACGGCCTTCCTTTTGGGAGAAACAGCACTGCTGGCCGTCAGTTTGCTGCTTTGGAAGGGCAGCGGGATGGGGCTTTTTGGGCTGGCGTACTTTTTGATGGGAGGTTACCGGCTTTCCCGCACCTTAAGCGTGGCGTTTGTGCAGCCAATGGTGGGAATCAATCAGGTTGGGCTGGCCTTTGGGTTTGTGGAAACAATCAACAACCTGGCGTTAATATTGACGCCCATCCTGGCAGGCATTTTGTACGAAAAGAATCCCGAGAGCGTCTTTATGGTCAGCGTGGGTGTGCTGGCCCTGTGCCTGGTGTTCACCTTGTGGTCGCGCGGGGCAGGTCGGCGCGCCGCGCGCACGCTGATGACCTGGATGACAAAGTAAGGGGGTGTACCGTGAGCGTTGCCATCTCGCGTCTGGTTTTGGGGCCGCTGCTGAACAATGTGTACCTCCTGGGAGATGAAGACAGCAAGGACGCGGTCGTCATTGACCCTTCCTTCGAACCGCAGCGGCAGGCTGCCGAGATACGCCGGCGCGGATGGCGGCTGCGCCAAATCTGGCTGACGCACGGGCATTTTGACCACATCGAGGGCGTGGCCGCCTTGCAAGCGCTCTTCGAACCCGCGCCCTTGCTGGGAATGCACCCGGCGGCGGAAGCCTGGGCGCGCACATACGGGCAGAAGGCGAACTTTGGGTTTGCGGTGAGCGCGCTGCCGCCAGTTGACATCCAGTTTTTTGGCGGGCAGCGGCTGGCAGTAACCCCGGAAAGCGGTACTTTCTTTGCCGAGGTGCGCGAAACACCGGGCCACAGCCCCGGTTCCGTGATTTTTTACTGCCCCGATTTACAGGCGGCCTTTGTGGGGGATGCGATTTTCCGCGGGAGCATCGGCAGGACTGACCTTGCCGGCGGGGATTACCCTACCCTGATTTCGGCAATTCGAACGCAAATATTCACTCTGCCGGATGACACCGTCTTGTTCCCTGGCCACGGACCGGAGAGCAGCGTGGGATACGAAAAAGCGAACAACCCTTTTTTGCTTTAGTCAGAGACCCGGCGACCGCGAGTTCCCATACCTATCATTCCCGTGTCCGCGCGAGCACTATTTGGTATGCTGAGGGCTGCTCCCCTGCCTATTAAATCAAAAAAGCCCCCGAAAAAACCGGGGGCTTTTGAATTCCTGCGATTTTACTTGGCGTAGGTGATTGCCCGCGTCTCGCGGATAACGGTCACCTGAATCTGGCCGGGATACTGCATGGTTTCCTCAATCTCAGTGGCGATGCTTTTTGCCATCTCGTGCGCGGCAAGGTCGTCCACCTCATCCGGCCGCACGATAATGCGCACTTCGCGGCCGGCCTGAATCGCGAAGCTCGATTCCACGCCTGGATGGGCGTTGGCCACCGCTTCCAGCGACTTGAGCCGTTTGATGTACTGCTCCAGGTCTTCGCGGCGGGCGCCCGGGCGCGCTCCGGAAATCGCGTCCGCGGCTTCCACGATGACTGCTTCCACCGAGCCCTGGTCCACTTCGTGATGGTGAGACGCGATGATGTTCACCACCGCGGCGCTGACGCCGTGGCGCTTGGCAAATTCCGCGCCGATGATGGCGTGGGTGCCTTCGGTGTTGTGGTCCATCGCTTTGCCGAGGTCATGCAGGAGGGCGCCGGCTTTACAAACCTCCACGTTCGCGCCCAGTTCCGAGGCAAGCACGCTGGCAATCTTGGAGGTTTCTACGGCGTGCGCCAATTGATTCTGACCGTAAGACGTCCGGTATTTCAGGCGGCCGAGTTTCTTGATGATTTCGGGATGAAGCCCGTGCACGCCTGCTTCGTAAGCGGCTTCGTTGCCGGCTTTGAGGATATCCTCGTCCATCTTCTGGCGTTCTTCATTCAGGATTTTTTCGATGTAGGCCGGGTGAATGCGTCCGTCCACAACCAGGCGGCTGAGGGTTCGCTTCGCGATTTCGCGCCGAACCGAATCGAAGCAGGAGATGGTCACAGCTTCGGGGGTATCGTCCACAATCACGTCCACGCCGGCGGCCTGTTCAAAGGAGCGAATATTGCGGCCGTTGCGGCCGACGATGCGCCCTTTCATTTCCTCATTGGGGAGAGTCACCAAGGATGTGGTCACTTCCGCCACGCGGTCCGAGGCGACGCGCTGGATGGCGTCGGCAATCAATTCGCGGGCTTTTTCCTGTCCCATTTCGCGGGCTTCGGTTTCGTACTGGCGAATGATGCGCATCATATCGCCGCGCGAGGTCTGGGTGACTTCTTCGAGCAGCTGCGCCCTGGCTTCTTCGATGGTCATTTCGGAGATGCGCTGCAGCTCTTCCATACGTTGGGCGGCGAGCCCCTCAATTTCATTGGCGCGCCGGTCAAGAGCGCTCTGGCGTTTGTTCAGAGCGGCCTCGCGCTGCTGCATCTGGTCAAAGCGGTGGTCAAGCTCTTCGCGGCGTTTGACCAGTCGGTCATCTTCCTTGCTGAGCTCGCTGCGGCGGTGCTGCAAATCCGCCTCCGCGTCGCGAATGATTTTCAGCGCCGCGTCCTTGGCATCCAGCTCAGTCTGCTTGGCGCGTTCTTCCGCCGCTGTGATGATATCCTTGGCGGTCAGGCGCAGTTTTTCCTCTTTGTTCTTGCGGATAGCTGAGAACAGCCCGAAACCAAGCGCGAACCCCAGCGCGAGCGCGAGCCCAAGGAAAAGGATTCCCTGCGGGTCCCTCAGGATGGGTCCCTGTGCGTAAAAATTGAATAGTTCCATGTTTTCCAATACTCCATATTTTTATCTTGTGTCCTGCCCGTCTCTGGAGTTCCGCGTTTCTTTCCATAAGCGGCGCACCGTTTCGGATGCCACCGCGTAAGAAAACCCCCGGCGCTGTAAAAACGCGCCCAGCCTGAGGCGAAAGGTTTCCTCAGGAAGCGACTCATAACGCCCGACAGCGCGTCGGGCGGCATTGAGCGCCAATTCGCTTTCCTGCAGATTGGCCTGCGCGAGAGTAGATTCGATGACTTCGTCGGTGAGACCTTTTTGGCGCAGTTCAGCTTTGATGAGGCTGACGCTGCGCGGACGAAACGCGCTGCGGTTCTCGAGCCATTCCCGGCAAAAACGGGCATCGTCGAGATATCCCTCTTCTTCTAGCCGGCGCAGAACGGCGCTGGTAAGCTCCGGGCTGCAGCCTTTGCGCGTCAGGTAATCGCGCGTCTCCTGAATGGAGCGGGAGCGGAAGCTGAGAAAGTGCAGCGCCCTGGTGTAAGCGCTTTCCAGTTCATCCTGTTCCTGAAGCTTTTTAATCTCCTCCGCCGAGAGTGCCCGTCCTGGTTTCAGCCAGGCGGCTGTCAGACGGTCGAGTGAGAAAGCATATTCCCCGTCCAGGCTGATATTCAATCGCTGGCGGTTGCGCTTTTGAGGTTCGATTGCGGTAATTACCTTGTCCATTTAATCCAACAAAGCCATGGTCTGAGGGAGACCACGGCTTCGATGACAGCAAATAATCCAGAATCACGCCGGCCGCTCAAAGCTGAGCGCAGCAAAACTTCAGGATTTCTATTATATTTTGGTACTAATCACTCGCATCAACCTATCCGGCCTGGCAGGAGTTGAAGGCAGCCTCACACCGAGGGCAGTCTTCCCGGTGGAATTTGAAATAATTCACACCAACCCTTCATCGTCTGTTGTTTCCTAAGCCACGCAATGCGCATTTGTGTACCAATTTATAAGCCGGTATGTCCCGGCGGTTTACTATCCATGCAAGACCCGCGCAAAGGCGCCTGGTCTCTTCAAAGCCATGATCTCCATGAGCAAGCTCGCACAGAACTCACGGGCAGTTCATGTTTTTGTAACATAGATTATACATTATTTTCACGAATCCGGGCGCCCCGCATATAAGCTCCTGCAGACAGGTCGGATTTCGGGCATTCTCATGCTACAATTGCTGCATGAAGGCAACCAGGCAGAAAAACCCTGAAAATGGCGCGCCTGAACAGGCGCACGCGCGCGAACGCTTCTGGCAAATCTTGTTCCCAATGCTGCTGGTAGGCGCGCTGCTGGCTGCTGGGTTTGTTCTACTCCTGTTGTACTCCGGCGAATTAGGCACCAGCACGGAAGGCATGGCAGCCGCGGCGCTGGTCGCGATGGCGCTGCCGCTAATCTTTGTGTTTCTTGTTACATTCATTCTGGCGGTCGCGTTGATTGCGGCTGCTGCCAAAGTCGCCGCCTGGCTACCTGGCGTGGGCAAAGAAGCGCTTGACCTGTTTCGTTCGATAGGAACTGCCGCGCAAAACGGCAGCTGCGCGCTGCTTGCCCCGCTGATGGCGGTCGCTCAGAAGCTGGCAGAACTGCAGAGATTGATAAGCGCGCTGCGTTCCGGCTTGATAAAATGAGCCTGTGAATCGCAAAAGCCATACCGGGTGCTGCTCGCGTAGGTAGAGGCTTTTGAGCGTTGGACGCGCGCGTTTGATGAATCAGCAGCGGGCAAACCAGCCGCTGTGAAAGCGATAACAGCGGTAACATATTAAATATCTAACACCTGAGTGCCGTCTGCTGTAGTTAATAAAAGGAAGAGTCAGATGAAATCTTCAATTAAAACAATCACCTTGGTTGTGGGCACCGCCTTAGGCGCCCTGTTGGGATACGCGGCCGCCAATATTCTGATTAAGCAATCCGAGGCCGCTGGGAAGAGCTCTCCGGTAACTGCCTCACAGGCGCTGCAAGTAGGATTGAGCGCGTTAGGCTTGCTGCGCCAGGTTTCGGGCGGCGGCAAGTAAATTCCTGCCTGATGGAGATGACTTTCTACTTTGTTTGAACTTGTTTTTCTTGGCACATCGGCTTCAGCGCCCTCTATTAAAAGAGGGCTTTCTTCCCTGGTCGTCAAACACGGCGAGCACCGCTTTATGATTGACTGCGGTGAGGGCACCCAGCGCCAGATTTTAAAATCCGGCATCGGGTTTAAACGGCTGAATCACATCCTGCTGACGCATGGGCATCTGGACCACATCCTGGGCCTGGCCGGGCTGATTTCCACCTTTATGCGCTGGGAAGCCATAGAAGAAATCAATATTTACGGCAGCCGCCACACGATGGAACGCGTGGATGACCTGATTAATGGGGTGGTACTGCGCGGGGCGCAAACGCCCATGGCCATCAATCTTCTCGATATTAAACCGGGCGTGATTTTTGAAACCGAAGACTTCACCGTCAGGGCTTTCCCGGTGGAACACCGCGGTTCCTCCTCTTTGGGTTTTCGCTTTGATGAATTTCCACGCAGACCTTTTCTGCCGGAGAAGGCGGAAGCGCTGGGTGTCGCGCCGGGACCTTGGCGGAAGGACCTGGTGGCGGGAAAAACCATTACCCTGCCGGATGGACGCGTAATCGCGCCGGAGCAGGTCTTGGGTGAAGAAAAAGCCGGCACCAGCCTGGTGGTGGTCGGGGATGTGGGCAAACCTGACCGGCTGCTGCAATATGTGCGCGGCGCGGACGCCCTGGTAATCGAAGCGACCTATTTAAAAGAAGAAACCGGGATGGCGCAGGAATTTGGCCACACCACGGCCGGCGCCGTAGCCGCCCTGGCAAAAGAAGCGGGCGTCGGGCAGCTTATACTCACACATGTTTCCCGCCGCTACAGCGATGAAGAAATCCTGGCTGAAGCCTGCGCGGTTTTTCCCAACACATCTTTGGCGCGCGATTTTGACGCTTTTATCATCCGGCGCGAGTAGAACTATTTCCAGCATCGTTTCACAAACCCCGAGGACGGAATCGCTCCAGACGCATCTATGTTAGAATCCTTTCCGCTATGAAAGAGCTAAAACTTGTTCTGGCGTCAGCTTCCCCGCGGCGCAGAGAACTGCTGGGCTTGTTCGGGCTTCCGTTCACCTGCCAATCCGCTGACATTGATGAGACGATTAACAACGGAGAAACACCGCTGGCGTACGTGCAAAGGTTAGCGAAAGAAAAGAATGAGGCTGTGCAGGCAGACGCGCTGGTTCTTTCTGCCGATACGATTGTCGCGTTTGAAGGCGGTGTGATGGGGAAGCCCGCGGACGCGTCAGACGCGGCCGGCATGCTGGATGCCATGCGCGGCAAGCCGCACCAGGTGTTTACCGCGCTTTACCTGCGCGAAAACCATCACGCGCTGGCGGACTGCTGCGAAACACGAGTGGTGATGCGTCCTTATACGGACGAAGAGATTGCGGCTTACATCGCCAGCGGCGACTATCAGGACAAGGCCGGCGGCTACGCCATCCAGCACAAAGGTTTTCATCCGGTCCAAAGCGTGGAAGGCTGTTACGCGAATGTGATGGGCCTGCCCTTATGTCATCTGTTTTGCCTGCTGCGGCAGGCGGGACTGCAAACCAACGCGGATATCCCCGCCCTGTGCCAGCGGCATCTGGAAATACAATGCGAGGTGTTCCCCGGTATCCTCGCCCGCTGCGAAGCGGACAGTCGGGTTGTGATTTGACATGAAAATGCGACGAAGCTTTGTGTTGTTTCTGGTTCTCTCCATGGTGTTAGGCGCCTGCGCGAAGCTGCCGCCCGGCGCTTCACCAACCCCCACGCCTGAAGCCGGGCTGCCCACACCGGTGCTTGTCCTTACCCAGGCCCCCGATGTGGAAAAGGAAGCGCAGGCGTATCTGGACGCCTGGAAATCTGAAGATTATGAGGGCATGTACGCAAGACTAAGCAAGCTGACGCGCGACGCGCTTACCCTGGAAGATTTTATCAAACAGCACAAAAACGCCGCGGTTGCCATGACCATGCAGGAGATTAATTACGCCGTTCTCTCCAGCATGGTACGCCCGACCTCAGCGCAGGTCAACTATGAAATCAGCTATACGACCACACTTTTGGGCACCATTACCCGCAGCGCCATTATGAATCTGGCGCTGGAGGAAGGCGCGTGGAAGGTTCAGTGGGACGTGAGCATGATTCTTCCGGAGCTTGCCGGCGGGAACAAGCTGGAACTTACCTACGAAATCCCCGCACGCGGAAACCTCTACGATATTTACGGATATCCCCTGGTGGCGCAGGACGATGCTGTCGCTCTCGGCGTCATTCCGGGGCAGATTGACCCGGAAAAAGAAGCCAACATGCTTAATTTATTGGCCAACATCCTGGATGTAAGCTCGGATTCCATTTATAAAAAATACCAATACGCACAGTCGGATTGGTATGTCGCGATTGGGGATGTGTCCGCTGCGGTGGCGCAGAATTACAGTGACAGGCTCTCGCAGTATCCAGGGCTGATTATGAGTTCCTTCCGCTCCCGCTATTACTACGACGGCGGCATCGCGCCTCATGTGATTGGGTATGTGCTTTCCATCTCTCCCGAGCAGCTGGAGGAATATCAGCGCCTCGGATACCGCGGAGATGAGAAAATCGGCGCCACTGGCCTGGAAGCCTGGGGCGAAGCCTTTCTGGCGGGCACGCACGGCGCCTCCCTGTATGTCAAAGACCCGCAAGGTCAGGTCGTGACCAAACTCGCCTCCGCCAAAGCGAAACCCGCCGCGTCGATTTACACCACCATCGATAGCACCCTGCAGTACTACCTGCAGCGCTCGATGGGCAACAACCTGGGCGCGATTGTGGTGATGGAGCGGGATACCGGCAAAGTTCTCGCCATGGTTTCCAACCCGGGATTCAACCCGAACCTGTTTGAGCCGGTGAACTATAACAGCATGATGCTGAGCGATGTGCTGGCGGACCCCAAGCTTCCTTTATATAACCGCGCTTCCCAAGGAGTCTACCCGCTGGGTTCCGTTTTCAAGATTATTACAATGGCCGCGGCGCTGGAAACCGGCGTTTTCACACCTGATTATCCTTATTACTGCGACGATAAGTGGACCGAGCTGGCCGGCACTGTCCTTTATGACTGGACCTACGAACGCGGCTTCGGCGCGTCGGGCCTGCTCAGCCTCAAGGAAGGCCTGATGCGTTCCTGCAACCCGTGGTTCTGGCACATCGGTCTGACCCTCTGGAATGACGGCTACGAGAGCGCGATTGCGGATGTAGCCGCGGGCTTTGGGCTGGGGAAGAAAACCGGCATCGAAATTCCGGATTTTGAAGGCAGGCTGGAGCAGCCGGCTTCTGTGTCGGAGAACGTCCAGCTGGCCATCGGGCAGGGCACTTTGCAGGTCAGTCCCCTGCAGGTTGCCGCGTTTGTGGCTGCCGTTGGAAACGGCGGCACACTCTACAAGCCAACTGTTGTAGAAAAAATCGTGCCGGTGGACGGCACCGAACCGGTGTATGAATTTAAGCCGGTTATCAACGGTAAGCTGCCCGTCACGCCGGAGAATCTTCAGGCAATCCAGGAAGCCATGGTGATGGTTGTGCGGAACACGCGCGGAACCGCGGCTTATCAGTTCCGCGGGCTCAGCGTGAATATCGCGGGAAAAACCGGAACGGCCGAAAATCCCGCCGGAGATTCGCACGCCTGGTTCGCGGGGTACACCTTCAACAACAACCCAAACAGACCCGATATCGCGGTCGCGATTATTCTGGAAAACGCGGGTGAAGGTTCGGATATGGCGGCGCCGCTTTTCCGACGCGTGGTTCAGCTTTACTTTTCGAATTACAGTAACGCCGGCGGAACCATGCCCTGGGAAGAATCTCCCTATGTCGTCAAGACCCAAACCCCGGAGCCGTAGACAACCTTATGTCGTCTGACCGGACCCCCGCCAGGGACACCGCGAACTTGCTGCAAGGCCTGGTGAT
>JAAYUC010000029.1 GCA_012517865.1 Chloroflexota bacterium | reverse complement strand
TTACCGAAGCGCACATAATGCAGCAGGGGATTTGTGCCCGACTGCCGGACGTCCGGGTTGTTTTGCAGGTAAAAGCTGGTGCTGAAGCGGGAGGAAGGGTCGCGCCCTTCTTTCCACCCAAAGCGCAAATAATGCCGCAGCGGGTCGATATCCGCGCGCCGCACGTCGTCGTTATGCAGCAAATAGTAGCGTGCGTCAAACTCACCGCTGCGGGCAACCTTTATCTGTTCAATCCAGTGCTTTGGGTTCATCAGCGTTTTAAAAGCGTTTATTCACCGGTGATTTTACTTGCATGCTCAGATTCTACTACAAGCAATGGATGCGGCGTTCCAGCGGCGTATGCGCAGGCAGTATCCGCATGCTTGTTAACTGTCTCCGCTGAATGTATTGTTATAATTAAGCCATTGGAAGTCCTTGCCAGGTAAACTGCCTCGTTCCAGGCTGAAGTGCGCCATAATAAAGGGTCAAAATTGCAGCAAAAGTTAATTTCCATCGTTGTTCCGGTTTTTAATACCGAAAAATATGTTGAACGCTGTCTAAGCAGCCTCGTCAATCAAACATACTCCAACCTTGAAATCATTGTCGTCAACGACTGTTCCCCCGGCAATATTGAGGAGATGCTTCAGCCGTGGTTGCGCAAGGACGAGAGAATCCGCTACGTCAGGCATGAAGTCAATAAAGGCCTGTTCCAGGCAAGGTTAACCGGCGCCGACCTTGCCCAGGGCGTGTATATCGCCTTTGCCGACAGTGATGATTACGTCAGCAGCAATTTTTACTATGGGCTGCTGCGCAGCGCGGAAAAGCATCAATCCGACATCGCGATTGGCCAGACAGTCATCCAAAAGCAAAACGGGGACAAAATTCGCTATACCCTGCACGATGCTTCGTTCAATTTTGACCAACTGAGCGGCAGGGAAGTGCAGGAACGCTATTTCGGCCAGAAAGGCCACTGCTATTCCTGGCATACCATCTGGAATAAACTGTATAAAAAAGAACTGTGGGACCGCTGCCGACCTTATTACGGGCAGATAACCGGCCACTTAATCATGACTGAGGATCTCGCCTTTTCGGCGCCGCTGTTTTATTTTGCAAAGAAAGTAAGCACCGCGAAGGACGACTGCTATTTTTATTGCGAGAACACCTCCGCTGCCACGAATGTAGAGAAGATTAGTCTCGAGCGTTTCAGTAAAAATATCCACGATTTAAAGCAATCTTTCGATTTCTGCGAAAACTTTCTGACACAAGTTGGGTCCCCCGAAAGCTACCGCGATGATTTCCGGCAGTTTCGCGATAAATACGCGCGCATCTGGGGAAGCCTGGGAGAGCTTGTTTTTACAGGAATCGGACAGCACAAGGTCAGAAAATTGATGGAGGAATTTGCTCCGGGGTGCGATATTCACAGGGACCCCGACGATTTCTTTTTTGAAAGCCTGCAGTCGCCGTGGAACGAAAGCCTGGAAAAAATCAAACTTCAAATCCGGGATGACCAGTGCGAGGTTGTCAGCTTCGATATCTTCGATACCGCGGTATACCGGCCGCTGTATCACCCGACCGACCTTTTCTATCTAATGGATAAGAAATTTGAGGCGCTTGCTCCCTCAAAAATCTCTTTTCACGAAATCAGGACTGTTGGGGAGGAGGAAGCCCGCCGTAAGTACGGCGAAAAACACCCCTCCTTTCAGGACGTAAAGATAGAAGAAATCTATCAGTCCATCGGCGAATACTTCGGACTCGCTGAGGACGTCACCCTGGCGATGCTGGCTGAAGAAAAACGGCTGGAAATCGCGCTGTGCCGCCCCAGAAAAACTGCGAAAGAGCTCTATGATTTTGCCCTCCTTTGCGGAAAAAAAGTAATCTTCACGTCCGATATGTACCTTGATGAGGAGACGATTCGGGCGGTTCTCTCCCAATGCGGTTATACGGAATACGAGCAGCTCTACCTTTCATCCTCCTATCGGCTGACTAAACATCAGGGAGACCTCTACCGCGCTGTTTTGAAGGACATTAAGGTAAAAGCCGCTAATATTTTACATATCGGAGACAACCTTCAGAACGATGTGACCAACGCGCGGAAATATGGGATAGACGCGGTGCATTTCCCAAGAGCGCTGGATGTATTTGAGAATAAAATCGCGGAAGCACCGACAGGAGGCTGCTCCACAGTCGCGCAGCTTGCCGGTGGAGCTGTCGTCGACCCGCAGGCGCTGACCGACTCTCTGGGATACCGGACGATGATTGCTTTGATTGCCAACCGTTATTTTGACAATCCTTTCCGCGGTTTTGACCCACAGACTGACTTTAACGCTGACCCGTACTTTATCGGGTATTATCCCTTGGGCATGCACCTGTTTGGATTAACCAACTGGCTTCAGCATTCCTTAAGCGGCCGGAGCTACCAAACAGTGCATTTTTTGGCGAGAGACGGCTACCTTCCGATGAAGGCCTACGAAATTTTCGAGAACTTTGGTACGCCTTTACCCGCGGCGCAGTATGCCTGTGCCTCGCGCAAAGCCCTCATGCCGGCCATTGTTTCCGACCGTATGGATTTCTTTGATTTGCCGGTTGAGTACCGCAATCACAGCCCAAAAACGCTCCTGAAGGTTCTGAAATTCTGTGCCAGGGATGTTAATGAAACGGAAATTGAAGCGCAGTTGAGTGCCGCCGATATTCCATACCAAAAGGTATTTGAGCGGATGGAAGAGTACCGCCGCTTTCTGAAGTATTTCCTCGCGAATTTGTATTCATCGGAAAAGCACCGGCAAGCGTATGAAGAGGCGAAGCCTTACTATGCCGGTTGGAAAACAAATGCCGACGCAGCCTTTGACATGGGATACAGCGGAAGAATTCAGGAAGCGATTTGCCGGCTGGCGGGTCAGCCTATCCACGTGTTCTTTGTGCACCGCGACGAAGTGCGCGCGCCCATGCTGGAACGAAAAAGCGGCTTTCACGCCGAATGCTTCTATGATTTCACGCCGACAATGAGCGGGTTAATTCGCGAGCATCTGTTTTCGGAAGCCGGCGGGTCTTGCATCGCTTTCCGGCAGGAAAATGGTCAGGCCGTTCCGGTCATCGAGGAGGAAGAGAAAAAGTACCCGGACCGTTTTATTGTTGAGCAGATTCAGCGCGGGGCGTTGGATTTCTGCCGGGATTTCCTGGAGATTTTTGGCGGCTATCTGTCCTGGCTTCCGTTTAAAAATCTGGAGCTTTCGCTTCCGTTCGAAGGCTACCTGAGCAATATGAAAGACGCGGACTGCCGACTCTTCAAAGCGTCCTATTTTGAGGATACGGTTTACGGCGCAAAAGCTTCCATCAATATCTATGATTTTCTGAGAGCGCAATACGCCCGCGTGGTGAGGCCTGATCTGAGCGGACCGGACATGGTCAATCGCCTGCTCTACAAGCGCGGAAAGCTGACGAAATTGCTTGGTTATATCCTCTTTGACCGCGTAACCTTGAAGGAAAAAGTTAAAAAACGGTTGGCCAACCATAACTTTCTGCTGCGCGTGACTACCAGGGCTTATCAGGTATGGAAAAAATTGAAGCGCGGACGCTCTTAACTCGGATTCGCGCGGGAAGCGTCTGCTTCAAATCCTTTGGGTTTTCCTTTCAATAACCGAAAACCCGGGACTGGTCCTTCAGCGCTCATCGGAAAACCTGGTGATGCCACCGCTGACTGCTTGAAGTTATAATAATAAGAACACTTTTGCGTTTGACCCGGCACGAGCAATTCATGGATGCTATTCCGCGAGCGAAATCTGCAACAAACCATTCATCCGTCAGTGAGCGCCTGATTCTGGCAGCGCTGCTGCTTGCTTTCGCGGTTTGCGCGGGGTTGTTGGCTTTTTCTCTGAAAGAAGGCATCGTCCCGGATGAGAAAGCGCACTTTATCTTTGCCAAACATTACGCCAGCACCTGGGGAATACCTCCGGACGCGCCCGAAACCTACGCGCAAGGCTGGTACATCGCGCATTACCCCTTCCTCTACCATTGGCTCTCCGGGCGGGTCATCAACCTCACGCGGTTTCTGGCGCCTGCCGCTTCGGACCGGGCGCTGCTCGTGGTTTTGCGCCTGACCAGCGTCTTGTACGCTGTCGGAACGCTTCTCTTTACCTACCTGCTGTCCAGAGAGCTTATCCGCAAAAAGTGGTGGCCGCTACTGCCGGCCTTTTTGCTGGCAAATACACTGATGTTCGCCTTGTTAGCCGGCGGCGCGAACTACGATAACCTGACCAACCTGCTGTGCACCGCGGGGCTTTATTTCCTGATGCGCGCTTTTCTTGGACGGGATTTTTTCCTCAACAGCCTGGGCTGGCTCATCTGCATTTGCCTGGCGTGTCTGGTCAAATTCGCGGTGCTGCCCCTGGCCCTGCTCACTTTTCTGGCCTGGCTCGGGTTCACCATTTGGAAACGCAAGAGCTTGTTCCCGCTGCCAAAGTGGAGTGCGGGAAGAGTCGTTCTGCTTGGCCTGGCAGTGCTGCTGGTGCTGGGCAACCTGGCACTCTACGGATATAACCTGATCGTGTTCCGCGAAGTGCTGCCCGACTGCGAAGACATGTTCCAGGCGGCACAGTGCGCGCTCAGCCCGTATCACAACCGCCTGGAGGAATTGGGACTGCCGGAAAAACTGACCATCTCGGAAAGCATCCGGCAGGGATACCCGGACCCGCTGGAATATCTGATAGGGCAGTGGTTTAGGGACATGCTTACCAAGACCTACGGCATCCTTGGTCATAAGTCTTACTACCCAGGGCATATCATCACGTTTTACCAGCTTTTTTATCTGGGGATGTTCCTTTTGGCAGCCCGCTTCTGGCAGAAGCCGGGTTTCGCCATCTGGAGCGCGGTGGGCATCATTACCGGATTTGTGCTGGCGGTGTTTATTGTGAATTTTGAGAGCGAGCTGACCTACGGTTTCAAACAAATCTCGCTGCAGGGGCGTTACCTTTTCCCGGTCATCGCGCTGTTCTACGCGCTGACCGCCTACACGCAAAGCCTGGTGAAGCCCAAATTCCTGCAGGTGGTGCTGGTGGTGATAAGCTGCGCGCTGTTCATTTTCGGCGGCCCGCTCAAGTTTCTGACACTTGCCGACAAGGCCTTTGCCGGCTGGTTTTTACCATAATCAGGCGTTTTGCTTTCCGGTTCCCTCACAAAAAACGCGGTTTTCCCGCGTTTTCTTGATTTCCCGGCATGATGCGGACTCTTCCGCCCGGGTTATTCGCTTTTATCGTCCTCTTCGGATTTCTGTTCGGCTTCCAAGTGTGTTTCTTCGCGGGATGCCGCCAGGCTTTTCTTCTTCCGCCCCGCGACCAGCAGCAGGGCACCCGCGCCTGCCAGTAGCGCCGCGGCCGGTATCAACCATAATGGGTCAATCTCCGCGGCTTTTTCCCACAGGCCTGGCACGGCAGTGGCCGTGGGCGTCGGGCTGGGCAGGGGCGCGCGCGTGGGAGTGGGCGGCTGGGTGGGGGTAAAGGTGGCGGTAGGGGTTACTGGCGCGGGGGTGGGCGTGGCAGTAGCCGGCGGGGTGACGTTCAGGAGTAGCTTCTCGCCAGGCCAAAGCGTATAGTTTACAGTCATGTTATTCCAGCGCAGCAGGTCCTCCAGCGCGATTCCGTAGTACGCGGCAATCCAATAGAAGTTCTGCCCTTCCCTGACGGTGTGGTAATACTTGCCGTCCGCGGCAGGGGTCAGCATTTCCAGCGGGGTAAGCGGTCGGGGCGTGGGGGTGGGCGTGACGTTGCCCGGGTCAATCAGCAGCACCTGCCCGATTTGCAGCGGCATGTCAATCGTCAGGCCGTTCAGCGCGAGGATGCGTTCAATGCTTACGCCGTAGACCTGACTGATAAGGGTCAGGTTTTGGTAAGCTCCCACAGTGTGCGTGATTTTGCTGTCCGGCCCGGGCGGGTTGGCGGTAAAGTATCCAAAGGGCGTAGGCGTCTGGTAGCCCGGCGCGTTGGGGTTGGGAATCACCAGCAGCTGCCCGACCTGGAGGGTGGTGCCTTCAGGCAGGTTGTTCCAGCGCAAAATTTCCTTGATGGTCACCTGATATGCCACCGCGATGGCCCAGAAAGACTGCCCCGACTGCACTTCGTGCACGATGCGCCCGTTCGCGTCCGGTGTCGCGACGGCCACCGGCACGATGATGCCGTAACCGCCGCCTCCGCCGACTGGTCCCCCGGGAGAGGTGTAAGTGCCGCATTCTTTACCAGAGACGTAGGCAGCCTGCAGGATGTAATAGGTGGAGCCGTTGGATGCCCGGGCAACGCCCGCGCCGACGTTGCAGTAGTAGGACTGGGTGGCGGGGCGCATGTGGTCCGGGTCCGCCCACATCAGCATGATTTCATCAATGCCGGCGTTGTAACCGACGGCAAAGTTCTCGGTGGCCCAGACGGTGCCTCCGCCGCCGTAACCGGCAGCTGCGAGGCGTCCTTTCACGTCGCCAATATGCCAGGAGAGCAGCTGGTCGGCCATGATTTGGGCAGTGCTTTGCGCCACGGCGTTAATAATCGGGTCTTCGATCAGCGCGGGCAGCCCATAAGACATGCGCAGGGTATTCATGGCCATGATGAGGTCGGATGGGGAGACATCGGCCAGGGATTTGGGCGCTTCTTTCGCCCGCGCCTGGCTGGCCGGCATCAGAAACAGCGCCGCCAGCAGCGCCGCGATAAAAAGCACAACTAAACCTTTATTGCGGGACATATTTCATATATACCACAATTCAGCCGGGGCATCTTTGGGGGGGAAAACCTGTTTCCGTTAATGAAAAACAAGGATAAAATAAACCAAAGGGCCAAAAAGGAGTCCGCGGTGAAAAAACTGGTCATCCAAATCCCCGCATATAACGAAGCTGAAAACATCTCCCGCACGCTGGACGATATTCCCCGCCAGTACGAAGGGATTGACGAAGTGCAGGTCGTGGTCATAGACGATGGTTCCACCGACGGCACGGCCAGGGTCGCGTTGGAGCACGGCGCCGACGCCGTTATCCGCCACCGCCGCAACCGGGGGCTCTCGCGCGCCTTCATCACCGGCATTCAGTTCGCGCTTGCTCTGGGCGCGGATATTATCGTCAATACGGACGCCGATAATCAATACCCAGGCAGTGATATTCAACGCCTGATTCAGCCGATTCTGGATGATTCCGCAGACCTGGTGATTGGCGACCGCAATCCCGCGGAAAATGCCCATTTTTCTGCTTTCAAACGCCGCATGGAGGCTTTTGGCAGCTGGATAGCCCGGAAAGTTTCCGGTACCAGCGTGCCGGATACCGTCAGCGGCTTCCGGGCGTATTCGCGCTACGCGGCGCTGCCGCTGCAGGTGTTCAACCCTTATTCCTACACGCTCGAGACGCTGGTGCAGGCCGGCAAAAGCCAGATGAAAATCGCGCACATTCCGATTAAAACCAATCCAAACCTGCGCGAGTCGCGGCTGCATAAAGGCCTGCTGCACTTTATCTGGAAGCAGAGCGGCGTGATTGTGCGTTCGTATGTGCTTTACCAGCCGCTGCGCACCTTTGTATCGCTGGGCGCGGTTTTTCTAGCTGCCGGCCTGGCGCTGCTGCTGCGCTTTCTGATTTACTATTTCCTCACCGATACCGCCGGGCGGCTGCTGCAGTCGGTCTCTATTGGGGGCACGCTTACCATCGTCGGAATCATTCTCATCATCATCGGGTTCATTGGGGATTCCGTGCGCGCCAGCCGGCAGATATCCGAAGAGATTTTGATATCCCTGCGCGATAAAACGCGCCTGGGCGAGCTTGCCGCGGTGCGGGAATTTAACGGCCAGCCAGTCTTCACGCGAGCACATCCTTTCCCCGGAAACGAAACGTAGACCTCTGCTTTCCTCCTTCAACGGATTTTCAGGTTGTCGGAAATCAGCATAAATTTTTGGGGCGCGGCAGTCGGCTGGGAGCCTGGCGGCGTGTGATTTGTCGCTGCCGCTGAGGCAGCCCGAAACACCTTGCCAGGCGCCGCAAGAAAAACAGGGTCGAATCCTTGCTACTTGCCGATTTTAACGCTCCGCGAACCGTTTTTCCGCAAACGCGCGTCAGAATCCGCTGATTCCGCGCTGCGAACGGGGAAGTGCCGGGCAGCTTAAAAAAGGCTTAATTTTAAAAAATTGCTTATCGGCTGCCAAACTCCCTATGCTATACTTTGATAGCGGTGGACATACGCGGGAGGAATGCTCCACAATGAAACTAACGCTCTAAAGGACCAGCACGGCAATATGTCGTTTGTTCATCTTCACGTACACTCCTCATATTCAGTCCTGGACGGCTTTGGAAAACCCGCCGACCTGGTTGCCCGCGCGCGCGAGCTGGGCATGCCCGCGCTGGCGCTGACGGACCACGGCACCATGTTTGGAACGCTCGATTTCTTCAAGGCGGCTAACGCGGCCGGCATTAAGCCGATTATTGGCCTGGAAACCTATCTCGCCCCGCGCTCCCGCTTTGATAAGGATGTGAACAAGGATAAAAAACCCTTCCACCTTGTGCTGCTGGCCGAGAATATGCAGGGTTATAAGAACCTGCTGCAAATTGCCACCGCCAGCCAGCTGGAAGGTTTTTACTACCATCCCCGCATCGATAAAGAATTTCTCGCCGCGCACGCCGACGGCCTGATTGCCAGTTCTGCCTGCCTTTCCGGCGAACTCCCGCGCGCCTTTCTGGAGGGCGACCCCGAAAAGGCTGAACGCGCGCTGCGCTGGTACCTGGACCTTTTTGGACGGGACCGCTTTTTCCTTGAAATTCAGGACCACAACCTGCCGGAACTGAACCAGGTCAACCGCGGCTTGCTGGCGCTCGCGGAAAAATTCCAAGCCCGCATGATTGCCACCAATGATGTGCACTACATCCGGCGCGAGGACGCGGAGATGCAAGACGTGCTCCTGGCTATCCAGACTGGCAAACTGCTGACCGATAAAAACCGCATGACCATGACGGACGACTCTTATTACCTGCGCAGTCCGCAGGAAATGCGCTACCTCTTTTCCGAAATTCCGGAGGCCCTCAGCAATACGCTTGAAATCGCGGATCGCTGCGCAGTAGACCTGACCCGTAAAGGTTACCATCTGCCCAGGTTTGAGCTGCCTAACGGCGAAGCCCCCGGCGCTTACCTGCGCGAACTGTGCGTGCAAGGCCTGCGTAAGCGCATACCCGGAGAAGCAGACCTGCCGGAGACGCTCGAACGCCTGAACTATGAGCTGGGCGTGATTCAGGCCATGGGCTTTGAGGAATACTTCCTGATTGTGTGGGATTTGTGCCGCTACGCGCGGGAAAAGAATATCTGGTACAACGCGCGCGGCTCTTCGGCGGGTTCGCTGGTAGCCTACGCCCTTGGAATTACCTCGGTTGAACCCATCCGCCACAAATTGATGTTTGAGCGCTTTTTGAACCCGGACCGCGTGACCATGCCGGATATCGACCTGGATTTTCAGGACGACCGGCGCGCGGAAATGATGGAATACTGCAACGAGAAATACGGCGCAGATAAAGTCGCTCAGATTATTACCTTTGGCACAATGGGCGCGCGCGGCGCCATCCGCGATGTGGGCAGGGTGATGAACATCCCGCTGCCGGAAGTGGACCGCGTGGCGAAGATTATCCCCGGCCCCCAGCAGGGCAAGACCCCCAGCATCGCCGAGACTCTGGAAAAATCCCCGGAACTGCGGGCTGTCTACGAATCCAGCGAACAAATGAAAAAGCTGATCGATACAGCCAGCCGCATGGAAGGCGGCATCCGCAGCGTTGGCACCCACGCCGCCGGTGTCATCATCAGCGACCTGCCCATCACGGAATATCTGCCCCTGCACCGCCCGACCGGCCAGAATGAGGACCTGCCCATAAAATCTGTCGCGCAGTACGACATGGACGGCATTAACGACCTTGGCTTGCTGAAAGTGGACTTTTTGGGGCTGGTCACGCTCACCATCATGGCAAAAGCCTGTGAGCTGATTGAAAAACGGCACGGCAGAAAGCTGACGCTCGAAAATATTCCCACGGACGACCCGCAGGTATACCGCTACATCAGCGAAGGGCATACGGTTGGCATGTTCCAATTGGAAGGCAGCGGGATGACCAGCAAGATTATGCAGATGCAGCCGACCGAACTCTCGCATCTGATAGCCATGATCGCGCTTTTCCGGCCGGGCCCGATGGACAGCATCCCCGAGTATATCGACAGAATGCACGGGCGCAAACAGGTCACCTACGCGCACGAAAAATTGAAGCCCATCCTGGAGGAGACATACGGACACGCCGTCTACCAGGAGCAGGTCATGCAGGCAGCCATTGCCCTGGCTGGCTACTCGCCCGCGGATTCAGACAAGCTGCGTTCCGCCATCTCCAAAAAGAAAGAAAAGGAGATTGCCGCGCACCGGGTGCAGTTCATTGAAGGCGCGGTTAAAAACGGCATTCCCCGCAAAGACGCTGAAGCCATCTTCGCAGATTGGGAAGGCTTCGCGCATTACGGCTTTAACAAAAGCCACGCCGCGGATTACGGCGTGATTGCGGTGCAGACCGCTTACCTCAAGTATTACTATCCTGTTGAGTATATGACCGCGCTGCTCTCAGCGTGGAAGAATGATATTGAAAAATGCGCGCAGTACGTGGCAGAATCCAAGGCGATGGGCCTGGAAGTGCTGCCGCCGGATGTGAACACCAGCGGCTACGATTTCGTCATTGAGGACAGGCCCGACCAGGCTCCCGCCATTCGCTTTGGCCTTGGCGCTGTCAAGAACGTCGGACAGGCGCCTGTGGACCTGATTATTGCCGCCCGCGGCGATAGACACTTTTCCAATATCACCGATTTCGCGCGGCGGGTGGACCTGCGCCAGGTTGGCAAGCGGCCGTTGGAATGCCTGATTAAGGTGGGCGCGTTGGACAGCCTGGGTCCGCGCCACGCGCTGTTGAATTCTCTGGAACAGCTGGTATCCGTCAGCGCGGCGCATTTTCGCGCGGTGGAATTGGGGCAG
>JAAYUC010000028.1 GCA_012517865.1 Chloroflexota bacterium | reverse complement strand
GAATATCGGCTCGGGCTGGGCACAGGTCAGCATAGAGCAGATAGCGGCCTGGGACCCCGACATTATCCTGGTCATCGCTTACGCCCAGGACCCAAGCGGGGTCGCAGCCCAATTAAAGGCGGACCCGCAGTGGCAGCTGCTGCGCGCCGTCAGGGAAGGTCATCTTTACGGCTTTCCCAAGGATGTTTACAGCTGGGACCAGCCGGATACCCGCTGGGTGCTTGGCCTGAGATGGCTGGCTGCCCGCCTGCATCCGGAAGTCTTTGGTCAGACGGATTTTGTACAGATTGCCAGGGACTTCTACCAATTCGCATATAAGATTGATAACGCCTCTTACGACGCGAACCTGCTCCCTAATACCCAGGGTGACTTGCGTTGAACGAAGACGAATCGCTTTTAAGAACGGACCGTGGAAAGGCCTGGAAAGATTGGCTCTGGGTTTTATTTGCGGTTAGTTTTGTCCTGTTGCTGGGCCTGTCCGTATTTTTGGGGCGCTATCCCCAGGCGGGTTTTCTCCGCCCCGGTCAGCTGCGAGAGAATGAACTGGCGCGTCTGTTGGTGCTGAACATTCGCCTGCCGAGGCTGCTGACCGCCGCGCTTTTGGGCATGGTGCTGGCAGCATCAGGGACGGTCTTTCAGATGATATTTGCCAATCCTCTGGTGGAACCCGGATTCTTGGGGGTTTCCCAGGGGGCGGCCTTTGGGGCGGCTGTGGCGATTGTTTTCCTTTCCGCATCTGCTGCTGCTGTGCAAGGGACCGCGGCCCTTTTTGCGTTTTTGGGATTGGGTTTTTCTTATTTGCTTGCGCGCCGCATCCGCGTGGGCAGCTGGCTGCTGCGCCTGGTTCTGGCGGGGATCGCGGTTTCCGCGCTCTTTTCGGCTGGACTGGGCATTGTGAAATACCTGGCAGACCCGCTGCGGCAGCTGCCTGAAATCACGTTCTGGATGTTGGGAGGGCTCGCGAGCATCACCTGGGATAAGTTTTGGGCGGTGCTGCCAGCCTGCTTGTTAGGTCTGGCGCTTATTTTTGCCTTTCGCTGGCGCCTGAACCTGCTCGCGCTGGATGAAACCACATCTTTTTCGTTGGGAGCGGCGCCCCGGCGTGAGCGTTCGTTGATGATGGTTGCGGCCGTTCTGGCCACCTCCGCGATTATTTCTGTGGCCGGCATGGTGGGCTGGATTGGGCTCATCATTCCGCACATCGCCCGGCGCCTGGTCGGCTCTGATACGCGCCGCAATTTGCCGGCGGCAATGCTCCTGGGCGGGGCATTCGCGGTCATTTGTGATGATTTGGCGCGCATGCTTATCGCCGGGGAAATTCCGCTTGGGATTCTCACCTCCCTGCTTGGGGCTGCCATCTTTATGGTCCTGATGGCGCGGGGGTTGGGAAAGGGGGTGCGCGTATGAGTACTGCCCTGTTGAGTTTTGAGCATGTAGCCTTTGGGTATACCCCCGCCAGGCAGATTTTCACCGATTTAAATTACCAGCTGCGGCGCGGCACCCTCACGGTGATTCTGGGACCCAACGGAATTGGGAAAACCACGTTGCTTTATATGGCATTGGGTTGGCTGCGGCCTTCAGCCGGGCGGGTGCTGCTGGAAAACCGTCCACTGGACACGTACTCCCGCGCGGAATTGGGCCGAAGAGTCTCGTTTGTGCCGCAGACGGAACGCCAGCCGTATTCCTACACGGTGATGGAGTATGTTCTGTTCGGGAGGGCTCCGCACCTGGCTTTGTTTGGCGCGCCAGGCAAAGCGGATAAAGAGGCGGCCCGGCAGGCGCTCGCCAGGGCGGGCATTCCAGCGCTGGGAGATGCTTACGTGGACCAATTGAGCGGCGGCGAAGGGCAGCTGGTGCTCATCGCGCGCGCCCTGGCACAGGAGCCGCGCGTGCTGCTGCTGGATGAACCCAGCGCTCATCTGGACCTTGGCAACAAATACCGCCTGATGCAGACGCTCTCGGACCTGCGCGACGGCGGCACAACCATCCTGATGACCACGCACGACCCGGAAATCGCCCTGACCGCCAGCGACGAAACCGTTTTAGTGGACGGCAGCGGCTCTGTGATGGTGGGCGCGCCCGCCGAAATACTGACCGCTGAGAGACTATCGCGCCTCTATAAGCTGCCACAGGGAGCGTTGGAAATCCGAGCCTCACGACCGGGGCTCTTTTTGCGCCCAATTTAGGCCTATTAAAAGGATAAGCAGGCAGAGTTTGCCCGAACTCTGCCTGCTTATTTAATCCCTGAAGAGGATATTCAGGCTTTAATCACTTTTTTGAAGTCTGCCGCGCTGATTCCCCGCGCCAGTTCAGCGCTGAAATTGCGCTGGGCTTCCACCGCGCTCTTGACCGGAGCGGCCAGGGAGGCGTCGCCAAGCAGGATGGACCCCCGCAGGACGCCCTCGCGGAAAAGGAAGCTGGCGTAGTTACCGTCGCTCTGGTCGGCCAGCAGCACATCGCCGCTCTGCGTTGGAGTAATTTCGCCGATGCTGAAAAGGTCTATACCCAGCACTTTCAGGCGCGCGGAAGGCGGGTCGCTGACAAATCTGGCTGGTTTGCCTGCCGCGGAAAAGCCGGCGATGGTGCCCTGGCTTTTGGCCGGCACCCACAGGCCGTACATGCGGCCTTGATATTCCGTATCATCCCCGGCGGCGTAAATGTTCGGGTCGGAGGTACGCATCGTGTCGTCCACAATAATGCCGCGGTTGACTGCCAGACCCGCTTTGTGGGCAAGTTCCAGATTGGCGCTCACACCCGCGCTGATGATGACCAGGTCGGCCGGCAGGGAGCTGCCGTCCTCCAGCTCGACCGCTTCCACGTGTTCCAATCCAACCAGCGCCTTTGTTTTGGCGCCGGTGTACACATGAATTCCCATCGCTTCAATTTTCTGCTGAAGAATACGGCTGGCGGGCTGGTCCAATTGGCGTGGCAGCAGCCAGGGCAGGCTTTCCACCACACTCACATTCGCGCCGCGTTTGGAAATTGCCCCTGCGACTTCGAGCCCGAGCAACCCTCCACCGATGCAAACCACGTTCACAGGCCGGGAACAGACAGACAGAATGGCGTTGGCATCCCGCAGGGTGCGCAGGGTCTGCACGCCCGGCAGATGGGCGCCTGCGAAGGGCGGTACAAAAGGAGAGGCGCCGGTGGTGAGAATTAAGCGGTCATAAGCAAAGCTGCGTCCGTCGGCGGTAAAAACCAGGCGTTCCTGCGCGTTGATGTCTACCACCTTGCTGTTCAGATGCAGTTCGATGTCATTCTCCAGGTACCAGGCGCGGGAATGCAAATCAAGCTTGCTGTCGTCTAATTCACCGGCCAGGTAGCGCGTGAGGTTCATGCGGAAATAGGGCAGCTCGGTCTCATCGGAAAGCAGCACAATTTTTGCGTTGGGGTCCGCCTGATGAATTGCGTCGGCCGCGCTGACGCCAGCGATGCCCGCGCCAATGATGAGATAACGGGTGCCAGCTGGATAAATTTTCTCAAAGTGGTCGCGGTCTGTGCCGCACTGCGGGCAGTTATCCGGGGGAGTGTCCCCTTCGATTGAAAAACCGCATACATTACATACCCATTGTTGCCCGGGCAATTGTTTCATTGGTCACCTCTTTGTGAAGAAACACGAGTTTTGAACATGTATGAAAGTGAGTGTAGCACAAAGCATTTTCCATTTCAGCCCGGTATACAAGCTTTGCGGAAGGCGCCGGCAGGGCGCGAGGGGCATTGGGTATAATTATGCACGGAGCTTACCCATAGGAAACATCATGAGATCAGCATTAAGCGCGTTTTGGTTGTTGGCAGGTTGCCTGGCGGTGATTGTTTTGCTTGGAATGTTTGCCGCACGGCTGCGGGCGATGCATGGAATTAAGTCCGCGCCCGGTTATTTGGGCGGGATTGTCTGGGTCATCGCGATGATTGGATACGCTGTCCTGGCAAAGAACGAGATGTCCGACCCAATCATATTTATCCTTGTCAGCGCCGTCATTCCGCTGGTGTATCTGATAAACATCATGGTTATTCTGCTTTCCAAGCGTTATCACTGGAAAGACCCCGCGGACAAACAGCCGGCGGGCCGGTTCGCGCTGATAATCCTGGCCGTGCTCGGCGTATGGATTCTTGGACTGATTCTTGTTTGAATCATTGGTGTGGGAACACCAACCTGCCGCTTGGGGCTATAATTGTGGGGCTTTAGTAATTCTTGGCAGGAGAAATGGATGACTCAGGAAACGATAACCCGGCCGAAGCCGCTGCTCGCGGAGTGGATTCTGCGGCTTTTGAAAGGCGTTTTAGTAGGGATTGGCTTTATCACTCCGGGGCTGTCTGGCGGCGTGCTGGCAGTCGTTTTTGGAATTTACGAACCCTTAATGCGCTGGCTCGGAAACCTGCGCAAAAAGTTCTTTAAAAACCTGGTTTATTTTCTGCCGGTGGGAATTGGCGGTGTGCTTGGAGTGCTGGCCTTTTCTGCCGTTGTGGAATGGGCGTTTGGGCATTACCCCGCGCAATTTACCTGGCTCTTCATCGGCTTTATCGCTGGCACCTTTCCCTCTCTGATTAAGGCCTCGGGAAAGCAGGGACGCAAGCCGTGGCACTGGGCACTGCTGGCTGCCATTGCCATTGGCACGCTCCTCCTGATGCGCTGGCTGCAAACCATTCGCAGCGTTCAGATGGCGCAAAACTTTGGCAGCTGGCTGCTGAGCGGCGCGATGATTGGTCTGGGTGTGGTCGTACCCGGAATGAGCCCTTCGAATTTCCTGATTTATCTTGGATTATATGAACCCATGGCCAGCGGCATCAGCCGCCTGGACTTTGGAGTTATCATTCCCCTGGTGCTGGGCGGATTAGCCTGCGTCCTGCTGTTCGCAAGGTTGGTTTCCTGGCTCTTCAAAAAGTTTTACGCGCTGATGTATCACATCATCCTGGGCATCGTGGTCGGGTCAACGCTGGCCATTATTCCCTCGGGCGTGCGGGGTTTGGGCATGATTGCCGCCTGCGCGCTGCTCTTCACTGCCGGCGGGCTGGTATCTTTCCTGCTTGCCAAACTTGACGAAAAATACTCTCGGGATACCCAGGAATAAAGCCGCGGCGCTTTGTGGTGGAATAATCCCCCGCAAAGCGCGGGTTTTTCAGGCAAACAAACGGGCTGTGTTGCGATTGCGGCCCATTTAACTGCTTTTATCCATTAAAATAGAGGATGAAGCAGTGAGGTAGAAGGATGCAGCGAGATTTAGATAAAGCTGATTGGGCGGTTGGTTTGATGCAGGCGCGCCAATCCGTGCGAAATTTTAAAGAGGAACCAATTCCTGAGGAAATCCTCTATGAGGTGCTGGCCGCGGGCATCAACAGCGCCACAGGCGGCAATCTGCAGCCCTATTCCATCATCGTTGAAAAGAACCGCCTGCGGAACCAGCAGCTGGCGCAGCTTTGCGGGGGGCAGAGCTTTATCGCCCAGGCGCCGGTGAACCTGATATTCCTGTTGGACTGGCACAAACTGGCAGTATACAGCCGTAAAAGCAACGCGCCTTTTACCTGCAACAAGAGCTTCCGGCATTTCGCCATTGCCATGGATGACGTTGTCTGCGCAGCGCAGACCATCGAAACCGCGGCCTGGCTGTACGGAATCGGGGCTTGCTATGTAGGCACCATCCTGGAGTGCATTCCCGCGGTCTCGGAACTTTACAAAATCCCAATGCTGGCTGCTCCGGTGCTGCTCTTAAGCCTGGGTTATCCCAAGACTTTGGCAGTCCCCCGCAAGAAGCTGGACCAGGATATGGTGGTTTTCCGCGGCATGTATCCCGCGCTGAGCGCCGAGAAAATTTGCGAAGCCTACGACCGCAAGTATTCCGGCATGCGCTTCTCGCTGCCCACCGACCCGCACAAAAGACAGGCGCTGCTTGAGGAATTTCGCGAAGCGCTGCGCACAACCTACAACGAAAGCAAATGCGATGAAATAATTCGCGCGGCAGAAAAAGCCGGCTCCATCTCAGAGATTCAACGGCGCTTTGGGCTGCACTACCATGCTGCCGAAATGCTCAGCCCGGATGTTATCGAAGGCCTGGCCAGTCAGGGCATCTACCCCTTTTATGGGCTGATGGAGCAGGATTCCAGCCAATAGCCCGCGCCAAGAACCTTTCAGGGAAGCTCATCCGCTTGCTGTGAGCATGCTTTTTCTATAACCCCCCCATATTTGCAGTCCTTTTTCCCCGGTAAAGCATCGTTTTGCTTAAACCGTTCATCAATATTTCTTGTATACTATGTCCATCCCTATTGGATACGGAGGCAATTGATGGGTACTGTTTTGGAAGTCCGCAACCTTGTCAAGAAATACGGCAGCAAGACGGCTGTCGATGATATTTCTTTCGATATTCAAGAAGGTGAGATTTTCAGCTTGCTCGGACCAAACGGAGCTGGCAAAACTACCACGATTTCAATCCTCTCAACGCTTTTTCCGCCTACAGGCGGCGACGCGGCGGTCTTCGGGCATTCCGTCACCAAGGAACCGATGGAAGTAAAACGCATGATTGGCGTTGTTCCGCAGGAAATCGCGCTGTACGACGATATGACCGCCCTCGAAAACCTGAACTTTTGGGGAGAGATGTACGGTTTAACTGGCAAAGCCCTGAAAACGCGCGTGCAGGAGCTGCTGGAACAAATCGGCCTGGCAGACCGCGCTAAAGAGCGTGTGAAAACTTACAGCGGCGGCATGAAACGCAGGGTGAACATTGCGGTCGGGCTGCTGAACAAGCCGCGCCTGCTGTTTTTAGACGAGCCGACTGTCGGCATCGACCCGCAGTCGCGCCGGGCAATTCTTGATTCGGTAAAAGCCCTCAACAAAGAAGGCATGACAGTTCTCTACACCACCCACTACATGGAAGAGGCGCAAGAGCTTTCCCATCGGGTGGGGATTATTGACCACGGCAAACTGATAGCCCTGGGAACACAAGCCGAGCTTACCGCTCAGGTAGGGGAAATGGACACGCTGATTCTGCACCTGGGCGAAAATGAGGACCCCGAACATCTGTCTCAGGCGCTCAAAGCGCTCCCGGGCGTGCTGCAAGCCAACCCCAGCGACCATGAAGTCGCGTTGGTAACGCCCTCCGCTGAAGAGCTGCTGGCATCCGTGGTTTCCCGGGCGAATGAGCTGGGAATCAAGATTCACTCCGTGGATATGCGCGAGCCGAACCTGGAAGCGGTATTCCTGCACCTGACCGGACGCGCCCTGAGGGATTGACGCCATGAACCTGCGCAAATTCTTTCTGATCGCGTTAAAAGACCTGCGCCTGATTTTTCGCGACCCGGCCGGTCTGGTGTTCATGCTGCTGGCGCCTTTCGCCCTCACGCTGGGCATGGGCGCGCTTACCGGCAGGTTTTCCGGCTCTACCCAACTTGGCATCAGTCAGATTCCGCTCGTGATTGTAAATCAGGACCGCGGAGAGTTGGGGCAGGCGCTGGAGGATGTGTTTACCGCCAGCGAACTCAGCGAACTGATTGCCGCGGAAATGCTGCAAGACCCGGCTGAGGCGCGCGCGTTGGTCAATCAAGACAAAATCGCGGCAGCCATCATCATCCCGGAAGGGTTCTCTGAAAGCGTCTTTACGGACACACAAGGCGGGAGCGCCGCGGCGGTGGAGTTCTATGAAAACCCCACCCGCCCGACTTCCACGGGCGTGGCGCGTTCCATCCTGGAAAGCTTTCTGAACCGGGTGGAAATTGGCAGGGTCTCGGGAACATTAATTGTCCAGCAGATGCTCGCGTCCGGCGCGATTACGCCGGAGCAGGCTGCCGCTGTCGGAGCGGAGGTGGGGCGGGAGCTTGCTCAAAGCCCTTCCGGCGCTTCCATTCAGCTGAATTCCAAAACCGCGGAAGGCACAGGGGCGAAATTTGACATCCTGGCCTACCTCGCGCCGGGCATGGCAATGCTTTTCCTGATGTATACCGTATCCTTTGGCGGGCGGTCCCTGCTGGTGGAAAACAGGGCGGGAACGCTGGCGCGCATGCTCATTTCGCCGACCAATCCCGGCTTTGTTCTGGGGGGGAAAGGTTTTGGCATTTTCCTGACTGCCGCCGCGCAGCTGGTAATTTTGATTGGCGGCACCTCGCTCTTATTCAGGCTTTCGTGGGGGGACGGCGCGGGGGCAGCCCTGCTCATATTGGCGGCAGCGTTTGGCGCTTCCGGTTGGGGCATTCTGATGGCATCGGTGCTAAAAACCCCCGGACAGGTGGCAATCACTGGGTCTGCCGTCGCGCTGCTGTTTGGAATTTTGGGCGGCAGCTTCTTTGACCTCAGTCTGCTGCCGGATTGGGTGCGCGCGGCGGGGAAGATTACCCCCAACAGCTGGGCTAATGAGGGTTTTCGCATCCTCAGCATGGGCGGTACCCTGTCGGCTATCCAATCGCATCTGACCGCATTGGTGGTTATGGGCGTGGTTTTGTATGCCGTCGGGTCATTCCTGATTAGCCGGCGCGGACTGGTGAGAAAGTGAGGCGCGTGATGAAAAAACTGCTTGCGATCATCAAAAAAGATACCATATTGCGCTTCACCAGCCCGATTGAATGGATGTTCTTTCTCATTCTGCCGGTTGTTTTCATTTACCTCATCAGCGGAGGAACGACCCAGAGCAGGGACCCGCGTCTGCAGTTAACCGTCGTGGACCAGGCAGGCTCTGCGCTTTCCAACGCGCTGCTGACCGAATTAGGCAATTCCAGCGCGGTGAAACCCGTGCTGAGCGATTACGAACAGGCAGTCAAAGACTTTGAACAGCTGAAAGTCTCGGCAATTCTGATTATTCCAGCTGATTTTAATGACCAATCCCTGGAAGCGGGCAACGCTGCGCTCGAGCTGCGGAAACAGCCGAATACCCTGAATGGGTTGGCAATTGAGCAGGCCGTCCGGCTGGCAGTGGATCGGGTGGCCAGCCTGGCAGAAGTGGCGCGTGTCAGCACACAGCGCGCGGCGGAATTCCAGGCTTTCGCCAGCGAGGCGGAGCGGCTGGCTTTTTATGAAAACGCTTTCACGCGGGCTCAAACGCTGCTCGCGGAGGCCCCCTCCAGATTAAATCGCGTGGTCGGAAGCACTGCGGACCCGGTGCAATACGACGCGAAAGCCAATTCCACCGCCGGGCAGATGATTACCTGGGTGTTCATTCCGCTGATTGGCCTTTCAGCTATGTTTGCCTTCGAGCGGTCCAACGGCACACTGCGCCGTTGGCTGGTGACCCCCACCAGCAAGGCGACTTTCCTTGGCGGCACGATTCTTGGGCAGGGGTTGACGGCGCTGGTGCAAATGACCATTCTGATTGTTTTTGGGATTGTGGTGATGGGCCTCAAATGGGGGCAATCGCCGGCGGGCTTGGCGCTGGTGATGATTTCTTTTACCCTGGCAGCTGCCGCCCTGGGCACGATGCTGGGAACATTTGTGAAAAGCGAAGCGCAGGCAAACGGCCTCTCAATTCTGATTGGGATGCTGATGGCGATGATGGGCGGATGTTGGTATCCGATTGAGCTTTTTCCCGCCGGCGTGCGCAGCGCGGCGCAGGCTCTGCCGACCTACTGGGCGATGCAGGGCTTTCTGGATATCGCCGTGCGCGGTCAGGGGCCGGCCAGGGTGCTGCAGGAATGCGCGGTGCTGCTGGGTTTCGCGCTGCTGTTCTTCTCGGTCGGAATCGCGCGGTTTAAGTTCGAGTAGCCGGCTGCTGATTTCCGCCTGCGCTCCTCCGTAGCGCGAACACGGTGCGGCGGTACACACAGGGCCTTTATCTGCCTGTGTGTTCCAATGGGCAGATTGCCGCGGTTCCTAACGCTCCCGCGCGAAGACGAATCGGGCGTCCTTGCGGGCGCGGCGAGGCGATAACCCAAGAGGCAGGGTATCTCCCTCGCGACTTGAGGATAAGGTGAACAAAACAAGGGAGACTGCTTCGCCCCCTTCTTACCAGTTTTGCCTTCAGCTAATTCCGACAGCGGGGGCTCGCAAAGACGAATCCGGGATTGCCGCGGCCGCTAAAGCTCCCGCGCAAAAACGAATCGGGCGTCCTCGCGGTGCGCAAAGCAGCCCGCTCGTTCTTATCAGGAAGTATTGCGCCTCCCGTCACTTGCACCGTCTATTATCTTCACGAAAAACAAAGAAAAGAGGCTTCCAGCTGCTGGAAGCCTCTTTCTTATTGCATAAATTGAGAGCTTATTTCACGGTAATCTGCGTGTATGCCGGCGTGATAGCGCCGTCCAAATCGGAAACTAAGAAACCGACCAGATACTGGCCGTCCGGGGCATAGACCTGCTCCCAGGAGAACGGCTTGCTGCCAAAGGTCAGTGTGTCGCCTTCCGTGATGGACTCGCCTGTCACCTTGCCGGTGCTGTCCAGGTTCAGCCAGCGGTAAGCAATGGTAAATTTATCGCCGGCGGCAGGGGTGATTTGCGAAGGCTGCTGGGCGACGTCCTCGCCCTTGAAGCCGAACACCTGGAAGAGCTGCCCGTCCTTGAAGTACAGCTCGGCGGCGCGCTGCTCGCCTGTATCGGAAAAGGTGTAGGTTCCGCGCACAGCGTAGACGGCTTGTTCCGCGCTGGCGCCGTAAGAAACTGGATTAAACATCGCCAAAGCAGACTGGCTGCCGTCCGTAATCGCGAAGAGCAGCGGCTCAAAGTCAAAGTTCATGCGGAACGCGCCGCCTTCCGGCCAGACCGGGTAATAGACGCCGTTGAGCGAATCCTGTTCCGGGCTCTCAAGATAATCCGTATCGGCCACAAAGATGCTGTTGGAGGCCTGGTCGTACAGGCCGGTGAACAGGTAAATGTACCCGATATTCGTGCCGGTAATATCCGCGCTGAGCTTGATGGAACTGCCGGGGCTTACGAAGTTGGCAGAAGCCTTGATGGGGGAGACGGTAATCTGCCCGGCTCCCGGCGCGCGGGTGATGCCTGTGCCGGAGGGGGCTACTGCCTCGGCAGCGCTTTCTTTGAAGGCGCGGTTGTTGTAATGGAAGACCAGGAAGTCATCCCAGAGCGAAACCCGCGCGAAGCGGTCGGCTACCATGGTATAAGAGCGCAAACCGGTCGCCGCGTTGCTGTAGAGCTGGGAATTCGGGAAGTAAATGGCGATGCCGGTCGCGCCGGGTTTGTTGGGTCCATGTTTTTCGGCGACGAGCACCGCGTTCAGCGCGTTGATGACATCGTTCGCGGATTGACGGATGGCGGCATCGCCGCCGGATTTCTTGTAGACCAACTGGATGAAATGCCCCAGGTCAATGTAAGAAGGCGGCACCTGGCGGCCAAAGATACTGGTGAAGGACTGCGTGTAGCTGCGCGCGCTGGCAACCACTTGCTGGTTGAGGGACTGCATGTCGTAGACCAGGCTGTTGAAAGCCTGGTTCAGCGCGGGCAGGTTATCCAGGTTCACCGCGGTAAGCGTCACGTTCTGTTCCAACTGGCTGGCAAGCTGCTCCGCGCTCATGCGGTAGCTGGAGAAAAAGCCGCCCGCGCTGGAGTTCTGCGCCAAAAAGTCGTTGCGGGCCTGGTCGTCCACCACGCGCTCATCCTGCTGAATGTAGGTTTCCACGATATTGGTGGCGAGGTCTGCGGTGTCGATGGAGGGGTTGTCAATCAGCAGGCTGATAAAGGCGGAATATGCCCATCCCAGCCCGGGTTCAGTCTCTTCGGAAGCCACGGCGTAATGGGCGTAAGGCTGCAGCGTTGTGTAAACTTCCAGCTGACTCATCAGACAGGCATCCATGCCAATCAGGTCCAGCTTATCAATGCCGGTGTTCGCCTGAATTTGGGCAAGCGCCTGGTCGAGTTCATTAAGATAGATTGAATCCTGCTGGAGGGCGCTGATGATGGGTGCGCTGCCGCGGTCGGGTGTCGCGGGCGAGGGGTCGCTCCAGCCGCCCGGCCAGCCCATACCGTGGTCGGACATAATCAGCATGTAGCGGTCAGCCGGGTAATTTTGCACGGTCCAGGTGACGAAGTCCACCAGACTGCTGCCGTCCGCCATGTCCACTTCGCCCAGGTCCATCAGCAAATCTGAGCCAATGTTATACAGGTCGTCGTCGTAGAGCACCAGATAGCGTCTGGCTGAGGTCCAGTTGTCATTTCCGGAAAAACCGCCTTTAAAGCGGTCAATCTGCGTGATGATGCGGACGTTATCGGTGGAGCCGATGCGCTCCATCTCGTTCATGTCAATGAAGATATCCTGCTCGAGGGCCTGGTCGTCCGCGTCCTGATAGACCATCACGGTCCAGGTATCTCCGCTGGTGCTGGCAGGCGCGGCGCTGGTTGGGCGCGGCGTACGCGTGGCAGGCACAGCGGTCGGCTGCTGGAAAACGGCCTGGGGTTCCTCGGTGGGATATTCATAGCCGGGTTCGGTGACCTGGCTGCCGCTGCCGCGGAAGAAGACAAAATACAGTATCGCGGCAATGATGAACAGTCCAATTGAGCCGCAGCCGGTTTTTCCGCCGGTTGTGCGCAGGATGTTCCCTCCCGGGATACCCCCTCCGCCGCTCGAGAAGCCGCCGCCTCCGCCGGAGGAGACGCCGCCTCCGCCGGGGTAAGCCCCGCCGCTGCCAGGGCGGGTGGGGGCCTGCGCCTGGCTGGTAGGTTTGGCGCCCTTGCGCCGGCGCTGCACATTGACCTCTGGAATGTTATCTGACATTTTCACCCTCCAATCATTTAATCTGGGTTGTAAATTGATTATATTGCACTTTATATTTCTTGCAGTTTACGAAAAAGAAATCTGCGAAGTACAGATGCTGCTGATTTTCCTGACGGGAATTCGCGCGAATCGGCAGCGCCGCGGGCAGGCAAAACCCCGGCCTGTCATAATGCGGGAAGGCAGGGTTGATATAATCAAACTGGAGAAAATGACCACTGCAATTCACAGAACGAAAAGGAGAAGAGATGAGCGTGAAACATATCCAAGAGGTGGCGTCGGAACCTGTTCCGGACGGCGTTGGGGTCAGCAAGCAGGTGCTGATTTCCGCGGGGGAAGCTCCCAACTTTGCCATGCGCTGTTTTACCATACAGCCCGGCGGCAGCATGCCGCTGCATACCAACCTGGTGGAGCATGAACAGTTTGTCTTGAACGGCACGGCGCGTGTAATCATCGGAGAGGAAACATTTGAAGTACAGGCCGGCAGCGTCGTGTTCATCCCGGCGGGAGCAACACACGCCTACACCAATACCGGCAGCGGCGCCTTTCGCTTTTTGTGCCTGATACCCAACCGCGAAGATAAAACCGTCATCATTTCGGGCTAAGTCCGCTTGACACGGGTTTGCATACGTTTATAATGTGGTGTTTTACTGCCCCCGGACCATCGGGCGAGCAAATCTGATATTAAGGTGAACGGTTTATCGTATGAATTCACAACTGCCCCCGCTCGTCAATGTGCTCTTGCTCAGCCTGGTTGCCAGCCTTGGTACAGGCATCGGCGGGTTAATCGCCGTCATCCGCAGACCTGGCAGGCGTTCCTTCGGTTTTTTGATGGGCATCACCGCGGGCGTGATGATTTGTCTCGCGTTCCTGGAACTTGTCAACGAAGCCTGGAATCTGGGCGGACCGATTACCGCGACCTTAGGCTTCGGTTTTGGGGCCTGCTTCATGTTTTTATTGGATTATCTCGCCCCGCACATGCGCTTTGGCGAAGTTGAATTTCACGGCGCCCATTCCGCGGAAGGTGAAGCGGAAGAGTGCGTCGACCTGCGTCCGCGCCGGATGTGGCGCTTTAGCAAAGCGCTCAGGCGCAGCCCACAGCGTTCGTTGGACCACAAGCTGATTAGCTCCGGAATCCTTCTGGCGATTGGCATCACCCTGCACAACCTGCCTGAGGGCATTGCCGTGGGCGCGGGCTATATGCACAACCCGCAATTTGGTTTGTTTGTAGCCCTGGCGATTATGCTTCACAACATCCCGGAAGGGCTGGCGACCGCGCTGCCGCTGTGCAAGGGCGGCATTCGCCGGCGCGACGCGCTGCGCGTAGCATTCCTGTCTGGCTTTGCTGAACCGGTTGGCGCGCTGCTTGCCAGCCTGTTTCTGGTGAACTTTTCCAGACTCATCCCGGCCGCGCTGGCCTTTGCCGGCGGCGTGATGGTCTTTATCACGCTGGACGAACTGATTCCTTCCGCGCGCGAATACGGTCATGTGCATTGGACCTCGCTGGGAATTATCCTGGGGTCTTTGTTCGTGTTTGTGCTTTCCGCCCTTCTGGGCGTCTGAAATCCCCTTAACCGAGCTTATCGGAACAACAGCGGCAGATGTGTCACTTGCGCGCTGTTCAGCCTCAGCAGGTACCGCGCCGCGTTTCCTGCCAGAGCGTCTTCCAGCGGTTGCACTCTCAAAAAGTAGACGCCAGCTGTTTCGGCAGTCAGATGCAGTAAAACCGGCCGACCAAAATCCTGCGCTCGCGCGGTGAGAAGCAGCGTGTTCCCGTCGGGCGCGTAAAGAGATAGGCGCGCCGCGGCGCCTCCTCCCAGGGATTGGGCTTCAATCAGATACGAATTTCCGGCTTGCAGCGTGAGAGCGAACCAGTCCTGGTCGGCAGCCGGGCAAAAGCCGCCGGCCAATTCCCCGCCGGGCAGCAGGGGATATGCCTGGCCGGGGCTGTCATCCGGTTCGAGGGCGTCGGGGCTGCAGCCGGCGGGCATAACCACGCTGATTTCCGGCAGTTCACCGGATGGCCAGGCCTCGGGCTGCCCGTTGCTGTCCAGCGCGCGCAAACGAAAGTCATAACTTTCCCCAAACGCGCCCAGGAACCAGGTTTCGCGCGTTTCAGGCGGGTAGGCAAAGCTTTGCCCGGGGGGCCAGGCCTGCAGGCTCTCGCGCCACTGCAGCTCGAATTGTCCCAAGGGCACGCCGGCGGCTTGCGCGTTCCAGCTCAGGCGCAGGGCGGTGGAATCTTCAGGCTGTGGCGGTTCCAATTGACTTGCCGGCGGAGGGCAGGCGTGGTCTATCTGAATGGTTCGGACGGCCAGCGGCGCACTGTGGTTGCCCTCGTGGTCCCAGAGGGACAGGCCAATCTGATAGCTGCCGTTCAAGCCGCCGGCCTCGCACAGATTGACATCCCAATCGAACATTCCCGGACTGAGCGGCTGGGTCACTTTGGGGCCGAGGGTGTTCCAGCTGCCGTCGCGATAAATCAGAAGTTGGGCGGCATCCACATGCACATCGTCGCTGACGGACGCGGTGACATCCATCAGCGGGTTGATGCCGCCGGCCACCACCTGACCGTCGGTAGGGCGCGTCAGCGTGCCGTTGGGCGGGAAAGCGCCGACGTTTCCGGAGGTGTACCAGTCGTTATTTGGGTTCAGGGGGTCGTTCTTATTGCCGATGCAATTCGCCGCACCGTCATAGATTGGGAACTGAGTCACCTCGTAACATGTGCGCGGGATGCCGTTGTTAATCAAGACGTCCGCGAAGCGGATATCAATCGAAGCGCCCCAGTAGTAGCCGTCATCCACCAGCCAGACGCTGTTGGTGACCATGAAGTGCACGTGTTGGGAGGTGCTGTAGCCGGTATCGTCGGTATCCCCCAGGTACTGGCCGCGCTGGACGGCAGTGCCAGGAGTGAGCGCGTCCGGGATGGTGCCGTGCGCCATATGCAGATAAAGCTGGTAAGTGGGGGTGCTCAGGTCGCGCAGTACGATAAAGTTCGTGCAAGTCGTGCCGCCATCCGGGCAGCTGTCGCGCGAGGCAACTACGGTGCCGCCTTTGGATGCTACCAGCGGGAAGTGCACGTCATCGGTAAAGTCGTAGGCATAACGGCAGTACTGTTCCAGGCAGGAAGGATACCCCAGCCAGGGAATGTATTGGAAATGGCCGATGGACCCTTCCAGCCAGCGCGCTGTCCCGGCCGCGTAGGGCAGATAGTAACCCGTAATGGCTTGCAGCCCGGACCTTTCTGAAAGCGCGCCGGGGCGCTGTTCGGCGGGCAGCAAATCAACCGGCAGGGAAGCCAGGATTTGTTCCCATTCGGGGTCTCCGGGCAGAACGGCCTGCCATTCACTACCGCGTAGGACGGCCAGAACCATGCCTGGTTCGGACGCCAATCTCCTGCCGGCGTCATCCTGCAGCGCCAGCCACAGCACCGCGCTGGTCCCATCCGGGCTCAGAAACGCCTCGTCAAGTTCCGGCGAGAAGAGCTCAAACGTCAGGGATTCGCCCGGCCGGAGTGCTTCAACGCGGCGCGTAAAAGCGTCCCACAGTTCCGCCTTTACCTGCGGGCTGGCGGGTTGGGGCGGCTGCCAGGCGCTGGCTGTCAGGAGGGTAAGCAGCAGGATGGTGATAATGGCACTACGACTCATATTCACATCACAATCTTTTTTGGCGGACAAGCGTGCTTACAGTATAACGAATTGCCGGAACAAATGCGTCGCACTGTGGAAGCCTGGTTCAGGCGCGAACTTTTCTGCCTTACTCACCAGCGCGGATGGAATCAACCTGGTAGTACTGCGCCGCGCAGTAATTCACCCACAGGTGGGGGTCCGGCGTGAGCTCCATCAGCCCGGCTGTGCTGTCCAAGGCGGGAACGCGCAGGTCGCGCTGACCGGCATCCCGCTGCGCGAAAATCATGCTCTCGCGGTTGTCCCAGGCAGCGGCGCGTTCGCGGTAGTCTGTGAACAGTGCTGGCAGCTGGCTTAAGGCCAGGATAAGCGGCACAAGCGCGAGAACGGTTAGCGCAGCTTGCGCGGCGCGCGAGCGCTTTATCGGCAGGACTGTTTGCAGCCAGGCGCCGGCCAGAAAACCCGCGCCCAGAAGTGCCGCGCTGAACCAGTAAACCGCGCTGGTCTGCGCGCGCGCTTCTGGATAGGCGCTTTGCGCGAAAGCGCTTGGGGCGCAGCAGGCGGCAATCATCACGAAAACAGCGAGCCCGGTCAGCAGGAGCGGACCGGCGAGCTTTTTGACGGTTGGAATCCTTACCTCGCTGGCGGAGAAGCCTGCCAGAAGGCCTGTAAACAGCGCGGCGAGCCTGGCGGGCAGGTAATCTATCAGGCTGTGGTAGGCGACTGCCGCGGAAAAGCGCATGGTGAGGTAAATCAGGCGGCCGAGTCCGGGTACAGGCGGCATCTGTTCCAGGCGCAGGCGCGCGCCCGGCTGCAGCGCCAGCACCGCCAACCCGACAAGCGTTCCAGCCAGCGCTGCCGCCCAGAGGGCGCGCTCCGGCCGGGTAAACTGTTTGCGCCGGAACAGCACAAAAGCTAGGAAAAGCAGAGCGGCAGTTTGCACGGCCGCGTTGGTCGTTGAAAACCCGGCTGCCAGGAAGGCTGCAAGGGCAGCCCCGCCCACAGCAAGCCAGGAAGGTTTTCGAGAGGACGCGCCCAGGAGCCAGGCCAGCAGTAAATTTAACGCGATGATGGGCGACGTGTAGGCCGTGCTGCCCGCGCGCCAGTAGATGGATTGATACAGGTTGGGCAGGGAGGCAAGCGTGAGCACCGTCACCGCGGCTGAAAGTATCAGCAGGAGTGGGCGCGGCTGGGGCAACCCCAGGCGTTTAAAGCTATTCTTTATAAACAGGTAGCTGCTGCCTGCCAGGCCGAGAATCAGGAGCGTTGGGAGTATGCGCATCCCCCAGGAGCCAAAGCGGTCAATAATGCCGGTAAAAAACATTGTCGCGTAGCGGTTGGACCAGCCGTTGTAAGCCTCCACCTGCGCCTGAATGAAGCCGTTGGAGCGGAAAAGCGTGGAAGAACAGTAATCATCCGCCTGCAGGCGGGCGTAACTGCCAAGAAGCATATAGGGCGCAAGCAACAATATCAGGAGCGCAGCCCACAGCCTGCTGAACGGGCTTTTGGGCTGCCTGGCTTTGTCGGGGTTACTCAATTTCGCGTCCATCTGCTTTTTGCGGTCCTCCCCCAGGATATGGTTCCGGCACAACTCGCACCTGAATTATAGTGCTATTCCGCGCTTGCGGAGAAATGGGCGTTCTGAACATCCCACAGCAACCTGACTAAGCGCGGCAGGCAGAACCGATATCGTTCTGCCTGCCGCTTTCCCGCCCGCACCGCGGGTAAAGGTTCTTTTGTCCGCTGCCCGGGCTGCCGACTGCCGCGGTTTACTCCGCTGCCAGGGTGACCGGGATTTTGATTTCTTTCCCGGAGCGCAGCAGTGTGAGCGTGACCGTTTGCCCGACCTCGGCTTTATTGAAAATGTAGGATATCAAATCCTCGTAAGTCTCAATCGGAGTGCCGTCAACGGCGGTAATCACATCTCCGTAGACAATCGTTATGCGACCTGAACGGCTGAACTGCTGCATGGTGACCTTCACGCCGGCCAGGTCCGCCGGACCTCCCCGGGTAAGGCTGGTGACCAGCACGCCGTGTGTGTTCTCCGGCAGATTCATGTCCAACGCGTAGGATGCCGTGAGGGTGATACCTTGCAGCCCCAGGCTGGGATGCTGGTATCTGCCATTCGCGATTAATTCCGGAACGATGCGATTGACAATATGCGCCGGGATGGCAAACGCGATGCCCGCGTTGGCATTTGTGGAGGATTTAATTGCGGATGTAACGCCTATCACCTCTCCGCGCGTATTCACCAATACGCCTCCGGAATTGCCCGGGTTTACCGCGACATCCGTTTGAATGATATCGGGAATGGTGTAATAGCTGGAGGAGAACGGATTCGAATCGTCCACCGTCAGCGAGCGCGAAAGCGCGCTGACGATGCCTTGCGTCATGCTGCCTTCCAGTCCGTACGGGTTGCCAATGGCAATTACCAGGTCCCCGACGGCCACCGACAATGAATCACCCAGGCTTACCGGGCGCAGGTTCAAACCTTCGGGGTCCACCTTGATGACTGCCAGGTCGCTCTGTACGTCCGTGCCAATCACTTTGGCCATGGTGGTGGTGCCGTCCGAGAATACCACGGTGATGCTGGACGCGTTTTCAATCACGTGGTTGTTGGTGACGATGTGCCCTTGCGCGTCCCATACAAAGCCCGACCCCTCGCCAGAGATGGTGCCGATGCGAAAACCGTAACTGTAGGTTTCCACCACTTTAAGATTAACCACCGAAGGGTTCACAGAGCTGTAAATGTTCCGATAGATGCTCTGAACCTGGTCAATCACGCTGGCATTCTGGTCGGTGATGGGATTTAATTCGGCGGCCGCCGCGCTTTTGGCCATTACCGCGCCGCTATTGGCGCTGGTCGTCAGGGCAGATGTTTGCATCACAGCAGCCTGCGCGGCTGTGCAGCCTGCCAGTATGGTCAGATATACCAATGAGAGACTCAAAATCCATTTTTTCATGCTTCATCATCCTTTGCGTATGCGTGATAATGCGCGTATTGTTTTGGAGTCATTCATAGTTTAGCAATATTCGGCGGCGCTGTGGTTTAGAATTTGATTAGAAAATCGGGCAGTCGGTCTTTTTCCTTCAGCCGGCCCAAAAATCCGCGCGGTGAACGCTTAGGGATATAATTGAATCAGCAAATTCAGGAGGAGCATGCTCACCCCATCTTATGAATTTCACCTCACCCCGCCTGAAATCTGCCGCCTTCCCGCGCGGCCTGCGTCTCGCGGAAGCTCCTCCCGCCGCCCTACGGCGGAATTTTGCCCCATGAGGCTCACTCACCACCATTCATACCAAAGGAGAACTAATGACTGAACAGCGCAAAAAACTGACCCTGCCGGGATTGTTCAAGAAAGCGGCAGAGGGCAAACCCATCACCTGGCTGACCTGTTACGACTACCCGACCGCCTACCTTCAGGAACAGGCTGGGGTGGATATGATTCTGGTCGGGGACAGTCTGGGAATGACAATGCTGGGCTACGACAGCACCCTACCGGTAACGATGGATGACATGATACGGCACAGCGCAGCGGTGCGGCGCGGCGCGCCGAATACCTGGATAGTGGGGGATATGCCCTACATGAGCTATCAACCTTCCAACGAAGCCGCGGTGCGCAATGCCGGCCGCTTTATGGCGGAAGCTGGCTGCGATTCCATCAAGCTGGAAGGCGGCTCGGCGGTTTGCGAGCGAATCCGCGCCATCGTGGATGCCGGCATCCCAGCCATCGGTCACCTGGGCCTCACCCCCCAAAGCGTCAGCTCGCTGGGCGGCTTTCGGCTGCAGGGCAAGAGCGCCGCGGCTGCCAAAAAAATCCTGGATGACGCCAAAGCGCTGGAAGAAGCCGGCGCCTTCATGATTCTGCTGGAATTGGTGCCGGACCGCCTGTGCCAACTGGTGACTGAGCGGGCGAAAAATTGCCTGATTATGTCGCTTGGTTCCGGTCCGCACGCGCACGGGCAGCTGCTGATTTACCACGATGCTTTCGCGCTCTACCCGAAGTTTAAGCCGCGCATGGCCAAAGTTTTCGCGGATGCCGGTTCTGTCATCCGCGCGGGTTTGGAGAGTTATGTGCGCGAGGTGAGCGAAAAAACCTTCCCGGCGCCGGAAAACTGGTTCGGCATGACTGATGAAGAATACAACGAACTTTTGAGCATGCTTTAAGGAATACTGCGATGAGCGACCTGAGAGAATTGTTGAAAATTCAGGCGGACAACCTGGAAGCGATTAACAGCGTCTTGTTGGACCCCAATAGCCGGGTTGTCAGCGCCTTTTTAGACGTTGTGGCGCGCTACGGCACCCCCGAAGAGATAAACCGCAAGCACCGCGAATCCCGTAAAATGGAAGCCCTCTTCGAAAAAGTCCGGCAGAAGGCTCCGCTGTATCTGGATGACTTGCGCTGGCTGATTGAGCAACGCGACCGCGGCGCTTTTATCCGGCTGGAAGACTACCGCAGAGCTATTTTGGGAGACGCTTACGAAGCGGGCTGTATCAATGAAGAATGCGCGGTCACGCTGGAAGTCTCCGCGCTGCAGTATTTTCCCTGGATTCGTCCCATGTTGGAGCGCGCCATCGCGGAGCGTTCGTTGGTTCCCGGGCGTTTCATTGCAGTCCGGAAAATGAAAGAATCAGAAGCCGACGGCGACCTGCCGGCTATCGTTGCCGCGCTGGATATCATCGGCGCTTCGTTTGTCGAAACCCTGGATACCAAAGGCACCGACGGCTCCAACCCGCACCTGGGCGGCCCGGCCACTATCACCGGCTATTTTGGTGGTATCGGGCAGCCTAACGACCACGCTTTGCGCTGGCTGGATGAATTCCTGTACTATTACACCAACTACGGCGTCCAGCATGTACTCAACTTTAACGCGGGGACAATCCTGCTCGGGTTTATGCTCTATAAGCTGGGCGTGGATATCCAGTTCAAGATTTCCGTCTACTTTGGCGCGGACAATCCCTATTCCGCCCTGTGGATTATGACAATGGCGAAGCTTTTCAGCCGGCCGGACGGCACCTCGCCGCTGATTGGCTTCAACTGGTCCAATTCCATCAATAACGAAACGCTTGAACTTAGTTCCGAATTCCGCAAAGCGCTGGGCTTTGAGCGGGTCATCCGCTTTGAGCACCACATCACCGAGACGCAGAAAAGCATCGTGATTCAACCTTACAACCGCCGCCAGGAACTGCTGGAAGTGGCAGCCAAAGTGCCAAACATCGCTGCCAAGCATGAAGGCGGGGACCCCGAAATTGACGCGGCCCGCCAGCATCCCTCCGATATTCTGGATTACTTCAGGGATAAAGCGGAAGTGATTGCCAGCGGCGATTGGGAGCATTTGCAGCTGAACTTTATGGATAAGGTGGCGGCCTGCAACGCGACCGCGCGCGCCCTGACAGAACGCAAGCTGGGTTTTATCGCGGCCCGCAATCTGCATCTTTAAGCAGGCGCTCGCGTTCGGGCCTGCTGGCCATCAAAAATAAGGCGCGGCTGAGTTTCCAGCCGCGCCCGGGCGTTAACCTACATTAATTACGTGTTCAATCGCGCCTAATGGGCAAGATGCGTTGGCGGATTATTTCTTTTTATCCTTCCAGTAATCGTCGGCTTCCTTTTCCAGAATGTCCAGACGGGTGTAATAATCCGGGAATTCATTCAGGTGCGCCAGCGCGATTTTCGCTGTGGTCAGCGGGTCGTCATTGGTGACATTAGTGAGCGGGTCGCGCAGGCCGTGCTCCAGCTCCACGTTGATGCCCATGGTGAACTGTTCCACATCAAAATGCGTCCAGTCCACTCCCAGCTGTTCTGCCAAAATCTTTGCTTCCTCTTGTGAGAATTGCTTCTTTGGGGACATATCCATAGCTCCTTTTTTGTGCTGATTACGGATATTGTAGTCCTATGCAGGCAATTAATACAGGCTTATTTAGATACTGGGAACGATGATGCCCCCGGGCTGCAGGGCAGCGCCCGCCCGCGTTTTTTGGCGCGCTTGGCTGGCTCTTGCTCAACCTTTCTCCACGAAAAGCCGGAAATGAATGCCGCTGTTTTGCGGAAAACCGGTCCTGTGCTTGCTGGCGCGTCTTGATGGAATCCCAGTTTAAGAAAACAAGGCCTTCTTCATGAAATCCTTTGTGCGCTCCATTGTCTGTTCGAGCGGTCAACAGCGGCGCGCCGGCGAACGAGCACAGGACCCATCCAAATTTAGGGATTTCCAGCCTGGCAATCATTTACAAATTTGCTCACACGTTCCCCAGCCTTCAAACCTGAGAAGTTTATTCAAACTTTGCCTTTTCGCGGGAAAGCGTGGTATAAATGCCGTTTATTGCAGCCGCCGGAGCGGTTTTTTATTGCCATCAGAACCGCCTTCAATTATTGAGAACGAAAGCATGCTTGCCTCTCTTCTCTAAAAGTCGGCTGTTAAAGGATAAACATGTTAGGATTGTTAGGCTCACATTTTGTGAAAGGCTTTTGGGTTTACCTCCTGTTCGCGCTCTCGGCGTTGGTGGAGGGACCTCTGACCATACTTACCAGCGGCGCGGGCATCGCGCAGGGTCTCTTGCAGCCCGTTCCGATATTTGCTGCTGTCGTCGCGGGGAACCTGTTTGGCGATATCGGCTGGTACAGCCTGGGCAGATTTGCCCGGCCGGAGTGGATTGACAAAATTGCGTCCAGGTTGGGAGTCAGCACTGAAAAAGTTGCCGGCCTGCGGGATATTGTGCGCAGCCATACCGCGCGGATTATCTTCCTGGCAAAATTCAGCGCTGGTTTATCGATTCCAACGCTGATTGCCGTGGGCCTCAGCCGCGTGCCCAAACGCCAGTGGGCGGCCGCCTGGCTGTGTGGAGAAATGATTAAATCGGTTCTGATTATGCTGGCAGGCTATTTCTTTGGAGCGGCCGTAAGCACCGTCTCTGGTACCGTACAGACGGTCATCTGGAGCGTCACCGGCGTGCTGGCAGCGGCGGGGCTGGTTTGGTACAAACGCCGCGGGCATACGCATGCATAAGCCGGGCTTAAGCAAAGGGCGAAGCAGTGTTAATGAACAACGAACGTCAACGAATTCTGGCAGTCATCCCGGCGTATAACGAAGCGGCGCGGCTTGGGCCGGTAGCGGCGGCAGCCGGCTCGTTTCTGCCTGTTTTAGTGGTGGATGACGGCTCATCGGACGAAACAGCGCTTGTTGGCAGGCAGTCCGGCGCGGATGTGCTGACGCAAACGCCCAACCAGGGCAAGGGCGCGGCGCTGCGGGCGGGGTTCCGCCGAGCGCTCGAACAGGGTTATGACGCGGTGATTACCCTGGACGCGGATGGGCAGCACGACCCGGCTGAAATCCCCGCTTTCGCGCGGGCTTTTGCCGCGGACGGCGGCGACCTGATTATTGGCAGGCGCGATTTTTCCAGGATGCCGCGGGTGCGCCGCCTGAGCAACACGCTGGGCACCCGCTTGTTCTCGTGGGCGCTTGGGCAGCCTGTTGCGGATAACCAAAGCGGTTACCGCCTGGTCAGCCGTCGGTTGATGGAGGCCAGCCTTGAATCTGCCGAAAAGGGTTTCGCTTTTGAAGTGGAAATGATTGTCCTGTGCGTTCAAAACGGCTTTAAGCTGGGCTGGGTGCCCATTCGCACCATTTACGCGGGGGAAACCAGCCACATCAGCCCCCTGAAGCACGCTGCCGAGTTTGTGCGCGTTTCCATGCGGACCCGTCAAAGTATGCGCCTCGGCAAACAACCTCCTCGCTCTTCCTGACACTTCGGGGGGCGCGCCGACCTGACCTTACCGCAGGCAGCAATTAACGCGCCTTCAGGAACGCTATCAGCCCCTTAAAAAAGCTCCCGTTCATCATCGTCACCAGCGCCAGGAGCTTTTCTCGGCTTATGCCGCCGGCCATCATCAGGGCGCTGCGCAAAGGCATCTCCCGCAGCATGGCGTTCATTAGTTTGCCGGTCGGGGAATCCTGCTCTGTTCCGAGCATTTGCTGGATGGACTTGCTGAAAACCCGGAATAAGTAGCCGCCTACCAGCGTGTGACGCATATCCGCCAGGGGCGTGTTCAGGGTGAACTGTCCCTTTCGGGCTGACCTGTTTGATGGGAGAGGGCTGCCCAACAATTCCGCGAACGACTCGGACGGAAACCCCGCGGCGCTTGTGGGGTGGTAATAAGGCTCGAGCAGCTTATTCTCGGCGCGGCCGGCGGGGCTTTTTCCCGGCAGGCTCAGGACGGCCCTCAGGCGGATATCGCGCGAGGACGCGCCAACCAAAATCTCAAATTCGCCTTCCTCAACGACCCATTGGCGGCTGTCAGCATCATAAAAAGCGAATGCGCGCGGGTCCAGCGTGATTTCCAGCTCGCGCTGCTCGCCCGGCTGAAGTTCCACCTTGGCAAAGCCTTTCAGTTCTTTTTCCGGCCGAAAAACCGAAGCACGCACATCCCGGACGTACAGCTGGGCGGTTTCTTTGCCCGGGCGCGAACCGCTGTTCTTTAGCGTGAAGGCTGCTTTTACCTGCCCTCCGGCTTCGCGGACGCGCAAATCGCTGTATTCAAAACTGGTGTAACTGAGTCCGTGCCCAAATGGGAAGAGCACCTCTGCCTGCGCCGCGTCATAGTAGCGGTAACCCACGTAAATGCTCTCGCGGTATTCCACAGTCTCCGGCCCGCCGGGGAAAGGCCGGGCAGGCGCGTCTTCCAGCCTGAGAGGGAATGTCTCTGCCAGTTTGCCGCTCGGATCGACCCGGCCGGTCAGGATGTCGGCGACCGCGCCGGCGCCTGCCTGCCCGCCCAGAAACGCTTCCAGCACCGCGGGAGCGGAAGCAATCCACGGCATTTCCACGGGTGCGCCGTTGCTGAGGACGACAACGCAGCGCGGATGGGCCGCGCTTATGCTCGCGACGAGTTTGTTGTGGCCTTCGGGAAGGCGCATGTGTTCGCGGTCCAATCCTTCCACTTCATCCAGCTCTGTCAGGCCGGCGCACAGGATGACGGTGTCCGCGCGCGCGGCAGCTTCGCGGGCTTCGAAGAGCAGGGCTTCATCCGGCTCGCCTTTCGGGCTGTAGCCGGGCGCGTAAATCAGGCGTTCCTCCCCAAGGAGTGCGCCCAGTTCATCGTACAGGTTTTCCAGCCGGGAGGGGTTGATGAGCGAACTGCCCGCGCCCTGGTAGCGCGGCTCTTTGGCGAATCTGCCAATGAGCGCGATTTTGCCCCCACCCTGGAGGGGCAGCAGCCCGCCTTCGTTTTTCAGCAGCACCGCGCCTTCCGCGGCAGCCCGCCGCGCGAGGGCATGGTGGGCCTGAAGGTCGCAGTGATAGCCCGGGCGCAGGCTGGCTGAGGCTTTTTCGATGAGATTCAACACCCGTTCCACGGCGCGGTCCAGCGCTGCTTCGTCCAGCTCTCCCGACCGCACGGCGGCAATCAGTTTTTCGGTGTTTCCATTGTCCACGCCGGGCATCTCAAGGTCTGTGCCCGCGCGGACAGCCTGGACGACCTCATTCATTGCGCCCCAGTCCGTGACTACCAGACCTTCAAAGTCCCATTCCTTCCGGAGAATATCCGTGAGCAGCTGTTTGTTTTCACAGGCGTAGGTGCCGTTGATGCGGTTATAAGAGCACATCACCGTCCAGGGTTGGGCGGATTTCACTGCTCTTTCGAAGCCTGCCAGGTAAATCTCCCTGACAGCGCGCTCGTCCGCCACGGAATTAGAAGTCATGCGGCGCGTTTCCTGGTTATTGAGCGCGAAGTGCTTGAGCGACGCGCCGACGCCGAGAGATTGAACCCCCAGAATGTGACTGGCGGCCATTTCTCCGGTCAGATAGGGGTCTTCGGAAAAGTATTCGAAATTCCGACCGCACAGCGGAGAGCGTTTGATATTCGCGCCCGGACCGAGAATAACGCTGACCCCTTCCTGCAGGCACTCCTCGGCCAGCGCCTGCCCGACCTGAAAAACCAATTCACGGTTCCAGGTGGCAGCCAGCGCGGAGGCCGTTGGAAAGCAGGTGGCGGGCACGCTTAGGTTCAGGCCGATGTGGTCGGCCGCGCCGGCTTGCTTGCGCAGGCCGTGGGGCCCGTCCGTAAGCATGATGGAAGGGATGTTCAGGCGTTCAAGCGCTTTTAGATACCAGAAATTTTTGCCGGAACACAAAGCGGCTTTTTCTTCGAGCGTCAACTGGTTGATGATGTCTGCGGCGGGCTGCATTGAAATTTACCTCCTTATGAGGTGGAGTTGCGCGGCGATTCGCGCTAATTATACGCTGGCAGAAGTTTCAATCGGGGCGCTGAATATGATCATCACACAGCTGTATTTTGGGGATTCATCTCTTTAAGTGGGCGCGAAAAATGCCTTTGAACTCGCGTCCGAAAGAAACGTCAGACCCTGACCGCGGCGCGGAAACCGCGCACCCCGTAATAAGAGGAAGCGCCGTTGTGATACACAAAGACCCGCCCGTAGCGCCGGTCCGCGAACAGCGCGCCGCCAAGCCCGCGCACATCCGCGGGGGTTTCTATCCAGCTGGACGTTTTGAGGTCGAATTCGCCCACGGCCTGCAGTCCGCGGTATTCCTCTTCGTTAAGCAGCGCCGCCCCCATAGCCTCCGCCATTTCGACGGCGGAACCTTGCGGTTTGGCTGTTTTGCGGGCGTCGAGCGCGGCGCGGTCGTAACATAGATTTCTGCGGCCGGAGGGAGTCTCTTCGGAGCAGTCGGCGAACACATACACGCCGGTCTCAGGGTCCTGCCCGACCACGTCCGGTTCCCCGCCGCTGGTTTCCATTTGTTCGAGCGTCCACAACTTTTGGGGCTGGGCCTGCAAACGCGAGAGCACATCCTGCCAGGAAATGCCCGGGTGGCGGCGCGGGTGCTGTTCAAAGCGGACCCGCAAAATATCCAGGAGCGCTTGCGCGCGCCCGAATGGTAAAACGCGGTTTTCTGTTTCTGAGGTGTTCATAGGCCAATCGTATCGCTGATGGAAGTGGGAGTCAAAAACGCGGGCGCGAAAAAGTTATACATTGCGCCTGGCACGGGCCTCCACGGCTGGAATGTGACAGACAGGAGAACAGCCTGCGGAGAATCAGGACATGCGGCGGCGGAAATGGGCGGTGAATATTCTTCGCATAAATTGGGCATAGATGTATAATTCTGTTTCTGAAAATAACCCATTCATCTTAGTGAACAGCTCAGGGATTCCTGTCCTAAAATCCAAGATCCCAGCAAAACAGGGCTCAGAAACACTCTCTCCATTCCCAGAAAATATTGAAGAAGGTAAGTGGTCCAATATGCGTTCCATAGATTCAGCGATAAACAAAATTGACCAATCACAAGCCAGGGCAAAGGTATTCCAAAGCCGTTGGTTTTACCTTGGGATGACCGTCCTCATCGCCAGTATTGTGCTGGTCTTCACCCTGGATATGCGGCTGTACACGGTCTCACTCATTTCAGGTTTGCTCGGCATCGCGCTGGCTGCCTATTTTATTTTGCGCATCACCTTGCGGCCGGTAGTCTCCACTGAAATGATGGAAGTGGCCGGGGATATCCGCACTGGCGCCCGGACTTACCTGAGGCGGCAGATAAAAACGATCCTGATGGTGACGCCTTTCTTTGCCGCCCTGCTTTACTGGATTCTGGATTGGAAGGCGGCTTTGACGGCGGTCTTTGGGGTGCTCACTTCGCTACTGGCTTCGTACATTGGCATGAGCGTGAGCGTGCGCACCAACCTGCAAACCGCGGATATCGCCAAAGAAGGCAAACGCGAACCTTTCCGCACCGCCTTGTTTGGCGGCTCGGTGATGGGCCTGTGTATCACCGGCCTGAGCCTGATTGTGCTCTCAGTGCTCTTCAGCATCTTTCGCGACCCGGACGCGCTGATTGGTTTCGCGTTTGGAGGCGGCCTGGCAGCGCTGTTCGCGCAAATTGGCGGCGGCATTTTTACCAAATCGGCGGATGTGGGCGCGGACCTGGTAGGCAAGATTGAAGAGAATATCCCTGAGGACGATCCCCGCAATGCGGCGGTTATCGCTGACCTGGTGGGTGATAACGTGGGCGACTGCGCCGGCCGGGGCGCGGACCTTTTCCAGACGTTCAGCGACGACCTTGTCACAGGCTCCATCGTGGCGGTCGCTATGGCTTCCGTTTATGGGCCAAAAGCCATTTTCTTTCCCTTCTTGCTGCAAAGCGTAGGTATTTTTGCCTCAGCGGCCGGCATCTTTGCCAGCCGTGAGTGGAAAAGGGGGATGAGCCCGTCCATCCAGTTTAACGTCGGGTTGTTTGTCAGCTCAGTGCTTAGCATTATTGGAGCGCTGGGGATGTCCCTTTTGCTGTTGAATGACTGGATTATTGGCATCGCGGCCACCCTGGGCGTTTTGATTACAACCATTGCGTCGCTCAGCACGCGCTACTATGCCGGCATGGAAGGCAAACCCGTTCGGAATATAGCCAAAGCTTCCAACCGCGGGGCGGCGCTGAATCTGATTACCGGGATTTCTTACGGCCTGCAAAGCCCGGTGCTGCCGGTCATCGTTTTGATGGGCGTCGTCATCGGGGTGTATTCCCTTTCCGGCAACAGCCTGCTGGCGCTGGTAGGCGTCAATATCGGCACTGACCTGCTGATTACTTTTATCATGGCGGCCGACGCGTTTGGCCCGATTGTCGACAACGCGGCGGGCATCGCCGGTATGTCGCGCGCTTCCCAAAAGGTCATCGACAAGCTTTCCCAGTTGGACTCGGTGGGGAACACGATGAAAGCCATCACCAAAGCGTACGCCATGATTTCCGGCACCATCACCGCGTTTGTTATCTTCCTGACTTTTTATAAACTGGCTGGCATCGACGCCATCGATGTGACCACGCCGTTCAACCTGAGCTTCCTTTTTATTGGGGTGTGCCTGCCTTTCCTGATTTCATCGCTGGTCATCGGCTCCACCGCCAAAACGGCTGAATCTATGGTGGATGCCGTGCGGGATCAGTTCCAGCAGAATCCGGATATTTTGAAAGGCCTGGCAAAGCCGAATTACTCCCAATGCATTGATATTGCCACCAGCAACGCGCTGCGCGAGATGATTTTGCCCAGCGCCATCAGCATCCTGGTGCCTATCGCGATTGGATTCGCCTTCGGGATGAACGCGCTGGGGGCGGTGCTGGTGGGGTCGGTGGCCTGTTCCGCGCTGTTGGGGCCCTTCTTTAACAATACCGGCACAGCTTTTGACAACGCCAAGAAGATGATTGAGAACCTGGAGTTTTCACGCGGGACGCCGGAGCACATTGCCGCGGTCATCGGCGATACGGTGGGGGATTCGCTTAAGGATGTGGCGGGCCCGTCCACGCTGATTTTCATGAAACTGATTGGCATGGCTTCGCTGCTGATTGTGCCGCTGATAAAGTAGGATCCGCTCGGCCTTTTTTTGTCCTCAGCAAGACCGCACAACCGTCGAAAACAAATGTTGGATTCCCGGCCTGACTTTATTCAGGCTGGGCAATCACAAACACGGATGCTCTGCAGCCTGTGGAGCGTGCCAGGGCTGCCCGGGATGGCCCTTATTACTGCCCAGGGTGATGAAAAAAGATTTTTTCGGGATGACTTTGGTCTTTTTTTATCCGATCCTAATGATTTACGATATAATTTTAGCCACTAACACCGTGTTCTTCGCGGTAATAATTAGGAGCAGGAGCTGAACACAATGAAACCCACCAAAAAAGCAAGCGAGATGACCGTCTGGGAACTGGCAGCCTATATCGATCAATCCGTGCTGAAGCCTGAGTTTACCCAGGCAGAGATTCGCAAATACATCCAGGAAGGAATAGATTTTGGCTGCGCGACGGTGTGCGTGAACCCCGCTTCGCTGGACATTGCCTCCGAACTTACCCGCGGCACTGCCACGAAAATTTGCGTCGTGTGCGACTTCCCATTCGGACTCTCTACCACCCGTTCCAAAGTGCTGCAGGCCGAGGAGTACTGCCGGCGCGGTGACGTGGCTGAGCTGGATGTGGTCGCCAACTACGGTTGGATCCGCAGCGGGATGTTCGCCGAGGTGGAGGCGGATATCCGCGCGGTGACGGAGGTCTGCCACAAGTTTGGTGTGGCTGTAAAGGTTATCTTCGAGACTGACGCGCTGACGATGGATCGTTCTAATCCGCGACACCCAATTCGATATCGGCGGAGGTGTACTGGATGTGTCTATCGCTCCCTTTTATGCACCGGTCGAGGAATTGCCGGTTGCTCTCTTGGAAGATGATGGAAGGCCGACCTCCGAAAGAAT
>JAAYUC010000027.1 GCA_012517865.1 Chloroflexota bacterium | reverse complement strand
GGGGAAAACTATGCAGGTATTCTCAGAAATTTCCGACCAACCGGTACACCCCCACATGCGTGGGGAAAACTTTATCAGCAATTTCGCTGTAAACCGTATAGAAGGTACACCCCCACATGCGTGGGGAAAACTGTGCCAGCTGGCTCAGCAAGCGCAGTCAGTTCGGTACACCCCCACATGCGTGGGGAAAACTGGTTCTGGCAACGCTCTATGACCCAAAGCTGAGGTACACCCCCACATGCGTGGGGAAAACGAGCGCGCTAATTTTGTTCACGCCATTGCTGTCCGGTACACCCCCACATGCGTGGGGAAAACCCTTGCTGCCTAAAAAAAACATGCTACTTTTGCTTGCTTTTTTCAGGTATCCGGATGAGTTTTAATCCTTCTGCCTCTACCACCTCTCTGCTTGTGTCACCATACATGCGCATATCAAACTTTTGCTCTGTTTTGGCAGACCAAATTTGAATGACTCCGCCTCCCCGGCCCTTTTCTATTGCCCTTTCCCACAGGATATCCCGTATCCTGGCGGATACGTCCCCCACAAATATCCCGCTCTTTGGTTCCACCAACCATCGGCTTAATTCACCTCTAAGTCCGGTTGGCACTTTTTCCAGTATCATCACAAACATCTCTAAACAACTCCTCCCACAATTCAGAGGGCGGGTCCGTATCTTCGCGGCCGCTCTCATCATCAGATATTTCCAGCAAATTGTCAATGTCATTGACTATCCTCTGCAAGAGTTTTGTTTCCATAAACCGCTCGCGGCACTTTTCCCGCACTTTTGCTTCCGGATTAGCGGGGTTTTCCGCGGCAGTTTCAAACGCCGCTGGAATGGTTATTTCAGTCTTATACAAATCCGCAATATCGTATACAAAAGAAAGCATGCGTCCGGTATGAATGAAACCCAAAGCGGGTGAGTAGCCTCCGGCTAAAATGCCCGCGTGGCATATGCCATTCAGCAGCGCGTTGGCAGCCGAAAGCGTCCGGTTGATTTTATCTGAGTAACTCCAATCGAACCGGTCATACTTTCTACCTTGCCAGGCCACGCCGTATTTGGCGCTTGCTTCGGCATAGGCTTTCTTAATCCTTCCCCCTTCCATCCCGCGTATCTGGGCAAGGCTCAAACCAGGCTCCAAGGTGACGGCAAAGCGGTACTGGTACATTTTGCGCACAACCATCTCGTGTTTCGCGGGGTCACACACCATTTCTGCCTGTCGGCTGAGATGATATCCGCGGTGGGTCTCACCTATTCCCTGGGCATAACAGCGCATTCCCTGCTCCCCAGTCCATAGAATTGAGCAGCCATTCTCCATCAATACCTTTACAGCGGCATGGCTGATGCTTGTGCCTGGACCCAGCATGATCAGGCTCACGGCGGCCGCGGGTATCAGCGTTCGGCCGCTGTCCTGTATCGTTTCAATGGCGTTTTGATTTCTCTCGACAATCGCCTGTTCAATGTAATGGTAAGATAGGCTGTCCCTCAGACGCGGCAGCGCGTGCATATTTGTGGTCATGGTTCCTCTCTTCAGTTGTTAAGGTGCTGTTCTTCTGGCAGACCCCGGCACTATGCTCTTGCCAGGGAAAGCAATCCAAAACCAAATGCTTTCCCGCTGCCAATACCTTTTTTATAGGCTTGCAAGAATGCTGTGTTATCCCGCACGGCCAGGGCTCCGACGTAGAGGACTGCCTGGTGAGTGAGGGTCATTTCAGCTCCGTCAGCTATCTTTCGGCTGAGCAGCTTTCCCTGGTCAGAATGGCTTAACTGCAGCAGCTCAAATCCGCTGTCCCTTGCTTTGCGCTGCAGCCAGCCAACCTGTTCTTCTTCGGTCAACAGTGCCACGCGCTTTCCGGCGTAGTCGCCATCTTTTCGCCGAACGGTAGGGTTTGCCAGCAATTTGAAATGATAGATGTCACCGTCGGTAAAAACGGGTTGATACTGTTTTACTGCTGCATTTTCTACCAGCAGACCCTGTTCAAACATCGCCTGCCAATCTGGTTCCACCTGGGTTTGCACAAGCATGAGGATGGGTTCCATCTGATTGGGGTTACCCATTTCTACCCGGTAAAGCAGGCCAACATCGGATTTGTTAATCCCGTCAAATTGGGCGTAAAGAGTTCGGTGCAATTCGTACCGATTGGCAAGTTCCTTTCGGACTTGCCGTTTTAATGGGTCGAACAATAGTTTTGATAGGTACATGTCAGGCCTCTGTTCTCTCGCCGCAATCTTCCACCAAAATCCTGACAGAGCGCTGAGCAAATCGCCTCTGGCCAAAGTGGAGGGGGACGTCCTGACGCCGGAATTCTCCGTCCTCCGCTTCGAGGACAATTCGTTTCTTTTGGATGCCTTCCCCCCACAGCAATTTATAACTGGAAAGGGCGTCGAGCAGGGATTTATCTTGCAGTCCGTCCTCAAGGAAAACCGGTTGTGCCGGGGGAAAAGCTTTCCTGCCAAAAAAGAGCGCCCATGTTGGGGATTTCAGGGCGTCCTGAATGGATGCCAGCAGTCGCTTGTCACCTTCCAATCCGACCAGAAAAACAGCGTTGGCCAGGTAGTAACGGTTTGAAATTACGCTCTCCACTGTTTTGCTTCTGTCAGCGGCGAGGATGTTGCGGGCAGTCTGGAAGTCCTTTTGGAAAACTCCCTCCCTATCCACTCGCACACCCATCCGCAGTGCGGCCAAATCGGAAACATCCTCAGCGCGGTTCCTGCCCATTGCAGCGCAAATGAGCCCAATAATGCCGCTTTTGGAAGGCTCACGCGCGCTGTCCCTTTCTGTAAAATTGCTGGATATGCCCCAGGATTGCATTGGGGCTGATATCCTCATGAGAAGGGTTGCCATAGCGTCACCCCTTGTCAATGTCTTCAATGACTTTTTCTATCCATTGATTGAGGGTTGCAGCCCGCTTTCCTGTCAGGTTCTTAAGCTTCGCGTCTATTCCCACCATAGCCACGATTGGCTCTGCGGGGTCTTCAAAGAAACCCTGTACTTCTTTCCAATATTCATCCAAGGCTTCTATGGATGCGTTTAGAATGCTTGTCTCCCCATAGCTGTTTATCGGTTTCTCAAAAGCGTTAGCCAGGGACCACGTACCGCTGTTTTTCCGGACTACTGCCAGCAAGAAGGATGGGGGGTTTTGAGCGGCAAAGCTGTTTTGCTTTCCACTTGGGATTGCCAGGGCGGAAGCTTTCAGGAAACCTCTCACCGTCTTTTTGGCAAGGTCCACGTCTCCGCCCAGATTGTTTACCAGCTGGTCAAAATCAATCGCGGCATATCGGTAGAATGTGGCGGCGTTAAACGCTGTGATTCCCATCATCCCCGCGCCTGTATCCTCTTTTGGTTGGAGGTCGTCTACTGCCGTAAAGAAATCGTATTCCATATTTACGCGGTGGGTCGAGATGGCATGCGCGACCTGGCAGGCAGCATCAATATTCAGGTTGGCAGAGGAAGCCAGCATGCGCCCAAACATGGCAATATCCGGAGCGGAGGTGCGGTCCTTCCATTTCTTTTTAAAATTATCCAGACTTTTGTTAAGGGCAGCCTGGTCTCCCTTCTCAGAAACGAGTGTTTCCCAATTTTCCAGAGCGATATCCGCCAGGTCGGATTTTTCCTCCGGACTGGCATAGTACAATACGGCGCTTTGGAGAGCATCTTTGGAGTCCATCTTTCCAAGCAGATTTGCTGTTAACTTCTCAGCTGCTATTTTCGCTTCTTCCTCTGGCATTCCCCGTTTCAGGAGTAATTCCATCACACCTTTTGCCAGTAGTCTTGTTCTCGTTGCCGGTTCCACGCCGGTTTCTTCCGCGAATGCAGGATGAAGTCGGATAGCGCGCTTGATGCATTGGCTTGAGATTCTTGCTCTGCGGGTGCCGCCAAAAGTGCAATCCTTGGGGTTGTTCGTGTCGTCGCGATTAAGGTTGGACGGGGCGAAGTTTTGTACCATGTGCAATTCGATAAACATTTTTCCTCACTTTCTATGCTTGTGCTTCTATTTCTTCAGGTTTTTGATAGCTCCAATAGCTGTTGGCCCACTGTCGTTGGACTGATTGGTTTGGGCTGTTCCAGAACAACAGGTCGTAAAAGAGTTGATTCCAGTTAATCGGGATTTCCTCACCGCGCAACAAACCCAGCAACTGCCGCAGAAATGTTGCCACATCATCCCGATTTGCTTTGAGTAAGCTCGAAAAGCGGCTTTCAAACGAACCGGATTGGGTTTTCTGGGCTTTCAACGCCCGGCAATGCGCGCCAAAGTTGCCCTGATTGGTCATCAGTCTTTTCCCTGAGCTGCCTGCCTGGTATTGCGCGAATAGCGCTGCGATAATGTAATACACCTTTTCTCTCCAACTGTTGCGCTCATTATCAGGCACCCAGGGTGCCACGTACTGGAATGTTGCCGGCACGGTGCCCGGCTGACCATTGTTTCCTCTGCGCAAGTCGGCCAGGGCGCCTCTATTATCGCTTTCCGCGAGTGAATAGAGGTATCTTATGAACGGATGAATATCTTGTTCAGTCTTCACTTATTTCTCCTTTCCATCTGGGTAAAGTATGCGAAAGATTTCTGTGCCCAGTTTATTTTCTGCTTTTGCTCTGGCTTTTAACCCAGCGTAATCGTCACCAGCCAATTCCGCTGCCGTTGTGAGGCTCTCCTTTGCCGTGCGGACCAGGACCTCCTGCCATATACCAACTGCTTCTGAATTTGAGGGCAAAGTCATCAGAAGTTCATAAAAAGGAATCTCCAGGGCACTCCAGAACCTGCCTTCCTGTTGAAGGTGGTCGACAAGGGCGTTTACATCGTTTTTGTCAGGTTTGATTGTGTCATTGATATCCTGATCTGGGCGGATTTTATAGCTGGCAAGTTCGTAAGTCGCGTAATATAAAGCTTTACGCATACTTTCTGCGAAGTTTAATGCCTGTTTCAATTTTCCAGCGAGTGATGGGTATTTAATATATTCACTGGGTGCGTTGAATTCCTGTTCTTGATAGGAATAGGCTTTTTTCTGGCCTGGCTCAGTGCACATTCCGAACAGCGATAAACGGATATTGTTTTCCAGGAGAATTTCCTCAGCCAGTAACGTTTCCGCGAAGCTTTTAGAGATTGCTTTATCCCTCAGTTCTCGTTCTGGGTCAAGGATTGCGCCGCTATCTCGCCAGATGACTCTGTTCATCTGGAAACGCATAGGCTTGATTTTTGATTTAGTTCCATCCATTTCATGTTCATTCATGTAAAAAGGATTTGAGAAAGTTTCTGGTAAACCAAAACCTGGAGCGCTGAGACACTTACGCACAATTGTTTTTCCATTAAGCTCTTCAGGAATGAGGAAAATTCTGCGGCTTTGCCAGGTCAGCAAATCTCTGATGCCGGTTGGCATCAGCGCCGTTCTATCGAAAGCGTCCTCTTTTTCCCAACACGGCAAATCGTGATTGTCGTTTTGAAGATAGTCCAGTTCCTTTGGAATTAAATTCCGCGTTATCGTTTCAAACAGGGTTTCTCCTCTGGATAGAAATGTAATTCCTCTGCTGAAAGGGGCATCTTTGTAATACTTATCCTTACCGATACTTGCCTCGCTCATTCCTCCCAGGCTGTAAGCCTGAAGCATTATTAGGAATCGGGCGGCTTCGTCAGGTGTGAATTCTTTTTCCTCGTCATCAAAAGAATGGTCAAACAGAGTGGCATTAGAACCTGATGCCAGATGAAGCAATAAGCCTGTGATTCCTTTTGGTTCGGGCGTCTTGTTTGCTCCGAGATTGTTGATATCCTTTTCTCGCTGCCCAATTTTTGGGTCCTGATAGAAAGGATGTTCACTGCCAAAGAGAAAGAAACGGTCATTCCATTGGCTGCAGTAAACTTTTAAGGTTTCCAGAGGAAACTGCCCTTGTTGATGTAATCTTTCCCAATCATTGAGGGATTCTAAGTGGTAAATGCTTGAAGCAAATCCAATGATTAGTAGATAGAGGGCTCCCGTGACTATCGGGTATTCTGCGCTAATGCGTTTTATCTCGTGAGCTCTTCTGACTGCTTCTTCCAAACTAATAGATAGGTATCTGCCTTTGTTGTCGATAACCGGTATCCAGGTTTCATGTAGTAAATTGAAATAACTTTTCACTTAACCTCCTGCTAAACTACCCCTCGTGGGAAAGCTGTTGTTTTCTGATTTCTTTGTATACTGTAATCCGATTTCGTTGTCTATTGTGATGAGGTAATCACCTACCTCGCAACATCCATCAAAGAAAATCAGGGGGATATGCCACCTTAACGCTGCAGTTTTCAAAAAGCTTAACGGCCGACTTTCCTCCTTTTCTAACAAGACTTTTACGAGTTCGCGATTATTGATTGTGACTTCTGCTTCCAAACAACTTTGGATTTGCCGAAGAGTAAGTTCATTGTTCAGTTCAATTACATCTTCACTGTAAACAGGATGAAGCCCATGAATACCTTCCTCCAAACAAATTATCTGGATAGAAAAATCAATCTCTCTTGTGGGGGCGTTAATCATCCTGCGTGATAAAGCATTACATTCATCCCCAAAAAAGTTGGCTAGTGAACCCAGAAAATCCTTTTCTCTGATTGGAATAAGATAATTCTGAGCATTAACCTGACTTGCTTGGATATCTCGCCTCATTTTATTTCTGGCTTTGGTTAGTTTTTCATCATCATATTTTTCATCTTCATACACCTGCCTGATCAGGTCATCGCTCTCTTCTGGCAGCCGTAAACTGTCTTTGTTTTGTAATGTCATCCAGGTTTTGGCAAGAATATATGGCTCATAGATATATTTATCGCCGCCAAGATTAAGTATCTGATCGATGGTGCTAAACGAACTGATTATGCAGGTGGGCTCCGTTAACGGTTCTGGACGTACAGCCTCTTTTGAATGACGATGAAGTCGTCCAATGCGCTGGATCAGTAAATCGATTGGTGCCAGGTCGGTAATTAATAAATCAAAATCCAGGTCAAGGCTTTGTTCAATTACCTGCGTTGCCACAAGGATTGCTTTTTTAGGTCTGTTACCCCGATCCTTACCAAACTTTGCCAGTACCTCTTCTTCAATCTGATTTCTCCTTTTGAAAGGAAAACGAGCATGAAACAACAAAATTTCAGTTTCATTAGTATCTACTATTTTTTGTATCGATTGAAAGACTTTTTGTGCTCGATCCACTGTGTTGCAGATAACCGCAGCGCAACCACCTTTTTTAAGTCTTTCTATGAGGTATTTGTTGATGTCTTCAACATCCTTGCTAATCCATTCAATCTTTATTGTTCTGACAGACTGTTCACCTGCCTGAATGACCTCAATTCCTTCAGGCGTGGCGATACTGATTCTTGGGAACGGGATATTATTTACTAGATAGTCTTGCTCTGAATAGGCTCTGAGAAGCTCTTTTCTAGTTTTGTCTGGCAGCGTTGCAGTAAGAATGATGACAGATGTACCGACCGATTTTAACCAATGAAGAAGTCTCTTAAAAACTTCAGTCATATAGACGTCATACGCATGTACTTCATCAAAAATCAATACCTTGTGACTTAACCCGAACAATCTTAAGAAGAAATGCCGAGTTCGAAGAACGGCAAGAAATGTCTGGTCAACTGTTCCCACTCCAAATGGAGCTAAAAGAGTCTTTTTTCTGGGCAGGAACCAGGCGTGACTTTGTATGTTTGCTTCGTCTCCATTCTCATCGGACCAGATATTCGTCGGTGAGAAGCTATTGTAAGTTTGTCCAAGAAGAGCTTTACCATGGACTAAGTGAAGATTGATTCTGTCCTGGCGATAGCGGGTAGATAAAAACTTCTTTACTCTGCCAAACATCTGGTTGCTTGTTGCCTGAGTTGGCATGGCGATGTAAAAACCAGCCTTATTTTCCTTCTGTAAAAACGTATCCGCCATGAACAAAGCGGCTTCGGTCTTCCCTGTGCCAGTTTGAGCCTCGATAATGGCTAAGAAGGGAGATTTGCATTGTTTTGTAACAGAAATAACTGCGCTTTGGACCGCGTTGGGTTCAATGTCAGGAAAGAGCTGCTCAAAAGTTAATGGAGTATTGGAAGCATGCCATCCGGTCCAACCTAAAATATCAGCAGCCTTCTTGGCTCTGTTTTTCGCGTTATTGTAGTAGATGTCTGTCTGAATACTGTTATGTTCGTAGGGGAAGAAAGTTGTGTTAGACGCTATCCAATCTGCTGCGGTACAAAGCCCCGCAATAATAAGTAGAATTGAATTTATTTCATCTGCCTTTTCTGGGAACACCATGGGTAACTTGGCAGAAAGAGTACTGGCAGTTATATCGAAGATGCATTTTTGGATGTCATGCCAGCCGTCATTACCGGTATGTATTTGCTCAATTTCTGGATTAACGATTTCCCCATTATCAGGAAACACTCCGTGATGTCCTCCCAGTGTCGTCGCCAACCTTGTCCTGAAACTTCTTGGCATGGATTTATAGCTATTTTTAAGGAGACTTCGCAGGATAATAGTTGTAGCTGTCCCATGAAACCCATCTACATGACCGCAGTTTGTAGGGAAAACAAAACCAAGCTTAATTAATTCAGTCGCTAAAATTTTGTTTTTGCGTTGAAATTCTGGCCCTGCCTTGCCAATATCATGAAGCGCAATCCAAAATGAAAGCAATACTCCTGTTTCATGGATATCTAATCCAAAATGTGAGGAAATGTCTTTCTTCATAGAGTCAGAAAGGCACTGCTCCCACAAAACCTGGCTGACTGCACCAGTGTCTAACAGGTGGTAAATTAATGAGTGCCAATTTATGCATTCATTGGCTTCTGTTTTTCCCCAAACTGCCAATAAACTTTCTGATGGTACGATTCCCATTCGCAGCCTAACCAAGAGCTATCCAACCGAACCCCAATAATTATTAACTAGATAGCTATCAAGAGATACAGATTTTTGATTAGCTTTACTTGATTAGTATTCTACCAAGTTTTGTTCCATTCTTCCCTTTTTCTGCAATTATTTCCCCTTTATTTTCACCCATCCCCTCCACTGGACTGAACCTCTCGTGCGCCACCCGCAGGTCCTCATTCGTCTGCGCCAGGTACCTGCGCAGCACCTGCAGGTCCGCGTGCCCCATCAGTTTTTGTAGTGAATACACATCCCCGCCGTTCCTCAGGAAATTGATTGCAAACGCCCGCCGGAAGTCGTGTAATTCCGGTTTTTCAATCCCCGCTGATCGTGCTCTCCTCCCGATCATTTCATTCAAGCCCCAATACGTCAGCCTTTCCCCATCTCGATTAATCCAGCAAGCCCCCTTTTCTATCGATAATACTTTTCCAACAAAGCGCGCTTTCAGGTAACCCCGCAGCGCTCTGCGCGCCTTCTGTCCCAGGAACACCGTCCTGGGTTTCCGCCCTTTCCCGCACTTCACAAACACCCCACCGCCAATCAGGTCCACATCCTCAAGGTTCACCGCGCACACCTCCGCCGCCCTGGCGCCGCTGTCAAGCAAAAACAACAGCAAGGCCTTGTCCCGCAATGACAGCAAATCTTTCCCTTTGCAAACTGCCAGCATCCTCTCCACGGCGTCCAAAGGCACAGGCGCAAGCGGCTCGACCGCCAGCTTCGGTGCCTTTACCTTCTTGATTAGGTTCTTCCAGCCCTCAGGTTCCGTCTCGGCTTCCCACCAGTAGAGAAATGTCCTTAATACCCGATAGGCAGCGTGGATCCCGCCTGGATTGTGCCCCTTCGCTTCCAGGAACAGCAAATACTCCCTGACCACACTGGGCGTGATCTGTCCAATCCGCTGGACGCTGACCTGCTCACAGAACTCCAGGAAAAGCTTGATTTTCGCACGGTAAAAGTACAGCGTCCCCGCGCTGACATTCTGGATTTTTCTGTCCAGATAGAACGATTCCAACCACGTTGCCAAGAGGTCATCTACACCAACATTTAAGTTAAGCCATTGGCTATTAATTATTTCGGTCATTTTTATACTCCCATATGTGCCATATGGAAGCTGAATAACGACAATTAACCCGATTAGTGGGGGGGCGAGGTAGCTCAACGGTGGAGCAGTGGACTCATAAGCCATTGGTTCTGGGTTCAAATCCCAGCCTCGCCATTTTTTGATTTAATGGCAGGAGAAGATTGGTTCTGGGTTTCCCCTGCACTTCGCGCGGGGACTGCGCAAAGCCCAGCCTCGCCATTTTTGATCAAAGCAAACTACAGTTCTTTGGCAGTTTTTCGTCATCGCGCCGCCTGCGGCGATGTATCAATGCCCAAAGGGCACACTGCCCGTCTTCTTACCTTGAACATCGAGTTGTCTCAAGTCGCAGCGCGCAATGCATTTTGCAGAAGAGAATACCCTTTATGAAGCCAGCATGCCAGACTCGAAGCATAAATATTTCCGCGGCGTGTATAATTGCCGATGAATAAAGCAAGCAGGAGAGAAAGCATGCATACCCAATATTACGTTGGCTGCGACTTAGGCGGCACGAACATCAAAGCCGGGCTGGTGGACCTGAACACCGGCAAGGTGATTGCATCCAAAGACACCAAAACCCTCTCGTATCTTGGGCACGAGGCGGTCATCAGTCGCATCGCGAACCTGATAACCGACATGGTTTCCGAAGCAGGCTTTGAGTGGTCACAGATTGGCGGGGTGGGCTTATCCGCTCCCGGCAGATTGGACGTGGAAAAAGGTCTCACCAGCTTTATCCCCAATTTCCCCGGTCACTGGATTGACGTGCCCATCAAAGCGCTGTTGGAAAGCCACCTAAAGCTGCCGGTTTACATCATGAACGATGTGCGCGCGATTACGTATGGGGAATGGGCGTTCGGGGCTGGCAAAGGCGTGGACTGCATGCTGTGCTTCGCCATCGGCACGGGCATCGGTGGCGGGGTGGTGATAAACAACCAGCTGGTCCTGAACCAGGGCGGCACCGCGGGTGAACTTGGCCACATCACCGTGGATTTTAACGGACCCAGGTGCGGCTGCGGTAATTACGGCTGCGTGGAAACCTTTGCCTCCGGGCCAGCCATCGCGGCGATGGGGCTGAAAGCGGTGGTGCAGGGTCAGGCCACCAAAATCGGCGAGTTGGTGAATTACGACCTGAACAAAATCACCGCGCATGTCATCGCGACTGCCGCGGAAGCTGGCGACGAGGTCGCGCTTTCCATTTGGAACACGGCTGGCGCTTACATCGGCGTGGCGATTATGAATGCCGCGCTGGTGGTCGGACCCAAGCGCGTGGTGGTAACAGGCGGCGTCGCGGCGGCTGGCGAGCTTCTTTTGCGGCCGATTCGCGAGGAGGTGCGGCGGCGGATGCTGATTATGCCTGCAGACCAGATTGAAATCGTGCCGGGTGAGTTGGGGAATGATGCCGGCATTATCGGACTGGCTGTGTGGGCGGCACATAAGGGCGACCTGTAGCGCGCGTGTCCATTGATAAAAGAAAAACTGCCATTCAAGGCAGTTTTTTTATGTTAACAAGGCTGTACTGAGAGTGTGCATGCGAACTTGTGCTGGTTTTTCCGTGATATATTCATCTCAGGTAATTATGAAAAAGATTTACAAATCCGATGAGGAATGGCGCGCTTTGCTGACCGAAGAGCAGTATCGCGTGACGCGCAGAAAAGGCACGGAAACTCCATTTTGCGGAGCGTTTTACGACCATAAAAAAGCCGGCCTGTACCACTGCGTTTGCTGCGGCCTGGAGTTATTTTCTTCCGAAAGCAAGTTTGATTCCGGGACCGGCTGGCCGTCATTTTTCAGGCCGGTGGCCGCTGAAAATATTGAACTGGTGCTGGATCTCAGCCACGGCATGGTGCGGCAGGAAGTGCGCTGCGCCCGCTGCGAGGCGCATCTGGGGCATGTGTTTCCGGACGGCCCACAGCCAACAGGCTTGCGTTATTGTTTGAACTCGGCTGCTTTGCGCTTTGTGCCGGAAGAAAATTTGAATGAGGAATTGGTAGGCAAATGAGGAAGGAAGCATATTTCGCGGGGGGATGTTTTTGGGGGTTGGAAGCCAAGTTTCAGTGTGTCGCTGGCGTCCTTGAGACGCAGGTGGGGTATTCCGGCGGCACCACCAAGGATCCAACCTATCGACAGGTGTGTCAGGATACCACCGGCCATGCCGAAACGGTCAAAGTTGTCTTTGACACAGACGTGGTTAGCTTTCAACAGCTCCTCGAACTTTTCTTCTCGTTTCATGATCCCACCACCTGCTGCTCGCAAGGCCTCGATTTTGGCTCTCAGTACCGTTCCGTGGTTTTTTACTCCACCCAGGAAGAAAAAGAAACCATTGAGCAGGTTATTGCTTTTCTGGAAGTCTCCGGGGTGTTCGACCGCCCGGTGGTAACTCAACTGCTCATGCTGGAGGATTTCTATCCCGCTGAGGAATACCACCAAAGTTATTATCGCAAGCACGGCGTCAGTGTTTGCTGACCGAATGCCGCGGCCGAGACCGCGGCTTTTTTTCGCTGCTGCTGCTTTTCTCCAGAGGAGGCAAGGATTCAGCCGGTGAAAGGCAGGCTCGCGGGCTGCCGGCATCAAAGGTATAATGCATATATGAACTCTGAAACAACAAACAACAACAATACGGAAAAGCGCGTCGCTATCCTCATCGATGGGGATAACGCGCAGTCCAGTTTAATTGAACAAATCGTGGTGGAGTCTGCCCGTTTTGGCAACGCCACTATTCGCCGAGTATATGGAGACTGGACCACGGCAAATATGAAATCCTGGAAAGATATCCTCAATTCTTACGCTTTCCAGCCTATCCAGCAGTTTCGCTATACCATCGGCAAAAACGCGACGGATTCCGCCATGATTATTGATGCCATGGATATCCTGCACAAAGACCAGGTGGACGGTTTTTGCCTGGTTTCCAGCGACAGCGACTACACGCGGCTGGCCACGCGCATTCGCGAGAGCGGTAAGATGGTAATCGGCATCGGCAAACAGTCCACCCCGCGCGCGTTTGTGTCTGCTTGCGACGTTTTCATCTACACCGAGAACCTGGAAGAACGCGAAAAGCAGAAACGAAAAGCTGTTCAGAAGCAGCAGAAGCTGGAACAGCTCACCCCGGCGGACCTGGAGTTGATTGAGAAGGTCAACCAGGCCATCGACATGGCAGGATCGGACGACGATGGATGGGCAACGCTCTCCGAAGTCGGCACCGCGCTGCGCAGAATTGACCCGGGCTTTGACCCGCGCACATACGGCGCGAAACAGTTGGCCCAGCTATTGCGCGCCCGCAAAAACTTTTTTGATTTGAAAAAACCGGCTGGCAAATCGTTGATTTTGGTGCGGCCAAAAGAAGACCAATAACCCGAAAAAAACGCTCCCTGCAGGGAGCGTTTTTTTACGGGTTTTAGGCAGTGAGTCCGGGCCTGACCTCATCGAAGCTTTTAGATGGGGCGGCTTGAGCAGACCCCCGTCAGCCTCTGTTCATTCCGTTGGTCAGGCCTCCAACCTCAGACTGCCTTTCAGGCGGATATCCCGCGAGGAACTGCCTACTTCGATTTCAAAATAACCCGGCTCCATCGTCCAGCAGCCTTTATCCTGGTCGTAAAAACTGAAGGCGCGCTCGTCCAGCTGGATGGTTACGATGGTTTCTTCGCCGGGGTCGAGGATGATGCGGCTGAAACCTTTCAGTTCGCGAATCGGCCGCTGCACGCTGGCGTGCACATCGCGCACGTAGACCTGCGCCACTTCAGCGCCCTGCCGTTCGCCGCGGTTGAGTAGCGAAAAGCTGATTTCTACCTTCTCCCCTGGATGGAAGCATTCCGGGCAGCGCAGAGCGCTGTATTCAAAGCTGGTATACGAAAGGCCGTGCCCAAACGGGAAGCGCACCTCCATTTTTCGATAGTCATAATTGCGGTAACCGATAAATATGCCTTCTCCGTATAAGATTGACTGGTCGCCGGGGTAATTGATGAATGTCGGGTCATCTTCAAGCCGCAAGGGGATGCTCATTGGCAGTTTTCCGGATGGAGATGCCGTGCCGGTGAGCACATCCGCCAGGGCGTGCCCACCCTCCTGGCCTGGGTAGTAGGCCCACAAAATGGCGGGCACCTGCTGCGCCCAAGGCATTTCAATCGGCGCGCCGGCGTGGATGACCACAATCGTTCGCGGATTGGCGGCAGCCACATCAGCGATGAGCTCGTCCTGCCTGCCGGGCAGGCGCATGGAAGGCCGGTCCGCGCCTTCGGTCTCGTATCCGTCAGGGTTGCCGGCAAATATGATCGCCAGGTCCGCGCTGGCGGCAGCGGCAACTGCCCGCGCGTGCCCATCTTCCGGAACGTAGGGCGGCAGGTGCGCCAGCTGCAGAAAGGGGAAACCGCCCTGTGTTTCGAAGGTGTACTCCACTTTCAGTCGGTACTTTCGGCCGGCTTCCAGGGCGGCGGAGCCGCCCACCAGAACGGAACTGAAATTCCCATAGTCCGGAATTACATCTCCGCTGTGGTTTTCCACCACAAGCTGGTCATCCAGGTACAGCTTGGCGTGCCCGTTGTTCGCCAGAAAGAGCGGGGTTTCGCCGCTTGCAGCCGCCTGGTACAGTCCTTCCCATGTGCCGCTGAAGCAGCGCGGATTAATCTTTCCTTCGGCAGGTCCCATGCCGCCCCACCAGGAATCCAGCGCGAGGTCGGTCTTTCGCAGCGGTTCTCCGCTGAAATCAGCGCTGTTATAGAGGCAGGCCGAAAGGCCGGCGCTGCCGTCCGGCTGCGAGAAGAAATCGGATTCAATGACCTGGGGAAGCACGCGGTAATCCGCGCCAGGTTCGTATATCAGTTCCACTTCCGGCCCCAAAGCCTGCTGCAATCCTTGCAGGGGCGTGACCCAGTACAGACCTTTGACAAAAGAGCTTCCTCCGCCAGTGACGCGCGTATTCGCGTTCAGGCCTATCACCGCGATCTTTCGCGCGCTGGACGCGAGCGGCAGCAGGCCGCCTTCGTTCTTGAGGAGGGTGATGGACTGTCTGGCTATCTCTCTTGCCAGCGCCCGGCGCTCCGGCGAATCCACGGCCGCGGGGTGGGCCGGCACCTGACCGGGCTGGCAGCGGGCAATGAGAATGAGCACCCGCCGCACCGCGTCGTCCAGATTTTCCTGAGAAACCTGCCAGGTTTCCACAGCTTCCTTAAGGTGCCCGCCGCGCCAGAGGGCTGGTCCGGGCATCTCCAGGTCCAATCCAGCATTCAAGGCCGCGGCAGTGGAATGGGTGGCAAACCAATCTGAGATGACTGCCCCTTCAAACCCCCATTCTTCTTTCAGTACTTTCCGCAGCAGCCAGGGGTTTTCTGAGGCGTAGGTGCCGTTCAGGCGCGCGTAGGCTGCCATCACCGTCCAGGGCTGGGCGCGGTGTACAATTTTTTCAAAAGGCGCCAGGTAAATCTCGCGCAGCGCGCGCTCCGGCACGATAACGTTCACGCGCATGCGCTCGCGTTCCTGGTCGTTGCCCGCGAAATGCTTAACCGAGGCGCCGACGCCTTTGTGCTGCAGACCCAGCACCCAGTTCAGGCCAATTTCGCCAGCCAGGAAGGGGTCTTCGGAGTAGGTTTCAAAGTTCCTTCCACCCAGCGGGCTGTGCATGATGCTCACGCAGGGTCCCAGGAGCACATCCACGCCCATCTCGCGGCATTCTTCCGCCAAAGCCGCGCCGAGGGCGCGCGCCAGGTCCCGGTTCCAGGTTGCGGCGATGCCCACACCAGTCGGGTAAGCATTGGTCGGTCCCGCGGGCCGGCGGCTGCTGGCGCGGTCCGCCCGCACGCCGTGCGGGCCGTCGCTGACAATCAGAGCGGGGATACCCAGGCGGGGCACGGCGGGGACGGACCAGTTGTCCGCGCCGGAAAGCAGCCTGATCTTTTCGGGAAGGGTAAGTTGGCTTAGCCAGGATTCCACCTGCAATTCTTGTTCGCGGGAAAGATAATGAACCATGCGGTCCTCCGGGGTGCTTTGGGTAGTGTTTGTATTATACCTGCCTGCCTGCGGAATTCCTGTCTGAGAGGGAGTTCCAGCTTTTGCGGGCAGTTGTGGGTTTGAATTATGCATTGTTGGAGACAGAAAAACCTGATACTTGCGGGTTCACAAAAAAAGCCGCCTGCGCGTGGGAGCTCAGGCGGCCGAAAGCTTTGCGTTAGTCCAGGGCGGGGTATCCGGTGATATCCGCCAGCTCGTCATACAAAGGCCGCAGGCGTTTATACATCTTTAGGTAGACTCTCTTGTAGAGGGCGTCATAAAGCTTGTGGTTTTCCGGGTTGGGCTCAAAGGTCTCGCTGACGCGCGTCATCTCGCGCACGGCGGTTTCAAAATCCGGGTGCAAGCCAAGCCCGACCGCCAGGTCCATCGCGGCGCCCAGGCCACTGGCTTCCGTGACGTGCGGGCGCGAGGCCGGCAGTCCGAAAATATCAGCGGTCAATTGTACAGCCGCCCGGCTGGCTGAGCCGCCGCCCGCCACGCGAATCGTTTCAATTTTTAGACGCGAGCGCTTGTTGGTGCGGTCCGCGCCTTCGCGCAGGGCGTAGGCCAGTCCTTCGATGATTGAGCGGTAAAAATACGGGCGGGTATGCACATCGCCAAAGCCAATCACGGCGCCTTTGGCCTCCGGGCCGGGCAGCTTCAGCCCCGGGCTCCAATACGGCTGCAGCATCAGTCCCAGCGAGCCGGCCGGAACCGAGTTGATCAGGTCATCAAACAGAGCCTCGGTCGGTACCCCGCGCTCGCGCGCCAGGCGCTCCTCGCTCATGCCGAACTCACGCTTGAACCAGGATACCATCCAGTACCCGCGGTAAATTTGAATTTCAAGCGAATACATTCCAGGAATAGCGGCCGGGTAGGGCGGGATGAGCGGGATAACTTCCAGGTAATCCTTATGGGTGGTGTTGATGGTTGCTGTGGTGCCAAAAGAGAGGCAGGCAGTTGTGGGTTCGATGCAGCCCGCGCCAATGACCTCACAGGCCTTATCCGCCGCGGCTGCAATCAGCGGAAGCCCTTCCAGAATGCCTGTCGCTGCAGCCGCCTCCGCGCTGATGTGACCCAGAAGCTCAGTGGGTCTGACCAAATCGGGTAAAGTCTCAGGACGCACCGGCACAGCCTGCCATTTCCAGTCCGATTTAGACGACCAGCGCTGATTTTTGTAATCAAAAGGAATATATGCCACCTGAGAGCCGACGGAATCAACAAAACGGCCGGTAAGCAGGTAGGTCAGGTAACCGGAAAGCAGCAGATACTTATAGGTTTTATCCCAGACCTCTTTTTGGTTGGCGCGCAGCCAGTTGGCTTCGGCCTCGGATTGAAGGTAAGCCACCGTGCCGGTCATGCCGGCCAGTCGGAAAAGCAGGCCCCAGATGCCCCCGACAGGTTTCAGGCCGGGTGTGCGCCGTTGGTCCAGCCAGACTATGGCCGGGCGCAGCGGCTGACCGCGCTCATCCACATTGATAATCGTGGACCGCTGCGTGGTCAGCGAGACGCCTGCGAGCGCGCTTTTATCCACGCCGGGCATGCTCCACAGCCTCTGGCAGGCTTCGCACAGCGCTTTCCAAAAAACCTGCGGGTCTTGCTCGGCCCAGCCGGGTTCCCGCGAATAGTAAGGCTCAATCGGCACCTGACTTCTGGCCAGCAAGTTACCGCGCAAGTCAAAAATCAGAGCGCGGACAGATTGGGTGCCGTTATCAATTGCCAAGAGTTTTTCAGCGCTCATCAGCCCTCCAGGTCCATACTCCATCGTTTTTCTGCCTGTTCAGCAGTCATGTCCAGGCCGAGCGTGCCGCCCGGGTTCATAATGTTCTGCGGGTCAAAATGCTTTTTCAGGGTGCGAATTACATCCATTTGCGCTTTGCCGATGGTCTCTTCCAGCCAGGGCGCGGTTTGTTTCCCGACGCCGTGGTGGTGGCTGATGGCCGCGCCGCTTTTGGCAATCGCTTCCAGGATGCCGTACTGAAGTTGTAAGTATTCTTTTATTGTACCGATGCGGGCGATAAAAATGAAGTACAAATTACCGCCCTGCGGATAGGCGTGGGAGAGATGCGTCATGCACACAGTGTCAGGCCGCTTTTTCACGAACTCTCTCACT
>JAAYUC010000026.1 GCA_012517865.1 Chloroflexota bacterium | reverse complement strand
TCTGCCTGGTGGCAGAAAGCCTTGAGGAAGCCGGCCAGCCCAAAATAGTTGGCAGCGCGGTCATCTGGCTGGTGGTGGACGAGGCGCAGGTAGCCACGCTGGCTGTCGCCCCGCCGTACCGCGGCCGAGGAATCGCCCGCGCGCTGCTTGCCGCCGGTTTGCTGCAGGCCTGGCAGAAGGGCGCACGCAAATCCCTGCTGGAGGCGCGAGTGAGCAACCAGGCCGCGCTGCGTTTGTATTACGGTATGGGATTCGAGGCGGTAGGCCTGCGCCCTGGGTATTATCAGGATACGCACGAAGACGCGCTCCTGCTTACGCTGGAAGAAATGCAGCCCGATGCTTTGGAAAAGCTGTTAAAGACGGTGGATTGTGATTTTTGAACGGGTAATGGGGTAAAATTCATTTTCGGAGACCTATCATTTATGTCTGCAGAAGAAAGTCTACAAGCCATCCGCGCGCAGGTTCAGCAATGCCGCGCGTGCTCTTTGCACGCAGGCCGCACGCTGGCCGTCCCGGGGGAAGGTCCCGCTGAAAGTCAGATTATGTTCATTGGCGAAGGCCCCGGCTTCCACGAAGACCAGCAAGGCAAGCCTTTCGTCGGGCAGGCGGGTAAATTTCTGGACGAACTGCTGGGCTGCGCCGGCCTCAAGCGTTCTGAAGTCTTCATCACCAATGTCGTCAAGTGCCGGCCGCCCAACAACCGCGACCCACAGCCAGATGAACTGAGCGCGTGCGAACAATACCTGGACGCGCAGATTGAGGCCATCAACCCGCGCGTGATTGTGACGCTGGGGCGTTTTTCAATGGCCAAGTTTGTCAGCAACGGCAGAATCAGCCAGATTCACGGCCGCCCGCACCGCGCGGCCGGGCGCATGGTTGTCACGATGTACCATCCCGCCGCCGCTCTGCATCAGCCCGACCTGAAGAAAACGCTGATGGAGGACTTCAGCCGGCTCAAGCAGTTCTTGCAGGAGCCCGAAAAGCCCGCCATCCCCACTCCCACTGTTCCGCCGGCCCCCAAAAAGGAAGCGCCGCCGGAGCAATTAAGTCTCTTTTAAAAAATACCAACCCGGAATCAAGGTGAATCATGGTTAAAGACGAGTTACTGGAATTGATACACAAGCGCAGAGCCAACATCGCCATCATCGGCATGGGGTACGTCGGGCTGCCGCTGGCTATCACCTTTGCCAATGCCGGCTTCAACGTCACCGGCATCGACCCCATCCAGGAAAAGGTGGATATGCTCAACCGCGGCGAAAGCTATATTCTGGATATCTCCAACGCCCAGGTGCGCAAGCACACAGAAGCGGGTCGGTTGCGCGCCACCACGGATTACAGCATCCTGACCGAGATTGACGCGGTTTCCATCTGCGTGCCCACTCCTTTGCGCAAAACCGGCGACCCCGACCTGTCGTTCATCGCCAGCGCCAGCGAATCGCTCGCGCCGTACCTGCACCGCGGCATGGTCATCGTCCTGGAATCCAGCACTTACCCCGGCACCACGCGCGAGCTGGTGCTGCCCAAGCTGAGCGAATGCTGCGGGCTGAAGGTGGGTGAGGATTTCTTCCTGGCGTTCTCACCCGAGCGCGTGGACCCCGGGCGGACGGACTTTACCACTTACAACACCCCCAAGGTGGTTGGCGGCATCACCCCGGCCTGCACGGAAGTCAGCGCGGCCTGGTACGCCCAGGCGCTGGAAACGATTGTGCCCGTCTCCACCACCGAAGTGGCGGAGATGACCAAACTGCTGGAAAACACCTTCCGTATGGTGAACATTTCCATGGTCAACGAACTGGCGCAGATGTGCGACCGGCTGGGCATTGACGTTTGGGAAGTGATTGACGCAGCCGCCACCAAACCCTTCGGCTTCATGAAGTTCACACCGGGGCCGGGTATGGGCGGTCACTGCATTCCGGTGGACCCGCTGTATCTGTCCTGGAAGATGAAGTCCATCAACTACACCGCGCGTTTCATTGATCTGGCATCTGAAATCGATTCCAATATGCCGCGCTATGTCGTCTCCAAGATTCAAGACGCCCTCAACCGCTATAAAAAGCCCCTGAACGGCAGCAAAGTGCTGATTCTGGGTGTGGCATATAAACCCAATGTGAACGACCTGCGCGAATCACCGGCTTTTGACGTCATTCACCTGCTGCAAGAGAAAGGCGCGCTGGTTTCGTATTACGACCCCTACGTGCCGGAAGTGGATTACGAATTCGTGCGTATGACTTCCGAAAAAGACCTGGCCGCGGCGGTCGAAAAAGCCGACCTGGTCGCCATCATCACCAACCACACCAAAGTGGATTACAACCTGGTCTTCGAAAAAGCCCAGCTGATTTTTGATGCCCGCAACGCGCTCAAGAACATCGCGAAGAAGAGCCCGAAGGTGGTCAAACTCTGATGGCCAGTTACCTGCTCACCGGCGCTGCCGGATTCATTGGCTCCCGCCTGGCAGAATTTTTACTGAGGGAAGGCCACGCCGTGTACGGAGTGGACAACCTCAGCCAGACATACGACGTGCGCATGAAGCACTACCGCCTGCGCTTGCTGCAGGAACACGCCAACTTTCATTTTTTGCAGGATGACATTACCGATAAGGCCGTTTTGGAGCGCCTGGAAGCCTCTGTGCCGGCGGTGGATGCCCTCATTAATCTGGCGGCAGTGGCCGGTGTGCGCGCCAGCATGAAAGACCCCTGGAGCTACCTTTACACCAACACGCTCGGCGCGCTCAACATGCTGGAATATTGCGCGCGCAAAGGCGTGAAAAAGTTTGTGCTGGCTTCCACCAGCAGCCTGTACGGGAACGACGGCACGCCACCGCACGCGGAAGACGCCCCCACCGACCGTCCGCTGGCGCCGTATGCCGCCAGCAAGAAGGGCGCGGAGGCTTTCGCTTATGCCTACCACCACCTGTACGGGTTGGATGTATCGGTGCTGCGCTATTTCACCGTCTACGGACCCGCCGGCCGGCCGGATATGGTCATGTTCCGCTTCTGCCAGTGGATCGCGGAAGGTCGTCCGGTATATGTGACCGGCGACGGCGAACAGTCGCGCGGGTTCACCTACGTGGACGATATCGCGTGCGGAACGATGCTGGCGCTCGGTCCGGTTGGCTACGACATATTTAATCTGGGCGGGCACGAGGTCATCACCATCAACCGCCTGATTGCCATGCTGGAAGAGCGCCTGGGGAAGAAAGCGGATGTGCGCTACATCCCTACCCACCCCGCCGATGTGTTCAGCAACGTCGCGGACGTTTCCAAGGCGCGCGCGCGTCTCGGCTGGGAACCGCGGGTGAGCCTGGAAGAAGGCGTGAGCCGATTGGTTGAATGGTATCTGCGCGAGCGGTCCTGGGCCAAAGACGTGGAAACGCCTTAACATCACAGCAACACTAAAAAAAGCTGCCTGAGGGCAGCTTTTTTTTATTCCCGCTCGCGCTTTGGCCTGCCCAATTTCAAGGCTTGGCCTGGAGAAGCGCGCCGTCTGGGCGCGATTATGGCTTGTTTCGCTTCATCAGTTCAATTCCAGCCACTGGCGCACCTTCCGGTCAATTTGGTCGCGCACCTGGCGGAACTTTTCCAGCCGTTCAGCCTCTGTGCCCTCAAACGCGGCCGGGTCCTGAAAGGACCAATGCAAACGCTCAACCAGGCCCGGCCAGATGGTCGGGCAGTTCTTTTCCGCGTCGTCGCACACGGTAACAAGCGTATGGAAATGAGTTTTAGTGAGAAATTCGTCTACAGGCTTGGAGCGCTGGCCTTCCAGGGAAATCCCGATTTCCTCCATCACCCGATAGGTCAGGGGATTAATTGGTTTGGGTTCCAGGCCCGCGCTGTGAGCTTCAAATCTGTCTGAGGCGTACGCGCGGACAAAAGCCTCTGCCATCTGAGAACGGGCTGAATTACCGGTACACAGGAAAAGAACGCGTTTTTTTGGATTCATTGGCTCACCTCATTCCCAAATGTTACCTGTTTTCTGCGTTTATTTTCGACGCTGTAAAAGGCTGGGGTTTCACAAACCTCCCCGGGTAGTGCCAATGGCGTTACAGAAACAAAGGGCTGCGCTTAATGGCCCCCGCGATTTTCCACTTCTTTGGGCATGCGCTATAATGAAAAAATTCAAGGCCAATTCAAGATGAAAACGCTGAGCCAAAAAAACGCGGTCTGCCTGCTGCTGCCGGTATTTCTGCTGGGCATATTCCTGCTTCCGGGCAGCGCGGCGGCGCAATCCGAGACCGGCTACGACGTCATCGCCGAGGTGAACGCGCTGCGGGCTTCGCGTGGACTGGAGCCCTACACAATTGACGCCTGGATTATGGACTACGCCCAGCAGCATACCCAGTATCAGGCAGAAATTATGAACAGCACGCACGTGCACTCAGACGGCAGTTTTGCCTGGGATATTGGCTTGAGTGAGAACGTTGCCTCCGGTACCGCGGGCTATATCACCGCTTCCATTGTGGTGAACCAAATCTGGCAGGATTGGGGGCACCTCAAACCCATGATTGGCTACGAGAGCGGACAGGCTGGCGCAGGGGTCGCCCAGGGCGCGGACGGCAACACTTATTACACGCTGAACGTTCGCCCGGGCTCGCCTGTCGCGCAGAACACCCCTTTGCCGGGGCAAACGGCCCAACCCGTGCAGGCCACCGCGCCTTTCATTCCCCTGATTACCAATACCCCCAACCCGGAAGGCACCATTATTCACATCGTCGGCCCGGGCGAGAGCCTGTGGGGCATCGCGATTTCTTACGGGGTGACAATGGACTCCATCCGCGCTCTGAACGGTATGGCCGCCGCGGACACCACCATATACGAAGGCCAGCGTTTGGTTATCCGCACAGGCGTGCAGCCCCCGCTGGCGCCCACGCCTGTCGGGGCGGAACCAACCAGCCAGACGCCGCTTCCGCTTCCAAGCGCGACATTTACGCCTACACGCAGCCCCACGCCTACGCCGGCTCCTTCCGCCACCCCCACAGCCCCTCCGTCCGCTCCGCTGACCGCGCTTTGGAAAGAGAACCCGGGCGGCGCCCTGCTGACAGCCGCAGCCGGTGGATTCACGGGTGCCGGCCTGACGTTATTGGTTACGCGCCTGAGAAGACGCAGAGTAAGGAACTCCCCTTCCGCGGACCAAGCCAAGGAAGATAATCTCCCAACCAACGAGCGCCAATAAATGGAGAATCTGATGAATGCATCTCCTAATTCAGGCGGTCCAGGCCGCTCCGCGCTGCTTATCATTGACGTGCAGCAGGCAATGTTTACCAAAAGCACGCCGGTTTTTCAGGCAGACCAATTGCTTGAGAATATCCGTTCCCTTGCGCAGAAAGCCAGAAGCGCGGGCGCGCCAATCATCTGGATACAACATTCTGATGCGCGCGACCTGGCGCCAGGCACAGCCGGCTGGCAGCTGCATCCGGCGCTCGCGCCCGCAGCTGCGGACCTGATGATGACAAAACAAAAAGGGAATGCTTTTGAGGGTACAAATCTGAAGGAACTGCTTGCCGCCAGCGCCATTGGCAGCGTGGTGATTTGCGGCATGGTGACTCACGGCTGCGTGAAAAATACCTGCCTCGGCGCCCTGGCGGAAGGGTATCAGGTTACTCTGGCAGCAGACGTGCACAGCAGCTACAGCAAAGACGCAGCCGCGTTGATTGAAAAATGGAACGCGCTGCTGGCCGAAGCTGGCGTGCGCGTGGCGGAAAGCGCCGCAATAAGCTTTGCTGCCTGAAACAGTCGGACAACCGACCTTTGAGGAGACCAGGAACGATGACCTTACATTCCCCCCAGGACATGATGGCAGCCGTTTCCGCGAGCATCAATGAACGCACTGGCAGGTCTTTGGATGATTGGGTGCGGGCTGTGCTGGCAAGCGGGCTGGACCCGCTGGACCAGAACAGCGTGCGCAATTGGCTTAAGCGCGAGCACGGCATCCCACAAAACACCCAGTGGGCGATTGCCGACGCGGCAGCCAGAGCCGCGGGATGGCAGCGCCCGAGCGCGGAAGAATACGCCCTGAGCCAGTACGCAGGCGATAAAGCGCATCTTTGGCCCATCTTTGAGAAATTGCGCGCGCTGCTGCTGGGGCTGGGCGTGGACGTGGTGATGGAAGGGCGCGGCACCTACACGCCTTTTGTTCGCAAGCGCCAGTTCGCAGCGGTTGCCGCCGCAGCCCGCGAGCGGGTGGATGTGGGTCTGCGTTTCACGGCCGCTCCCGAAAGCCCCCTGCTTACCCTCGCCAAGGCGCCCGGCCAGGCAACGCACAAGCTGAGCCTGAGCTCGGTGGAAGACATCACCCCGGAAGTGGAAGCGCTGCTGCGCGCGGCATACGAGCAAAATGGCTGAACAACTGGAGATTGTGCTGGGATGAAAAAATTTATGATTAGAGTGCTGCTTGGATACGCGCTACTGGCGTTTCTGATGGTGGTGAGCTTCTTCATCATCGGATACCGGACCGCGGGCATGCAGGGCGGCTGGAACGCAGCCGGGACCGGACTGCTCTTCAGTGTGTTGGGGCTTCCGCTGGCCGGGTTTCTGATTGCCCTCAAATTTTGGGGCGGATATGCCAGCCGCTGGGGGGAATACAACTACAAAAAAGAGCTGGAAGGCGAACCAAAGGACCGCGAGCACAACCCGGAGAAATGGTAGCCGCGGTCTTGCTGCCGGGGGTATCTCAGCGCGTTTCAGCGCTTGTTTTCCGCCATTTCCGTCTATAATTGCCACATGCAGTGCCCTCAAAAACCCTCCGCGGTCAAGATTATCCTGGTTGTTTTGCTGGTATACGGCATCAGCGCGATTATCATCCTGCTGTTCAGCTCCATGATTGGCTTCTGGCTGAACGGCAGTGAAGGCGCGTCTTTCGCGGTGGGCATTGGCGTCATGATTAATCTGCTGGTGTTCCCCATGGTAGGGTATGTCCTGATTGCCAGGCTGCGAAGCCTCTCAGAGACGCCGCCGCCTCCGTCCGAGAATTCAACCGAACAGCAGGAAGGAAAAGAGACAGAATGAACAAAGCAGGAAGCCTATGGAAGTAAAAGCTGGCAGCGGTACCCGCTCGCGAAAAACCTGGCTGATATACGTACTGCTCTCGCTGTATGTTTTCATGCTCAACGTTCCCGGTCCGGTCACAAACTACCTGAAAGACGAATTCAGGATGAGTTACACGCTCAGCAGCGTGCACTTTTCCGCCTTCGCGGCAGGGGTATTGGTCACCGGTCTGCTCGGTGCGTATTTTATCCCGCGCTTTCCGCGCTGGAAGGTAATGGCTTTTGGAGCGCTCGGACTGGGCGTCGGAGGGATTATCCTCGCTTTTGGCGCGTCGCCTGCTGTGACCATATCAGGGATATTCTTGATGGGCTGTGTCGGAACGTTGATTCTTTCCATCTACCCGGCAATTCTGGATGAAGAAATGGGAGCGCGCAGCCCGGTCGGCATCTCCGAAGCGAACACCATCGCGTCACTTTTCGCCGGCATCGCTCCGCTTCTGGTCGGTTTTTTGGTGGAAAAAGCTGTTGGCTGGCGCCCAGCCGTGCTGCTTGTCGCAGCGGCGGCGCTTGCCCTGGGTATCTGGCTGTTCCTGCGGGTAAGCCGCGCTTCGTCCACCTCCTCCGCACGCCAGCTCAGCCCGGAACATTCCGGGAAGCTGCCGGGGTGTTATTGGCTCTTTTGGCTGGCGCTGATGCTTGGCATTGCCGTGGAGTACTGCATTATTTATTGGGGCGCGGATTTTGTCGAAAAAGTGCTTGGTTTCAGCAAGAATACAGCCACGCAGTCGGTCAGCCTGTTCATGGTGGGCATGATTGTCGGGCGTTTCTTCGGTTCCCGCCTTTTGGAGCGGATTTCGGCAATGAAATTGCTCTGGGCCTCCATCCTGCTTTCCGTTTTCGGTTTTATCTTATTCTGGAGCGGTGTCACGCCGCTCTTGGGCATCATCGGGCTGGCTCTGCTGGGGTTGGGCGGGGCGAACTTTTATCCAGTCATTGTTTCGCTTGCGATTGCTTCCGCCGGCGAGCTGAAAGCCAAAGCCGGCGCCAGGGCGACCCTGGCGACCGGCACCGCCATTCTGTTTTTGCCTTTGGTGCTGGGCATGCTTTCAGACAGGATGGGCATTCGTTCGGCTTACAGCATTGTCGCGCTATTATTCGGGCTGTTGGCGGCTACTCTCTGGTGGGCTGAACGCCGTAAAGTTCAACCCGCCGTTGAGGTGGAAGCTGTGGAGTGAAAGCCTCGGCCGCGATTTTTTTTAACTCACCTCTGCTCTCGCCGCAGATTTTAGAGAGGAGTCTGGCATGAAAGCGTTATTTATCGGAGGAACCGGCAATATCAGCAGCGCCTGCTCAAGCCTGGCACTTGAACGCGGTATAGAGCTTTACCTGCTGAACCGCGGGCAGTCGCTGCGTCCAATCCCGGAAGGCGCGCGGGTGATTAATGCCGACATCCGCGACCCAAATGCCGCCCGGGAAGCCCTGGGCAGCCTGCGCTTTGACGTGGTTGCGGAATTTATTGCCTTCACCCCGCAGCACATCGAGACGGACCTGGAACTTTTTCGCGGGCGCGTCGGGCAGTACATTTTCATCAGCTCCGCCTCAGCCTACCAAACCCCGCCCGCGACTTTGCCCGTCACCGAAGCCGCCATCCTGGATAACCCCGTCTGGCAGTACTCGCGCGACAAAGCCGCCTGCGAGGAGCGCCTTGTGCGCGCCTACCGAGAGGAGAAATTCCCCTTCACGATTGTGCGCCCATCGCACACGTACAGTGAAATTTACGTGCCGGTGCACGGAAACTGGACAACCATTGACCGCATGCTGCGGGGTTTGCCCGTGATTGTGCACGGAGACGGCACTTCACTTTGGACGCTCACTCACAGCTCGGACTTCGCCAAGGGTTTTGTGGGATTAATGGGCAGCTCGCGCGCGATTGGCGAAGCGTACCACATCACTTCTGATGAATGGCTGACTTGGAACCAGATTCACGAAATTTTGGCAGCGGCGGCGGGTGTGCAGCCCAAACTGGTGCACATCCCCTCAGACCTGATTGCCGCCTATGACCCAATCTGGGGAGACAGCCTGCTGGGGGATAAAGCCCACAGTTTCATCCTGGACAACAGCAAAATCAAGCGCGTTGTCCCGGACTTTGTGTGCACCACGCCGTTCTCGCGCGGAGCGGAGCAAATCATCGCCTGGCACCGCGCCGACCCCGCGCGCCAGAAGGTAGATGAAAACTTCAATGCGATATGTGAGCGCATCCTGGCCGCTTACGCCAAAGCCTGGCCGGAGAAGTAATAAAGCAACACGACGGACAGCCCGCTCCATTGTGCACCTTCCCTTGCGATTCTCTGCCAGAGCAAAATGACGATGCTGTTTGCGGCGCTTAGAGAATCGGGCAGAATATTTCGCCTCAGACGTTATCACTCCACACATGAATCTTTAATTGGCTTCCGTCCAAAGCTTGATGGCACAAATTCATCCGGGAGATGCCAGTGTGAAGCGTAGTATGCGCCTGAAGAGAATGCCTTTCATCCGGCAAGTTATTAACGTTTCGTAATAATCTGTGGACAGTCCAAAAAGCGGGGAGTTAATTTGGTAAAATGACAGTATCAAGAGTTACTTACTGAAATTTTCGACCGCGAGTTATCGCAGGTCTTACCCGCAAGATTTCTTCCTGCCGAAATCCAGACAACGGGGAGGGGCGGCAGGGGTTCGTTATCGGAACCACTAATCACTTGGAGGTATGCCTTGGCTGGCATTAATCGTTTTACGCAAAAAGCCAAGCGGGTCCTCGCCCACGCTCAGACAGAAGCTGAGCGCATGCGCAAGCAAACGATTGGGACTGAGCACCTTTTACTTGGTCTGATGATAGAAGAAGGCACGATCGCGAATCGTGTTTTACGCGACGTTGGGATGGAACTGGAAGCCGTCCGCAGCGCTGTGGAAGAAAGAACCGGAATTGGAAAGCATTCCGGTGAGATGGTGCTGGGCGGCGACACGCAGCGCGTGTTGGAACTCGCCCTGGAAGAAGCCAAAGACAGCGGCCAACCCACGGTTGGCACAGAGCACCTGCTGCTTGCCATTGCCCGCTATCCGGTGTGTGAGGGGATGCGCGTGCTCGAGAGCCTGGGCGTCACCCCCGAACAAATTCGCCAGCAGACACGCAGGGTGATTTCAGAAACCCGTCAGGGCAGCGAGGATGATACCACCCAGGCGCCCCCGCCCACCTTTGAGCAGAGCCCGGCCAGTTCAGGCCGCCCGACTCCCCGCAGAAGAGAAAAGGAAAGCGGCAAAACACCTTTGGTAGACCAGCTGGCGACCGACCTGACCGCCCTGGCCGAAGAAGGCAAGCTGGACCCAGTCATCGGACGCAAGAAGGAAATCGAACGCGTCATCCAGATTTTGGCGCGGCGCACAAAAAACAACCCAGCTCTCATCGGCGAGCCCGGCGTCGGCAAGACCGCCATCGTGGAAGGCCTGGCGCAGCGCATCATCGAAGGCGATGTGCCCGGGCTGCTGCTGAATAAACGCGTCCTGCAGCTGGATGTTGGCTCGCTGGTGGCAGGCACCATGTACCGCGGGCAGTTCGAAGAACGGCTCAAGCGCGTCATTGATGAATTGAAAAGCTCCGGCGCGATTGTGTTCATCGATGAACTGCACATGTTGGTAGGGGCTGGTTCCTCCGGCTCATCGGTAGATGCGGCCAACATCCTCAAACCCGCCTTATCCCGCGGGGAACTTCAGGTAATTGGAGCGACCACCCTGAATGAATACCGCAAGCACATTGAAAGCGACGCGGCGCTGGAACGCCGCTTCCAGCCCATCGTTGTCGACCAACCTTCGCTGGAGGAAACCATTGAAATCTTGAAGGGACTGCGGCCAAACTACGAGGAACATCACCGCCTGCACATTTCCGACGAAGCCCTGGAGGCAGCGGCCAAGCTTTCCTCCCGCTACGTGACCGACCGCTTTTTGCCGGATAAAGCTATCGACCTGGTGGATGAAGCCGCTTCGCGCGTGCGCATGTACAAGAGCGAATCCGCCCTGGACAGCAAAGACCTGATGAACGCTTTGCGGGAAATCCGCAAAAATCTGAAAACCGCGCGCTCATCCGGCGACAACGATACTCTGCAGGCACTGTTGGCCAAACAGGCAGAGTTGGAAGAAAAGCTGCAGCAGATGCAGGAAAGCTGGGATAGGGAAGCCGCCCCAACGGTCAGCGCTGAAGATATCAGCGAGGTCATCTCCATGTGGACTGGCATCCCACTGACGCAAATCGCGACCGAAGAATCCGCCCGACTGCTTAACATGGAGGAGGAAATCTCCAGGCGCATTATCGGCCAGCAGGAAGCGATTGAAACGGTTGCGAAAGCGGTGCGCCGGGCGCGGGCGGGGCTCAAAAATCCGCACAGACCGGTGGGTTCATTCATGTTCCTTGGCCCAACGGGCGTCGGAAAGACCGAACTGACCAAAGCCTTGGCCGAAATCCTGTTTGGCAGCGAAGAAGCCTTGATTCAGATTGACATGTCCGAATTCATGGAACGCCACACCATCAGCAGGCTGGTCGGTGCGCCCCCCGGCTACGTCGGCTACGAAGAAGCCGGTCAGCTGACCGAAGCGCTGCGCCGCAAGCCATACAGCATCGTGGTGTTCGACGAGGTGGAAAAAGCCCATCCCGAAGCGCTGCAGCTGCTGCTGCAAATCATGGAAGAAGGCCACCTTTCGGACGCGAAGGGGCGCAAGGTCGATTTCCGCAACGCGATTATCATCATGACCTCCAACATCGGTGCAGACTTGATTAAACGCCAATCCACGCTCGGCTTTTCGCTGGATGTCGATACCGCGTTGGAAGAACAATCCAGCTACGCGGACATGAAAAAGAAATTGATGGAAGCGCTCAAACGCAACTTCCGGCCTGAATTCGTCAACCGACTGGATTCCGTGGTCGTCTTCCGCGCGCTCAACCGGGCGGACATCCGCGAGATTGTCAGGCTCGAGCTGCGCAAAGTCTCGGAGCGTCTGAAGGAATACAGCCTGACTCTGCAGGCCAGCGAAGCCGCGCTGGACTTCTTGGCGGACGAAGGTTTTGACCCCGAAATGGGCGCCCGCCCTGTGCGGCGCGTGATTGAGCAGCTGGTCGAAGAACCTCTCTCAGACGCCCTGCTGGCGCGGGCCTTTACCAACGGCGACAGCATTCTGGTGGACCTGGAAGAAACTCTGGACGCCGATGGGGACAAAATCAAAAAAATCGTCCTCAAACGGCGCGAACACCAGGACCAGCCAGAAAACCCAGAGCTGGTAGGAGCTTAACACCATGGCAAAAGCTTACTCCCGCTATGTCTGTCAGGTCTGCGGAAAGATCAGTTCTCAGGCGTTTGGCCGCTGCCCCGCCTGCGACAGCTGGGACAGCATGGTCGAGGAGGTTGTTGAGCCGGAAAGCAATCATTCAGCCCGCGCGGTGCGCGGGCTGAACGCCACTTCCCAACCGCGCCGCCTGGCTGATATTGAAGGTGAGCGCGAAGAACGCGTGCCGGTACGCATGCAGGAATTCGCGCGGGTGTTGGGCGGGGGCATTGTGCCCGGCTCGGTTGTCCTGATTGGCGGCGACCCGGGCATCGGCAAATCCACTCTCACGCTGCAAATGGCGATGGAACTGGCGGAACGCAGCACCGTCCTGTATGTTTCCGGTGAGGAATCAGAACGCCAGGTAAAGATGCGCGCCAACCGCCTGGCAAAACCAAACGCTGCCGGGAAACCCGCGCTGCCCGAAAATTTGTTTTTGGTGACCGAGACGAATCTGGCCTTAATATTCCAACATATCCAAAGCGTTAGACCGGCGCTGGTTGTGATTGATTCCATTCAGACTATGACCCTGCCGGATATGGAATCCACGGCAGGTTCCATCTCGCAGGTGCGCGAATGCGCCGCGCGCCTGCGCGAGCTGGCCAAAGCCAGCGGCATCTCCATATTCCTGATTGGGCACGTCACCAAGGAAGGCACCATCGCCGGCCCGCGCGTGCTGGAGCACATCGTGGATACAGTGCTCTATCTGGAAGGCGAACAATTTCAGTCTTACCGCCTGCTGCGTTCGGTGAAAAATCGTTTTGGAGCAACCTCAGAGGTGGGGGTCTTTGAAATGCAGGAAAAGGGCATGGTGGAAGTCAGCAATCCGTCCGAGATTTTTTTGGCAGAAAGGCTGATTAACGCCCCTGGCTCGGCGGTTGCCGTCACCATGGAAGGGACGCGCCCGCTGCTGGTGGAAATTCAAGGCCTGACGACGCACACCAGCTTCGGCAATCCGCGCCGGAACGCGAACGGGGTGGATATGAACCGACTGCTGCTCATTACCGCAGTGCTCACCCGCCGGCTTGGCCTGCGCCTGAGCGAGCAGGATGTGTTCGCGAACGTGGTCAGCGGGCTGCGCGTCTCAGAACCCGCAGCCGACCTGGCCACTGCCGCCGCGATTGCTTCTTCCATCAAAGATATACCCTTGCGCGCCGATACCGTGCTCATCGGGGAAATCGGCCTTTCCGGAGAGCTGCGCATGGTCAGTCAGATGCCCGCGCGACTGCGCGAAGCTGCCCGACTGGGCTTTAAGCGCGCCGTGATTCCCCGCCGGCTGCGTTCAAACGAGCCGTGGCCTGCCGGGATTGAAGTGATTGAGTGCCGCTCACTGCGCGAAGCGCTCGCTTCCGCGTTGTTTGAAGAAAGCAAAGATGGATGAAAGGCAAACTGCAATGACAGCTTCATTTTTGGACCGAATACCGTTGATTGGCGCTGTCCGGCGGAATCACGCTCTGGAGCATGCCACCATGCAGGTGCTTTCGGAAAAGTACCAGGGCGTGCGCATGGCGGGCTTCTCCAACGCGCAGGGCTTCTTGCTGGCCGCCGACCTGCCAACCGAAATTGTCGCGGAAGCCGCCCTGGAAGCTGAAAGGCGCCTCAAAGCCGGCGAAAGCCAGCTTGCCGTCCATCCGCACTGCGGAACAAACCTTGCGGCTCCCGCCCTTGCGGCTGGCGCGGCTGCCTGGCTTGCGCTGTGGGCCAGCGGCGGCACCAAGAAGCCGCGTCTGCCACACTTCATCTTCGCCCTGCTCACCGCGGTGCCGGTATTCCTTCTGGCACGTCCGCTGGGTCCGCTGCTGCAAAAAACGCTCACAACCAGCGCAGAGCAAGGCAGCCAGCGCATCACGCGGGTGGCCAGCACCCGCCTGCGGGAAAGCTACCTGCACAAAATCAATACAGGGGAGTAGCATTCGGAAATGGCAGACCTGCCCAGGCTCACGATTCTGCGCGGCGATGACCTTGCGCGCGTTCAGGCGCTTCTGACGGAATTCAAAGCCGGCATAGGCGACGCGCTGACAGCGGAGATGAACACCACCCTGCTGGACGCGGACACCCTGAACCTGGACGCGCTGCGCGCGGACTGCCTGACGATGCCGTTTCTGGCGGAACGCAGGTTGGTAATTGTCGACAAAGCCCGCCCTATTCTCACAAAATTGAACGCTGCTGAACGAACAAAGCTGCTGGATATTCTGGAAAATCTACCGGACAGCGCCGCCTTGGTGCTCGTGGTGGAAGATGCGCAGACCTACCGGCGGGGCGAAAGATTCTGGGAGAATGCCCGCGCGTACACCTGGCTGCTTGAGTGGCTTGGCGGGCATGCCGAAATTGGGCAGGTTATCGACTGCGCGCTGCCTGAAGACGCGGAGATGCCCGCCTGGATTGCGAGGCAGGCCCGCGAAGCAGGAGGTGAATTCCGCACGGACGCCGCGCATCTGCTGGCAAGTTATGTTGGCAACAACACCCTGCGCGCCAATCAGGAGATTGCCAAATTGCTGACGTACGTGAATGGCGAACGGGCAGTCACCACCCAGGATGTGGTATTGCTGACCTCACAGGAACAGGAAGGCAATATTTTTAATTTGGTCGACGCGTTAGGAGAACGAAACGGCGCCAAAGCCATGGCGCAGTTCCGCGTCTTAAGCGAAAAGAACGAAATTATTGAGCTTGCGGGCATGATTTATCGCCAGTTTCGCCTGCTCATCCAGGCGCGGGAAATATTGGACGAGGGCGGCGGCAGCCGGCTGGTGGAAAAAGAACTGCGGGTTCTGCCGTTTGTCGCGGACAAATTGAGCGCGCAGGCGCGGCGCTTCAGCATGGCCCAGCTGCTGGATGTGTTCGAAAAACTCGTCCAGATAGATGAGGATATGAAAACCAGCGGCACGCCCGGCGAAGTGGCGTTTGAGGTGCTCATCGCGGAACTGACCGCCTGAACCACCCGGGCTGTCCCAACCGCGAGCCGCGCTAAAGACATACGCGCTGTACTCTTCCCAAGTTCAGTAGGGAAGATGATGCGCATAATCTGAGCCTTTACCCGAATACGGTGTAGAATTTCCAATATCCAACGGATTTAAAGCTTCATAGGCGGATGGAGGTTATGATGCGAAGCAGTAAACTGGCATTAATCACGCTGTTTGTAATCCTCTCATTGACCGCGGTTGGCTGCGGCACAAAAGCGAAAACCACTCCCGGGACGGAAGAAAGCCAGCAGATGGTCATCCCGACTGCCGAACAAGCTGCGCAGTCCGCGGCGGTTATTCAACCCCTGACAGCAGTCAATTACCGCGGGGGCGCGGCACGCGCCGGCGCCTTTATGGACAGCGGTCCAGTGGAAAACGCGGCATTGCTCTGGCAATTTGAGGGCGCAGCCGCGAGTGCATCGCCAATTCTGGTTGGAACAACGGTGATTTTTGGGACCGGAGAAGGTATCACCGCGGTAGACAGCCGTACCGGCAGCGAAGTCTGGCGTTTTGCGGGCAGTCCGGTCAGCGCGGCGCCTGCCTATTGGGATGGAACACTATATGCCGCTTCTGAGAACGGCGCGATTTACGCGCTGAATCCTCTGACCGGGCAGCAATTGTGGGCCTACGCGAGCGGCGGTCCGGTATTCTCCGCCCCGGCGGTGGACGAGAGCGGGGTGTATTTCGGCAGTATGGACGGCTTCTTTTACGCGCTCAACCCCAAAACCGGACAGGAGCTGTGGAAGTTCGCGGTCGGCGGAACCTCCGACCCGGCCGCTGGCATAATCAGGGGATTCCGCTCAGCGCCGGCCCTTAGCGGCAGCACGCTGGTATTTGCCAGCTCGCAAAGCGGCGGCGCCAGCGCGGAGCTCAGCCTCTACGCTGTGGATAAAGCCAGCGGCACTCTGCTCTGGGAGTATTCCGACTGGAATCAACTGACCGCGCCTGCTGTCGCGGACGGAGTGGTATATTTCGGGGGATTCGGGTCGTTTATCGGTCTGAACCTCCAGGACGGCAGCCCGGTTTTGCGCGTTGAGACAGATATTGTCCTGACCGCACCGGCAGTGGCAGGCGGCCTGGCCTTTTTTGGCTGCGATGACGGCTTCCTTTACGCGGTGGACCTGCGCAGCGGGGAGATAAAATGGCGTTTTAATAGCGGCAGTCCGGTGGTCTCAGCGCCTGCTGTTTCCGGCAATATGGTTTATTTCGGCTCTGGCAGCGGCACTTTTTACGGTCTCGACATCCCCTCCGGGCAGGCGATGTGGATTTTTGAAACCGGGGCGCGCATTGCCTCATCTCCGCTTATCGCGGAAAACGCTGTCTTTTTCAGCAGCGACGCTGGTACTGTGTACGCGTTGAAATAACCGGAGAAAACTCTTACAAACCGCGTTCAGAATTCAGAACTGTTTTTAGAGCCTGGAACACGCGCGTGTTGGCAGCTAGAATATCCACTTTGCCATCAAGCAAACTGCCGTCACCATAAAGCGTATCCACCGTACCACCCGCTTCGCGCACCAGCAGCACGCCGGCGGCCACGTCCCAAGGGCTCAGCTGGATATCCCAAAACCCCTCCAGCCGGCCGCAGGCCACGTAAGCCAGGTCCATTGCCGCGGAACCCAACCTCCGCACTCCCTGGGAAATCCGGGAGAGGCGCAGAAAGTTATTGTAGTTTGAGCGCGGTGTGTCAATCAGCGTGGCCCGGAAACCGGTGGCAAGCAAAGAATCCTCCAGGCTTTCAGCGCGGGAAACCTGGACGGCTTTGCCGTTCAAAAAAGCGCCTTTGCCGAGCTCGGCAGTAAAGCATTCTTCCTCCCGCGGCGAGTAAATGACGCCCATCTGCAGCTGCCCGGCGCGCGCGTACGCGATGGTGGTGCAGTAGTAGCGCAGTCCGTGCGCGTAATTTAAAGTGCCGTCCAGCGGGTCAATAAACCATTGGTGTTCCGGGTCTCCGGCATGGCTGCCGCTCTCCTCAGAGATAATTGCATGCGTCGGGAAGCGGCTCAGCACCTGGTCTATCAAGAACGTTTCCACGCTCTTATCTGCGCGGGTGACAAGGTCAGCGCGCCCCTTCAATTGAATATCCAGGTCCCCGTCCTGCATGCGGGCCAACATAGCCCCGGCTTGCAAGGCAATGTCGGTCAGAAAGTTTAGTTCAGGCTGCATCAGATTCACCTTTGGCTTGGTTTTGTGCAGGAATTGTAGCATCATTTCAGTTCGGGTCGGATTTTTTACTGCGGGCTGCCAGGAATATTCCCTAGTTGTCTCCCCTAAGTTCCAGTGATAAAGGTAAAATTTACTGTGGATAGTTTGTGGATAAGTCCTGTTTTTTTGTTGATAAACACCTCGATTTTGTGGAAAAGGAGCCGTTGATGGAAAGTGATTTGAAAAAACTTCCCAAGTTCGCGGTGCTTCAGCTTTCAGGCTGCGCCGGCTGTGAGGTCTCCCTCCTGAACGCCTCGGAGTGGTACGACAAGTACGACCTGGTCTACATGCCTTTGGTGGTTTCCACGCACCGCATCCCGGATGACATTGAAGTGCTGCTCATTTCCGGCGGGGTGCGCAACGATGAGGACGCCTATAATCTCCAGCGCGCGGTAAAGCTGGTGGACCGCGTGATTGCCGTGGGCACCTGCGCCATCTCCGGCGGCGTCACCAACCTGGGCGACCGCGACGATGTGCGTGAGATTTTCCTCTCGCAAGCCCGGCGTGCGCACCTGCCGCGGCTCCTCAATAAAACCCACCCTGTGGACGCTTACGTGGATATTGACCTTTACCTGCCGGGCTGTCCGCCTACTCCTGAATTGTTCATGGGCGCCCTGTTGGACCCCCAAGGGTTTAAGGCGGCCTCCATCGTGTGCGCGGAGTGCGGGCGGCGCAAATTGAATGATATGAAACCAGAACACATCACCGGGTTCCAAATCGCGGACCAGGACCCCACAATCTGCCTGGTGAACCAGGGCTTTTTGTGCGTGGGCACATCCACGCGCGGAGGCTGCCGCGCTCCGTGCACCCGCGCTGGTCATCCTTGCGTAGGATGCCGCGGGCCGTCCAACGCCTTCATTGAAAAAGAATCTACAGTCTGGATGGAAAATATCCAGCGCGTGTTTGAACGCATGACCAACATTCCGCCTGCGGAGCTGAACGAAGCACTGCGCTCGCCCCAGCTTTCCATGTTCCTGTTTCAATTCTCTGACTACGCGGGCGGCCACCGCCGCATTCGCAGTAAGGATAAGGTGCTCTGATGACCACGCTCACTTTCCCTCTCAGCCGGATTGAAGGACACGCCCGCGTGGTGATGGAGGAGGAAAACGGCAAACTGCTCACCGCGCAATTTCAGGCGGTGGAACTGCGCGGCTTCCGCAATTTTGTCGTGGGCACGCCGGCGGAGCAAATGCCTGTAATTGTTCCCCGCATCTGCGGTGTATGCTCCACCGCGCACCATGTGGCTTCCGTGAAAGCCGTCGAAAAAGTCTTTGAGGTCACTCCGCCCCCGCTGGCCTGCCAGATACGCGAGATACTGCTGTTGGGGCAGCTTATTCAGAACCAGGCGACTTCTCTTTTCATCTTCACCATGCCGGATAGGGTAGGGGTCGAAAGCCTGTTCGACATGGATGAAAGCGAGGCTGCCCGCAAGGCGCAGTTCTCCATTGCCCAACAGGCGCTCAGGGTGCGCAAACTCGGTACGGACATCATTTCGCTGGCAGGCGGGCAATTTATCCACCCTGTCAAGGCGCACATCGGCGGCGTCACCGGCGGCATCAGCCGGGAAGCCGCGGATAAAATGCTGGAGGATTTGCGCAGGATGCTGCCGGTAGCCTGCGAGCTCTTCAATGCCTACTGGGATATGTCGGTGGCAATGAAGGAACGCATTGGCACCTGGGG
>JAAYUC010000025.1 GCA_012517865.1 Chloroflexota bacterium | reverse complement strand
GTCTGAAGTTTCGTCAAGCGTCCAGCCAGTTGGGCAGGTGACGTCATTCAGGTTCATATAGAGCGGAACAGTCTCAAACCGGTTTGTTGCCTGGTATATCGGGTTGTTGTAGTGGCAGAAACGGCCGATGGGGAAGGGCTGATTTTCAATTGGTTCAAAGGTCCGGTCTTCGATACCCTCAAACCCAAAACCGCTTTGTCTGAGGAAAGCAGCGGAAGTGGTAGGACATGAGGTATCACCTTCCGGCCGACCGTACCGCACCTGGTTTTCATCTGTAATAGAGTCATCCTGAACCGAATCCGGCCAGTCAAAGTCCGTGCCATTTACAACAGGCAGGCTGTAGTTTTTGATGAGGATGACGGTGCGGTATGCCTCGTTCATGGTGAAGGTCTGGTCCTCCTGGCTGGTCTGATCAGCCGCTGAGTCGCTGACAATCACCCATACATCGTTATTGGCGATGGTCTGACCGTTGGTGAGGTTGATTTGCGTAAAATCATTATCAGCAGTAAACATCAATAGAGACCAGCCAGTAGTGCTCACCGCAGCGCCAGTCTTGTTAAAGATTTCAATGCCAATACGATCAGTACCTCCCCTTTGGTCATACAAATACTCTGAGAGGTAAAGAGTTGGGGCATTGCTTGGGCAGGTGCTGGTGTGGGAGCCAAACCCGGACCAATTGATTGAGGTCGTGCGCGTCCATTGGGCAAATGTGCCGTCTCCGTCCACATCTCCGGAACATACGGCGGCGTTGCGCACATAGCGTTCATCTTCTCCGCCGGGGCCGTAATTTGTGTTATAGATGACGCCAATGACATCGCCAATGGTGTAATCAGAGTTGGTGACCTTTCCCCAACCATCGCAGTCAGCGTCAATCGTCGTGCCGCCGGTTGAGTCAATCTGGCCCCAGTATCCGTCAGTGGTAGTATAGGAAAAGGCAAAAACCATTCCCACGCAGATGGCAGCCAGCAATATTGCGCTGCCCAGTGAAACACCAAACTTCTTTTTCATAGCTGATCCCTCCTGAAAGATCGTGGACACTACGAATGACTTTCCCACATCGCGTGGGGGAAGTCAGGCTTGAGGGCAATAATTAACGAATATATTTTGCCTACTTATATTATAGCCGCAACACGAGCGGAGTCAATACACAAAAATGGAGTTTTTTTCCTAGCTGAGCGGTGCAATATAACAAGGCTCAGGGAACTGCGCGCCCTGACGCGCACCGCAAATTCCGAATGTCAAGTCACGGTCGCCGCCAAACTGGTTGCCTTGTACCAAGGTCCAGGTGAAGGAACCAGAGGTCTGGGTGCTGCTCCAGGTACCGAGAACTACTTGACCATTACTGATAAGCCTGCCAATAAATTGATACGGGCTCCCGTTTAACTCCGCCTCGGCCTGCAGCTGGTCGCCGTTCAGGCTCACGCTCATTTCGCCGCTCAGGTATGTACCATCTTCCTTCTGGAAGGAGATGACCCAATCCCCTTGCCAGCCGGAAAGCTGGGTAGCGATGGCGGTTGGGGTGCTGGTGGCGCCGGGCGCGGTGGTGCGTGTTGGGGTAGCGCTTGGATTAAACGCGCTGGTCGCGCTTGGGTTTGGTGCCTGGGTATTTGTCCTGGTAGGATTTGCGAGCGTCAGCGCGGGGTTTGCAGTGCCTGAAGGTTGCAAGGGAGTCGCGCTGGCTAACAACAAACCAGGCGTTTGGCTCCCCGCGATTGCGGGTGTCGCGGTAGGCATTCCCGCTGTCGAGAGGGGGTTGGGCTGCGCAGTCCGCGCGTATGCCGCGGCGGAGGTGGCAGCCTGCTGGACAAACTGGGTCTGGGCGTAGGCCTGCTCTTGCGGGCTCAGCGAGGTCTGCGCGGTTTTGCCTGTGCAAGCCGTCAGGCAGAGCGTTAGAAAAAGATAGAAAATGATTTTCTTGGTTTTCATTATGCGGTTTTCGTTTTTCACTTAATACTTATTTATTGGTCAGGTCTGTTTTCGGCTCAGAGCGCGACCAGTGCGGTTTTTGCGGCCTGGACCACCCACCCGACCTGCTCATCGCTCATGGTGGGATAAAGCGGCAGGGTCACTTCCCGGGCGGCGACCTCGTCGGTCACCGGCAGCGGGGTAGGTCGGCAGTTGTAGGCATCTTTGTATGCACTGAAGCGATGGACTGGCGGGTAGTGCCAGCTGGTCTGGATGCCCTGCGCTTTCATACTGTCCATGAAGGCGTGTTTATCGCTGCCCGCGGGCAGCAGCGCCGGCATGATGTGGTAGCTGGATTGTCCGCGTTCTTCCTGGAAGGGCAGACTGAGCGCTGGCACTTCCTCTGAGAGAAGTTGGCGGTAGAGCGCTACCAATTCTCCACGGCGGGCGTTCCCGGAAGGGATGCGTTTGAGCTGTTCGCGACCCAGGGCGGAGCGCAGCTCGTCCATGCGGTAGTTGTAGCCCTGCGCGACCACGTCGTAGGTGCTGGCGTGACCTTTAAAGCGGTCCCAGGTGAGGGTGGTCATGCCGTGCGAGCGCAAGACGCGTACCTTTTCGGCAATTTCAGGGTTGTCGGTCACCAGCATGCCGCCCTCGGCGGTGGTCAGGTTTTTGTTGCCGAAGAAGCTGAAACAGCCCACGTCGCCCCAAGTGCCCAGGGCTTTGCCGTTCAGGGATGCCCCGACCGCGTGCGCGGCATCTTCAATCACGGTCAGCTTGTGTTTGCGTGCGATTTGCAGAATTGTCGGCATATCGCAGGCATAGCCGGCATAATGCACCACCATAATCGCTTTGGTCTTTTCCGTGATCGCGGCTTCCACAGCGCGGGGAGAGAGGCACAGCCAGTCCGGGCTCTCAATATCCGCGAAAACAGGCACAGCGCCGGTATAACCGATCGCGTTCGCGCTGGCGACGAAGGTGAGCGAAGGCAGGATCACCTCGTCGCCGGGTCCGATGCCGAGCGCCAGGCAGGCCAGATGCAGGGCGGCGGTGGCGTTGGTGATTGCCAGAGCGTAGGCGCCGCGCGTGAATTGGGCGTACTCCTGCTCGAATGCCTGGGTGACCGCACCCATCGTCAGCCAGCCGGAGCGAATGACAGCGCTGACCGCTTCCAGTTCTTCCGGTCCAAGGTTCACATCCGCGAGGGGCACGCGCCATTCCATAGGTTATTCCGGCAGAAATTGGGAACGCATCTGTTCAAAGTCCAGGCAGGCCTGCGTGTAATCATCGGGGTTGCCCAGGTCGCGCCAGTAACCGTTGAAAGGAAAGCCGACCACCCGTTCGCCGTTGGCCAGCAATATCTTGACCAGGTCGGGGAAGTCCAGGTACTGATTTTTGGGGATGTACTCCAGCACGCGCGGCTCGAAGATATAAATGCCCATGCTCACGCGGTAATTCAGGGTAGGCTTTTCCACATACCCGGTAATGACGTAGTCGCCGTTGTTCTGTTCAATCACGCCCAGGTCGATGTGCACAGCGCGCTCGTGCACGGCAATGGTGCAGATGGCGTTCTGCTGCCGGTGAAAATCCAGCAGGTCATTGAAATTGAGCAGGGTGAGCACATCGCCGTTGCTCACCATGAAAGTTTTTTCCAGATTGGGCACCATCGCGAGAGGTCCCGCGGTGCCCAGCGGCACGGCCTCATAGGAATAGGTGATGTCCAAATCGTACTGCTGGCCGTCCTGAAAAAAGGCCTGCATCAGCCCGGCCAGGTGGCCGACGGTCAGAACGACATGATTGATGCCCGCGCGTTTCATCTGGCGCAGAAGAATCTCCAGGATGGTTTTGTCGCCAATGGGCATCATTGGTTTGGGGAGTACATAGGTAAATGGGGCTAAGCGCGTTCCTCTTCCCCCCGCAAGGATTACAGCTCTCACGATCACTCCTATCTTCTGAAAAAACAAAGACCTTATTATGCCGCTGCCCGGGCGTCTGCCCTCAGCGGCTTACGCTTAAGTCTACCTGTGAGCCTTCCGCACGGCAAGCCTGTTTTTTTTTGCAATTCACCCACAAAAAACATCTGCCCGCAAACCCCCGCCTTTGGTAAGGTCAGTTTGTGAATTTACAACGCGCCAGCGCTAATTCACCGCTCGTATTTGCCCGGGCGGTAAAAATCCATGTTCGCGCGGACCCATTCAATGGTTTTGATGAGCCCTTCCCGCAAGCTCACCTGGGGAGACCAGCCCAACACCCGTCGGGCTTTAGAGTTATCCGCCAGCAGGCGCAGCACTTCGCTTTTTTCAGGGCGCAGTCGTTCTTCGTCCACAATCACACGCGCGCGGCTGTTGGTGAGCGCCACAATTTCTTCGGTCAGTTCCCGGACGCTGACCTCAGAGCCTGAACCCAGGTTAAAAGTCTCCCCTTCAAGATCCGGAATTTCGGCGGCTTTGATGAAGGCAGAGACAGTGTCGTCCAGATAGGTGAAATCCCGGCGGGCTTCCAGGTTTCCCAGATGGATTTCTTCCGCCTGCAGGGCCTGCGTGATGATGGTGGGGATGACCGACCGGGCGGATTGGCCTGGGCCGAATGTGTTGAAAGGCCGGATGGTGACTGCCGGAACTCCAAAGGCGCGGTAGTAGCTTTCCACCAGCTTATCCGCGCCGATTTTACTGGCAGAATAAGGAGACTGCCCTTGCAGCGGATGCTGCTCGTCGATTGGCACACGCAAGGCGGTGCCGTAGACTTCACTGGTGGAGGTGTGAATCAGCCGGCAGCCGTGCCTGCGGCAGGCTTGCAGCACCGCCAGCGTGCCGAGAATATTGGTGCGCACCACCTCCACCGGATGTTGGTATGAATAGGGAATGGAAATGAGCGCGCCAAGATGAAATACCAGCGCAGCGCCGTCGGCGGCTTTCTCCAAGGCGTCCTCATCGCGCAAATCCCCCATGATTATTTCAACGCGGTCCTGAACCGCAGGCGGCAGTGTTTTTAGCAAACCGACATTCCCTCTGGAGTTATAGCGCACGAAAGCGCGCACGCGGGCTCCACGGCCGGCCAACGCTTCCACCAGCCTGCTTCCGATGAATCCGCCTGCGCCGGTCACCAATACAGGCATATTATCCAGTGAATAGCTTTCCATTTATTCCTGCACTTCAATCTTACGGATAGATTTGTCCAGCACTTTGATCAGGTCGGGGATGATAATCAACCTGGCGTTTGTCGCGCGGCAGGTTTCCAGAATGCGATTGCTTTCTTGAGGCGAAATGTTCGCAATCGCGTAGATGAGAATATTTATCTTGTATTTCTCCACCAGAGCTGGGATATCCCGGGTGGAGCCTAAAACTTTGCATTCGTACATCCGTTCACCATGCTTGCGGACGTTGTCGTCGACCAAACCCACCACGCCAAAGACATTGGAAAGGTCGCTGCGCTGGAGCAGCCACAGCGCGAGTTCGCCAAGCTCACCGGCGCCCACAATGAGGATGCGCTCCGCGAAGGAAGCTTCGCCGCCGCGCATGATTAACCAACGATTTGCCAGCCCGGTGAACAGACGCTCCCGATAGCGCACTGCCACCAGTCCAATGAACATCATGCAGCCTATCAACCAAATCAGGCTGAATGGAATCCATGGTTCCTTCAGCCACAATCGTGTGACAATCCAAAACAGTAACATCGTGAGGCCAACGGAAAAGCCGAGGTCAATCACGTAGGTTGGGCTGGCAGTTTTCCAAATAATGCGCGGAAGACCAATCACGCTGTTGATGACGCTGTTGGTAATCGCGATCGCGAAGGCAACCAGGATATATGTGGGGATACCCAGATTGATAACCGCGCTGATGCGCCAGATGATGCCGGAGAGGCCGACTGCGATGATGGAGACAAAGACGTCCAGGATAAACCAGGCAAGGTTGAAATGCACAAACCGATAGAAAACGCCACTCAGCAGTTGCGATTCGGCTATTTCTTCTCCCCTCAGATGCGGAAAGAAGACAATCATGGTCATCGCGATGACATCAAGGTCGGTCAGAAATGAGCGATTCTGCACATAAAGCTGGTCAAGCCGCAGCTTGTCCGGCAAAATCTTGAGCAGATACGCGTCCATGAAGCCGGTGCCTTTTAATAGTGTTTCCTCGTCGCGATAAATGACAGAAGCGGGGCTGGTGATGCCCGGCCGGACGGACAGGATTTCATCACGAATCTCCGCGGGCCATTTTTCCACTATCTGTGGGTCTTCCGGGCGCGGACCTACGATGCTCATTTCTCCTCTGAGGACATTAAGCAGCTGCGGCAGCTCGTTCAGCTTTGTCCTGCGCAGCCATTTGCCAAAAGGCGTTACCCGCTGGTCGTCCTCTGAGGTGATGGGAGAGCCGTTGTAGCTGCCAGGGTTCTCGTACATCGTGCGAAATTTGATGATTTTGAAAGGCTTGCCGTATCGACCCATTCGCACGCCTCGATAGTAGGCTGGCCCGGGAGAATCCCGCTTGATGCGCAGGTAAATTGCGAGGAAGAGCGGGGAGAGGATGGACAGCGCGGTGACAGATACAAAAATATCAAAAAGGCGTTTGCCGATGCCAGCAAGGGTAACCTTTCTGGGCGTCATCAAGCGGTCCGCGCCGAAAATGGTTTCATGTATATCCTGGTCCATGGTTTCCATGAGAGCCCCCTCATGTTCGAGGGTATGGGAGATAGCTTCATTAAGTTTACCTTTATTGGCCTCATTCAACAAGTTCAGGAACCTTCCTTCTGATGTTTGTCAGCAGATGCCAAATAATCAGCCCCGCTGCGCCGCCAAGGAAATCCAATGCCAGGTCCGTGATTTCAAAAGCGCGGCCGGGGACAAAAAGTTGATGAAATTCATCGCTGAGAGCGTAGAGGAAGGTGAGAGCCAGTACCAAGGCTCCGATTTTGCGAGTGTTGTGATTTCCCTGGCCTATGGCTCTGGTCAGCAGGAAAGCGAACAAGGCGAAAAGTGTCAGATGCGCCAGAGGTCCCACAATTTTGGTCAGGCGAATGTTGAAGATGTGCGTAAGATATATCCACTGGTAAACATTTTTTGGCAGCAGTCCATACGGGTCCGGTTCGGACGACAGCCAATAAATGACTGCTGCAATGAGCGCCACCGGGAACCAGCGCGAGAACCAATTGGATTTCAAGGCAGCTTCCTGAGAATTAGCAGGTGGTGTGTATTCAACACCTTCAGGGATTCGAGAAAAGCTGCCAGCGCTGGATGTCTTGGTGCCAGGCTCCGTGCAAGCGGCGGCGCGAGCGTGATTTTTTCGCCTCGCAGGGAACAGCCTGGAAACAGCCGCTGAACCTCTTTTAATGGAATGCCTTTCGTCTGCCTGTTCAAGGGATTCCACCAAAAATCGTACCAGATTAGCGCGGCTGAGGGCTTAAGCACGCGCGCTATCTCCGAAGCCATGTGTTGCTTGACAGCGGAAGAAAGGATGGAGGAGAAAGCTGTGAACTGCAGGACCAAATCGAAGCTGCTGGATTCGAAAGGCAGGCTTTGCCCGTCCCCGCAGAGCAAAGGTGTGCATGGCAGTGGTCCGCGCGCGGCTCGCAGTCGGTCCATCAGCAGGTCAAGGCCGACCAGGCGGGAAGGTTCGGCGCCCAGGCTGATGAACTCCCGGATGATGCCACCGGAGCCGCAGCCCACTTCGAGTATTCTCAACTGAGAAAGGTTCGCAATCCCGCAGCGGTCGAGCAGAGCGGTCAGGTGCTGCCGGCGGTTAGAAATCATCCATTGATAGGCCGGGTTATCGGCGCGGTAGCGGTCATCCTGGTCCGCCGCGTCCGCCCGACGGGCATACTCCTCTCGCAGGCGCAGGATATCCTGGTCTGGATGAACTAAGCGGGCCATTCGGGAACCCTGCCTGTTTTATCTTTCCAGCGGCCGGCAAAACGGACCAGCCCGACTAGGAATCCAAGTCCGTAACCGAGATGAATGGCGGCGAAAGCCAGGGGGAGCAGCATGGCGACCGCGGGCTTTTTTCCCTTGCCTGCGACGATGGACGCGGCCAGACTGGCAAGGAAATAAGCGCCGGCGAGTGAGACCAACATGTACCAGCCCCACGAAGCGGTCAGCGCGAGCAGGATTGCGCAGACGAGGGAGAGCACAAAAACGGGCGGCGCGAACTGCCGCAGGCTCATTTGTTTGGGATGTTTCTGCAGCACGCGCACTTTCCAAAAGCCGTATTGGAAGTATTGTTTAAAGAGTTTTGGAAAGGAATCACGCGGTGAGTAGGTCGCGAAAATCTTGGGATTAAACCAAATGCGCCCTCCCAGTGAACGCAGGCGGTAATTAAACTCGTCATCCTGGTCCCGCACCATTTCCTCATCGAACAATCCATAAGCGCGGAAGACTTCTTTTGGCCATGCGCCAAGATACACCGTATCAACCCACTTAGGCTGACTACCATAATGAAAATATGCCCCGCCAACACCAAAAGGAGAACTGGCGGCCGCGGCTGCAGCCTCGCCAAATGGCGTTCTACCTACGGCGAGCATCCTTCCCCCGACGTTTTCTACCCGTGTGTTAACCAATGTTTCTGTACAGGCGCGGAGATAATCTTTTGGCAGGGTAGTATGGCCGTCAACGCGCAAGATGATATCCCCGTGCGCGGCGCGAATAGCTCGATTCAGGCCGGAAGGGACAATCCGGTTTGGATTATTTATCACCTGAAGATTAACCTGCGGGTGGCTCAGCGCGAAATTGTCAATTACGGCTCTCGTCCCATCCGCAGACATTCCATCCGCGATGATTATTTCTGTCCGCTCCTTTGGATAATCCTGAGAAGCTAAGGAAGCGAGCGTTTCGTGGATTGACCCCGCTTCATCACGGACAGGCATGATGACGGAAATGAAAGGCAGGTTTTCAGTCATGTTCTATGTTAGGTCGCGCGAGTACGATAAAATCCGAAACACAAAGTTCTTCTGGACGATAGGCCTGGAATTCTTTTGCGATGGGGAGACCAGGAAATTCCTCCAGTGTCCTTTGGTTCAGCTTCTGTTTCCAATAATCAATTGAAAAGCCAGCGCTTGTGATTAACTCCCAATAATCGGACGGTCTCAGTCTATTTTGAAATAAGAAATCATTATTGTAACGAGCCCATTCTTTCGTGCTAAACCGAAGAAAATTGAACCGGTTTATGGTCGAATCATTGTGGCTGTAATGGTCAGAACAATCGACCTGGTGAATCATTAACCCATCTGGCTTGAGTACGCGCCGAATCTCTCTAAAGAGCCCTGGTAATTGCTCTTGTGGAATGTGCTCAAGCGTGTCATTGGAAAGAAAGATATCAATACTAGCCGTTTCTATTTGCTTTAGTGGGTCGTCCGAGTCCACAAAATAGGTGATGTTCAACGCGCGCAATACGGAGGCGCAATTCCTGTACATGCCAATAGAATCAATATTGTTGTCATAATCTTCTAAATATGCTTTGGGCAGCTTTTTGTGAAGATATGAACGCATCTGCAGGAACTGTTTTGCGGCTTGCAGCACCAGTTTTTCATTCAGCAGGCGGTTTACATCACAGGTGACGCAGCCTTTAGCTCCTAAAAAGGCAAAAAGCATAGGGAGGAGCGGCGCCCAACCGGTGCCGATCTCCGCGAGGTACATATCATTGAGACTTAAGGAATTCACCGAAATTGCTTCCAGGAGCTCAATCCCCTGGTCAATTTTGGTGCGTATAGAAAAATGCCGGAACCCTCCAAAATGCTTCTGGACCTGATAGTAAAAGCTGTTGCCAAAATTAAGTCTGGAGAGAATTCTTTGAAGAAAGGATTTTGTTTGCCAGCGCATTGTCATCAGGATGCAGTGATAAAGCAGTGGGCTGTTCGGTATTATTAACAGCTCGGTGAGAGATTACGGCTCCTTGACGTGGGAAATCACAGCCCGGAATTTGCCATTCGCTCCGCGCGGGATCTCCCTAACCTGCTGAATTGTGATTTTCATGTCTCCGACACGTTCCCGCAGGCGTTGTTGTAATAACGAGTCGTGGTCGTAGCCCAAGCCAGGAACAAGAAGAACTTTTATTGAATAAAGGTCTTCCTGGATGATTTGCGCTTCGCGTACCGGAATATCGGTTTTAAACACGGGATCCAGCCGGCCGATTTTCCTTCCATCCAGGGTAATTATCATCTCGTCCATGCGCCCAACAAGCTCACCAAGGATCGGGTGCTGGCGTCCGCAAGGACAGTCTCGGTGTGCCAGAGCACCCAAATCACCTGTATCGTAACGAATAAGGGGCATGTCCTGGTTGAGCAAGCCTGTGGCGATAATTCTCCCGGAAGACCCCTCCGGTTCTGCGGTATCCGACTCCTCTGCCAGAATTTCCACCAATCCGGCTTCGGGCCACAGGTGCATTGAACCAGAACTGCATTCTGAGGCTGCACATACCAGTTCGGACATGCCGTAAGTATTCACAATTCGGGTCTGGAAGGCATGCGCAATAATCTTTCTTTGATAGTCAAATAACGGTTCAGCGTTGCTAATCACGCACTTTAGTTTGGGGAGGGAAATGCCCTTGCTAAGGGCGAATTCTGCCAGGGCTGTAAGCGCGGAGGGATAGCCCAACAAATAAACTAATCTGTGTTTATGCATTGCTTCCGCATAGGCTGACGCAGTATCTTCACTGAGATGATACGCTGATAGATAGAGCTGTCGGGAAGCCTGATTCCACACCCAGAAGGGCGGGTCCTTGCGGTCGAATGGGGTTACCAGCTGACCACCAAGCATTCCCCATCTGTCGGAACGGTTCAAATCATTCCAGCGGCGAATCCTTGCTTCGAATAGCGAATACCAGGCTTGCAGCGTCGATCTGCTTTGCCAGAGTACCAAAGGCGAGCCCGTGGTGCCGCTGGTGTGTTCCCGATAAAAGAGTTTCCGCGACTGCGTCTTGAAGAGTTGCGGATTCTCACGAACAATTTCCTTTCTGAGCACAGGCCAATTTTTCAGCACTTCTATACTGGACCTGTTGCCAATTCTGCGCTGACTCTGCCAGTAATTGCTGTAATAAGGCACCTCTGCCGCGGCGATGCTGAGAAGCTTTGCGAGTTTTTCTTCCTGCCATGCCTCAATGCGTTCTCTGTGCCAGGTGTCCTTTTCCAGCGCTTCATCGACGGCAGCTTCTGTATGTTTGCTGTAACGCCACCAATTAAGGTAACCGCCCCAGATGGTTGCAGCTGCCACCTTAAGGGGGTATGGGAGCCTATGGTAAATGCCGGTTGGATTCATTTGGATATGTCCATGAGCGCTGTAAAGACGGCCTCTTTCAGTTTAACAATTCAATAATTCGGCAAACGAAATGCTTCTGCGAACAAGGACTATAAGAGCGACCGGAGATTTGTGTTCCAAATGGGAATGATTGCGGGCCAATCCAAACTTTCGGCCTTCCGACGGGCAGCCGCGTTCAGACAGGCTGCTAATTTCGGGTCTTCCAAGATACGCACGACTGCCGCGGTCATCGCTTCAGGATCGTCCGGCGGAACAAGCAGACCCTCAAGGCGGTCTGCAACGAGCCAGGGCATCCCTCCAACATTGGTAGAGACGATGCAGAGGCCATTTGCCATTGCTTCCAACACACTTCGCGGGGCGACATCATAATTTGTTGTATTTAAAAAGATGTCAGCCTGATTCATCCATCCGGCAATGGCATCATGACTCAGACCAGGAATTATCGTCAAGCGCTCATAAACGCCCAGTGACTGAGCCTTCTGCATCACCAATTGCAGACTTCCATCTCCTTTATCAGGTCCGATCATCGTCAGATGGACGTCGGGGTAGTCAATGGAAAGCTTTTTCAAAACCTTTACCGCGAGCACCGGGTTATACACACGGTGAAAAGCGCGGACCCAAATCAAGCGAGGATGAATCTGGGGCCGCTCCCGGAATATCGTGCTGGAGATATCAATCGGATTGGGGATAACCTGAATATCCTGTCGAAAATTACTCAAGCCTTTTTGAATGAATGGGGAAGGGGTTACCACCAGTCTCGCACGATGAAGGAGTGCTTTAACGCGCCCCGGATGATTCTGAGCAAACTCCGGCAAGCCTCCGCCGTGGAGGTTAAGTACAATGGGCTTTTTCAGCCAGCTCAACAACTTCGCGCTTGCTTCAGCAAAAATGAAAGCGGTGCCACTGAACACGTCAATCTGTGCCAAAGCGTATTTTTTCCGTTGAGTCAGCACCTTCGAGAGCATATCCAGTAACCGGAGAGCTTTGTTTTCGTAACGCGATGTGGTGATGACTTCCCAACCATTCATCGCTAACCTTTCAGCCAGGTCATTCCAGATGTTTCGATTATGTTTTGGCTGGGAAAGGTAATTCCCAATCATCAACAAGCCTGGATTTCGCATCTACTACATCCGCCCTTTTCGAAAAAACCTCACCACGCCAAGAGTTTTTAGCTGAAGTTTCCAAATAGCCGGAGAATACACATCCGTTCTGGGAATTTCGTCCATCAGGTCTGAAGACAGGAATTTGGGAGAGACAGCCAGAGCAGCCCTAAAGCCCACCTGGTGCACCGCATCAATAGAGTCTTTGTTGTAGACCCCGCCCGGGTAAGCAAAAAAAGGCACCGGTTTTCCGGACAGGCTCTCAAGGACATTCTTATTCAATGACATTTCTTTCGTCTGTTCCGAAAAACTGATTTGGTCCAGATAGGGGTGGCTGTGTGTGTGTCCACCAAGGGAAAAGAGGGGGCTTCCGCCAATTTCCGCGAGTTGTTTTGATGTTAGCCCAGCATACTTTTCCCGGGTTTTCTCCGGAAGGGGGTATTTCTGAGCATATTCCTCCGCGAAAGCTCGTGCATCCGTGCTGGCCCTGGCAAGACGTATGAGCATTCGCCAGGCAAAGAGAGAATTCTTTTCAGTATCCAGGGGTATCGTAAGTCCGTTGATTTTTACCCTGGGATAAACCTGTTCAGAGCACAGCGCGTTAAAGTACACGAACCAAAGCAGGTGTTTACCATCAAGATTGCGCGTATTGGCAAAAAAAGTCGCGGGAACTTTTTCCTCCTGTAGTACTGGCGCAGTCAGCGCGAAAGTACGCGCGTAGCCGTCGTCAAAAGTGAGTACTGCATAACGCTTTTTCTGTGATTTCGTTTCTTTCCATACCTGGAGGTATTCTTCCAGACTGAGGAACGCGAAACGTTTTTTCAACCAGCGAAGCTGCCTTCTGAAGGCTGAAAGGCGGATTATCTTTCCAGCATTCCAATTGCAGGCTGGCGTGTCATCTGGGAAAATCAGGTGATAAAGGAGAATCATCAGTCGGCTCCAGCGCGCTTGCCAGAATCCTTCAGCAGGTCAGTATACACTGCGGTCATGGCGGCCACATACTTCTCAAGACTGAAATTTCGCAGAATGTGAACTCTCGCCGCGGCGCCGAGCTGTTCGCGCAATTGCCTTGAATGCGCCAATCGATTCACCGCTTCAACAAGTTTTGGGAGGTTTTCCGCTTCCACAAGCAGGCCGGTCTTCTCATCTTCCAGGATTTCTTCATAGAAGGGGAGCTTCCAGGCCGCGATGGGCAGTCCGGCAGCGCCAGCTTCCATAATCACGTTGGGAAGCCCTTCATCCACTGAGGCAAAGACGAACAGGTCAAAGGCGGGCAGCCAAAAGCTTGCCTGAGGCACTTCCCCGGCAAAAGTGACCTTTTCTTTCAAAGAAAATTCCAGCGCGCGGCGTTCCAGCGATTGCCGTTCCGGGCCATCCCCAAAGAGGACCAATTGTAAATTTGCATCTTTCTCACGCAGCGCGGCCGTCAGGTCCAGGAGCAAATCAAAGCGTTTGGAGGCCTCCATCCGCCCGATGGATACTGCCCAAAGGGCTTGCTCTGGCAGGTCGTATCGGTCCGCAAGTTCTCTCCTCAGTTCTTCCCGGTTTCCCTGGATGGGGTCAACCGCGTTGGGAACGACGTATACAGCTTTGTTTCTGCGGCCTAACCGCGCGCGCAATTCCGCCGCGGCGCTGTTGGAATTGACCACAAAGCCGTCTGAGAGCCAGAGCGCCAGCACGGCAAGTAGTTTGTGTCTGGCAAAAGTCGCGTACGTATTGCGGACTCCGCATAAACTCCTCGCCCGCAGCAGCTTTGCCGCCGCAGCCGCGTAAACCCCGGAAAATAAATTCCAGCCGTGGATTAAGTGGGGATTGAAATACTTAAGTATGGAGAGTATCTCACGAAATCTAGAAAGGCGGTTTGTGCTTCTATCAATCCGGTAAAGCGGAATTCCCAGTGCTTCGATGGGTTTTTCCCAGAAGTCATTGTAACCCGGGTGAAGGGTGAGCACGATTGGCTCGAAGCGCTGCCGGTCCAAATTGGCGAGCCAGAGGTACAACTGCCTTTCCGCGCCGCCGACCACGAGTTGGCCAGCAATGATGGCAATTCTAGGCGATTCTGACATTGATTAGGATATCCTGATTACTGTCTGGAGCTTATCAGATGGCTTTGCTCTGCTCTTGCTGTTCCGCCGCGCTGGACGATGATTGGCTTTTCAGCCGTCGATCGGTTTAAAGCGCGAAGATGGAAATATTCACTAACCCCCATACATATCCAGATAAACTTTTCAGCGCTTTGGGTCATGGTAATTGCTCCAATGAGCAATATCACCATAACGATAAACCAGACGCGCGCGAGGGCGTTCTCGTCTGGGTCAGATGTCCGGCTGCTTTTCCATAAGTTAATCACAGATGTTATTACTGCGCCCAACCAGATGCCCAGGCCGACAACGCCCGTCTCCGAAAGCAGCTGAATGTATGTGCTGTGAGCAACCAAATGAAGGTAAAAACTGGGGATATCTCTTCCATAAAATGGCAGTTCATTTGGGTATCTGCCGATTCCCACGCCTGTAATCGGGTGGTCCTGCCACATACGAAAGCCAGCCTCCCATAACCGGTACCTCAGACCGATCGTATCGGTTCCCTGTGAGATGGAAGGGATAATGGAGCCCAGGATTCTGAAAACAGTGTCTGACAGGAAAGTCACAGCCAGAATTGAAATCATGAATAGGATAATCAAAGGGAAATTTAACTTTTTCCGCGGATTGAGCAAAATGATAAGTCCGATGGCAGTGAACAGGAGAACCATCGCTGTTCGTGAGACAGTATAGAAAACCCCAATGAACGTGATGATGATGCCAAGACTGGATAGGATTTTTAAAAATGGAAGGTTTTCTGTTGTGCGCAGATAGACAAAGAAAATCATTCCAATCACAAAGTAACGGCCAGCGGAGTTCGCGCCTTCACTGAGGCCGCCTGTGCGAACTGACGTGTCAATATCCTCACCAATGTGGCCTTGTTGTATCGCGACAATTGCTGAGATGACAGCTGCAAATGAGAACACCCAGATAAAAGTCCTCATTTTCTTGGGGTCATCGAGCAACTCCTCGGCCAAAAAAGCAAGAACGACTAATTGCAGATACGTGAGCATCCAATTCCGGTCGCTTCCGAACCAGGCAGCCTGTGGGTGGGTAATGTAAATCCAAAAAATGAAAAGTACCCCAAGCACAATGATAGTACGAGCGCCTTTAAGGCCTTTACCGCGTTTTTTCCGGTTTTGAAGTAGATACCCAAGCATAGAAAGGCCGCCAAACACCGGCAGGATAGAGGTGAGGAACGGCACGGACGGCAGCAGGTCTGTAATTGGAAGGCTGGCCGCAACCAGGACTATGCCAAGAAACGGATAGGTAATAATCCAAACAGCCAGAATAAACCCAATAATCGCAATTACTACCGTTTGAAGGATTTCAATGGTCATCTTCTAATTTTACTATTGGCTCAACAGCCTTTGTTTTCCCGGTGTTTGTTTGATGCAGTAAAGAAACATAAAAACCTGTAAGGTCTTGCTGCCAGGCTTCAAATCCATGCTTCTGCAGGATTGTTTCCCTGGCATTTTGCCCGAGTTTCGTCTGAAGCGATGAATTCTGGCTGAGCTGAACAATCACCTCGCTAAGCGCCTGGGTATCATCGACGGGCACCCGGATGCCGTTGTCGTTCTGGAATATCACATTGCGCAAAACCGGCAAATCTGTAACGACAGGTACCAGTCCGGAAGCCATTCCTTCCAGCAGGACGCTTGGCAGGCCTTCGTTTCTGGACGGAAAAACAAACAGGTCTGCCGCGCGATAAAGCTCTGCCAATGTTTCCCGGTCTTGAACTAAACCAGTAAAGAGCGCTCTCCCACCCAATTGACTTTCAGTGATTTCCTGGTTCAGCTGACTGATTAAATTTTCGTCCAATGAGGGATTTTCTGAGACTTTCCGAGGACCAACTGCCAGGAGAAATAGATTTGGGCATTGTGCTGCAACAGCGATAAATGCCCGCACAAATGTATCAATGCCTTTGCGGTGTATTAGGCTACCGACAAACAGCAGGATTGTGCTTTCTTTTGGCAGCCCGTATTTTTCTCGCAAGGCAACCTTTTCAGCAACTGAGGCCGCGGGATGAAACAGGTCCGTATCCACGCTGTTTGGCAAAAAGTGCACCTGCCTGGCGTGGAAATCATTATCAAGGTAATCTTCAGCCAAATAATCCGAAATTACCAGGATGCCAGTATATTGACGTAAAAGTTTCAGTTTGAGGTTGCCAAACTTTTCTCGCAGAATGCCAGAAGGGGTGTCGCTATTCAGCAGCACGCTTTCATAAAGCGTCGGAAGGCGGCGGGAATTCGCCCAGGGCCCCAACAACAGGCTGCCCCACCACAGGAGATGCACATGGAGCAGGTCATAGCTGCCTTCAAGTTCTTTCAGACTGCGGAATAAGGCCAGAATCCAGGCTGTGCGTTGAAATTGTGTGAGTAACTGATGCTGGCTGGTTAACTCAAAATTAAGGGCTTCTTTCCCTGGTAGGATTTTTCGCGCAGAAGTGTCCAGGACAAAATGACTCACCGCAGGTTCCTGCCAATGATTGAAGTAATAACGCCACTGTATCACCGGACCAGTGAACCGCTGCCGGAAGTTGGGGGCGAAGATGTGCAGAATGCGAATGGTCATCTGCCCCCTTTGTGAGCAAGCAAACCCTCCAGCAACAGGCGAACAGAGCCGGGGCGGAAGCCGTATTTTAAAGATTGACGGAAGGCCGCCCACATGCCGGGTTTGTCGTTTGCCATGGCGCAGGCGGTAATCATGTTCTGCCAGGCATTGCGGTAGGCTGGGTGCAAATAATCCAATGTGTCTTTTCTGTGAAACTTTCTTGAGTAGTATGCGCACGAATCCAACGCCTTTATGTGTTCCCTTACTGAGACTGTGTTCCGACCACTGAGACTGTTCGCATATTTAAACCGTTTAAGTACAACTTTATCAGAGAAAGCCGCACTGCAGCCAGCCAGACCAAAACGCCACCAATACTCAAGGTCCATGCCGTTGCGAAGTCTTTCATTAAATGAACCGATGGAATCTAACACATACCGGCGGATTATTACGGAATCAAAAGCAATAAAATTATCCATTGCCAATCCTTCGAGAAAGCCGTCTGTGATTATTGCCGCATGCGACCCAATTGCATTCGTCTTAAGGGCTCTCATAGCCCTTGCGGTCTGGTCAAATCCAAAACCGAAAAGCTTTTTATTTTCATAGTAGTTCTCGAAATTTCCGAAAACCATATCAATATCATTGTATGATTCTAGCAAGGCAAGCTGTACCTCGAGTTTGTTCTCTGCCCACTCATCGTCATCATCGAGGAATGCGAGATACTTTCCTTTTGATAGAGCAATTGCGTGATTCAGTACATACGACATCCCATGGTTTTCTTCTGAGTGGTAACTAATTCGCTGATCACTAAGCCTCTGACAATAATCAGTGGTTTCGTCGTTCGAACCATCATCCCAGATAATGAGTTCCCAATTCTTGTAGGTCTGTTGCAGTACCGATTCCACTGCACGGGGTAAAAGGTGCACACGATTATAAGTTGGGAGCAAAATGGAAACAAATGGGGTAATAGACATTTAATTGATTGAGCGCAGGAAATTGTTTTATCTATGTGTCGGTACTGTTACTTTAAGTGATTCGCCAAAATGTTTGCATTGGCAAATCGAATAGTCATTATGAAAAGACTAGGGACAGAACTTACAGGGGTAAGCTTTATTCAGTTACGGAATCATAAAAGAATATTGCTTGCGTTTCCATTTGTTACTTTTTGGGTATTCAAACCGGACTACCCAGCCATTAACTTTGTCAAAGTATGAAAAGAGTGATAGTTGGTCCTTAATGCATGCCCGTCGAATTGTGACAATCAATGTTTACGTGGAGCTTCGAAGATTGCCATGGAGATTTATGAAATTTCTTTACTGCATGGGATGCTTCAATGGAATCAGCAACTTCAGTTATTGTTTTTGTCAGTTAAAAACTAGTAGATGCCGAAAACTTTTTTATCAATCAAATCCAACACCGAACAGTCGATTGTTGAATCAAATTTCCTGGCAAAGAACTTATTTGAGGATAAAACAGCATCTAAATCATACATTGTGAGTATTGCCGGATGAGCATTCTTCGAAGAGAAATCCAAGTAAACCAACCTTTGATTCTGTAATCTATCTGCCAAAGGTGAGTTTGCCAATAAAGTATGAAAGAAGAACTCATCGGGATATTGGACAAAACGGAAAAAATGGTAATAAAGTTTATGCTTTTTCAGAAAATTATAAATATACTCAATGCAATCGAAATGGAGACACCAATAGGCTGGTCCGCAATACGGGCTAAACCCGTAAGGTAATCGGGGATGCAGTTTTATGTTTTTTACAGCCGCATTCCATATGCGGTTCAGCATCTGGTTGGAAAATGTATTCTGTTTTGGAAAAATGATGTGCCACCTGAACAGGTAGAAGTGCCAATAGTTAATGGAATCGTCAATGTGCGGGTGTCCAGGATAAGGTATTGGATAATATTGAAGCATTGATTTCGGTTTCTGGGTGGCCAGAAAGTCTTGAAATTCTTTGTTGGTTTTAATTGGATAATCCTGTCCAGATAAATGCACTACATAGTCGAACTCCTGCTTGCTTTCAACAATAGCCTTAATTCCTTCAAGGACAGCGTCAACCCCGCCAATTCTTCCCCATTTGCTTGCATGACGTTTCAGGAAGAAAACATTGCCATGATTATTCAAAGCTTGTTTGAGGCTTTTAAAAACTACATTATTTGTTCTGCTGTCAATGTGTATGAAAAATGAAGATTCAGGAGTGTTAAGGCGATTCACCAGGCGAATTATCTGTTCTGGAAGTTTATATGCCAGAATGATGTAGGCGATTCTTATTTTGCCTGTTTTTTCCTGGAAGTTCATACTCAGTTTTATGCGATGATTGTTACAGTTAATAATTTGTGATTGACTGAAGTAGAAATCCTTCAATCTGTGTAATGTAGAAGTCCATCGAATGCTTTGTTTCAACATTTGTGCGCGCGTTCAACAGGAGCTGCTTAGTTAATTGCTCCTTGTTGATAAGCCTGCCAAGCTCAGTCACTGCGTTTTCCAGATCACCTATTGCAATTAGTAATCCGTTTTCATCACTTCTGATAATCTCATCGGACCCTTCGAACCCATAGGAAATGACCAGACTGCCGCAGGCCATTGCCTCCAGAGGGACTCTGGAAAAACCGCTCTGATATGCACTGAGAAACAAAGTAATATCTGCCCAATGATAGAGCCGCACCAATTCGGCGCGTCCGGCCATCGGTAGGATGCGTACTTCCTTTTCAAGGCTGGCAGCGCGTATCTCTGTTTCCACCTGTTCGGTGTAGGCCTTATTCCAGGGCTCTCCGATGATTACCATTTCAAAAGGGATGTCTTTTGTTTTGAGAAGGGCTCCCAGGCGCACGGCGTCCAGCTGTCTTTTTTGCTCTTCAATTCTGCCGGGCACCAGGATGGTGAGCGGGCTGCCAAACTCCTTGACGCGCTCAAAGGCAAAGAAATTGGCATCAATGCCCGAATGAATGACACGGGCTTCTTTGAGCGGCACTCCGGCTGCTTCCGCGTTTCCTTTATTGAGGTTGCTGTTAAAAAACGCCCGAATTGCCTGTGGGAATGCCCAGATTGTGCCAACCCGCCCTTTGGAAACCCGCTCCACAGCCCAAATGAACAGCTTTTTGATACCGGCGAGCAGCGCTGGGCTTTCAGGGAACTCAGCCACAAAGCGCTGCCAAAGACCCCGGTCCTCCCAGGTGTAGATGAGACCTTTGCCGCCCTCATCAGCCACTATTGGAACTGTCTGCTTCGCCAGATAAGGGATAAGGGCGCGCGAAAGCGGCATAATGTGCCCGAGGTAAATCAGGTCGGGTCTGAAGGTGTTAATTTGAGCGTCAAGCAGGGCTGTATCCTGAATGTCATACCAGATTTTACGCAGGAAAACAAGGCTGATTCCTAACCAGCGCGTAAGCTTGTGCGTTGTCAGCCGGTCCAGAAAGCTCATCTTCCTGCCAGGGCCATGCAAACGGCGGATAACAGCGTAAGGGAAGCTGTTGGCTGCTGCTTTCAGGGCGCGGTCGGGTTTGGTAGTGAGGACGCGTATCTCGTGCCCGCGCCGGGAGAGTTCGTCTATGATATCGCCAACGCGGATTTCGTATCCGCCGTAAGTATAGGGCGGGAAGAAAGCGGAGATGGTTAAAATCTTCATGCTTTAAGGCCGCGTTATTCTTTCGATTGCTTTTTTTCCATAAACTTTGAAAATGCGCATATTTTTGGCAATTCTTGCTTTCAGTTTATTTGGATGGTAAAGAAATCGCTGTAACTTCTTTTTGAATGGGGAAACGAAAATTTTTCTCGATGAAAGGATTTCATCAAATCTCGCGAGGATATTTGCTTCCTTGCAGAACTCCGTTTCGGCATTGTCTTTCAAGTAGGGCTGACTCAGATACTCCCGGTACAACGCGTCATTTTGGTCGATTTCGATTACTTCATTAAACGACTTGAAATCGTGGCAATCTATGGATGCTTTTAAGTAAAATTCGGGCTTAGCCAGCAGATTTCACTTTGGCAATATTGTGCTTTCCAAAGCATTATTTATCCCACCTGCCGCCCAACTTCCCCCTGAGATATCGGAGAACTTTCCTGCGACAATCAGAAGGTAAAAACCCCCAATGCCGAAGCCTTAACCTATGAATTTCCCGCTTAAGCTCATCGGAAGTGAAATCAAGATAACGCGCCAAAGCCTGGTCCATTTTGGGGTTGGTGTAGTTCTGTTCGTCGCGTCCAAAAACGCCGGCATAGACCAATTCAGCCCCGAGCACTGCCAAACCCAGGCGTTTATCTTTCCGGACTAGAAAATGCCTCCAGACTTTTTGCATGTTCGCCCAATGCGTTGTGCTGTGGATTTTTTGAATGGACTTGAGCCCACGGTGAACGCCGTAGCGGAATGCCTGCAAATAAGAGGGATTCGGGCAATGTTCACCTGCCGGCGCCAGCTCGCTGACGTCGTAGTAATACCTTCGCGGGTCAAATAGGGGTATGTCCGGAAAAATCGTATCCTGTTCCAAATTCCAACGGACCGATTTACGGTAGATTTGTAGCCCATTAATTAGCTCATCCGTGAAGAAATCGTGTAAAGCAATGCTTAGCACTTCCAAGCCTGGATCAGCCTCGAAACGCGCGATTATTTTTTTAAATAGATACGGAGAAGATAGGACTGTATCGGCATCTACCTTTACCAGGAGCTCAAATTCTGCAGACCGTTCGAGAAAATATGTGAAGAGGAGACGGTGCGCTTCCAGTTCAGGCTTGCTTTCGATCACAAGGTGGTCAAAGTCGACGTCTGCCTGCGCTCGGATAGCCGTCAGGCAGGCTTCATACTCATTTTCTCCACTATATAGGGTCCCAACCAAAATCTTCATAGATTTGTGTTCATCTTGCGGCATCTATTGGCTGCCCTTACCCAATCGGGCAATGTTTACCTGGCCAGGGAGAGCCTGCCAGAAATTACAATCCACTAACATGTAGGGCTTAGCCGCTAGATAGCGCAAGAGGTTGTTCAACCGCAGCAGTTTACGTTGCAATGGTTTGGGGTTATTTTTTAAAAAACGCGCACTGCTGATTATGTTGTCAAGCATGAGAGGCATTAACAGCTTCTGATATTTTCTGGCGTGCTTTCCACACCAGGAATAGAGGTGGTGATACATCGCCAGACGATTATCCAGTTTTTGCACCGGACTGAGGGGGGATGAAATGCGGTTCTGCGCATGCACCCGCCAGATTGCTACTGGCGCGTTCAGTCTCCCTGGGAGCAGGCGCGAGGTCAGCGCGATTCGCTGAATAAACTCGGTATCCTGATGCAGCCTGAGATCTTCATTCATCAACCCGGTTTTCTCAAGAATGCTTCTCCTGATAGTAAGGCCGGCAATGAGGAAGTAGCCTTGATCACCTTTCAACAGCGCCTCTGCAAGCTCTTCGGGCTTTATCCCGGCGGAAATCGTTTGCAATCGGCTGGTAGATTTGCCAGCTGATAACCACCGCTCCATTCCTTCCTCAGATTCCACCTGCATTCCCACAGCCTCGTAGACGCCTTCGCAGGCCAGGTCCAAGCGGAATATTTCTGAAGCTGCCGCGAAACGGCCGGGAAGATAATAATCGTCCGCGTCCAGGAACGCGAGGTACTCGCAAGAGGCGTTTTTCATCCCCAGGTTACGGCTGGCGCCGGCGCCGCGGTTCTCTCCATTGGGGTGGCGCAGCAGCACCACCTTTGGGTATTCAGAGGCCAGCTGCCGGCATATTTCCAGCGCGTTATCCGGGGAGCCGTCTTCTACCAGCAGCACTTCCCGCACTTCGGGCTGGGCCAGCGCGGATTCTACGGCCTGGCGGACGTACGCGGCGGCATTGTACACCGGAATGATGACGGATACTTCAAAGTCGCTCACGGCTGGCCCCCCGCGCCTCTCCGAAGGCGTGCGCTTAAGGTGTCTTTACACACCCGCCAATAAGAGGCTTCACCCAACGCAAATGGGAAATGGAACGCGAATCCCAACAGCCGGAAAAGCCTGCCGCTCGTTCTCGCTGCTTCTGGCCAGCTCAGGTACTGGCTCAGCAGGCGGCGAAAGGCGAGACCGCGCTGATCGCGGGTGCCGTGCTTTCGCAGCCATCGGTAAGTGGCCGCTCGCAGCCGTAAACGATCGCGCTGAATGCTTTCCGCAGGCCGCGGGGCGGAGACGCGGTTTTGCATGTGCACCCTGCGCATAGATGTTGGTTCTGCTACACTGCCCGGGTATAAATTTCCCACAGCCGCCAGGCGCAGCACCCAATCAGTGTCTTCATGCAGGGTGTCCGCGATGCTTTCATCCATTAACCCGGAATGCGGTAAGACCTCGCGGCGAATTACCAGACCGTTCAGATGGATGTGCCCATATCCGCCCTTGATGAGCAGCCTGAACAAATCTGACGGCTCAATCCCTGGGATTGGGGCAGTGACGCCCTCAGCGGTGATGCTGTGTGCTTGCCAGCGCTGCCGGGCGGCTTCATCTTCGTAGTACATCCCCACCGCGTCATACACGCCGTCGCAATCCGCGTGCCGCTCAAAAACAGCGTGGGCAGAGGCAAAGCGGCCGGGGAGGTAGAAGTCGTCCGCGTCCAGAAAGGCAATGTACGGACAGGCGCTGGAGCGTATGCCCAGGTTGCGGGAAGGCCCTGCCCCGCGGTTGATGCCGCCTGGGTGCTGAAGTAACTTCACCTCTGGGTGCGCGTCCGCCAATCGCTCGCAAACGGCCAGGCTGTCATCCGGGGAGCAGTCCTCCACGAGAATTACCTCGTGCACTTCGGGCTGGGCAAGCGCGGATTCTACCGCCTGGGTCACAAAAGCGGCGGCGTTATACACTGGAATTACAACGCTGACCGCGAAACTGCTTTCCATGTTCACTCCCATTGGGATATTTCCCGGCTGATTGCCTTCAGAAAAGCCGTGCCGTATCGCAGGTCGGGCTCAAGGGTGTTGCCTTCCGCCCACTCGTTCCACGATTTCAGAATGACAAACTGGTGCTCTTGAGGGTATCCCTGAACGCGCACGATGGCCTGGCGCAGGTGGTCTTGAAATCTGGCCGGTGTGGGGTTCAGGAACACGTGCCCATTGACTCCGGTGCGCGGCGTGTTATCCCATCCGGGCATCACGCAGGGATAAAAATCGAGCGGCTGCGGCTGAGGCAAATCTGGGAAGGGCAGAACATCTTCATAGTCGTAAACATGAAAGGGCTGCCTGAGAACGTTTTGATACAGGCGGCTTGCCGCCTGAAGCCCTATTAACCTGCTCAGGCGCTCGCGCAGGCCTTTTAGTTTTATGCCGCGTCCATTGGTGCGGGAGAGTGTGCACGCGTCGAATCCAATCTCGCTGATGCGCCTGGCTTCCTGTTCGTTTTTAACAATCCCGCACAGGAACAGGGGTTCAAGGCCGGCTGACCTGGCCAATCCCCGCCAGAGCTCCACCCAGTCGCCGTCCAGGTCGGAGGGTTGAAAGACCAGGAACAGGGGGCGGCCTTCCACCCGAATGTAGCGCTGGTCGCGAAAGGCCGGCAGAAGGGCCTGAAAATGCGCGATGTGGTCTTTTTCACCAGGGTAGGTCTGTTCAATCAGCACGCGTTCGGGCTCACCGTGCCAGATGCCCGTCCAGGACTGGTTTGCCCAGGCCAGGCAGAAGGGGAATTCGGGTTTGCCGCTGGCCAGCACTTCGTTGAAAGGGCGCTCCAGCAGCTGCTTGCCGCCAAACCAATAATGCCAGTAGCAAAAGCCCTCAATGCCGGCCTTTTGGGCCAGGTCTGCCTGCGCCTCCCGCACCGCGGGATCGAGCAGGTTGTAGTATCCCAGGTCGGTGGGAATGCGCGGCTGGCAGTGCCCGCGGAAAAGCGGCCGGGCTTTACGGACGTTGGTCCATTCGGTAAAGCCTTCTCCCCACCAGGCGTCGTTTTCGGGGATGGGGTGGTACTGCGGCAGGTAGTAGGCAATCAGGCGCGGTCGGGTCATGCTTTGCTCATCACCGATTGGATTACCTGGTAGACGCTGGCGGCGCATTTTTCGATGCTGAACTGCTCGCGGGCGCGTTCCCAGCCGGCCTGCCCCATCCGGCGGCTGAGGGAGCGGTCCCGGGCAAGTTCACCCATCCGCCCGGCCAGTTCTTCGGGTGTATTGTAGAGATAGCCGGTCTCGCCATTCACGATGATTTCAGGCGTGCCGCCGCTGTTTTTGCCAATCACAGGCAGCGCGCAAGACATCGCCTCCAGTGCTACACGGCTGAGGGCTTCGTAGTCCGAACAGACCAGCGCGCAGTCCGCCTGGTAGTAGAGCGGAAAGGGGTCGGCGGTGAATCCAACAAAGCTGACTAAATCCTGCACGCCCAATCCGGCCGCGAGTGATTTCAGGTATTCAAGGTAGTCTGGCTTTCCCCCGCCGGCGAGGACCAGCCGGGCCGGGATGCCCTGCGTTCGCAAGGCGGCCAGGGCGCGGATGGCGTGCTCCTGCCCTTTTTGCGGGGTGAGGACGCTGGGAAGGATTAATGTGAAGACGTCCGGGCGCGGGGTGCTGCAGCTGGCGCGCAGGCGCTGCTCGAACTGGGCCTGAGTGCCGACGCCGTTGTACACAACGTGGGCGCTCCGTCCTGAGGTGCCAAAATGACTTCGCAACACATCCCTGGAATTGCAGATCACCTCACCAGCGCGCAGGATAAACTTTGACACGTGCTTGTGGGTAAGTATTGGCTTTAGATGAAAGTCCGGCCAGAAACCTTCACGAAGGTGCCAGACGTGCGGGATGCCGGCCTTGCGGGCTGCCAGCGCGCCGGCCGGAGAAGCAGAGGTGTTTGTATAGACCAGGTCAATGCCGCGTTCGCGGATAAGGCCGAGCAGCTGTTCCGAGCTCTGGCGGATTTCTTTACGGAGGTTCAATTTTTGGGCGAGTGTCAGCTTCTTGTTGGAAAGCCAGTACGGAACAGGCAGGACGGCAAAGGGGAACTGCATTTGTTCAAGGAGCGCAGACAGGCTGCCCTGCGCGGGGAGGACGAAAAATGGCGAGACCTCAAAAGCGCGCAAGCCTTCGCTAAGGTCCAGCAGGGAGCGATTGGAGCCGTGCAGTTCTGGGTGATGGATGAGAAAGAGGATGTTCAAAAACTTAGCTCAAGGGTTGGGACAAAAATCATTTGGCAGGTTTTGTTCACTTGCAGTTTTACAGATGGTTTTGATTTGTGTCGGGGAATAGGGGCTGAATTTAACTAACACTACATCATCGACTACGATGACACTTCCTGCCTTTGGCCAGGTGGCCATACTCATGCCGTATTCGATGTAATCGGCTCTTCGTTCGGACGGAAGCGCATCCAGACTGGTATATCCTAAAACTTTTAGAAAACTGACTGCTCTTAAAGAATTCCCCTCATCCCAACCAAAGAATGACGCGCCAATGTTTTCTATCCTTGATACCAACGGCGTCAAAGTACGATCCATATATCCGATCATTTCCAAATATCGAATATTCTCTGCTGACGCTTTTATTTTCTCTTCTTCAATTCTCGTGACAAGTTGGTACGCAAGCAGTTTGTCTTCCTCATACGCAAAAGCGGATGACGCGAACAGGTGATTGGTTGAAACGGAAAACTGAAAAAGTGTAAACGCAGCCAAAACTCCCAGAACAATTTTCGCTTTATGGCTGGCATATTTTAGGGACAGCGCAGCCCAACCCATCAGAAAGATTGGCACGCCTAAAAGGGAGCGGTATGGGATGTAGCCTTTGGTCAGGATTCCACCGATGAAAGGAAGAATGGAAAAGACAACCAGGAGACCAAGGAATAGGAGGAAGTCTCCAAGTTTTGTCCGGTTTTTATAGCGTGTAAAGAGAATGAGAATGCCTGCAAACAAGAGGAAAAGCGGAAGAGATCTGATAGCGAGGCCGTAAAAACTGCTGTCGCCAATGAAGATGTTATATGCCAGCCTGGCCAGCTTCTGGAGATACCAGCCGAGATTTTGGAAAAGCCCTGAAAGATTGAAATAGTGTGAAACGTAATCCGAGGATTGCGCATTGAAAGCAAACAAGAAGAGCTGCTGCACGGCGTAGTAGAGAGCATAACCGAGCCCTAATACTAGCAGTGAGGAAAGGAAAAACCGAGGCAGGTTTTTGTGTTCTTCATGCCAGCGGAATAACGCAAAGAAAATGAACACCATCACCAAGGGCTGTATGAGAGGTTGGTAAATTGAAAACACCAGGGCAATTGGCAAGGCCGCAAGGAATTTCAGGCGCCTTTTAGATTTGAGGAGAACAAATAAACTGAGCGCGATGCATAGGAAACCAAAGCCGATAGCAAAGTTTACAAAAGAGAAAGAATAGATGTACGCCAAGCCTGGCCAACCAAGCCCAAACAAAGTCAGTATCGTCCTTGTTGTTTGGTTTTCTATTTCGAATATTTTTAGAAGTAATAAAATGCTAATAGAATGACTGAACAGTGTGAAAAGTAGTGGGATAATAGGAATAACTTGTTTTGGGAAGAATATTTTTGTCAGAAGATACAAGCCCCATCTTCCGCTGCTGATGAATCCCGGATTAATTTGTGTGTGTAGAGCTGCGAGTTCCTCGTCTATGGTAAGGTTAATGTTGAATAGTTCGAAGCCGTAACTAACAACTAATACAATTCCCAGGAATACGAAAGTAGTGTTGTTTTTTTGCATATAGATGCGAACGCGGTTGATAAATTCGCTGTTTTTTTTGGTTGTCATGTGTATCAATCTACAAAAAGAAATATATCAGTATGCAGTATGGTTTCCGGATCAGTAAGTTGTGGAACAAAAAGATTAACAATTATTCCACCTTGCATTGATAACCACCGGGTAGCCGCGGTTGTCAATCAATACTCCCTCATCAAACCCTCCCGGCTCCACATCAAAAGACATGGCTTCCGGAATCCAATCGTAAATAATGCGGCCGGAGCCTACCCAAAGGTTCACATAATATCTGCCCGGAGCGAGCGGAAGATAATCTGGTTCCGCAGAAATCCTCGAGATGCCTGGCTTCAGCAGCAAATCATTCGCCACGTGCCCG
>JAAYUC010000024.1 GCA_012517865.1 Chloroflexota bacterium | reverse complement strand
GTCTGCGCCAGGTACCTGCGCAGCACCTGCAAGTCCGCATGCCCCCGAATTCTAAAGAACATGGTCTACTGGCGACCCCTTCAAATGTGCCTGTCTGGTATCCTCATCATTCTGTGCCAAGTACTGCCTCAAAACCGCCAAACTGGTGTGCCCCAGCAGTCTCTGTAAGCTGAAAACATCCACATCATTCCGCAGCATCGTCAACGCAAACTGCCTTCTAAACCCATGAATAGCCGGTGCTTTCACGCCGGCCAATCTGGCCCGTTTTTCTATCATTTCCCTCAACCCACCGTAACTCAACCTATCTCCCGTCCTGGCAATCCATAATGCGGGTGTAACATCTGTTCGTTGTTTCAGGTATTTTCGGATTGCCTTTCTGCTCTTCTTCCCAAGGTACACCATCCTTGGCTTATCTCCCTTCCCATGCGCGATGATTACCGCTCCACTTTCGTCAAGGTCAGTAATATCAAGATTTAGGAATTCCTGCGCTCTTGCTCCCAAATCAAGCAAAGCGAGCAACATCGCCCTGTCCCTGTCATCAAAGAAGTTCTCACTCTGACAGGTCGCCAGCATCGCGCTGATGACATCAATACCAGCAGGTTCAATAATCTCCTGGGATTGTTTTGGAGCCTTGACCTTCTTGATGGGGTTCTTCCATCCTTCCGGCTCATACTCGTTCTCAAACCAATACAATAATGCGCGGATGCTGCGGTAAAAGCTGTGCACATTCCCCTTATTGTTCCCCCTGACCTCAGCCATATACAGCATATAGGAGCGAATAATGTCAGCGTTCAGCACATCCACGGTCCAGATATTGCGCTCTCGGCAATAGGACTCAAACTTCATTAGCTTTTCTCTGTAAAACCCGAGCGTTCTTGGTGAGAGATTAGAAGCTTTCCTGTCCCTGAGGAAACCTTCAATCACATTTCTGAGCGTGTATTCCCCCACCAATATTTGTGAAGTCCGTTGCGTTAAACCAAACATGTTTTCCAGATCCCTTTCCGGAGCTCTGAAAAACATGGGCACATTTAGGATTGTTTGGAGGATTTCCCTAGATAACCACCGTATCTAGTGGTGGAATTCCTTTCTTCATAGGGCGGGTGGGGGTCGAACCCACACAGTGTCTCCACCGACGGATTTTAAGTCCGTTGCGTCTGCCTATTCCGCCACCGCCCCGTTTTTCCCAATTATTTTACCACTGAAAACGCCGTTTTCCGCGTATTCTTATCGTGGCCGTCCAGGTAAATGTCTCTCTGTTTGCTTCAAATCCTTTCTGACGCTGCAGTTTTTCCAATTTTCGGTTAAACTCATCCCGAGGTTGTATGAGCGAACCGCGCGGAAGAAATCTCAAATCTTTGTTCAAACGCATGCCCGCCTTTTCCTCGGGAGCGATTCCGGACGCGCGCATTCTTGGCGTCAGTATGGATTCACGCCGGGTGCGCCCGGGCTGGCTTTTTGCCGCCATCAAAGGCGAGAGCGCGAACGGCTACGATTACATCCCGCAGGCTCTTGCCAACGGCGCGGCGGCTGTAATGGGCTCGCTGCCGGCTCCGGCAGGGTTGGCCGTCCCCTATATTCAAATCGATGGGGATATCCACGCGGCCGTCGCTTATCTGGCTGCCGCCCTGCACGACTTCCCGGCGCGCAAGCTGCGCATGATTGGCGTGACGGGCACCGACGGCAAGACCACCACAACTTCCATGATTTATCACATCCTGCGCTGCGCCGGCATCCGCGTCGGGATGATTTCCACTGTCAGCGCCCAGATAGGCGAGCGCGTGCTGGACACCGGCTTCCACGTCACCACCCCGGAAGCCCCTGATATCCAGGGCTACCTGGCCGAGATGGTGCGCGCGGGCCTGACGCACTGCGTGCTGGAGACAACTTCACACGGTTTGGTGCAGGGGCGGGTAACCGCCTGCGATTTTGACGCCGCTGTAATCACCAACGTGACCCACGAACATCTGGACTATCACGGTTCGTACGAGAACTACCTGCGCGCCAAAGGCCTGCTGTTCGAAAGCCTGGCCCAGACCCCGCGCAAACGCGTCGGCAACCTGCGCGCGGCCGTCCTGAACAAAGATGACCAATCCTACGCTTATCTCAAGCGCGTTTCCCCCGCCCGCCAGGTCAGCTACAGCATGCTGAACGAAGCAGACCTGTGGGCAGATGAGATTGACAACCAACCCGAGGAGCTGGCTTTTACCTGCCGCTTTGGGAAGGAAAAAACCCTGCGCGTGCGCACGCCCATGACCGGCATTTACAATGTCTCCAACAGCCTGGCAGCTTTGGGCCTGTGCGTGAACCTGCTGGGCGTGCCGGCCGAAACAGCCGTACGAGCCCTGGCAAGCATGCCAGGCGTGCCTGGCCGCATGGAACGCATCGACCTGGGGCAGCCCTTCAGCGCGATTGTGGATTTCGCGCATACCCCCAACGCGCTCTCGCGCGCGCTCGAAACCGCGCGAGGCCAGACGCGAGGCCGTCTGATTGCCGTTTTCGGCTCCGCCGGCCTGCGCGACCGCGAAAAACGCAAGATGATGCCGGCTGTCTCCATCCGTCAGGCAGACCTGACCTTTCTCACGGCCGAAGACCCGCGCACGGAATCGCTGGACGCCATCCTGCAAGATATGGCCGAGGCGGCCGTGGAAGCCGGCGGGCGCGAGGGCGCGAACTTCTGGCGCGTGCCCGACCGCGGCGAGGCGATTCGCGCGGCTGTGCGGACCGCCCTTCCTGGCGACCTGGTGATTGTGTGCGGGAAAGGGCACGAGCAGTCCATGTGCTTTGAGAAGACGGAATATCCGTGGGATGACCGCCAGGCAGTGCGTGCCGCGCTGGCTGAATTGCTGGGCGTTCAAGGTCCGCAAATGCCCTGGCTGCCGACCAGCCAGGAAAAACCTGGGAATCAGCCCTTAAGTTAGAGTTTTGCGCTTTGTTCGGGGTCTGGCTGTTTCGTCGCGCGGCCCCATCTCTTCAGCTGTTCAGCTTTTCCTCTTGTTTTTCGCGCGCATGCGGCGGACGCCCTCCCCCAGCATTCCGCCGTTATAACCGCCCAAAACGCAGACCAGGCCCACCAACGCCGCCAGCAGCAGCGAACTGCTCCAGATGCGCAGCGCCGAGAGCACCAGACCGGCCAGCCCGCCGTACACGCCGTAAGTCACTCCCCGGCCGTCCGCCGCGAGCTGGCTCATCAGATAACCTATCATCAGAGAGCTCAGGAACATCCCCAGCATCAGAGTGGTGTCGATGCCGGTCATCAGGTCGCCGTAGGTGAGCATTAACCAATCCACCAGGCTGAAAAACGCCAACGCCGCGGCAATATTGGCAGCGGCCGCGAGCACCAAATAGGCAATTTTTGTTCCGCGCGGGTCAAAAGGAGATGGAGGTCTGTTTGGGTACATTGTCTTCCTTCATGGTGGGCAAAGAAGCCCGCACTGTGTTCACAAAATCAGGCTCAAGCTCTGTGTGGGTATATCCCAGTTCAACGGCAGAGTAATCCGGGTCCAAAAAGGCCAGTCGGGTCTGAAGTTCAACAAATGGCACCAGGTCCAGGCCGCTTTCCCGGCCACGCAGGCGGTGCCCCAGCGAGATAAGCCAGGCGCCAGCCTTTACCAGCCCTTTTGGCAGGGTGACGATGGGCTTGGGTTTTCCCAGCGCTTTGCCCAGGCGCCGCAGAAAGTCCTGCCAGGTCAGGTTTTCGGCGCACACCGGGTAGCGCGCGCCAGCGCGCCCTCTTTCCAACGCCCTTGCAGCCGCCTCCGCGACCTCATTCACCGAAACCATGGCGCTGCCGCCCGCAGGATAAAACACCCAGGGCAGCCAGCTGTTCAGATAAGCAATCAGGGGTTTCCACAGCGGAGCCCGGCCGGGCATGGAGCCAAAAATGTAGGGCAGGAGCAAAAAATTCACCGCAAGCTGGCTGCCAGCGGCGGTCAGAGCGGCTTTTTCCTGTTCCAGTCGGCTGCGGATGTAGGGATGCCTCTCCGCAAGGCGCAGTTCCGGCCAGCGGCGCTCAAACTCGAGGAAGTACGAGCTGAAAACCACCGCCCTTTTCAGGCCGGCCTGCGCTGCCAGGCGCATCAGCCTTTCCGTCGCAGCCACATTACCCTGGTAGAAAAACGGGTAAGCGGGACGTCTCGGGACAACCCGGTCATCCACGCCGGCCGCGAAGATGAGGCCGTCTTTCCCTTGCAGCAGCCGCGCCAGTTCCTCATCGGGCATGCTGTCCAGGTCGGCAAGCGCCAGTGGCACGCCAGGCGGCAGCAAATCCTGAGAGGGCAAAGGCGGCCGCGCCAGCACGCTGACCTCATGCCCAAGCGCAAGAAGCCTGAGCGTGGTGTGATAGCCTAAAAAACCTGTTCCACCGACAACGAGCACTTTCATGCCGCAGATTATAGCAGATTGCGGCCCTGGAAACCTTCAAAGCGCCCGGACGCCCTGCTGGTTTACTTTTGCTGCCAGATGATGCGGGCTTTCGCAAGCCTGAGGGCGATTCTTAGGGGCCGGCGCGAACAAAAAAGCGGCTTACCGCGAGGCGCCGCCTGGTGATGAGAAAAATCCTGACGCGTCAGTTTACGCGAGGAAAATACTTTTCCAGGTCCAGGTTTTCCAATGATGCCAGCACCTCATCTGCCAGAGAAAAATCCTGGCCGGCAGTGACGCCGTTGGGCACGGCCGCCACCCGGATGCCAGCGCGCTTTGCCGCCAAAACTCCATTCTGGGAATCTTCCAGCACCAGCGCCTGTTCCGCGTTTACATTCAGCCGGGCGAGAACTGTCAGAAAGATTTCCGGAGAAGGTTTGCTTTCAGTCACGTCGTCAAAGGTCACGATGGTTTCAAAATTTTCTATCAAGCCCAGCCGGCGCAAATGACCGCGCACCCAGGCGGCAGGCGAACTGGAACCAACTGCCAGCCGCAGACCTGCCGCCCGCGCCGTCCTGATAAGCTCCGGAACACCGGGCAGCGGGGGCTGCTGCGCGACCCGTTCCGCCGATTCCTTGCGGACGCGCTCCACCAGCTGACGGGGGTTCGTGCCGTGGTCCATCAGTTTTGCCAGTTCGACGTCGGGCTGGTAGCTGGCATTGGCATAGGTGCCGATGGTGCCGAGGTAAGCCTGATAATCAAAGCTTCCGCCGGCCTGCGAAAAGAGCCGGGCCCAGATTTCCATTTCCGGGCTCTCCGTATCCAGGATGAGGCCGTCAAAATCAAAGATGAGCGCGCCAATCAGTGCATGCATGGGTAGCTGGTGGAACGCCGCCTAACGGTTGACACCGGTTCTGCCCCAATAGCCGCGCTGGCGAGGGATGACGTCTTCGATGGTGATAAAGGCCTCGGGGTCCTGTTCCAGCGCCACACGTTCCACATCAGCGGCCAGTTTGCGCTGTACGGAGCAGTTGAGCAGGGTAACTCTGCCGTCCCTCCCAAAGGCCGGGATTTCCGTCACGGCAAAATCGTGCGCCCGCAGCGCCTCGGCTATTTCTCTGCCCTTTCCGCGGCTGATGATACTGATATGCGAGTAACCAATGGCAAGCCGTTTCTCAATGATCATACCCACCACGTTACCGGTGGCAAAGCCGCCGGCATACGCAATCACCTTGAGGGGGTTATCCAGGTCATCCAGCACAGCACCCATCACCACGACAAACAGGATGGATTCAAAAAACCCAAGTATCCATGAAAGCAGCTTTTTGTTGCGCATCGTCAGCATGATGCGCAAAGTATCCATGGTGTAGTTGATCAGCCGCAAGAAGAAAATCAGCAGCGCGCCAAGGACTGGGGAAAGATTTAGTAAAAAATCCATGACCTACAACTTCCTATTATCGTTCTAACCTTGTTCAGGTTCTTTGGCCGAGTTTATGGCAGGGATATACAGGTTGGTAATGTATTCCTTCAGCATGCGGGTCATCGAGAAGCGCGGCGCGAGGGTTTTGATGCTCTCCTTGATGCGCCCAATCCAGTCGCCCGGCAAGCCGTCGGCGGAGCGCTTGGTGTAGTAGAGCGGCACAATTTCATTTTCCAGCGTGTCGTACAGGCTGGCCGCGTCAGCGTTGTCCTGCTGGTCCATATCGGCGTACTCGGTGTAATCACCGATAGCCCAGCCGTTCTGGCCGTTGTAGCCTTCCGCCCACCAACCATCCAGCACGGAGAAGTTCAGCGTGCCGTTCAGCGCGGCCTTTTCGCCGCTGGTGCCAGAAGCCTCGCGCGGGCGGCGGGGAGTATTCAGCCAGACGTCCACGCCCTGCACCAGATAACGCGCCATGTCCATGTCATAATCGTCCAAAAAGACCAGCCGGCCGCCAAAACGCGCGTCCTTGACATGCCGGTAAACTTCCTGGATGAGAAGCTTGCCGGGCTCGTCAGCAGGGTGCGCTTTGCCCGCGAAGATTATTTGCACGGGTTTGCGTTCGTTACAGACAATGCGCTGCAGGCGTTCCACATCTCTGAAGAGCAGATTCGCGCGCTTATAGGTAGCAAAACGGCGGGCAAAACCAATGGTAAGCGCGTACGGGTTCAGCAGCACGCCGCTGGCGACGGTCTGCACAGGGTGCACCACAGTCGTTTTCCACTGCGCGCGCGCCCGGCTGACCATATACGCGACCAGTTTTCGTTTGAGGTGCTGGCGGACGCGCCAAATCTCCTCGTCCGGAATCTCATCAATCCGCTTCCACAGCTCCGGGTCATCGATGCGCTCTTTCCAATTCGGGCCGAAGTAGCGGTTAAACAGCAGCGCGAAACGCCGCGCGAGCCACGTGCCGGTGTGCACGCCGTTTGTGATGTGGGTAATCGGCACTTCATCCACCGGCGTATCCGGCCAGAGCTGGTGCCACATGTGCCGGGAGACGTCGCCGTGAATCTTTGAAACGGCGTTGCGGTAATTGGAGAGTTTGAGAGCCAGCACCGGCATGCTGAAAGCCTCGCCGCCCCATTCCTGGCGCACGAACGCGATATTCATGAACTGATCGCGGTTTAGCCCAAGCTGCGGCCAATACCCGGAGAAGTACTTGTCAATCAGCCAGAGAGGGAACTCATCGTTGCCCGCGGGAACCGGCGTGTGGGTGGTGAAAATGCTGGAGCGCTTCACCTGGTCTACCGCTTCTTCGTATGTTTTGCCCGCCTGCATCAACTGCGAAACACGTTCCAGGGTGAGGAAGGCTGAATGCCCTTCGTTCATATGGTAGATGGTGGCGTTGTGCCCCAACCTCTGCAGCGCGCGTAAGCCGCCAATGCCCAGCAGAATTTCCTGGGAGATGCGCAGTTCAGGGTCGCTGATGTAGAGGCGGTCGGTAAGCTGCCGATCTTGCGCGTTATTTTCAGGGATGTTGGTCTGCAGCAGCACCAAAGTCACCCGCCCGACATTCAACTCGTACAGGCGCGCGTACACTTTGCGGCCGGGCAAGTCGATGGAGATTTTTATCGGCTCGTGATTTTCATCGTACAGCGCCACGAGGGGCAGGTCTTCGTAGACAATATGAACGTGGCGGGCTTCCTGCCAGCCGTCTTCGGTAATCTTTTGGGAGAAGTAGCCGTAGGTGTAAAGAAAACCCACTGCCACCAAGGGGATGCCCAGGTCGCTGGCTTCCTTAAGATGGTCGCCAGAAAGCACACCCAGACCGCCTGCATAAACCATCAGCGATTCATGCAGCCCGTATTCAAACGAGAAATACGCGATTTCATCATCCAAGAGCTGCGGGTAGTTTTGCGCGTACCAGGTTTTGCCTGTCTTTATGTAATAATCAAATTCACGCACAATCCGGTCGTAGCGGTCAAGAAAATAGCGGTCTTTGGTCAGGCTTTCCAGCGCGGCAGGCTCAACGGTGCGCAAAAAGACGATGGGGTTGTGATTGCAGTTATCCCAGCCGAGCGGGTCGATATCTTTGAACAGGCGCGCGGCTTCGGGATTCCAAACCCACCACAGGTTGTGCGCCAGGTCTGCCAGGCGCTTCAGGCGGTAAGGAAGATTAAAATGATTGGGCACTTCCCGGATAATTTTTTCCATATATCTCACTTTTAACATAGAACAGCCTGCGTGACGCAGGTTTCTGGTTTCGTTTTTTCGCGCGGCAATCATAACACAAACCAGAATTTTCTGCCTGCGTGCCAGGTTCTCCCTCAGATAACCCCCTGCGCCAAACCATCTGAAGGATTCTCAGCCGTACCGTCCAGGTTTCACGGCTCGTAAAAAACCACAGCTGGCAGGCTTTCGCGCCGGATTATTCGCCTTTAAGCCCCTTCTTATCGAAGCGACCTGGTTCCCTGGCTTTTTCCGGAGCCAGTGTAACTGGGCGCGCTCATGATAACGATTTTGCACAGGCGGCTGTCCGACAGCCGGCTTTGCAGGCGCGGGTCCATCTCGCCAGGCGCGTTCGCGGTGGTAATCACCGTGGGAAGTTCTGCGTTGTAGCGGTAGTTGAAAAGCTGATAAATCTTTTCCCGCGCCCAGGGTGTGGCCGACTGCGTGCCCAGGTCATCCAAAATCAACAGGCGCGCGCTGCGGATTTCCTCAAAGCGCTGGTCAATGCTTACCGGGCTGTTTGGGGCGTAGGCGGCGCGCAAGTGGTCAAGCAAATCAGGCACAACCACCATCAAGGGCGGGTTGCCCTGGCGGGCCAGGTAGTTGCCGATGGCCGCGGCCAGATGGGTCTTCCCGCAGCCGTAAGGTCCAACGAAAACCAGCCAGCCCTGCGGGTCGCGCGCAAAAGCCTGGGCGGTTTCGAGTGCTTCTTTGAGCGTGGCGCGGTCCGCGGAAGGCATGGGGTCATCCCGCCGCAGACTGAAGCTTTCAAAGGTCTTGCGGGCGTGCAGGTTCAGGCAGGAAAGCTCGGGGTGCCCAATATCATCCGCCGGGTTGCGGTAATCCGTTGCCATAATCTCCACGCGGGTGACCAGTTCCGGGTCCATCAGGCGGGACCTTATGCGCCCTTCAAAACTGTTCAGTGGATTATTGCTGGTTATCACCGTCGCGAGATGGTTGATGTAGCGGTAGTTCAAAATTTGGAAAAGTTTCTCCTGCGCCCAGGCTGTGGCGTTCTGCGTGCCAAAATCATCCAGCACCAAAAGCGGCACATCGCGGATATGCTCAAAGCGTTCCTCAAAGGAGGTGGAACTGTCGTCGGAATATGAAAATCGCAGCCAGTCCAGCAGGTCTGGGACAGTCAGAAAAAGGGTTTCAATTCCCAGGGAAACGGCCTTATTGGCTATGGCGGCTGCCAGGTGCGTCTTCCCGCAGCCGAAACGCCCAAGCAGCAGAAGCCAGCCTTGCAGCGTCCCCGCAAAGTGCACAGCGCTGTTAAACGCCTGTTCGAGCGAATCCGCCTGCTGTGCCGCCAGCCCAACCCGACCGCGCGGCTGGAAGTTTTCGAAGCTTTTTTCCTGCAGCGCGCCCAGCTTGCTGAGCGCGTAGAGCTGCTTTTGGCGTGCTGCCGCCAGTTCCTTTGCCCGGCAGGTGCAAATGGCAAGCTTGCCAAAATCCGGATGACCAAACGGAACGTCGCGCCTTACAAACCCGGAGCCTCCGCAGTACGGGCAATTTGGGTCGCCGCTGAAATCTGAATAAGGTGTTGTCTGAAGGTTATCACTCACGGCGTCTTCTCCGCTTCTGCTCTTCATAGAGCTTTCGATATTTTTCAAGATATCCTTCAGTCGGTTTGCTTCTATCTTCACGTCCTTTTTCCTTCCAGGTTTTCAGGATTGCCCGCACGTAACGCCAGTTGCGGATATTCCTCTCGACCGCTTCGCCGACGGCATCTTCAATCCACTGCGGAGGGTATTCCCGCGCGTCTTCCTTCAGCATTTCAGCCATCATTGGGGTCAGCGGACCAATATTCGCCTCGTACAGCCGGAAGATGTTCGGCCGCTCGGGCGCGGGCAGCTGGCTTACCACTTTCAACTGCGCGGAGGTCACCTCCCCGTTTTGAAGTTTCAGGAGCAGGTCCCTGCCATTTGGGGTATTGGCAAGGAGAACATTTTCAAATGAGAGCAGAAACCCCGCCTTCAATGTTTGCTCCAACGCGCCGTCCGCGCGGTCTTTGTCCGGCCCAAAAACGCTACCGCCTAAGGCTTCCGCCAGGGCTTCCTTGCGGACAGCCTGATTGCCGTCCTCGGGACGGCCCAAAAGCTTGAAATAGGCCAGCAGCACCAGAATCACCTCCGCCGGCAGGGCGCGTTCCGCGGCGCGTTCCAGCAGGTCCGCGGGCAGGTACCAGGCAGCCGCGGGGTCGTTCCCAAATCCGCTGGAGGAAAGAGGCGCGCTCATTTCCGCCCCGCTTAATCCGGCACCGCGCCGTAATACTGGTCGCGGAACATGGCCAGACGTTTCTGGAAAATCAGTTCAATGCCCGGATGGGTGGGGCCGTTGCGGTGTTTGGCAATTGCCAGCTTGGCAATTGTGTGGAAGGGACTGCTTTCCTCGGCATTGGGTTGGTTGATGAACATAACGATGTCAGCGTCCTGCTCCAGACTGCCGGATTCGCGCAGGTCCGAGAGCACGGGCTGCCTGTCGGGCCGGGATTCCACCGCGCGGGAAAGCTGCGCGGCTGCCAGCACAGGCACCCGCAGTTCGCGCGCCAGCACCTTCAGGTAGCGCGAGATATACGAGACTTCCTGCACGCGGTTGTCAGTTTTCACTTCCGCGGACATCAGCTGCAAATAATCGACGATTATCAAATCCAGCCCGTATTCCATTTGCAGACGGCGGCATTTTGTGCGCATTTGCAGCGGGGTAATCGCCGGGGTGTCGTCGATAAAAATATTCGCTTCGGATAGCACTTCCAGCGCTCTCACCGAGCGGTTCATCTCTTCGTCCGAAAGCCTGGCGGACCGCAGCTTCTGCGAATCAATATCGGTCGCCTGCGCCAGCAAACGCTGCAGTAGCTGTTCGGAGGACATTTCCAATGAGAACACAGCCACATTCCTTTTCAACTGCAGCCCGACATGCTTGGCAATGCCAATCAGAAAGCCGGTCTTGCCCTGTCCCGGTCGGCCTGCCACGATGATAAAATCGGATTTCTGCAGCCCATCCAGCACCGCGTCGACGGATTTAAGCCCGGTTTCCAAACCCGAGACAGCGCCTGTTTGCAGGCTCATCTCGGACAGTCGGTCCAGATAATCCCCCACAACGCTGCTGATGGGCACAAGGTCGTGTTTGTAGCGTTCCTGGCTGACCCCAAAGATGGACTGTTCGGCCTGGTCGATGACCGTGTCCACGTTAATATCTTTGCGGTAGGCCAGTTTCGCGACCTCATTAGCGGCTGTCAGCAGGCGCCTGCGGGCCGCCAGCGCGTTGATATTGCGCGCGTATGCTTCAGCGTGTAAGGAAGACGGCACCTGATTCGCCAGGCTGGCCAGGTACTCCACGCCGCCAATTTCTTCCAGATGACCCTGCGCTTCCAGTTCCTGCTTGACTGTCAGCAGGTCAAAGGTTGGGTCGCTGGAGTAGAGGCTCTGGAAAGCCTGCCAAATCCATTGGTGGCTGCGGTAATAAAAATCGTCCGCCTGGAGAATGGACGAAACATCCAGATAGACCACAGGGGTAATCAGCACCGCGCCAATCAGCGCTTCTTCCATCGCCCGGTCGAATAACTGGTTGGCACCTGCGTCTCCGACGCCGCCGGAGTTATAGTCTTGATCGCTCATTCGCACTCCAAATCTCCGCCCGTGTTAAAGCAGTCTGGGAGGAAGAAAATCATCTCTCAGGGAACGGGGTCAGGACCATCTTCGCCGCTCTCAGGCTTTGGCTGGTCTTTATCCTCATTGTCAAGTTTGTTGAAGAATTCTTCAAATACGGAAAGGTCTCCGGGCGCTTCGCCGTTGGCTTCAGAAACGCCTTCTTCCACGTGGATTTCCACTTCCGGAATTACCCCCGCCCGGTCCAGCACATCCTCATCCACAAAAATTGGGACGCCGGTCCGCACCACCAGCGCGAGCGCATCCGAAGGACGGCAGTCCAGCCGTTTTTGCGTGCCGCCCTGCTCCAGTACCAGGTTGGCATAGAATGTGTCGGATTCCAGAGCGGTAATTTCCACAGAGAGCAGGCGGGCATCCAAAGTGCCAATCAAATTCTTCATCAGGTCGTGTGTTAAGGGACGGGCAGTTTCAATCTTATGCAAAACAATGGTAATGGCTTCAAACTCGTACAGGCCAATCCAAATAGGCAGGTACCTTTCCTGTTCCTTATCTTTAAGTACCACAATTCGATCCTGGTTGATAAGGCTTACCCTCACACTTGAAATCAAACATTCTCGCATTTTTTTCATTGGAACCTACCGCCAGCTGTAAAAGAAATCAGCTCTATAAAATGATTTTATCACGCCGGGCACCTGCTTTCAATTTTACCAGCCAAAGGCCTGCCGTACTTGACTTTTGATGGGCTCATTTCTCGTACACCCAACGCGGGAACTTTCGGCTATAATAATTTTATGATGAATACCCAATAGGCATATCCCGACCGGCAAGCGCGGGTTTCGGGGGCAATGGATGATATATGCTTTTGTTTTGACATTGTTCCCTCAAAATCTCCCCTGGCCGCGGGTGCTTATCTCTCAGTAACAGGAAGGATTGAGGCGTCTTTGCTCGAAAACTCTCAGATATCGATACTTTGCGTTGAGGGCGCCCGAAATAACCATTTTGCCTTCGCAAAACACCTGCAGCGGAAAGGGTATGTCGTCCACACGGCTGCCAGCGGCGCTGAGGGCATTGCACTTCTTTCCGACTTAAATCCAACTGTCATCGTCATCAACGCGGCATCCCTGCGCACCAACGGCGTGCGCATCACCAAACGCTTCCGCGCGCTGCTGCCCGAATGCCCAATCGTGCTGATTGTCAATAAAGACCCCGACGAAAGCGCTGTGCCCGAAGCCAATAACGTGCTCACGCTGCCCTTCACAGTTCAAAAGCTGGTAAACCGCATCCGCACCTTCCAGACCATCGAGAACCGCCATTTGCATAAACTGGGCGCGTTACTGCTCAACACCCGCTCCAACATGGTTACCTGCAACGGGAAAGAGGCGCATCTCACCCCCCGCCTTGCCAAACTCCTTCTGCGCATGATGGAAGAGCCCGAGACAGTGCTCCCGCGCGAGGAGCTCTTCCGAAAAGTTTGGGATACCAGCTACACTGGCGACACCCGGACGCTGGATGTTCACATCAGCTGGCTGCGCAAGGCGCTGGAAGAAGACCCCCACCGCCCTGCCATCATTCTGACGGTGCGCTCCATCGGGTACAGGCTGCGCGTCCCCCAGCCCAAACCAGAACCTGCAGATTAAGCCTTTTTGCGCCAACTTGCGTGCAGAACGCGGCAGCCAGCCGCGTTTTTGATTCCGCTGAGAGAGGGCCGCACAAAAAAAGCCGCCCATTCAGGCGGCATTTTTTCTGTATGGAAACTATCAGTGAATTCCCATCACCAAGGCGAGCAGCAAACCGCCCGCAATCACGCTCCCGAGCTGACCAGCAGTGTTGGAGCCCATGGCGTGCATCAGAATGAAGTTCGAAGGGTCTTCTTCCAGCGCCATCTTCGCGGAAAGTCTGCCAGCCATCGGGAAAGCGCTGATGCCGCAGGCACCAATCAGCGGATTGACCTTGTTGTGCGTAATCAGGGCCATCAACTTGCCAAATAACAGACCGGCCACTGTGTCAATCACAAATGCCAGCAAACCCAATGCCAGAATTGCCAGCGTCTTCAGATTGAGAAAGCTTTCCGCGGTCATTGTCGAACCAATCGCGAGCCCTAAAAAGAGCGTGGCGATATTGATGAGTTCATTCTGAGCCATCTTGCTCAGGCGGTCTACCACCAGCGCTTCCCGCAGCAGGTTTCCCAGCATCAGCGCAGCCATCAGCGGGGCGGCATCCGGGGCGACCAACGCCACCAGCAGCGTGACCATGATTGGAAAAACGACCAGCGTCAGCCGGGAAACCGGCTTCGGCGCGTATTCCATCCGTATCAGGCGCTCTTTGCGGGTGGTCATGATTTTCATGATGGGCGGCTGGATAATCGGAATCAGGCTCATGTATGAATAAGCTGCCACAGCGATAGGGGCAATAATTTCCGGCGCGAGCTTGCTGCCAACAAAAATGGCCGTCGGGCCGTCAATTGCCCCGATGACGCCAATGGAAGCGGCCTGATTCAGCGGAAAACCCAGCAAAAGCGCCAGCAGCAAGGTGGCGTAAATACCAAATTGGCCGGCCGCTCCCAAAAGCACCAGGCTGGGTTGGGAAAGCAGCGGGCTGAAATCTATCATCGCGCCAACGCCCACAAAAATCAGCAGTGGAAACAGTTCGGTTTTAATACCGGCGTCATAAATGACTTTCATGAAACCGACTTCGTTGGACATGCCC
>JAAYUC010000023.1 GCA_012517865.1 Chloroflexota bacterium | reverse complement strand
GGACGTGCTCGGCGAGGGCGGGGTCCGTGAGCTTGGGGATGAAGTAGGCGAGGGACGAGATGAAGACGTCGAAGACGGCAATCCAGAATTTGCGGCTGTGGAAGATGGGCATGGGGTGAGTTCTCCTTATGAGGAAAGTATAAGGAGGATTTGGGTGGTGGAAGGGAGGAAATGGGGGAAAAAAGGGGATTTGGGGGGAGGAGGCGCGGAAACTGTTATAGAGTTGGGGAACAGAGGAGAAACTATGACAGAAAACGCATTTGGGATCGATATCAGCGCGTACCAGTATGGAGAGGGGAAACCAGTCGATTTTGAGCAGATGAAGGCGCAGGACCCTCGTCCTGCGCATGGTCCAGTGCGGGCTGACCCCGCCTGGACTCAGCATGCGGGGGTGAAGTTCTGCGCGGTGCGGGCGGGGATATCGTGGGGGTATACGGATAAGTGGTTTGCAAGGTCGTGGAGTGAATTGAAGAGGGTGGGGATTTACCGGATGGCGTATCACGTGGTGCGGTTTGAGGATGACCCTATTCGACAGGCAGACAGCTTTTTGCGAAATGTGGAGGTGCAAGCGGAACCTGCTTGGACTCAGGACAAGCTGGTGCTGGACCTTGAGGTGGAGGGGAGCAACAGCAGAGGGAAGATTACGGCTTGCACGCTGAAGGTGATGGAGCGGTTGAAAGCGGTGACTGGGCGTTATCCGTTGATATACAGCAGGGCGAGCTGGGTGAACGCGTTTTTGAGTGTGGGGGACCTGCCGGAGGGGGTGGAATGGTGGCTGGCACAGTATTACAGGGCGAAGGCGTATCCCGCGTTTACGGAGGAATTCCCCGCGCCGCCGCTGCTGCCAAAGGGGGTGAGCACTTGGAGATTTCACCAGAACAGTGAGAAGGGGAATGGGGCGGCAGTGGGGGTTGGGTCGTATTACGTGGATATGGACCGGTTTAATGGGGATGAGCGGGCACTGGCGGAATGGTTTGGGGAGGGGGAGACTCTTCGCCCATTCGAAGAGCATGGTCCAGTGGTCGCCCTGCACCTTTGTGCAGGACATTGCCCGATGCAACTTGAAGCTGCTCGGGCTTAAGGCTGCCTGGACACTAAGGATAACAGCGCTGGAACAGCGCGTCGCGGCTCTCGAAGTAGTTTTAGGGGGAAGCCAGGCGCGCTGAAAGAGTTGCGCCTGGCTTGGGTGGGTGGGGGATGTGTGTTTTTGCTCTCTTGGGCGGAAAACCCTTGTTTTCCGCACTCTCGGCGGAAAACCCTTGTTTTACGCACTCTTGGCAGAAAACCCTTGTTTTCTGCAACCCTAAAGGGTGGTTCCCTATCGTGCCGGTGAGCGGATTGTCGCCCTTCACTCAAGTGAAGGGCATGGTCCGATGTGGGCTGACCCCACTCGGACTCAACACGTACTCGGCAGAAAACCCGCGTTTTCTGCACTCTCGGCGGAAAACCCTTGTTTTCCGCACTCGTGCCGGTGAGTGGATTGCACCGGCACTCGGGGCTGGCGGGCGAATGCACGCGGAAGGCTGAACGTTCGGAATTTTGAACGACAGCGCCGAAGGCAATTGCGGGCTGAGGGGTCTGCGCGAAAAGCCCTAATCCCCCGAGGAGCGACAAATCGCCACCTTATACCCACGCGCCGAAATTTAGACGAACTGCCACTGCAACACTAAGCCAACGCCTACCTTGCGCGCGCAAAATCAGATAATGGCGTTGGCAGTGTTTCAGGGCGGGAGACTTACGCGGCGGTGCGGGGAAGGGTTTGGGGGAGTGCCCCGCGGCAAGGGGGAGGGCGACAGTTTAAAATTTCCGTCACTTGATGCCTTAAGGGCGAAGCGGGGGTTTTTTCCGCTGGAGCCCTACAGCCCCGTGGGGTTTGCGTTTGTGGTAGGTACGTTTGTGTGGGCACTTCGCTCATGCGAAGTGCATGGTCCAGTGCGGGCTGAGCCGCATGCCGGAAATTCCTATTTCCGGCATTCACAGGGCGGTCTGATACCGCCACTGCTCGGGACTCAGGTGGTGCCGCGCTCCAGTCCGATGAGGAGCGCGGCACGACCGATCATTTGCGCGAAAAATTTGCCGTTTTTGTGTTGGTTCAAAAACGGCAATTTTTGAGCGTTTGGTTTGTGGGGGTGTGGGTGGGGAGCCTGCAGGGCAGTTGCCTGTGCGGTGAAACAGCGCATATGGAGTGGGTCGAAGTTTGCGATGTTTGACCGCGTTTTGAGCCGGCAAGCGATTGTGCAGTGTTGCGCTTTGCCCTCGCAAAGCGCATGGCGCGATGTTCGCACTGCACCCTTGTGCAGTGCATTGCTCGATGCAACTTGAAGTTGCTCGGGCTTAAGGCTGACCCCCACGCGCGCACAGCGAGTAATGGCTTGGCGGAGGGGGTGGAGTTTGTGTCGGGTTGAGGGAGTCATCCCGACACAAGCGGTGCCCCCATGTCTTTTGCAGGTGTAGTGGAGGTTGGGGGAAAAACAAAAAGAATCTAAATCAACCCCATGGTAAACGTGCAAATGGTGAGAAAAGTATGCCTTTATTCTTTACTAGAACTCTTGGAATCCGAATCAGGAAAATATACAGCAATTAATTGTTTCACTCTCTTATTACTCTCCGAAAAAGAAAGGAAAGACAGCAATGCAAATATAATGACTAAAAAAAAGAATGGCCAAGATTGGTTATCGAGATTTGTTAAAATCATAATTAACCAAACAAATGCGATTGTGCCAAACCCAAACCCAAGAGCGTACAATCCAGATGGTAATTTCGAAATTTCCCTTGTAAAACTTAATTTTTTCTGATAATAACCCAATCTTAAGAAATAAACTGGTAAGCCAATAATCAATAGTGCAGACCAATAACACATACTATCTCTCCCACTTAACTCTATGAATGCTGATTACCAAGTATTTTCAGTAATTGGTACAAATAACATTAACGACCGTAATTAGTACAAGGTACTCATCAATAATTATATCCTAAAATTTTACGTTCGATTGTCAGAAAATCTAGTCGAGTAGGACGAATAGACCTATTTCCCGTCACACGCATGGAGCTTTTTTGAATGAGTGATTTGCGATGATATTTGCAGATTCATACAGGTCAATTTCCACTCGATGGATAAAATCTAATGCAAACGCGATGAGTGCCTTGCACTGGAGTGCAAGGCACTGTACGATGGCGGGGAGGCGTTCAGCGTTTGGATTTGGCGCGGTCGTGTTCGCGGAGGAGGGCAGCGCGGGCGCGCCGGCAGACGATGCAATCGTGGATGTGGTTGAAGTAGGCGGCTGTCTGCTTGGGGTGCGCGCCAAGGGCAGGGTCGTTATCGAACTGCTGGCGCAGGGCGCGACCGACTGCGCAGAAGCGTGAAAGTTGTTCGTAGGTGGCTCGCAATATGGCTCCTAATATCTATTCTGGTAATAAATCCTGTCGGCTTGTGGGCTCTGGACGTGTGTGCAGGGCATGGTCAAGTGGCCGCTCTTCGCTCTTGCGAAGAGCATGGCGCGTTGGTCGCGGAGCATTCATATGCTCCGCATGGTCAAGTGGTCGCTCTTCGCTCTTGCGAAGAGCATAGCCTGGATGAGGCTCTGCACCCTCGTGCAGGGCATGGTCCAATGCGTGTTGAGCACGCATGGACTCAGGCTGACCCCACTCAGGCTTAAGTTGAGCACACCTGGACTCAGTGGTCTGATTTTGGTTGGTGAAGGCGCGGACGATGGGTAAGGTTTTGAGGTCCGTGAGGGTGCGGTCCAAGAGGGTGTCGTAGGTTTTACAGAAGTTGGCGCGCATGTAGGGCTCGGAGGTGGGGTCGGTGAGGTTGCGGCACCCGAAGGCGTGGATGACCTGCTCGACGAAGGGGTGAGAAAAGGAGGGCTTTTCGGATTGGACGTTGTAGATGAAGTAGGCAAGGCATTGGTAACGCTGGCGCTGTATCTGGTTCCACGCTTCGGCGGCGGTGGGGACGCGGTGAAGTCCGAACATGATGCGGTAGGAGGCGTCGCGGAGCTCCGCTACGGTGGGGAAGAAGGTGCTGGTGGTGATGAGGTGGAGCGCGGCGTTCTCGAGCAGGTCGAGGGGAATATCCTGCAGGGTGAGGACGTAGACGCGGACGGTTTCGGGGGTGATGCGGGCGTTTGGGTAGGCAGCGGTGAGGACGCCAAGGATGGTGAGGGTGTCTTTTTCGGTCATGGGCTCCTAGGGTTTGAAGATGCCGGCGGGGTCGCAGCCCACGCGGCGCATTTCGGCTTTGACGACTTCGAGCGCGGTGAGGGGTCGGTTGGTGGGCGGGTTCTGGGCGGGATGGGTTGGTTTGGCGGGGGGTGAGTTTGGGTTGGCGGTTAGGATGGCGTGGATGTACTTCCAGCTGCGGACGTTATGATGGGAGGCTTCGAGGATGGCGTAGGTAAGGCGGTCTTCGCCGTATTGCTGGAGGGCTTGGAGGAGCTGGGCGCGGATGGCGGGGGTGAGAGGACCGATTTCTTCGGAGTAGAGCTGGAGCAACTTCTCTTTGGTTCGCCCTGCACCCGCGTGCAGGGCATGGTCCAATGTGAGCTCAGCACCCGTGTGCTGAGCATGGTCCAGTGCGGTTTGAGCCCGCCTGGACTCAGGTTGAGCACGCTCGGACTCAAGCGGCTCGCGCTTAACTTCATATTCTCCTTCATCTTTATCTTTAACATTATCTTTAACTTTAACTTTAACTTCTGCGGGAGTAAGTCCGGAGTTACTCCGGAGTTGGTCCGGAGTTGTGCCGGAGCTTTGCCGGCGTTCATCCGGAAGCGTACCGGCAAGGAGCGCGGCGTTTTCGGGGGCGGGGATGGGGTTGAAGGCTTCACGGTCTTTGCGCAAGCCAATCTGGTGCTTGGAAAAGTTCAGGAACTGGATGTAGCGGTCTCCGTCGGGGGCGAGGTACCAGACGATAAAGCCGGCGGAAGCCCATTCCTGAATGAAGGTTTCCAGCAGGTCGGGGGTGATATCCTGACGGCGGGGAAAGAGGGAGGCAAGGAGCAGGTCCGGCTCGCCGGTGACGCGCCCTTCGCAATCAGCGAAGGTGAGCAGCCAAGTGAAGGCGAGCCGGCTGGTATCCGAGGAGAGGGCGTTGATTTCCCTATCGGTGGTGATGGATTTTGAGATGAAGCGTCCGCGTGCCAAGTTTGTCCTTTGGGGTTAGAAATCCGCGTCGCGCGGGGTGAAGATGGGGTGCATCTGGTCGACAGGGACGAGGATGACCGGTTCGATATCGGTGTGGCTTTTGACGATGGTCTTGGTGCCGCCGATGGTCCATTTGGAGGCGTCGACTTCGGTGATGGAAATCCAGCGGTAACCGTCGGTGAAGCGGATGACATAGAGGGCGGGGCAGCCGAGCCCGAAGTGGTAGAGCATGAGGCTGCCCCATTTGCGGAGGTTGAGGAAGACGGTGTTGAAGGTGGTGCTGGCGTGGGTGCGGGTTTTGAGCTCGAGGACGCCGATGAGGAGACCTTCTCGGACAGCGAAGAAATCGACGGGGGAAAGGAGACCGAAGGATTTGATTTCGCAGTTCCAGAGGCGTCCGAGCAGGAGGGCGGTCTCCTGCTCGGATTGACGGTCCTGCGGGGTGGCGAAGCGCAGCAGACCGTTGGGGGCGCGCGTGGAGGTGCGCTGGTAGTAGTTGGAGGACGCGGGCTGGGTGGGGTGCACGGGCTGGGTGGGCGCGGAGTTTGGGCTGCTGGGCGCTGGTTGGTTGGGGGTGGGATGGCTGGGATTGGGGAGCGTCATTCAGCGCGGGCGTTAAGGATGGTTTCGATAGCGGTAAGTTTGCGCTGGTATTCGGCGAGTTCAGCGGGCGTCTTGAGAGGTTCTTTCATAGCTTTGTAGAGGGAGCCGGACATGAATTTGAGGAGGTTGGAGTCCAGGTCGCCGTAGCGGGTGCCGCGGGAGTTAGTGACGGCGAGGGCTTCGTCGAGGGTGAGAGCAGAAGAATCATCGGGGGCGAATTGGAGGGTGGCGTCCGGTCCGAAGATGAGATTGGGTGGCGTGGAAGACTCTTGGGGGGTCGGACTGGCGCTTGGGGATTGGATATTCCCTGCGCTCGGTGTGGGGGCAATGGTGGTGTGTTGTGTTTGGCTCGGGGTTTGGGTGGGGGCGCCGTCGTTGAGCCAATCGCGAAATTTGGTGAAGAAGGCGCTATCAGGGCGGTTCTGAACGGCGTCGGCGAGGGCAGGGCAGCGACTCTTGCTGATGACGATGGTGTGGTCGAGGTCCATATCGCCGACGAGGGTGAATTCGTATTCCATGCCGGCACGCTGGACCGGCGCGAGACCAATCTTGCGGATGAGGGTTCTGCCGTTGGCGTCCTTCTCCTGCACGTAGTCCATTTTGGAGCGCATGGTGGCAACGATGTGGGCGGGAGAGGAGAGGATGGCATCGACCATTTTGCGGTGGATGGGGGTGACTTCCTTCCAGGCGGTGTAGGAATTGGGGGTTTTCTGGCGGCGGGCGGCGTCGTCGGCGAGGTCCAGCGCACCGCCTTCGCCTTCCCAAGCGTGGGAGAGGCTGTCGATGAGGATGACGGAGTAGCCGGCGCGTTCGGCGGCGTGGATGGCGTGGGTGTAGTTTTCGGGGCTGAAGTTGGCAAGCTCCAGCACGTCAAAGCTGAAGTGGTCGGAATAGAGGCTGGCAGAGCCGTGTTCGGTATCGATCACGGCGATTTTGCCGTTGTTGGCCAGAGCGGTGGCGGCGACCAGGGCGGTGTACGTTTTGCCGGATCCGCTGGGGCCGTCAATCGCGATGCGGGCTTTGACCTGCTTTTTGGATGCTTTCTGGAAGGTAAAATCAGTCACTTGGTCTCCTTGTTTTCGATTTGGTTGAGAGTGGATTGGGCGAGGCTGAGGCACCAGGCGAGGTCGTTGAGCTTGCCATGGTAGGTTTTGCCGGCGCTGTGGATGATCTTGCGCAGCGCTTTGAGCATGAGGAAGTTAGCGCTGGCGTATTCGCGATTGAAATGTTCGGCGAAGCGCAGGCGGGTGGAGAGGCGCTGGTATTCCTTGAATTTTGTCAGGTCGGTGGGGTAGGTTTGGCAGTAGAGGATGTAAAGGCGAGTTTCGGTGGGGGTGAGCGGTGTGTCCTGGGCGATGAACAATAAGTCTCCTTAGGTTGGTGGATGCGAATATTGCGTTGAGGATAGTATAGAACATTCGTGCTATGATACAAGAGGTCAAAAGCGGACAGTTTTGTTAAAATTGTCCGAAACCGGACATTCTTTAACAAATGGGGAAGAAAGGAGAAAGAAGGGGTATACTTAACGCAACGGACTATCAATATTATTTTGCTTTGGAGACTGAAAAACAGGACATTATTGGGATCTTCAACGAGGAAAAGTCCTCGGTGGCGGAATAGGCAGACGCAACGGACTTAAAATCCGTCGGTGGAGACACTGTGTGGGTTCGACCCCCACCCGCCCTATGTAAGAGACAGAAAGCATTGCTTTCTGTCTCTTTTTGTCGGAATTGTCTGGGAGACCGCCACCAATCTCCAATCCCTGCTTTAGAACCCATCCAGGCCAGCAGTGGGCTGCTGATTGCCGCTCCCAAACAAGCATCCGCAAATTTCCTGGCAAAAGCCGCGGCGCGGTTCCTGCAAGGCGGGCGGGTTCCGTCTCAATTCGCGCAGGCGGCACCACCCAGATTGACTAAAAGCAAATCGTTCGTTCTAAATAGCAAGGCCGCGCGAAAGCGCAGCCTTCGCGCTGAATGGTCTGGCCGGCAGCGTGCCGGGGCGCTTGCGCCCCGGCGTGTCAGGTAAATTTGAGCAGAACTTATTTAAGCAATACAGGCAGATAGGTCGCAAAATGCTGTTGAGCGACTTTGAGGTGCCCAACATTATTGTAAGAATCAAATTCAAAATAGGCGACCGCTGCTAATCCAGCCGGGTTGACGCTGACCGCGGCATATGCCGCCTCATTAACGATATCCTGATAACCCGGGTCGAGAATTTCGCACTGCCAGTAAAGGAATAGATCACCGGGAGGAACTTCGCCGCAGTTGCCTGCTGAATTCCCGTAAGCCAGTGCGGGACGGGCAATCTTGAGTTTGGTCGCTGATGTTGACGGCGAGGCGTCCATATACGCAATGATTGGATAACCTTGCTTATCTACCGCCAAGGATAGGCCGATATGTCCGCCCGGGTCGCCAATTTCATCCACGTCGAAACAATTAAAGGCGGCACTGGTGCAATTGCCCCCGCTTGTCACATTGACAGCATATTTGACCTTTCCCTGGGAAGTTGTATTGTCAAAGTAAGCGAAGCGCAGTTTATCCGAGCTGTTTTTTGGGGCATGGATGGACACGTACTGGCCAACATCTCCAGCGTTGTCAACAGTCACGCAATCCCATTCCGAATTGCTACAAGAGCCTCCAAAGCCCCAATAGGACGCCCAGATGAGTTTCGAGTTATATGAGTCATAGAAAGCTATGTGAACTGTGTCATCATTGGTAAGGTCTAATGAAACATGGCTACCGTAATCCACGTGATCCTCCATAGAAGATACATAATCGCAGTCCCAGTTGCTCGCGTCATTACCAAAACATCCCGTACCAGTTCCGCTGCTGTTATAAGAGGCTATCTTTACGCCGCCAAAATCACCCATTCCTGGAAGGTCATAGGTTTCATAATGATAGGCTATCACGGGCTTGTGGTCTGAATTGAACTTCAGGGAACTGTAAGTACCGCGCACATTATTGGCATTGGAGGAGTCATCCACTTCCTGAATCGTCCATTCCGTCCAACCCCCGGCGGGATTGACAGTCTCGGCATACATCAGGGCTTTTTCTGAAGCACTGTAATACGAAATTCCAACTTTGGTATATGGCATGATTGGACCGCCCGGAACAACATAGTCCACGTCTATCGAGCTGTAACGACCCGGGTCACCTCCATAAGAGATAATTGTGCAATCCCAGCTGTCGTTCCCATAACAATCCCCCGTCCCTGGTGCCACTTCACGCGCCATAACCAATTCATCGTATTCGCTGTCGTAGTAGCTGATGTAGGCTCTGCCTGAGACAGGATGGTGCGCGATGGAAACGTGGGTTCCAGGGAAAGCATTGGGTGTTGAGTCCACCACTTCAATCGACCAGGGTTCTTTGGCTGGAAGATTCCCTGTTATCGTACTCGCCGCATTGACGTTGATGCTGCCAGCCACAAAAACCGATACAATGACCAAAAAAACAACCCGCTTAATTTTCATTATATGCTCCTTTCAAAGGCTTATTTATGGTCGGGGGGGGGCAGTAGTCTTGATGAGAAAATGCCAGTAAACAGGCTGGACAGTACCCCTCTAGGAATACCGATTTCACAATCGTTGGATGACAATTAAATAGTAGCACGGAGTGTGACGAGTTTCAATAATTTTCTTGGGGAAAAACAGAAAAAACGAGAATAAACTTTTCAAAATCTCTATCTCGCGATGAGATTGACACCTGGCAGGCGAAAGCTGACAATCCAGGGCTGGGTTATTCAGGAGAGAAGTGGAAACAGGGGTTCTTCATTTTTCTCCGCGCGCGAGAGCAGCGCAACAAGGGCTGTAGTAAAAAAAGCAGGGCGCGGATGACAGCGCCGCCCCAGCTGGCTGTGCCCGCGGCAGACCGAGAAGTAGAATCAGGCCCAGTAGCCAGCGCGCGCCAATCGCCAGCAGCTTTCCTGCATGGCTGGGATTTTCGCGCAAGCTGTTCACACTTACAGCTCCCTTGGCAAATCAATAGTAGAATTACATCACCCAGCAGCGATATCGGCCCGGCAGATAAGCGCTGGATTAATGCGATAAATCATGAGCACACCTTCTGAAAAACTTTCATACTCAAGAACACATAGAACGGCGCGCGGAATTCTGCTGGTTTCGCTGGTCTTATCCTTCCTCGCGACCGCCTGCGCGCCGCTCAAGTCCATCTTCCGTGCTTCATCTACCGCGGAAACCAACCTAACTTCCAACCCTCTTCCCGCCACGCCGCTGCCCGGAGAGCCCACCTGGACCCCTTCGCCCATCCCTTTCAACCCCACCGCGACAATTAACTTTGAGACGCCCAATCCGGTCCAAATCAGCGAGCTGCAGCATGTGCAGTTGGATAACCGCCTGGTGGTGGCCGCCAAGTTTCGGAATACTCTGGAAAATGCGGTCCTCAGAGACGTACAGTACGAAGTGCTGGTACTGGATGCCAACGGCAGCCGCCTGGCGCAGGAGTTCGGGGGGATTCCGTGGCTTTTGCCGCGCCAGACCAGCGCCCTGGTGCGCGAATTTGACCTGCTTGTCGGCGCCGAAGCCGCCTCGGTGGAGCTGCGCTTTACCGGCGGCGCTGCCGACCCAAAGTTGAAACTGCGGCAGCCCTTTGCGGTCACCATTCCCGCCTTCATCGTGGACCAAGAATCCGCGCAGCTGACCGGTTGGCTGCACAACGCGGACGACCTCACCTACACGGAAGTCTCAATTAACGCGGTTGCTTACAACGCGAAGGGAGAGATTGTCGGCGGCGGCAACGGCTATATGGAATTTGTTCCTCCCAAAGACACCGTCGGGGTGAGCGTGCCGGCCATCGTGACGGAGGCCCCGACGCGCGTGGAGATTTACCCCATGCTGTCCGCTTATTCCGCCTCGCTGCCGGGGGGCAAGTGGTGGAATAACATCAAGGTGGAAGACTGGAACTTTGTGACCACCAGCGGCAGCCAGCTGGCTGGCGGCGCCGTGCTGACCAATATTACCAACCGGGTGCTGACCGGCACTTATTACATCATCACGGTTTCAGATGCCGAAGGCCGGGTCTGTCTGGTGGCGAAAGACTTTATCAATATGATTCTCCCGGGCGAAACGCTGAACTTCTCTCCGGGCGTGCTTCTGCTGCCAAAAACAGCTGCCGCGAGCAAGGTAGACCTGCTGATTGTCCCTGGCGAGTTTGGCGAATACGCCCTGGCTTACAACCCGCTTTCCACCTCTCAGCCTGTGCTGGATGTTGAGGGAGAAAACTCGCTGGTGCGCGTGAACGTGCTTAACAATTTAAATGCGGGGATATCGACCGTTTTGGTCACTGTTCTGATTGAGAACCAGCAAGGTAAAATTGTGGGCGGCGGTCAGCTGCTAACCGACCGCGTCCCGCCAAATGGGTCGCTGCGTGTAGCTGTACCAGTGGTATTTCTGGGCGACCCCGAAACTCTGACAGTACACACATCTGCCACTCTGCCGGTTTCGGCAATTATCGGGCAGTGAAAAAGGAGCCAAGTGACATGTTTTAAACAGAAACCTGGATTGCGCCGATTTACCCCCACGGCATTGACCCTGCTGCAGCCGGTTCCCGCCGATATTGATATCGCCCAGGCCGCGGTGCTTAAACCAATCGCCCAGGTGGCGGAAGAAGCCGGACTGCTGCCGGATGAAATTGAGCTTTATGGGGATTATAAGGCGAAAATAAAACTGGATGTGCTGGAACGGTTGAAGGATGTTCCGGACGGAAAATATATTGACGTGACTGCCATCACACCGACCCCATTGGGGGAAGGCAAAACCACCACGACCGTCGGCCTGAGCCAGGCTTTGGGCGCGCACCTCGGTCAGCGCGTGTTCACCTGCATTCGCCAGCCTTCTCAGGGTCCGACCTTTGGCATCAAAGGCGGGGCTGCCGGAGGCGGGTATTCGCAGGTTATTCCAATGGAAGACTTTAACCTGCACCTCACCGGCGATATCCATGCCATCACTGCCGCCAACAACCTGCTCGCCGCGGCGATTGACACGCGCATGTTCCACGAGGCCAGCCAGAGCGACCGGGCGCTTTTTGACCGCCTTTGCCCGCCGGATAAACACGGCAGGCGCCATTTCTCGGTCGGGATGCAAGCCCGCTTGAAAAAGCTTGGCATTACCGAAACCGACCCCGAAAAGCTGAGCCCCGAAGAACGGGCGCGTTTCGCGCGGCTGGATATTGACCCAGCTACGGTCACCTGGCGGCGCGGCGTGGATGTGAACGACCGCATGCTGCGCGGCATCACCATCGGGCAGGGGCCGGAAGAAAAAGGCTTTGAACTCCGCACCAACTACTATATTACTGTCGCAAGCGAACTGATGGCAATTCTGGCGCTTTCCACCAGCCTGACGGATATGCGCGCGCGCATCGGCAGAATTGTGATTGGGCAAAACCGCAGCCAGGAACCCATCACTGCCGACGACCTGGGCGTGGCCGGCGCGCTGACTGTTTTGATGAAAGATACCATCAAGCCCAACCTGATGCAGACCTTGGAAGGAACGCCGGTGCTGGTGCATGCCGGCCCCTTCGCCAACATCGCGCACGGAAACAGTTCTATCATCGCCGATATGGTCGCACTGAAATTGGCGGACTATGTCGTCACGGAGTCGGGCTTTGGTGCGGATATGGGCATGGAGAAGTTTTTTGATATCAAATGCCGCTATTCTGGCAATATCCCGAACGCTGTGGTGTTGGTGGCGACTGTTCGCGCGCTCAAGATGCACGGCGGCGGACCGAAGGTGACGGCCGGCGCTCCGCTTTCACCAGAGTACACTCACGAGAACCTTGAGCTGGTGCGCGCGGGGGCGGATAACTTGCTGGCGCACTGCCGCATCGCCGCCAAATTTGGCATCCCAGTGGTGGTTGCCATTAACCGCTTCCCCACGGATACAGACGCTGAGTTGGAGTTGGTGCGCCAGATTGCCCTTAAAGAAGAAATTGTGGTGGACGCGGTGGTGTGCGACCATTATTCCAAGGGCGGTGCCGGCGCGTTGGAGCTGGGCAAAGCGGTGATAAAAGCCGCCAACCTGCCCTCGAAATTTAAATTCCTCTATCCATTGGAAGCGTCCATCAAGGAAAAAATCGAAACTATCGCGCGGGAAGTTTACGGCGCGGACGGCGTGGATTACAGCGAACAGGCGGAAGCGCGCGTGCGCGAGTATACCCGCCTAGGCTATGATAAGCTGCCTATTTGCATGGCCAAAACCCATCTTTCGCTCAGCCACGACCCGGCGCTGAAGGGCGTGCCCAAGGGTTTCCGCATTCCCATTCGCGATATCAGCGCCTCTATTGGCGCGGGGTTCCTCTACCCGCTGCTGGGGACGATGAGTACCATGCCGGGGCTGCCTACCCGGCCGGCCTACTATGATATTGACATCGATTTTGAGACGGGCCGAATACTTGGGCTTAGCTAAATCTGAATGTTGATTTCTTGCCGGCGGAGCACCTCTGCCGGCTTTTCTTTTTTCGCCGGGGCAAGGCGGATGCTATGAATTTGTTAAAAATAGAATGCTGGCGCTTGACGCGGCCGGACGAAAATCGCTACAATGGTATTGGTTTTAGATTGAAAACCAGAATCGCAGGGATAATATGATGAAAAGTAAACTGAAAATCATCGGACTTTTATTGGCAGTATTCATGTTGACATCAGCCTGTGCGCTGACCAATGTTGCCAGGGAAGCGGCGAATCAGCTTCAGCAGCTGCAGACTGCCGCGCCGACTGAGCAGAAGCAGCAGCAAGCCACGCCTTTGCCGCCGGCCGGGGGTACGACCATCATCTCGCCGGAATTTGCCGACCTTGAAGGCACTTTGGAAGGCCTCTATGCTAAGGTGAACCCGGGAGTCGTTTCCATCCGCGTCAGTTCCGTAAACGATATGGCGCTTGGATCGGGGTTTGTGATTGACAAAGAAGGTCATATCGTGACCAACTATCACGTGGTTGAAAACGCGGATAAAGTGGAAGTTGATTTTTCTTCCGGCCTGAAGGTGTACGGCAATGTGATTGGTACCGACCTTGATTCTGACCTTGCAGTAATTAAAGTTGACGTGGATGAGGCTGAGCTTACTCCCCTCCCACTTGGAGATTCGGACACCGCCCTGGTCGGGCAGGTGGTAGTGGCGATTGGCAACCCATACGGCCTGAGCGGCACCATGACCCTCGGCATCATCTCCGCGCGCGGCAGAGTGCTGGACTCGCTGCGTCAGACAGCCAGCGGGGTGTTCTTCTCGGCTGGCGACCTGATTCAGACGGACACTTCCATCAACCCCGGCAACTCCGGCGGCCCGCTGCTGAACCTGAAGGGTGAAGTGATAGGTGTGAACCGCGCTATCCAGACCTCCGGGCAGACGCTGAGCGGCGAAGCCGCCAATACCGGCATTGGTTTCGCGGTTTCCTCGAACATTGTGCGCCGGGTGGTTCCGTCTCTCATTGCCAACGGCTCTTACGATTATCCTTACCTGGGGCTTTCCAGTTTGAACAGCCTCAACCTTACCATCGCGGAGGCTTTGGATTTGCCGCAGAGCACTGGCGCTTATATCACTGACATCGTCGCGGGCGGTCCGGCGGATAGAGCCGGCTTGCGGGGCGGCACGAGGCAAACCGAAATCAGCGGTATATACAGCGGCGGAGACCTGATTGTTGCGGTGGACGGTCGGGAAATTAAGGATTTCAGCGAGTTGCTCAGTTACATGGTCCTGAACAAAGCACCCGGTGATGTCATCACCTTTACGATCATTCGGGACGGCAGCCGTATGGATGTGCCGGTAACCCTGGGCGAACGCCCATAGAATGCTTCTCTGGTAGAGGAAAGACCACCCGCAGCGCGGGTGGTCTTTTTTGTGCGGGGCTCCATTTGACCCAGGTAGAGGCAGATGCTAAACGAGGTGGAAAGAGCGCCTGTTTCCTGGCTGCGGTTTTCTGGTCCGGGGATTTAGTTGCAAGCCGCGGCATGGTGCCTGTATGTTAAGAGGGAGATCGCTTCGTTCCTCGCGATGACGAAGACGAGAGGGAGATCGCTTCGTGCCTCGCGATGATGAATATGAGAGGGAGATCGCTTCGTTCCTCGCGATGACAAATACGAGAGGGAGATCGCTTCGTTCCTCGCGATGACGCGGATTCGTCTATACCAGCCTCGCGCCGCAATGCCTATTCGTGGCGCAGGGCTTCCACTGGTTCCAGGTTGGCGGCTCTGCTGGCCGGGTACAGGCCAAAGAATATCCCGATGGCCGCGGAAAACAGGGTGGCTAATAAAACCGATCCGACCCCGATAACGGGCACAAGCTGCGTGCCGGCCCGCGCGGCGATGATCCCCACCGCCGACGAAAGCAGCCAGCCAAGCCCGATTCCGAGGACGCCGCCAATCATGCTCAGCATCGCCGATTCCGTCAGGAACTGCAGCTTAATATCGGCTTTTCGCGCCCCCAGCGCCTTGCGCAGGCCGATTTCCTGGGTGCGCTCCGATACCGAAACCAACATGATGTTCATGATTCCAATCCCGCCGACCAGCAGCGAAATGGCCGCGATGCCGCTCAGAAAGATGGTCAGAACGCTGGTGATGGAGTTGGCAATCGAGAGGAAATCTTCCTGTTTGGTGATGGTGAAATCGTTGGGTTGGCGGGGACTGAGGCGGTGTGAAGCGCGCATAATCGCGCTTGTCTCCGAGATGGCCGCGCTCATACTCTCGCTGCTGCGCGCCTGAACGATGATGAATTGCACCCTGTCTGCTGAATCGCCGCGCTGCACCCGCATTTGCATGGCGGTGATGGGCATATACACATTCAGATCGGGGTTGTTGAACTGGCTGCCGCCCTTGGCGACGGTCACCCCAATCACCCGGAAAGGCTGCCCATTAATGCGCAGGCTTGTGCCAACCACGTTGCTGCTCCGCCCAATCAGGCGCTGCGCCAGTTCCGGACCAATGACGGCCACGGACGCCCCGGAGCTTACTTCCGTGTCGGAATAAAAGGTCCCTTCGGCGATTTCCAGGTTCATGATTTTTTGATACGCGGTATTGCTCCCCACGATATTCGTGTTCTCGCTCTCCCCACCGTACTTAACCGATGAATTGGCGTTCAGAACCGGGCTGACCGCTTCGATATTTGGCGCGCGGTTGCGGTTTTCGAGCGCTTTGACATCCAGCAGCGTCAGAGGCCGGGGATTGGTGACATCCTGGCTCATATTGCCGCCCATCACGTAAATCACGTTGGTGCCAATGGACTCAATTTGCCTGGTGATTGTCTGCTGAGCGCCTTCCCCGATGGCCATCAGAGATATGACGGCTCCGACGCCGATGACGATGCCCAGGATGGTGAGGAAAGAGCGCGTGCGGTTGGAACTGATGCTGGATACCGCTTCTTTAAGTGCCTGCAGGAACTTCATAGCGCGCCTTCCTCGGCCTGCACCAGCCCGTCCTTCAGACGAATGATGCGCTGCGTTTGGGCTGCCACGCCCGGGTCGTGCGTTACGATAACCAGGGTGGTGCCGTTGCGCGCGTTCAGGTTTAAGAGCAGGTCCATGATTTCCTGCCCGGATTTTGAATCCAGGTTGCCGGTGGGTTCATCTGCCAGGATGATGGACGGCAGATTGACAATCGCGCGGGCAATCGCCACACGCTGCTGCTGACCGCCCGAAAGCTCCTTGGGTTTATGGTTCATACGGTCTCCCAGCCCGACTTTTTCCAGAGCCGCCGCGGAGCGCTCGCGCAGGCTGCTGCGGTCGCTGCTGTAGCGCAGTGGGAGTTCCACGTTTTGCTGCGCGTTTGCCCGCGGCAGCAGGTTGTAATTCTGGAACACAAAACCAATCTTCTTATTGCGCACAACTGCCAGTTCGTCGTCTTCCAGGTCCGAGACCAGCTGGCCGTCCAGATAGTACTCACCGCTGGTCGGAGAATCCAGGCAGCCAATCATATTCATCAGGGTGGATTTTCCGGAACCGGACGGACCCATGATGGCAACGGTTTCGCCGGGCTGAACTTCGAGGTCAATGCCGCGCAGGGCGTGGACTTCGACGTCGCCCATGCGGTAAACCTTTTTCAGGTTTCTCACCCGTATTACAGGTTCGCGCTTCAATGCGTCAATCATAGGATTACCGATTTCCAAACATGCCCGGGAACCTGTCCAGCACGCTGGTAGGCGGATTTACGACCACCATTTCGCCTTCTTTCAGGTCTCCGGAAAGAATCTCGACCTGGTCCTCGGAATAGGCGCCAACCTGAATTTCCACGGCCACCGGTTGGCTGCCGCGCATCACATAGACAATATCCTTGCCGTTTTTATTGGTGACGGCCTGAATAGGCAGGGCAAGCACATTGGTTTTTTCCGCGATTTGAATCACCACGCCGGCAGTCATGCCGGGTTTGAGTGTGCCTGCTCCCTCGTCGATAGAGATTGTGACCAGGTAATTGATGACCCCGGCCTGGTTTTCTCCTGCGCCGGAGATTTCGAGCACCTGCCCGGTGAAAGTTTTATTGAAATACGCGTCAAATGTCATCAATGCCTTCTGACCAACCGCGACGCTGGGAATATCCACTTCCGAAACAGGCACCTTCAACTGTAAGGTGGTCAGGTCCGAGAGGCGGAAAGCCTGCGTCCCTGCGCTGACCAACGCGCCTTTGACCGCGCTGACCGCTGTGACCGTGCCGGAGAAGGGCGCCGTGATTTGTTGGGAAGCCAGGCGCTTTTCCGCGATTGCCAGCTGAAGTTCCAGTTTTTCGCGTTCCAGAGGGTCGGGACCATTAGCAATCTTTTCCAGGTCCGACTGCCAGGACGCGATGGTTTCTTCCTGAAGCGAGATTTTTGCTTCCAGGCTGCTAATCTGGCTGGCGATGACCTCCGGGGAACAGAAATCCAGAGCGCTTTGAGCCGCCTGCACCGCGCGCAAGTTGAATTCGTTGGGGTTATCCCGGTAATTTTCCCGCGCGTCGTCAAGGTTGGTCTGCAGGTTCCGCAAGTGCCAGGAACTGCATTCCCGCGCTTGCAGCAGGGAAAGCTCATCTTTCAGGGATTTGAGATTGTTTTGCGCCGCGCTGATATCCGCCCTTAGCTGCTCGCGCTTGAGCGCGGTGGCGGACTCAAGGTTTTCCAGCGCCTGTTCGGCGTTCAGCTTTTCCATGCGGGCTTGCAGGATATCCAGCGGGAGGTCGTTTTCATCCAGCGCTGCCAGCAGGTCGCCCTGCTGAACCTGACTGCCCACACTCACCGCGACTTCGCCAACATGGCCGCTTGTTTGCCAGACAAGCAGCGCGTCCTGGGCGGGCTGCACAGTGCCTGTGCCGTTGATGCTGCTGATGAGCGTTTTCCGCTGAAATTCCACCAGCTCCAGGTTTTTAATCGCTGCCAGCGCGTTCTGCTGTTGGCGGTATTGGATAAAGAAATAGGCTCCTGCTGCCAGGGCCAATAAGAAAAATACAGTCAGAATGGTTCTGACCGTCCTTTTTGCTGAGCGGTTCGGGCGTTTCTCGGTTGTCACACATACCTCCAGGGTAAAAACTCTTAATACTATACCATTACCGCCGGCAGTAAAAAATAAGAACTGTGTATGAACTTTATACGCGGGCTCCGCCTGCGGCCACTGGTAAACCTCGCGGAAGGACTCTATGCATGGGTGCCTTTGGGGCGGAGAGGCGTCTGCCGGGCGGCCGGGCTGCTTTTGGGCGCGGGCGGAAGCGCACCGCTATTTAATCAAGGAGGAAATGGCTTTAAATCGCGGGTCGCTTGCCTGACGCAGCAGGGAGAAGAGCGCCATTTCGGTGGAGATGACGTGCCCGCCAAGCGCGGAAATTTCACGGAGGGCGGTACGCTTATCCTCCGGCTTGCGGGAAGAAACAGCGTCGGCAGCAACATAAACTTCATACCCGGCCGCCAGCATGTCTGCCGAGCTCTGGTACACGCAAATGTGCGTTTCGAAGCCGCAAAGCAGGGCCTGCCGGCGGCCCATGCTTTCCAGAGCCCTGCGGCAGCCCTCATCCGCCAAAAAGCTAAAACTTGCCCGGGACAGTTCTTCCTGGCCGGGCAGCAGGCTGGCAACCTCCGGGATGGTGTGCCCGATTTTGTGCGGGGACTGCGCTGTCAGCAGCACAGGCAGCTTGAGTACATCCGCTGCTTTAATAAGCGTCTGTATCCGGCTGATCGCCGCTTCACTTTCCGCGACAACGCGCGCCAGATTACCCTGCGCGTCTACCACGATAAGCACACAATTCTCTTGATACAACATGGCTGCGTCTCCCAGACATTATTTTGGCGCTGCTTTGGACCGCAGGCAGCGCGGCAGGCCCAGCGGCTGCTGTGTATATTATAATCAGCGCAGCGAGCGGCTATGCGAGATTTTAAGAATGCTTTTCAGTCCATCGGGAAAGCCTTTGCCTTGTGGTGGGGGGACTGGGCTAACCAGGTGCTGGTGAGCCTTACCGCGGTGCTGCTCAGCCTCACGGTGGTTTTGGCCGCGCCAGGCCTGTTTGGCGTCTTTGAACAGGCGCGCGACCTGACGCACGGTGTGCGCACCGGGATTGGCGGGCTGTGGCAGGGTTTCAGGCAGCACATTAAGCGCAGCCTGCTGTGGGGCGCGCTGAACCTGGCAGCCGCAGCTGTGTTTGGCTTTACGCTTTGGTTTTATGCCAACAGCAGCTTTGCCTTCGCGCCGGCGCTGGTGGTGCTCATCACAATTGTCGCGGTTTTGTACTTCATCTGGCAGTACTTTTCTTTAGCCTGCTATACCCTTCAGGACGAGAAAAAACTTAAACTGGCCTGGAAAAACGCTTTGGCACTGATGCTCACCCGGCCCTGGCTGGTGCTAATCAGCGGGCTGTTTGGCGCGGGTCTCAGTATTGTTTCGGTTCGCTACTTCATTCCACTGGCGTTGGGGTCGCCGGCTTTGTTCGCGCTGGCAGGCCTGACTGCCGTGCAAAAAACACTGGATGATGAGGGGGCGGAGACCAGGGGCCCTTAAGCCGGTGCGTGCGCTCTTTGGGTGATTTTCGCGGGACTCGGAAGCGGCGGCCTACGGCGGCTTACTTTAAGTCCGCGGCTAAATTTTCTGTTATCCCGGCCTGCCCATGCATCCATCGGAAGGACTCTGTCCTCCAGAGCGCGTTTTCACCATCCCGGCAGTAATCTTTGTCATTTTCGGGCGTGCCTTTTCGTTCTGAGCACAGTGAAGGAACTGACTTTGAGGCTTCTGGCGGGCTGCCGCGGCTGCTTGGCTTGCTGGCGCTGAAATTCCTATTTTCAACCTGAGCCAATGTTTCCGTTACCCCGAGCTGAATTGTTCGTCCTCCTGACCGAAGCGAACAATCCTGCCGAATGCCCCGGAGCTTTGCCTGCTTTCACCGCGGCATATACAGGTCATCCTGTTTCGGTTTACGCAGCTTGATATAATAGTGTTAAGCGCGCCCCCACCACTGAAGAGGAGCAGGCATGGCACAAAAGATTCTCGGTTACATTCAACTGGTATGGACTTGCGACCACTGCGGGACGCAAAACCCCGGGGCGATAAAATCGTGCACCAGCTGCGGCGCTCCTCAACCCCCTGATGTGCAATTCACCAAGGTGGACCCCGACACCTTCGATTTCATCAAAGATGAAGCTCTGATTCGGATGGCGCAAAGCGGCCCGGATAAACACTGCCCCTACTGCGGCACGCGCAACCTGGCCGAGGCGCAAACCTGCGTGCAGTGCGGCAGCGATATTACTGTGGGCGCCAAGGTGCGCGAGAGTGGGGGAATTCTTGAAGCGCAGGGAACCGCGCAGCCTGCTGAGCCGCCAAAACTTTCCCGCGGCGTGCTGATTTTCCTCATCCTCGGGCTGGCTGTGCTGTGTTTCTTGATGGTAATTTTCATCAGCAATCTTACCCGCACGGACCAGGTTAGCGCGGTCGTCAGCGGCGGAAACTGGCAGCGCAGCCTGCAAATTCTGGCATACCAACAGGTGAGCGAACGGGATTGGGAGAGTTCCATCCCCGCGGGCGCGGAAATTCAAAGCTGCAGCCTGGAGTACCGCTACAATTCCGACACACCGCGCGCGAACGCGACTGAAGTTTGCGGCGAACCGTACACCATAGATACCGGCACGGGCATCGGGCAGGTGGTTCAGGACTGTGTGTATCGGGTGTACGAGAATTACTGTACCTACACCACCCTGGCGTGGATTCCCATTGACACGCTGGTCGCCTCTGGTCAGGACCTGAACCCTTACTGGCCTTCCGCTTCCTTAAGCGAAACCCAGCGTTTCGGCACGCAGGAGGAGCGGTACACGATTTATTTCAGCGCCAATGGGGATACCTACACCTACACAACATCGGACGCGGACCTGTACATGTTAGCCGAGCCGGGCAGCGCCTGGACGCTTGAAGTAAATCAATATGGGTCGGTCGCTTCCGCGGCGCCCGCCCGCTGAGCGCAGAAAAAGCCCGCTGGTTTTCCAGCGGGCTTTTTTAATTTACTGCTGCTATTTGTTACCTGAAATCAGCAGCCATTCTTTGCCGCTCTTAAAGGCATAGAACGGCTTCCATCCGAGGCCAAACAGTTCCAGGACGATATCCTTCTTAAGCGGGGCGACTGTCACCTCGCGAATTATGCCGGCAGACTGCGCGCCCTGTTCCTGGAAGTCGCGGATTTCCTGTTCCATCTTCGCGTCCAGGTCTGCCAATTCGGCTTCGTACTTCCGAATCATTTCTTCGGATTCCTTCACGTTGGCTTTTGCCGTCGCGGTCATGCGCCGTTTACTCATGGATGAGCTCAGATTGCTTCTGCGGCCCATGAAGAGCTTGGCGACATTCTCAATGCCTTTGATAGCTTCCTCACCGCGCCTCTGCTTCAGGACGGTCTGGTCTTTCTCCAGTTCCAGTTCTTCGCGCAGCTTCTTGTCTTCAATGGTCTTCTTGAGTTTGGCGTATTTATCCCGGATTTTCTGGACGCCGTCGGAGCTGCTGCCCGCGCTCGCGGATTTGCAGCGCGCTTCAAAGGCCTCCCTGCTTTCGCCAGGATTGGAGACCATCTTCAGGGTGTCGTTGCTGAACAGCTTGAGCGTCTGGGAGCGGTAAACCCATTCGATAAAGTCTTTGGAAAGCGCGGCAAAATTTTGCTCGTCGTCCATCGGGTAGACCAGTTCCCCGAAGGTGGCGTTGGGCAAGGGGCTGCGGTCCAGCGAGGCGGTATCAATGGGTTCGCTCAGGTAATCTTCCCAGCGGACCAGGCCGCGGCCTTCCAGCCGGGGAATTTGCACGCAAATTTTGGTCTGGGTATCCACATTGTAGGTGCGGTTCGCGAAGTAGACCGTTGCCTGACCAATCAGCACTGGTTGGTAATGGTAAAGCGGGTTGGACGCGGTTCCGCCCAGTTTGGTACTGGCTTCGCGCAGCGCTTCGCTCAAATTACGGTCGAACGGCAGGTAGTGCACGTCTACCTTCGATGAAAGTTTCGGTTCCACCGTCAGGCCGGGCTGGTCCGCCCTGGCGCCGCCCTTGACCTCTGCGGCGCTGACCGCGCCCGCCGCGCCTGCGCTGGAAGGCGCGGCAGCGGCAGTCAACGCCGCCTCCGCTCCGACCAGGCGGTTCAGGTCGTCCAGTTTATTGCGGGTGATGGGACCGGGCAGATAGTTCATCGCCCAGCGCGTGGTGAACACGACCGGCGCCTTGGCATGCACGTTATGCAGCACAAATACTCGTTTGCCAAGCGCCGAGATGGTTTTGTCGAAGTAAGAGCGGTCCAGGCCTCCTGCCAGGCTGTCCAGGCCGTCGAGCAGACGCTGCTTGTCCTGGTCGGTTTGCAGCTTGCCGATTATCCAGGTGCCGGTGTTGGAGAGCGCTTTATAGTCCAGGTCGATTGGGTTTTGAGTCGCCAAAACCAGACCCACGCCAAAGGCGCGCGCCTGCTTGAGCATGCGCAGGATGATAGGTTTGCTGGGCGGGGACGAAATCGGCGGCAGGTAGCCGACGATTTCATCAAAATAAACCAGGGCGCGCAGGTTGGTGGTGCCGGACTGGGTACGCATCCAGGTCTCAATCGCGGAGTAGAGCAGTGTGATGAAGAACATGCGTTCCTCATCCGCCAGATGCGCCAGATAGAAGATGCTGTGGCGGGGTTTGCCTTCGGGCGTGTAGAGGAAGGCGCCAATATCCAGCGGCTGACCCTGCAGCCAGCTTTCAAAGGCCGGCGCGGCCAGGAAGTTGTTCAGCAGCATTGCCAGCCCAAAGCGGTCGTTCTCCGGGTAAAACTTGGAAACCGGGAAAACGCCCAGCTTTTCGAAGGGAGGGTTTTGGGTTTGGAGAATCAGGCTTTCCAAATCAAGGTCTTTGCCGGCGCTCCAGGCGTTTTCGAAGATATTTGAGAGCAGAATGTGTTCGCGCGACCGCACAGGGTCGATGTTCTTGAAGCCCACCAGCTCCAGCAGGGCTGTGACCGTACTGGCGATGTTCTCGCGCAGCATTTCTTTGTTTTCATTCCAGCTGATGTCCGGACATTTGAGGGAAGAAAGGATGCTTACAGGGATGGCTGAGTCTGAACCGGGAGTGTAAATCGCGTAATTCACGCTTTTGGCCAGCTTTTCGATGCGGGCTTTGTCGATTCCCCAGTCCGCCAGCCCTTTGGACCAGGAAGCTGACGCGTCTTCGGCGGCCTGCTGAACCGTCTTGCCTTCTCTGGCGGCCGCGTCCGCATCAATCCAGGGGGCAAAATCGGACGGGAGTAAATCCGGGAAGTGCAGCAGATGATTGGTCAGGTCGCCTTTGGGGTCAACCAAAATCGCGGGGATGCCCTGAAGGGCTGCTTCTTCCAGGAGGATAATCCCCATACCGGTTTTGCCGGAGCCGGTCATACCAGTGATTACCGCGTGGGTAGTCAGGTCGGTGGGGTCATAAAAAACGAGTTTGTCCGCCAGCACTTGCTTCGCGGCAAGGTCGTACTGGCGTCCAAAGAAGAATTCTGAACCGTTAATATCCATAGCAGCTCCCTTGATCAACTGTGTTTTAGGTAAGTATACTGCAATCCAGTGCGGGGAATGACTGGAAAATGAGGGGAAGGAACCTTCGTGCTTGTGAGCACAAGGGGCTGTACCGCTTCAGACGAGGAAGGCCGGGCAGTAATTGGATGTAAAATATCTGTCTGGCGGCGCGCGGATTTCCTGGAGGCGCGTCAGGAGGAGCGATAATGTTCAGAGAAATGCGGAGAAACGCCCAGCAAATTCCTGAGGAAGAAGCGCTGGAAATACTCAACAACGGCACTTCGGGGGTGCTGGCAGTCTCTGGTGACGGCGGCTATCCTTACGCCGTGCCGCTCAATTACGCCTACTCTGAGAGGAAAATATACTTTCATACCGCCAGGTCCGGTCACAAGCTGGACGCTCTCGCGAGGAACGACAAAGCTTCTTTTTGCGTGGTCCAGATGGACCGGCCTGACCCTGCTGCCTTCACAACCCATTACCGCAGCGTGATTCTCTTTGGAAGGGTGAGAATTCTATCGGATGAGGTGGAAAAAAGGCATGCGCTGCGCCTGTTGGTGCAAAAATACTCGCCTGGTTTCTTGGCGGAGGGCGAGGCGGAAATCGAGGGCGCCTGGGAGCGTTTTTCTGCGCTGGAGCTGCGGATTGAGCACATGACCGGTAAAGAAGCCAGGGAGCTTGGGGCGGCGCGGTGAGGCCGGCTGCACGGAGTGGTGTTTTTTCGCTGCCGGCCAGATTTATCCGTGCGAAGAAAGATTCCAGCGCGTTGCCTTAGAGCCTTTACTGCGTTCAGGATGACAAACTCGGGCCGCGTTCAGCAAGTTAATCTCTGGCAGTGCGCGGGGCGCGCCAAAAGCTCGCCGGAAAGCGCGGGTTCCACCGCGGCTTGCGTAATTTTTAATTCTGGTATAATATCAGGCTGTGACTAGTCCGGCGAGCGGTTCGCGCTGCTCACCAGGAGACTTGCATAAAATTTTCTTTAGGAGCAGACGTCATGTCTTTAAACCAAGCTGAAAAAAGCGAAATTATCAAGAAGTACGAACGCCAACCTGGTGATACCGGTTCGCCTGAGGTTCAGATTGCCCTTCTGACCACGCGCATCAACCAACTCACCAACCATCTGCGCGCCAACCGCCACGATGAAAGCTCGCGCCGCGGGCTGCTCAAACTGGTCGGTCAGCGCCGCCGTTTGTTGGCCTACCTTCGCCAGAAAGATTACGATCGTTTCCTTGCCCTCACCGAGTCTCTCAACATTCGGAAAAAGTAACCAACTTCCGTTTTCTTCATGGCGATCCAACCGCGCAGAATGCTCCGCAAGCAGTACACGCTGCTTGCGGACATATCCTGTTGCGGTTATTATTGAATTAAATTAACAATCTGCCAGTCGGGTATTGAAAGGTAATAATCAGAATTGATTGTTAGCTTTCAGTCCCTGTACTGGCGCAACCAGTCGAAAGGACACTATGAAACCACAAGCTATATATTTTAAGACCACCCTGGGCGGTAAAGAACTGACGTTTGAAACCGGCAGGCTTGCCAGACAGGCTGGCGGTGCAGTAACTCTGCGTCAGGGCGATTCTATCATCCTGGCCGCGGCCACCATGGGCGGCGTGCGCGAAGGCACCGACTTTTTCCCGCTGACCGTCGATTACGAAGAACGCATGTATGCCGGCGGACGAATCCCCGGCTCTTTCTTCCGGCGCGAAGGCAAACCCAGCACTGAAGCCACGCTGATTGCCCGCCTGACAGACCGCCCGCTGCGCCCGCTCTTCCCGGAAGGCATGCGCAATGAAGTTCAGGTAGTGCTCATGTCGCTCTCCGCCGACACTGAGAACCCGCTGGATATGCTCGCCATCAATGCCGCCTCTGCGGCTCTGATGATTTCGGACATTCCCTTTGGTGGCCCGGTCGGCGCCGTGCGCATTGGTTACGTGGATGGAAAACTGATTGTCAATCCTTCCATCCCCGAAATGGAAATCTCAGCGCTGGATTTGCGCGTAGCCGGCACCCGTGAAGCCATTCTGATGGTGGAATGCGGCGCGCAGGAAGTTGGCGAAGACCTGATGGTGGAAGCGCTGCAGCTTGCCCACCGCGAAATTCAGAGTGTCGTAGACCTCCAGGAACGCATGGCGCGCGAAGTCGGCAAGCCGAAGAGGGAAGTCGAACTCAAAGTTTTGAGCCCGGAATTAATCGCGCAGGCCCGTGCCAGCATTGAAGCCCGGCTGAGAGCAATTCTTGACCAGCCCTATTCCAAAGAGAACATGTACGGCGGAATCGCGCAGCTGCGCGAGGCCTACCTGGAAGAAGCTGCTGCCGGCGTGGAGCTCAGCCCGGAACAGGCTGCTGCGTTTGGCGCCGCTTTTGACGAAGCGGAAAAAGAAATCGTGCGCGATAGAATTCTTTACGAAGGCAAAAGACCGGATAACCGCGGTATCGCTGAAATCCGCGAGATTACCTGCGAGGTGGATATCAGCCCGCGCGCGCATGGTTCCGGCCTCTTCACCCGCGGAGAAACCCAGGTGTTGACCCTGGCCACTTTGGGAACCCCAAAGGAAGCCCAGGAACTGGACAACCTGTTGGAAACGGAATCCAAGCGCTACATGCACCATTACAACTTCCCGCCCTACAGCACCGGCGAGGTGAAACGCCTCGGCGGGCAGTCCCGTCGGGAAATTGGGCACGGCGCCCTAGCCGAACGCGCCCTTGTACCGGTGATTCCGGATGAGAAAAGCTTCCCCTACACGCTGCGCCTGGTTTCTGAGGTGCTCTCTTCCAACGGTTCTTCGTCGATGGCATCAGTGTGCGGTTCTACCCTGGCCCTGATGGATACCGGCGTTCCGATTAAGGCGCCTGTTTCCGGTGTGGCAATGGGTCTGATTAAATCCGGTGACCGCTACGTCATTCTGACTGATATCCTCGGGGCCGAAGACCACCTGGGAGACATGGACTTTAAGGTGGCTGGCACGCGCGAAGGTATCACTGCCCTGCAGATGGACATCAAGATTGCGGGAATTACCCCCGAAATCATGGCGGAAGCCCTCGAACGCGCCCGCGAGGCACGTTTCAGCATTCTGGATATCATGCTTGAGACCATCGCGGCTCCCAACCCGAGCCTGAAACCGCACGCGCCCCGCATCGAGACGGTCAAGGTGCCGGTGGACAAAATCGGCGCGATTATTGGACCCGGCGGAAAAAACATCCGCGCCCTGCAGGAAGAAACCCACACCAAGATTGATATTGATGACGACGGCACGGTTTACATCGCCTCGACAGACGGCGTAGGTTTTGAACAGGCCAAGGAACGCATCCTGGGCATGGTGGAAGTGCCGGAAATCGGCAGAATCTACACCGGCAAGTGCGTGCGCGTCACCGATTTTGGCGCGTTCATCGAAATTCTGCCCGGTGTGGACGGCATGGTGCATATTTCCCAGCTGGCCAGTGAACGCGTGAACAAGGTGGAAGACATCGTCCAGGTGGGCGACGAGCTCTCTGTGATGGTGACCGATATCAGCCCGGACGGGAAGATTCGCCTCAGCCGCCAGGCGCTTTTGGAAGGCTGGACCGCTGAGGAAGCCCGCGAGCACGACAACGCCAACCGCAAGAAGGGTTCTTCCGGCGGCTCGGGTTCCGGCGGAAGCCGGGGCGGCAGCCGCGGCGGAGACCGTGGCGACCGCGGCGGGCAATTTAACCGCCGGCGCTAAACCATTCAGAAACAAAAAAACAGGCTGCTTTTTAGCAGCCTGTTTTTTCGCGCCCTGAAGCCCTCAAGCTCGCGAAAGACGTGATACAAAAAACCACCCGCATCACGGGTGGTTTTGTTTCGTTTTAGTGAGGCGCTGAGCGCGGCCGCGCCGGGCTACAGCATTTTGTAGCGTTCAAGCGCGGTGTAGAGAATCATGTTGACCAGCTCGGCGTGGTCAATATCCGCGGCGGCCGCTTCGATGACCAGGTCCGATATCTTTGGCGCCAGTCCAGGGAGGGGGTTTATCTCGAGGATGTAGGGCTTGAGGTTATCGTGGATGTCCAGCCGGAAGTCCACGCGCGCCACATCCAGTGCGCCAGTCACGCGGAAGACGGCCGCGGCCAGCCAGTTGAGCTCATCAACCAGTTCCTCTTCGATGGGGGCTGGGCAGAGATAGGTGAGGTCAGCAGCCAGAGCGGTTTTCAGGCGGTTGTCGTAGACGCCGTCGGAAAGCAGATAGGGCTTAAGGTCAACTTCCATGGGCGGCATAAAGTGCAGACCAGCCTGGATGCGCTGGGCGTTCTCATTGACAGGTATACGCCTCGCGACCGGCCCAATCAGATTGCCAACCATGCCAACCGTTATCTCGCGGCCTTCGATGAACTTCTCCACCAACGCGGATTGTTGATAGGTCCTCAGGATGAATTCCAGCTGCCTGCGCAACTCAGCCTCGTTGTGCACGATGGAGTCGTAGCTGATGCCCATGCCGGTTCCTTCCCGGCTGGGTTTGACGAACAGCGGAAAGGTCATTCCTTCGTCCAGGGGTTCATCCACCCGTTCAAAGGACTGAAAATCGGGGGTTGGCAGGCCGTGCCAGGCGAGAATACGCTTGGTCATGGACTTATCCAGGGTGAGCGCCAGGCACAGCACCTTGGAACCGGTGTAGGGAATCTGAAGCTTCTCCAGAATCGCCGGAATTTGTGCTTCGCGCGAATCGCCGTAATGCCCTTCGCTGATGTTGAAGCAGATATCGGGTTTGTATGCCCGCACCGTGTCGATGATGGTTTCGTCCGCTTCCAGAAACTCAGCTTCATTGCCGCGGCTGCGGATGGCCTCGCAAATTGCCTCCACCGTGGACTCCGAATCAAGGTCATCCCACTTATCAAAAGAAGCCCCCTCCAGCTGAGGGGCGTTTTTTTTCAGGTTGGCCAGAACAGCAACGCGAAAATGTTTCATTGGGGTGTTAGTACTCCTGATAAATTAATCATAATGCAACAATTATATCATTGCAGGAAAATCGCCGCGCACAATAAACGCGGCCTGCCGTAAATTTGCGGCAGGCCGCGTTTCTGAGTTCTGCTTATGAATTGAGGGCAATCATTCGGGCGTCTTCTTCTTCAGCGCGGGCAACGCCGCGTTCCACATTCACACCGCGCAGCATCAGGATGCCCGCGATGAAAAAGATTACCAAAGACACAATTCCCCAGCGCGGATTGCCGGTGAGCTGCGTGACAAAGGCCATAATGGCCGGTCCAACCACCGTATTGAACTTTTCGGAAACGCTGAAGAAGCCGTAGAACTCGGCGCTTTTGCTTTTAGGCATAAGTTTGCCTACCAGCGAACGGCTGAGCGCCTGGCTGCCGCCCTGCACCATGGCCACTCCAAAGCCGAGCACATAGAAGTGCCACTCTTTGCTCATAAAATACCCAATCACAGCAATGACAGCGTAAATCAGCAGGCTGATGGTGATGGCTTTTTTATTTCCAAGCTTTTTAGCCAGTTTGCCAAAGAGGATTGCGAAGGGGGCGGCGACAAACTGCACCATCAGGAACGTTCCCAGGATGGTAATGGTGCTGAAGCCCAGGTCTGTGGCAAACGCGGCGGCCATGGTAATGATGGTGCCAATTCCATTGGCATATACCAAAAAGGTCAGCAAAAACCAGAACAAATCTTTGAATTTGCGGATATCTTTGAAGGCTTTGATGAACCGAGCAAAACTGACTTTCCAGACGTTCGCGCCGACCTCGCTGGCTTCAGCCATGCGGGCGGGTTCCTGCACGCGGCGGAACAAGGGGATCGAGAAAATTGCCCACCATAGCGCCACGCTTGCCAGGCTCAATCGCATCCACAGCATGGTGGCGTTGGGTTCTCCCAGATTTGGCGTGAGCCTGGGGCCAAAGAAAATCATGACGACGTTCACCAGCAATAACAGGCCGCCGCCGATATAGCCGAGCGCGTACCCGCGGGACGACACCTGGTCGATTTCGTCTTCTCTGGCTACGTGCGGCAGCAGCGAGTCGTAGAACACGAGCGAGCCGGCAAACCCGATTGTGCCGAGGATATAGAGGATGCAGCAAAGCAGCCATTCTTCCGGCTTATCGATGAAGAAGAGCAGCGCCGTGCTGACGATGCCCAGCCCCGCGAAAAATGCCAGGAATTTCTTCTTGGAGCCGCGAAAATCCGCGATGGCTCCCAATACCGGGCTGAGCAGCGCGGCAATCAGGCTGCCGATGGCAACCGTGTACCCCCACAACGTCAGCGAACCCTCGGTGGCGATATAAGCTCCAAAATAGTTCGGCAGGATGGCTCCCATGACGGAGGTCGCGAAGGCGGAATTGGCCCAGTCGTACATTGTCCAGGCTCTAATCTGAAGTTTGTGCAAGCGCTCGTTATCCATGAAGGCTCCTTTAATAAGAATGGTTAATTGTACCGATAAAACCACAATTATTGCATGCGAGTTCTAAATTCCCGCGCGGCGCGTTCAAAATCCTCCAGGCCCTGCGTGGAGAAAACGCTTTCAAGCAGCTCAATCAGCCGATGTTCCTCTTTGCATGTCAGCATGGCTTTTAGTTGGCCGGCTGGCACACCGTACGGCTCGAGGTAGGCTTTCAGGAATTTGCGGAACGGCAGCAGCGCTCCGGCCGGATGAAAGGCTTTCATCTCTTCAAGCTGGTAGCGCATAAGCCCATAGAGCTCAGCCGGGCTGACCTGGTCGCGGTCCTGCCAGTTGAAGATGAAAGGGTTGCTCTTCGCACCGCGCCCGACCATGACCGCGTCGCAGCCGGTTTCTTCCAGCAGCTGGCGGGCCTGGGCGGTGTTGGTTACATCCCCATTGCCAACCACGGGCACAGGCAGACAGGCTTTCAGCTCGGCAATCGGCCGCCACCGCGCCTTGCCAGTGTAGGCCATTTTGGCGGTGCGCGCGTGCAGGGCAATCATGCTGGCGCCGTTGGCTACGGCGATTTCGGCAATTTCGCGGTAGTTAAGCGAGTCATCGTCCCAACCCAGGCGCAGTTTGGCAGTGATGGGCACCGGCACGGCTTTGCGCATTTCCTGAAAAACACTTGCGACCTTTTCGGGCGTGCGCATCATGCCGGCTCCAGCTCCCCGCGAGGTGACGCTTGCCGTACAGCAGCCCAGGTTGATATCAAAGAAATCCGGACGATATTCAGCGTAAATCGCGGCGGCGCATTCCGCCATGCGAACAGGGTCGTTATCCAGCAGCTGCGCGCCGAAGGGACGTTCGCCAGCGCGAAAGCTGAGGCGGCTTTTTTGGTAGTGCTTTTGGTTCGCGTAGTCGAGCGTGTTCACAAATTCGGAGATGGAGAGGGCGGAGCCCAGCCGGCGGGTAATCCAGCGGAATGCCGGGTCAGAAATGCCGTCCATCGGCGCCAGAATAAGCTGCCCGAATACAGGGATGCCGCCAATGCTGAATGTCGGGGCGTTTGCGGTGGAATTATCCATGGACAGAGGTTATCCGTGTCAGGAATTTGCCCGCGGCAGACGTTGTTTTTATGCTTGCAAGGACAGCGAAAGTCAGGTAATTACGTACGAGATGCTCTTGTTTCATGAATGCGATAAATTATCTCATGATTTGGTTTTTACGTCTGGTGCTTGCAGCTGTTCCAATGCCCAGCGGAAGGTGTCCCGCAGGTCAGGGCTGAGCTCTTCTTCCAGGGCGGCTTGCAGTGCCTGGAAAGCGCCTTCCGGGCGCAGATTGGCCAGCGCAACGGCCAGGTTGCGGCGGTAGCCCGCGTATCCCGCCCGCAGAACGGGCGTGCCCTGGTATTTTGCTTTCCAGGCAGCTTGGCTCAGCGCGAGCTCTTCCAACAAGTCCGGATGGGCGGAAATCACGGGCAGCGCGCTGGCGGAGGTGGGCGCGGCCTGGTTCAATGGACAGACGGCCTGGCAGGTATCACAGCCAAAAACGCGCCATCCCAAGAGCGGGCGCAGGTCGGACTGAATGGAGCCCCGGTGTTCGATGGTGAGATAGCTGAGGCAGCGGCGGGCATCCACAGACCGGTCCGGGCGCAGCGCCTGGGTGGGGCAGGCATCCACGCAGCGGCGGCAGTCCTGGCAGGGGTCGCCCTGCAGAGAGGCATCCGGCAGCAGTTCCAGGTCGGTCAGCAGTTCCCCAAGAAAGAGGTACGAGCCAAGGCGGGGCGCGTACAGTAGGGAGTTCCGGCCAATCCAGCCCAGCCCTGCCCGCCGGGCCAGGTCTTTTTCCAGAATGGGAGAGGTATCCACGCAGACCTTGGATTGCACGGAACGGCCGGCGAGCCCGGGCAGGCGGGCGGCGAGCTTTTCAAGCCCGGCTTGGACCACATGGTGATAGTCCGGAAGCAGCGCGTATGCCGCTATCAGGCCCAACCCTGACCGGGAGGCTGGCGCAGGTTGTTCCGGGGGCGGGTAAGACAGCCCGACGCAAATAACAGAGCGGCAGCCGGGCAGCAGGCTGGCAGGATTTTCACGCGCGCTCAAGCTCCCAGGCCGGGCGAGGTAATCCATTCCAGCGTGGCAGCCCGCTTCTATCCAGCTCTGAAAGGCGCCGAACGTCTCGGGTTGGGCGGGAGTGGTTATGCCACAAACAACAAAGCCGAGCTTAATCGCTTCGGCTTTGATTTCTGATTCAAGGGGCATGCAAAGCTCCGATGGGCGCGTTTGCTAAGGGGTCACAATATTGTATTCAAAATAGAAAGGCGAAAAAGCGGTGCCCAGGGCGTTCACAATTGCCCAGTCGCCGCGCACTTTGCCGGCCGCGGCAGGCGCGGTGAATTTCATCGTGAAGGTGACCGTCTTGGTGGGGGGAACTTCGTACGGCATATAGATTGTGTCGGGGGCTCCCAATTTATCGCCGCTGACAAACTTAATCGCGTAGCCAGTGGTCCAGGTGGTGGTGCCGGTGTTCATCAGCGTCAGGACGACATCAAAAGGCAGGCCTGCTGCGATGTTGGAATTGTCGGCTGGATTGCTGGAAACCCATACGCCCGCGTCGCGTCCGCCCGGGGCGGTGGTGGCTGTCGCGCCGGCTGCCGGGGTATTTGTGGGAGGGAATGTGGCAGTCGGGGGAAGCGGGGTGTTGGTGGGGGTGGGCAGCGGGGTGGGCGTATCTGTGGGACGGGCGATTGCCGTGCGGGTGAAATCCACTTCCACCGTCTGGGCGATGCTTGTCATGATTTGCTCGGGGCTGAGGGTCGGGGTCGAGGCGGCACATGCTGAGAGTAGCAACGCGGAAATAATAACAGCGGCAGAAAAAACGCTCGAAAATGTTCTTTTAATCATTAAGTGCTCCATCCTGCGCGAGAATTACCTGATATATGCGCATGATTTTCTATTGTAGAGCTTCGGCTGGATTTGTCAAGTCAGGCCGGATATGGGCAAAAACACCGCGCAGGCTGAGAGCAGGCTTGGTGCCGTGTGTTTTGGGGCTGCGCGGCGTTCTGTCAGGATGAAATGGACTGCTGATTAAGAGCTGGGCACATCTCAGGGAAGGCAGCCTGGCATCGTCTCCGGGTAAACAGTGAAATTATAAGAGTCTTGCTGGGTGCTCAAATATGATACGTCCTCAAGAATATCGAAATTCGCGCCAAAGACCCCATTGAAGACAACCCGGAAAAAATTCACCAGGGTGATATTGGGCGAAATATCCGATTTCACGTCCTCCGGAAGGTAAAACGCGCTGAGTACAGCCAGGCGATTGGCGCTGTCCGCACCGTGGTCTCCCAAAAGAAGTATGACAGGCGGTGTATCGGAATCCGCCAGGATTTTTCGTAGGACCGGAAGAATGGCGTTATCTCCGTATTGAACACCCCAGGAGTAGTACTGGATGTATTCCTCCCAGGAAATTGGCGTTACCCACGGGAGGGGCGGGGGATTGGCGATGAGGGTGCCATCTGGATGGAAAACATACGGCGCGTGAGGAATGTTGAGATGCGCGAACACCAGCTTTGGCCCGCGTTCCGAAGCAATTTCCTGCAGCTTGTTCAGGATAAACCACTGCTGTCGGACGTGGTCAGCGTAGGGATAGTTGGCTGGAATGCTGCTGATGCTGCCGTTTGTGCCTTTGTAGTCGAAAAATACCCGCGCCAATGTGCTGTCATAAAGCATTCTTTCGAAGTTGCTCAGGGCGATGCTGTTATCGTCCGAAGGCAAGTCCACCGTCTGATAGTAATGGTCCGCGTCGGTCCAGGCGATAGGCTGATAGGATACCATCGCGTAAGTGGTGTAACCCAGTGATTCAAAGATTTGCCGGACGCTGCTGTGCCGCACTAATTCGTAGAGAGCAGCCCGGTCATTATTCGGCGGTCGGAATTCCGGGCTCAGTTCCTGCAGATACTGCATGTTAAAGAAGGACGAAAGCGAAAGCGGAGTGTAGGCATAATTGCTCATGCTGCAGGGTGGAACATAGAAACCCATCTCTGTCAGCGAGTCTATGAAGGCTTGATTATCCAGGCCGAAAGTTTCCTGGAGCACGTCTGTTCGCAAATGCGCGTCCATCAGGATAACATAGACATCCGGAAGGCTTTCCGGGTTCAGCGCGGCGCCGGCAAGGTTTTCAGTGGACACGCTTTCAAGCGCGAAGTTTTGCGCCCTGCCAGCACGCAGCTCGTATTCCACAATCTGGTAGAGCGGTATCACGAGCAAAAATATGGAAAACATGTTCAGCAGGAGAGTTAAGTTGTTATTTTCCCGGCAGCGTTTAAAAATCAACCGTCCCCCCAGAGCGCCAAGCGCGGTCCACAGCGGCAGCAAGTAGCGGTGCCGTCCCAGAATTGTCCCGGCGAATTCCACAGTCTTAAGTGCTTGATATACCCGTCCATAGCTATAAAACAAAACAATCGCCAGGAGCGTGAGCAGAGCGGATTTCTGTAAAGAGCGGGTCAGAAACCAAAAGGCAAACCACACCACGACTGCTCCCCCCACGATATAGACCAGCGGGCGGAGACCTGTGCGCAGGAAAACTTCCTGGATGTTATGCCCCAGCAGCGAGAGCACGGGGTAGGCAGCAAAAAGGATTGGATAAACCGGGAGTGTTTCTTTAGGCTTCATAGGGTTAACGCGCATAATTTTACCACCTCAACCGCGCTTTCAGTCTGTCCGCGTCGTACCTGACAGGCGCTCAGGCTCAGTCAGCGCGCCGTTCCATCAGATAGAGAATCCTCTGTGATCCGGGAATAGGCTCAGCTTTATGAATGATGAAGTGGCGCGTGAAAGCCTGTTCAAATCCATCGCGATTGTAATCTGGAAAAATATCCGCGCGAGTAGCCAGGAGGCGCTGCACCTGCGAGTCCGTTTTCGGAACGAATTCGATGATGAGATGACGCGCCATATCGGCAAAACTGGCAGCGGCGCGCTCCAGGGGAACATTGTTGGCAATGGCCAGATGATGAATAAGAGCCAGCGCCATGATCAGATCCACCGGACCGCGTTCCCGCAAGGAGGCTCTCTCCCGCGAATCCCAGCCAAGCGCCGGCGAAGGGTTGGTCAGGTCTATCCACAGCGGGAGCAGTGATTTTTCGCTGTTCTGCTTTACCATGCGGTAGTTCTGCTGCACCGCACTGTGGTCAATATCAAACGCGGCGGTAAGGATCCCCATTTCGCTGGCGGCCCGGCTGAACTCTCCTGTGTTCGCGCCCAGGTCCCATACACTGCGAGGGTTTACCGCGAGCAAATAATCTTTTACCAGGTTTCGTTTAGCAGCGAAAGCTGCTTCGGTATAGTTGTTTTCTTCGTAGTAATTTCCCCATTCGGTGTTGGCTGAGCGCAGGTGCAGGCCTCGCACGGTTGTCAGCAGGTTTTCAAGCAAGCCTCGCAGGGCAGGCAGGCTGACTTTTCCTTCCAATGCGTTTCGGGAGACCTGTTTGCCAGCATATTTTTGCTGGCTGCGGGCATGCAGGTGAATGTGACTGAGCAGGCCAAAGTTGAGCCGTGAACGCGCGGGAAGCAGCCGGCTGGCCAGGTCCAGAGGAATTCCATCAATATAAACGCGCAGTAACTGACTCAGGCGAATGTCTTTGTGCGCCATTAGGGCTAACGGCGCCAGGAAATGCTGGCAGAACTGCCGATAGGCGACCCACGGGAGCCCTTCCTGGTAAGGTTCAAATGAGAGCGTGTCAATGAAAATCGGTTTGCCCGCAAGGAATTGCACGTTATAGGCGCTGGCATCTTTCAGGCTCAGGCCGTACTCAAGGGCGCGCCGGGCGATGGAGAGCGTCAGAATCGCGGCATCCTTTAGCTGGTCAAAACACCATTCGTAGGGATAGGAAATAAAAGGAATGGGTTCAGGACGGATGACTTTATATGCCAGCTCTGCTGTGGGAGCGAAAGTCAGCGGTACTTCCTGGTGGGAAACAAGCGCTTTGGCTTTAGTGAGCCGCTCGTAGAGCCCCGACTGCATCAGCGCGTCGTACGATTCGCGGCCGGCCAGGTTCACCTGACGGTACACGACAGCATCCCTGATGAAAATAAAGCCGCTTGGGTCGCGGAAGGACGCGCCAGATTTCTCCACCATTCAGAACACTTTCCTTTGTTTGTGTGTTTGCTGCCGTTGGAATGCCTGCCCTCAGGAATGTGGGGAGTCTTCTACTCCGCGCTCCTCAGGGAGCTCCGTGGGGTCCGCATCCTGACTGGCAGAAGATTTGTTCCTGGTCAGAAAAGCCTTGATTTTGTTCCAAAAGATTCTGACTGCGATACCAATACTCAGGACTGCCGCGAGAATCAATTGAATGAGCATGCTGCCGCTGCCTGGGTCCAGATACGGCAAAGGTTTTAAAAAAGGCGCAAAAAAAAGTGTGAAACAGGCCATCGGTGCCCTTCCCTCAAAAAGATACGGTTATTATAATCGGGAAAATTCACGGCGCGGCATATTTTTCTCCCTGCCTTTTTGAAAAACAGCAGGTTCTATCAGAAAGTTATAAGGGGAGCTTTCGCCAATGCTGACAGGAAAGTCTGTGGCATGCCCCGGCATTTCTCCGCGCCGTCCAGATACCCGCAGGCCATTTTTGTGCCGGGGGAGGCTTCGTCCTCAGGCACGAGAAGACAGCTGCGCTCAACAGCCCGCTGGGCATCATGCAGCGGCAGGTGCGCGCGAAAAGCCTTTACCTCCGGCTGAAGATTCACTCGTCCGCGGGCTGCAAAGACCTGAGAACTGGCATGAGCAGATGCAAGACGTCATCGACTGCTGAACCGCGGCTGTCCACCCGCAGAATCAGACGCAGGTTTTGGCCGGCCAAGTCGGTCAGGTCGTAGGTTATCCGTCGGAACGCGCCGTCGTTAATCTCATTCCAGGCAGCCAGCAGACGCGGAGTCTCCACTCCTGCCTGTACGTAAAGAGAGAAATCCGCGTCGCAGGCGCGGGCGCTTTTGGCGCAGCCCAACACAGCCTCGAACCGCGCCTTTTCGGGAATGCGCTGTGCCGGGAAGACACCCTGGATATAACCGTTTTGGGTGTTTTGCGGGCTGAGCCACAGGGCGGGTTCATCGTCCTCCGCGCCGTTTTCAAGCAGCGGGCTGGCATCCGCGTAAACAAAACCACCCGAACTGCCGGGTTTGCCCGGGCAGCTTAGTTTGCCCGCTCCGCTGGTCCACTCTGCCGCGCAAATGTTTTCAGCCAGGTTCAGGCTGGTATTGATTACTTCCACCGCGACCCAAAAGGTTTTCTCCGGGTTCTTGAAACTGAATTGGACTCCCTGGGCGTCGCGCAGTTTGAAATCCGCGCGGTAATCACCCGGCTCATACGGCAGGGGGATGTTCAGCATCAGCGTGAGGGTCTGACCTGGCGCGACCGCGCCGTTGGTCAGCTTTTGCAGCGAGAGGATGTCTGGAATATTCCCTGAGACGTATTCCAGTTGGTAGGCGGTCGTCCAGACGCAGGAGCCCGCGTTGCGGAGCGTCCAGGTTTTGGTGAATACCGAGCCGGGGAAAAACTGGCTTCCGTCCGGGACGCTTTCAGAGACGAATTCCGCCAGGTTGCAGGGAAGGTTGGGATCGGCTGTCGGGCTGGCTGGCGCCGTTGGCGGCGGCGTTTGCGTGGGCAGCGCGGTCGCGCTCTGCGCGGGGGCGGTTTGCGTGAACATCGCCTCGACAGTGAGCGCCGCGGCTGTGCGCACGCTGGCCATGGGGTCAGTCGGCGTCTGGGCGCTCGGCAGGTTGCAAGCCGCCAGGAGAAACACCGCGAGCAGGGACAAAATCCAGAGGCGATTGGGCTTGTTCATCATAACTCCTTGAAAACCGGTAAAACCCGAAATGTCTTGGCGTAAAGGCTGTTGCTGATTGCTATTTTAGCCCTTTTCCCGGCTCGCGTGCATAAAAAACGCCCCATCCGTGAGGACAGGGCGTTTTGGGCCGAATTTAGCGGCGGACCAGTTCCCGCAGGAACAACTTGAACGAAAACTTGCTGCCGGTGAGCAGGTGCTGGGAGCGGAACAGATTTGCCACGCCCTTGATGAGGAAAACATCAATCAGCGCCAAAAGCCCAAGCGCCAGCCCTATCTGCCAGCCAGGAACACCGCCGATGGTAAGGCGGGTCATCATCGCGACTGGCGCGGTGGGGGGCAGCAAACTTAGAATGGTGGCGAGCGAGCCGTGCGGCATCTGAATCAGGCTGTTGATGGAAACCAGCGTGAGAATGAGCGGCAGCGCGACCATGAATGTGGACTGACTGCCTTCCCGCAGATTGGGCGCCATGGCTCCTATGCCGGCCATCAGGCTGCCGTAATAAACAAAGCCGACAATGAAGAACAGGATACCGTAAATGTAGAGCGCCGGAGAAAAGTTCAGGTCCATTGGCAGCGAGAAGGTCCGCCCTGAGAACCTGAGCAGCGCCAGCGCTGCCCCGAACCAAATTGCCAGCTGCAGCAGGCTTGCCAGACCCAGGCCAGTGAGTTTGCCCACAAAAAGACTGGTGGGCTTTACTGAAGAAAGCAGCATTTCCATCACGCGGTTGTCTTTGTCCTTTCCGACCGTGTTTAAGAGCATGCTGGAGGTGATGAAGACAATCATGTAGAAAAAGAGCGTCACGCCGTATGGTATGAAAAACGCCAGGGGGTCTTCGGTATCGCGGGTCTCCGCGATGGCGGGATTCACCTCTTCCAAAACAAACGAAACCGGGTTGGTGTACCTGAGATAGAGGTCCTGATTTCTGCCGAGCAGGTTGTAGGCAATCAGGTTTTCCATCACGCCAGTTTGTTCAAAACCGGTGACCGGGTTCACATCCTCCCGGTAGAGCGTTACCCTGCCGCTTTCCAGATAATCTTCAGCGACTTCGTAATAGCCTTTCAATTTGCCTTGCTGCACCTGAAGCCGGGCTTCCTCGCTGGAGGGAACCAGCACAATGCTTCCTCCGGTTACCCAATCGGGCGCCTCGGTCAGCAGGCCGCTGTGGTCAACCGCGCCGTAAGGCAGAGCCGACTGCGGCTGCCCGCCGGTGAAGACCTGCTGCAAGCTTTGCGATTGTGAATCGCTTAGATTGCCCAAAATCCACAAGATGACCGCGGGGACCAGCGGGACCAGGATGAGCGTCAGGATGAAAGAGCGCCGGCTTACCGTTTTTAGAAATTCGTGCTTAAAAACGCTCCAGGTCTTATTCATAGCGCGCCTCCCTTACGGAAAAGCTGGGAGAGTCTGACCCGTCTGGAGTACTGCAGCATGCCCAGGCGGAACGCTTTGCCAGCCAGCCAAATGGTGAGGACTGAAAAGAGCACCAACAGCGCGATAACCATCAGCAGTTCCCAGGCGGGGACCTGCGTGAAGGCCATGCGCATTGTCATTGCCACGGGCGCGCTCATCGGAAAGTAGCTGAGCGCCCTCGAAAAGGCCCCGTTTGGATGCATCATGAGCACTGAGAAGAAGTAATACGGAATCAGGATGGGGAAAGTAATCAGACCCGTCACCTGGGCTGCTTCCTGAGAGTCGGTCACTGTCGCGCCGAGGATTGCCATCAGCGCGGAGGTAAAGACGAAGGAAGGCAGCAGCAGGAGCAGGCTGAGAAGCATGTTGGGCCAGGAGATTTGCAGCTGCCGCAAGAATGGAATGCGGTCTCCCATTACCAGGACGAAAACCACCGCCATCAGCGCCCAGACCAATATTTGAGTCAAGCCGACGCTCAGGTTGCCGATTATCTTTCCTGCCATCAGTTCATTGGGCGAAACGGAAGTCACCATGATTTCCATGGTGCGGTTCTCTTTCTCTTCAACCACTGCCTGCAGCAGATAACCGCCGCTGGAGAGGACAACGATTACAAAAAGCAGCCCCACCACCAAAGGCAAAATGATTTTAGAGATTTCATTTTCCGCCGTGCTTCTGGTCCCATCCAGCGAGACCAGCGTATACAGGCTGCCCGCTTCCAGGCGCGCTTGATTGGGGACCTGGATACCGGCAAGCAGGTTTTCGGACAGAAAGCGCTGTATCTGATTGCGGATGGTGCCTGTCAGCGGCTCATTGTAGTAATACCTGACCTGAAAAGTAGATTCATACCCCTCGGGGATGACAAAATAGGCCTGGATGCTGCCGCTTTCCGCGGCGGCGCGCGCCTCTTGCTCGGAGGCATACGGACGCAACGGAATGACCGGTTCAAACAGCGAGGGTTTTTCAGCGAACGAAGGGGGTATCGCAATCAGGCCGGCCTCATCCACGTACCCCACCGGCAGCTTGCTCACCGACGAGAGGGAAATCGCGATGGCAAAGAGCATCACCAGCACCATTCCGACCGGCACGCTCAGCAGCGCAATCCAAAAGCGCGGCCTGGCAACGTGGTGGGTGTACTCATATTTGGCTACTTCAAAGGTCTTGCTCATCGCCCGGCTCTCCTTTTTTCACCACCTTGATGAAGATTTCATCGAGAGAAGGTACCGCGATTTCAAACGCGTTCAGTTGAATTCCCTGCGAGACCAATGTGTTGAGTATCTCCTGAGGCTTGACACCGGGCTGAGGTTCCAGCTTAATCATTGTGTTCAAGCGCTCGATTTTCCGCACGCCGGGAATGCTTGGCGGAAGCTCCATGCTGGTGTTGATGCGCACATCATCGGTCGCGAAACTTTCATAAATTTGTTGCAAACCGCCGTACAGCAGCACTTCACCCTTATCTACCAGCACGATTTTGTCGCACAGCTGTTCCACCTGGTTCATCTGGTGGGTGCACATGATGATGGTCTTGCCCGCGCTGCGCTGCTGCTTAAGGATATCTTTTACCAGCTGGGTATTGACCGGGTCCAGCGCGCTGAAGGGCTCGTCTATGATGATGACCTGCGGGTTATGTATCAGGGTGGCAATCAGCTGAGCTTTCTGCTGCATGCCTTTACTGAGTTCTTTGACCTTTTTCTTGCGGTGGCTGCTTAGGTCGAACTCATCCAGATACGCAGGGAGTTTTTGTTTAATTTGCTGCGGGCTCATTCCTTTCAGCGTGGCAAGGTATTCCAGGCATTTATCCAGCAGGATATCCTGGTACAAACCGCGCTCCTCCGGCAGGTAGCCAATCTGATTTTTCTTGGCTTCCGACATAGCTCCGCCAAGAATGGAAACAGAACCGGAATCCGGCTTTAGGATATCCAGAATGATGCGAATGGTGGTGGTTTTGCCGGAGCCGTTGGGGCCCAAGAGCCCAAAAATCTCACCCGGGACCACGTCAAAGGATACATCCCTGACTGCCTGCGTGTCTCCGAAGCGTTTACTGATGTGTTCAACGTGAATGGACTGCATTGTTAATCTCCAATCGGATTGGTCATTTTCTTGGATAATCATACTCGATGAAAGCCCATCTCATCTAAAATCCCGTGAAATTAAGCGTAAACCGCATGATTTTCTTTGACCAAAGAAAATATGAGGTTTTTGCTGAGGATATTCAGCAAAAGAGAGTGAGGAAGAAATGTTTTGCCTTGCTGTTCCCACATGGTCTTCTGACCGTGCCAGGCCGCTGACCGACAGGTCTTCCTGCGTCCGTAGGCGGCCGAGGATGCTGCAGGCCTGGGATGAATGCATGCCTCCCATCATTTCATCAAGGTGAACAGGAACAAAAAAGCCCCCGCTGTACTGCGGGGGCTTTGGGAAGTAAAAATCCTTTACTCTTTCTCGTACGGTTTGCCCTCTGCGGCCGGCGCCTGACCCTTGCCAATGAAACCTGCCAGAACAATCATGGTAATCAGGTAGGGGGCCATGCCCATAAACTGGGGCGGAATTGCGCTGCCCAGCAGCGAGAGCTTGGAGCCAATCGCGTCCGCGAAGCCAAACAGCAGCCCGGCACCGAGCGCTCCAAACGGATACCAGTTGCCGAAAATCATCGCCGCCAGACCAATGAAGCCCTTGCCGGCAGTCATGCCCTCGTCAAAGCGCCCCACCGAGCCCAGTGTGAAGAACGCGCCCGCGATGCCCGCTACCACGCCGCTCAGCAGCATGCCGACGTAGCGGGTGCGGATAACATCAATGCCCAGGGTATCCGCGGCTTTGGGATGCTCGCCAACCGAACGCAGCCTCAGTCCCCAGCGCGTGGAGAAAAGCGCGACCTGTAAAATAATCAAAATCAGGAACATCATGTACACGAACACATTCTGGTTGAAAAGTATTGGGCCAATGAATGGGATGCGCGAAAGCAGCGGCACCGGAATGCGCGTGAACATGGGCGGATTGTTCAGCGTTTGATACTTCTGCAGGAATTTCTGAGAGATAAAGGCCGTCATGCCCGCGGAAAAAATGTTGATGACTGTGCCGGAGACTACCTGGTTGATTTTGTACTTGATGCACAGCACCGCGTGCAGCATTGCCAGCGCGACAGCCGACAGCACGCCCCCCAAGAGACCCAAAACCGCGCTCTTGGTGAGGCTGCCAATCAGGGCTGCAAACATGCACGACATCAGCATCATGCCTTCAATGGCGATGTTGATTGTGCCGGAGCGTTCAGCCAGGATGCCCGCGAATGCTGCCAGTGTAATCGGGACTGCCAGCAGGACGGCGCTTGAAAGCATGCCTGAAAGGTTTAATGTCTTACCGCTGGCCTGCCAGATGAGGAACCCAAAGATGAGCAGCAGCCCGCACAACCCAACCATGCCGTTGGTGGCGCGCCCAAAGCCTTTCACAATCTGGTAAGCGCCAATCCCAACACAAACAATCGCGAAGATAGTCAGCGTGAGGCGGGACGGCACAACCCAGTCTGCCAGCTGCCCCACGTCGATGCCGCCGGGGGTCATGTTGAAGGTGGTCAGCAGTTCAGGTGCCAACCTGGCGGCAAACAGGACGTAAATCAGGATGCCAATGATGAGCTCAACAATCCCCATGAACAGCCTGCGCGCGGGCGAGACTTCGGAAATCCTTCTGTGCTTAATTGTCTGAGTTAACGTAGCCATTATTTCCCTCCCCAACCGCTAAGGAAGATGGTTGCCTCTTCCTTCTTTGGTTTCTTCAGGTGATACATCGCGCGGATAATCGCGGGAGCCGCGACAAACATCAGGATAATCGCCTGGATGACATCCACGATGTCAATCGGAATGGCGGATACCACCATCATGCGCGTCGCGCCGTTGCGCAGCGTGCCAAACAGCAGCGAAGCCAGAACGATGCCCAGCGGCGTGTTGTTGCCAATCAGCGCCAGCGCGATACTGTCAAAACCATAACCGGATGAAAGCCCAAGCGCCATGCTGCGATTGACAGCCAGAATTTGCACCGCGCCGGCTGTGCCTGCCAGAGCGCCGGAGATAATCATCGCGGTAATGATGGATTTGGTGGTGCTGAGGCCGGCATATTTTGCCGCGCGCGGATTGGTGCCTACGGTGCGCAAATCCAGCCCCCAGGTGGTCTTGAATAAAAACCAATTAATAAACCAGGCGACCGCCAGAGCGATGAAAAAACCCAGATGGAAGCGGATGGGAGCCTGGAAGAACTGCGGGATTTCCGCGGATTTCTGAATCAGAGGGCTGAGGGGCATACCGCCCGAACCCGGACGGGTCATAGGTCCGGAAAGCAGCCACTCCGTCAGACGGAAGGCTATCCAGTTCATCATAATGGTGTTGATTACTTCGTGCCCGCCTGTTTTGGCTTTCAGGAGGCCTGGAATGAATGCCCAGAAAGCGCCGCCCAGCGCCCCGGCCAGCAGCGCCAGGGGCATGTGAATGAAGCCGGGGAGGCCGGTGATGGCATATCCCACGTAGGTGGCAGCAGCCGCGCCGATAAAGAGCTGACCTTCCACGCCAATATTGAACAGACCGCTGCGGAACCCAACCGCAACCGCCAGACCTGTAAAGATATACGGTGTGGTCTGAACCAGGCTTTCCAGGAATGGGTTCAGCGCTGAGCGGATTTCTCTCGCGTCGCCGGAACCCAGGGCTCTCACGATACGGACCGGGTCGCCAATCGCTCCGGTAAAGAGCGCCTGATAGGCTGCCCCGATTTCAGCAAATGCCCGGCCGAAACCCTTCCAAATGGACTGGCCAAATGCCGCCCAGACGGTTGAGCTGGTGGCCGCGATCATCACCGCGCCGATGAGCAGGCCGGTGAGGATTGCCAGTGCTGGAATGGAAATGGATTTCCAGAAGCTTTTCCTGGGGGCTTCTTCTTCCGGCGGCGGGACGATTTCTTTCAGAATTGCCTGACCTAAATCTTTCTTTTCAGCTTGTGCTTCACTCATGCGACCACCTCTTAAAGGGTTGCTTCGATTTCTGTTTCTTCTGACAGCTGCATGGGCTCTTCGGGCACGACTCCCGCCATCAGCAAACCAATATACTCCTTGGATACGCCTTTGTTGGGTACGACCGCCAAAATCTTACCGCGGTACATCACGGCAATGCGGTCAGAGAGTTCCATGATTTCATCCAGTTCAGGGGAAACCAGCAAAACCGCGCAGCCTTCCTCGCGTTTTTGTTCGATGCGCTTGTGAATATACTCAATGGAGCCGACATCCAGGCCGCGCGTCGGTTGTGAGGCGACCAGGAACTGGATTGGGCGGGAAAGTTCGCGCGCAATGATGACTTTTTGCTGGTTGCCGCCCGAAAGCGAACCCACCGGGGTCAGCGGGTTGGGCGTGCGGATGTCAAAATCCGCGATGAGTTTTTCCGCGTTTTTAAAGATGGTATCGTACTGGAGGATGACACCTTTTGAGAAGGGCGCCAGGTAATAAGAGCACAATACCAGATTTTCAGCCACAGAGAATGGCAGAACCAGCCCATCCGCCTGGCGGTCCTCCGGGACGTGCGCTGTACCAAGTTCCGTTATTTGACGCGGCGTTGCCCTGGAAATGTCTTTGCCAAGCAGGGTGATTTTGCCTTCGGCAATTTTTGTCAGACCGGTAATGGCTTCTACCAGTTCCGTCTGGCCGTTGCCTTGCACGCCGGCCACGCCCAAAATCTCTCCCGCGCGGATTTCCAGGGAGACATCGTCCACAACCACGTTCTGGAATTTATCCGCCACCACCAGATTGCTGATGGAACAGACCACATCCCCCGGGGTTGTTTCTTTCTTTTTGACGACCAGGTTCACCTCGCGTCCAACCATCATGGCTGCCAACGAGTTTTTATCGGCCTTATCGGGGGTGGTTTCGCCCACCACTTTGCCGCGGCGGATAACGACCACACGGTTGGCAATAGCCAGCACCTCGCGCAGCTTGTGCGTGATGAAGATGATGGATTTTCCCTGTGCCACCAGGGAGCGCATGATATTGAACAGTTCATCCGCTTCCTGCGGGGTGAGGACGGCGGTTGGCTCGTCAAAAATCAAGATTTCGGCGTTGCGGTAGAGCAATTTGATGATTTCAACGCGCTGCTGGACGCCAACTGGCAGGTCGCGCACATAGTCGCTGGGGTTCACTTCCAGCTTGTAGCTGCTGGAAATTTCCTGGATGCGCTGGGCAGCTTTGGGGCGGTCCAAAAATCCGCCTGCTTTTACCGATTCATCCCCCAGCATCACATTTTCGGTCACCGTGAAGACGGGAATGAGCATAAAGTGCTGATGAACCATACCGATGCCGCGGCTTATAGCGTCGGTGGGTGAGTTAATCTTGACGACCTCGCCATTAATCAGGATTTCTCCTTCATCCGGCTGATACAGTCCGTAGAGTATGTTCATCAACGTGGATTTTCCAGCGCCGTTTTCACCCAGAAGTGCCAATATCTCCCCTTTGTGCAGCACTAAGTCGATATGGTCGTTTGCCAGGACGCCTGGAAATTGTTTGGTGATACCCCTGAGTTCAAGAATTGGAGCCATAGGAAACCCCTTTTCAAAGGATAGAATTTGTTTCTAATCTTACCATAGGGGATAAAAAAAGCGGGCTGGCAATTTGCCAGCCCGCCAGGTAAATCTGAAAGATATTTCTTACTTGACGGAGAGTTTCCCGGCGATGATGTCAGCTTTGAGCTGTTCAACTTCGGCCAGGAGTTCAGCGGAGGCGAGGCTCTCCAGATTGTGGAGGGGAGCCAGCGCGACGCCGTTATTCGCCAGGGTACCGACAACAACACCGCCCTTGAAGGTGCCGTCGATGACGGATTTGATAACCTGCATGGTGGTGGCGTCCATCAGTTTCATGACGGAGGTCAGGGTGATGTCCGCATATTCGGGGCTGGTCAGGAACCAGTCAGAGTCGACGCCGATGAGGTAAGCGTTACCGCGTTCTTTGATGGCGGCAGCAGCGCCCAGGCCGACAGGTCCGGCAACGGGCATGATGATGTCAGCGCCTTCGTCCATCAGAGAGACGGCCAGTTCGCGGCCTTTCTGCTGGTCATCGAAGGACATGCTGAAGAGGCCGGCATCCGGATTGGCGGGATCCCAACCGAGAACCTGCACGTTGGTGCCCTTGACTTCGTTGTACTTGGCGACGCCCTTGGCGAAACCATCCATGAAGATGGTGACGGTGGGGATGGGCAGACCGCCGAAGGTGCCGACTTTACCGGTCTTGGTCACGCCAGCGGCGAGGTAGCCAGCCAGGTAGGCGGCTTCATCAGTGTTGAAGACCTGACCAACCACATTGGGGATGGCGGGGTCGTAGGCGTAGTCGACGATGGAGAACTTCAGGTCGGGGTTGGCTTCAGCGGTGGCTTTGGTGGCATCGCCGATGAGGAAACCGACAGTGACAATCAGGTCGCACTTTTCTTCAACGAACGCGTTCAGGTTCTTCTCGTAGTCGGCAACTTCTTTGGACTCGAGATATTTGCCTTCGATGCCAAGCTGGGCGACGGCATCTTCGATGCCTTTCCAGGCGGTAGCGTTGAAGGATTTGTCATCAATACCGCCAGTATCGGTAATCTGGCAGACTTTGATTTTGGCAGCGGGGGCTTCGGCCTTAGCGCAGGCGGCCAGAAGCATGCCAGCCACAATCAAAAGGGACAGAAGGGTAATTACTCTTTTACTCATTGTGTGTTTTCTCCTCAATACACATTAGTTTCCGGTTTTCCGGTTGATACATCCTAAGTATACCTTTCTCAGGTGTACAGTGCAAGATGTCAGTTTTGCTCCGGGTCAGCGCCGCCCTCAGCGGCAGTTCGGGTCTTGCCGTTTCCCTCGTGCATTCCAAAAACCATGGCAAAAGCGGCTGCCATGAAAAGAGGTCCGATGATAAATATGGAGGCGTAATTGTTGCCGGTCAGTTTAACAATCCAGCCGTTGATGTTCGGGCCCGCGATCGCGGCGAGGGTGGAAAAGAGATAATACAAACCAGTGTAGGTGCCGATGTGAATGGGGTCCGTCAGGTCCACCACCACCGGCAGCGAGTTGATGTTGATGCACGCCCAGCCGATACCCGCCAGGAGCAGCAGAATGGTCAGGTTCATAAAGTCGCCCAGGATAGGCAGCTTGCCGTGAGCCTGGATGAGCAGTTCCTTGGGGAGGAAGTACACGCTGAGGAGCACTAAAATCATGATGAGCAGTCCCATCCCGATGGTCTTCCTGCGCCCCAACTTCGCGCCGATAAAGCCGGCGGGGATGGAGAAGAGCAGGAACGAAAAGCCCACGCTGGTAATCAACTTGCCCGCGCCGGATTTATCCAGGCCGAGGTGGTTAATGCCGTAGAGGGACAGGAAGGCTTCGATGGCATTGTAGGCGATGAACCAGAAGAAGATGGCCAGGAAAATGCGAATCGCGTCCCCATGTTTGCTGGTAAAAAGCTCCTTGAGACTCTTCCACATGTTCGGTTTTTCGGCATTGGGGTTGTTTTCGTACACCTTAGGCTCGCGCACGAAAATCAGCACCAGCGCGGCCGCCAGCACCACCAGCAATGAGCCAAACCAGAAGGGATAGGCCTGATTCTGCTTTACGAGCGTGGCGCCAATGGAGGTTCCCAGCACCAGCCCCAAGCCACCCATGAAGTTAATGATGCCGTTAGCCTGGGAGCGCAGCCTGGAGGGCGTGACGTCTGGCATCAGCGCGACCACAGGTGTGCGCCAGAAAGCCATTGCCAGAATGGTCGTGACCGTGCAGGCGACAAAGAGCGGCAGGGTGTTCGCCAGCGGTACCAGCCCAAAGGCTACCGCGGCAATTGGCGCCCCGACCAGAATGAAGGGCAGGCGCCTTCCCAGCCTGGTGCGCAGCCTGTCCGACCACGCGCCGACCGGCGGCTGGATGAAAAGCGCCGCGATGTTATCCAGGGACATAAAGAACCCAATCGCGGCGGCGTCCAGCGCAAACTTCTGCTCCAGAAGGATGGGAACATAGGTGTTGTAAAGGCTCCACAATACGCTTACGCCAAAAAAACCAAAACCAATTAAGAATAACTTGCCAAAATTAAACTTTTCGTTTTGCATGCCTCTCCTTTTAGTCTGTGTCAGTCTCTTCCATTTTCTTCGCGATTCTTTGCGCGACGTACTCTTCGAGGAATTTGCGGTCTTTATCGGTCAGGTCTGCCTTGAGTAATAAATCGGGGCGCCAAAGCAGCGTGCGGATAAGCGATTGTTCGCGTTTCCAGCGGGCTTGTTGGGCGTGGTTGCCTTGCAGGAGTACTTCCGGCACAGACCAGCCGCGAAACTCCGGCGGCCGGGTGTACTGCGGATATTCAAGGAGTCCGTTTGAGAATGAGTCATCGCTGGTGGCTTCGTTATCACCCAAAACGCCGGGTTTCAGCCGCGCGACGGCGTCCAGGACCATCAGCGCGGGCAGTTCTCCGCCGGTCAGGATGAAATCCCCGATGGAGATGACGTGGGTGGCAAGGTGTTCGCGGATGCGCTCATCGAAGCTTTCGTAGCGGCCGCAAATAAGACCCAGCCGGTCGTAGCCTGCCAGCTCAAAGGCTGTTTGCTGGGTGAAAGGCTGGCCCTGCGGGCACAGCAGGATTACCGGGCAGCAGGGCGGTTGGCCGAGTACGGATTCCACTGCGGCGAAAACCGGCTCGGGCTTCATAATCATCCCGCCGCCGCCCCCGTAGGGTGTGTCGTCTGTGGTGTGGTGGCGGTCCAGCGCCCAATCGCGGATGTTGTGCGTGTGCACTTCAATCAGGTTGTTCTGGATAGCGCGCTTGAGGATGGAGATTTCGAGATAGGGCTGAAAGACTTCGGGAAAGAGGCTGAAAATGTCAAAACGCATACAGAAATTGTATCGGATTGTTGGGATTCGGGCAAGAATTCAGCCTGGAACGGCAGGCAGGTGCAGGCAGTTTGCGTTCTTTCAGCAATTACCTTCCAAAAGAATTGCCTTTATGAATAATATCTATGGATAGAACAAAAGCGCTGGCGGCCTATTCCAGGTAAATCTGCACGTGTTCGCCGTCTTCCTCGTCGGTCACATCAATGATTTGGGAAGGCTCGTCCGATTTCAACAGTTCAGCCAGCATATCGGGGTCCATTCCGGCAATGTGCGGGCTGAACTTCGCGCCCATGCGCATGCCGGCGTTCACGACCGAGATTGGAACCCGGATATCAGCTATAGATTTGCCGTCCATGACGCGCGTGACTTTCACATGCAAAAAACGTGGCTTCTTTGCGGCGCGCGCTTCTTCCGCGGCCGGTTTCGCGCTTTCATCCAAGGCTTGCAGCAGGCGGGCAGCTTCAGAGGCGTCGATTTTCCCTTCCTGCAGCATGGAGAGAATTTTGATGCGTTCTTCGTTGGTGGTCATATGTGCCTCAGGTCGTTTTCACTTGAGCGCTTGCAGAGACTCAAGAGCTTCATCAATGCTAATTATACCTTTCTCAAGAGCTTCCAAAACCTGGGCGCGGGTCTGGGTGGGCGGAGCAGGCTGCTTTTCCGTTTCAAAGCCCAGCGCGTGGATAATCTCCGTCAGGCGGTTTTTCAGGGTGGGGTAAGAAATCCCCAGAATATCTTCCATGCGGTTCAGGCGGCCTTCGGTGCGTACAAAGGTGAGCAGGAATTCCCGCTGGTCTTTGGAAAGCACGGCAAAGGGGTCTGCCTGAAATTGAAAATAACCTTCCAGTGTGGTTTCACAGGCCGGGCAATACGCGCGGGTAATGACCAGTTCTGAACGACAAATCGGACACATCTCAGGTAGATTCGGCATGGGACTCCTTCGGGTTGGCAAGTCATTTATTACAGTATAAACGCATATATTGAAAAAATCAAGAGATACCTAAGGAATATTTATCAGCTAATCAATATAATCAAGAAAAATGACGAATAACCAAGATAAAATTGTATATCGTCCAGTAATATTTAAACCCGTCTGCTTTCAAGATTCTCTCAGTGAGAACCGTTCGGCTTGGTATAATCAGGGGAGAATAGCGCCCGGAGGAAAACCATGCCACTGAAAATCGTAGAATGCATTCCGAACTTTTCCGAAGCCCGACGACCGGAAGTGGTCGACCAGATTGCCGCTGCGATTCAGTCTGTGGCTGGCGTGGGAGTGCTGGACCGCCATTCCGACCTGGACCACAACCGCACCGTGCTGACTTTTGTGGGGGAGCCCGCGGCTGTGGAAGAGGCCGCCTACGCCGCGATTGCCAAAGCTGCCCAGCTTATTGATTTGGAGCAGCATGAAGGGCAGCATCCGCGCATTGGCGCTACTGACGTGGTGCCCTTTGTGCCGATTTCGGGCGTGACTATGGTGGAATGCGTGGAGATGGCGCGGCGTTTGGGCAAACGCGTGGCGGACGAGCTGGCGATACCGGTCTATTTTTACGAGGAAGCTGCGCTGCGGCCGGACCGCCGCAACCTTGAGGATATTCGCCGCGGAGAATATGAAGGCCTGAAGCTTGCCATTCAGCAGGACCCTTCGCGCGCGCCCGACCTGGGTCCCGCGCGTCTGGGCAGCGCCGGCGCGACCGTTATTGGGGCGCGGGAAGCTCTGATTGCCTACAACATTTATTTGAATACCTCGGATGTGGGCATCGCCGAAAAAATCGCCCGGCGCGTCCGCAATTCCTCCGGCGGCTTCCGGTATGTGAAAGCCATGGGCGTGCTGGTGGGCGGTTTGGCGCAGGTCTCCATGAATCTGACCAACTTCCGCCGCTCGCCAATGGCGCAGATTACGGAAATGGTGCGGAGGGAAGCCGCGCGTTACGGCGCGGGCATTCATCACTCCGAAATTGTCGGCCTGGTCCCAAATCAAGCCCTGGTCAATGCCGCCCGCTGGTATTTGCAGCTGGACGGATTTGAAAACGAGCAGCTGCTGGACAGCCGCCTGTTTGCCTGGCAGGGCGAACAGATGAGCGCTGCCAAAACTGAGCAGTCCGATTTTCTGGAGCAGGTAGCGGAAGGCACGCCATCGCCGGGCGGAGGCTCGGCGGCAGCGCATACCGGCGCGCTGGCTGCCGCCCTGGCGGCAATGGTGGGCCGTCTGACCGTCGGGAAGCCCAAATACGCGGAGGTCGAAGCTGAAACCTGGCAAATCATCGCACGGGCGGAGGCGCTGCGCAAGGAGCTTACCGAAGCAATCGACCTGGATGCCCAGGCTTTTGACGGCATTTTGCAGGCCCGCCGGCTGCCAAAGTTGACCGAATCACAGCAGCAGGCCCGCTCCGAGGCAATAACCAAAGCCACTTTGCACGCGGCGCGCGTTCCGCTGGAGACTGCCGGCAAATGCCTGGCTGTCATGAAGCTGGCCGCGCGCATGGCGGAAATCGGCAACCTGAACGCCATTTCGGACGCGGGGGCGGGGGCGCAGCTGGCGGCAGCAGCCTTCCGTTCCGCCGCGCTGAACGTGCGCATCAACCTGTTGGGCATGGAAAACGAGCCCGAGCCCGCGCGCATCCTGGCGGAGCTGGACAATCTGCAAGGGGAAGCAGAGGGTGTATTAAGTTCTGTGCAAGAATCTTTGGCGAAACGCGCCGGACTGCGAGCCTGAGCGGTTCACAATTGAGAACCGCCGCCTCGGCCGGCCTGTTTGGAGATATTTTCTGACACATTGGAGAGATGAATGGGATTAAAACCGGATAACTGGATAAAAAAGATGGCGCTGGAACACCGCATGATTGAGCCGTTTGAAGAAGCCCAGGTGCGCGACGGCGTCATTTCGTTTGGCACTTCCTCCTATGGGTATGATATTCGCGTAGCCGATGAATACAAGATTTTCACCAACATCTATTCGGCGGTCGTGGACCCCAAGCGCTTTGACCCGCGCTCCATGGTTGATTTCAAGGGCGATGTGTGCGTGATTCCGCCAAATTCATTCGCGCTGGCGCGCACCGTCGAATACTTTCGCATTCCGGCCAATGTGCTGACTGTCTGTCTGGGCAAAAGCACCTACGCGCGCTGCGGCATCATCGTGAACGTGACTCCTTTTGAACCTGAGTGGGAAGGGTATGTGACCCTGGAAATTTCCAATACCACACCGCTGCCCGCCAAGATTTATTCCAATGAAGGCATTGCCCAGGTGCTCTTTTTTGAGGGCGACGCGCCCTGCGATATGACTTACGCGCAGAAAAAAGGAAAATACCAGGGCCAGCAGACAATTGTGCTGCCCAAGCTGTGAATGAGGTCAGGCTCTGATGACGCGCGTCGCGGTAGGGTCCACCAATCCGGTAAAACTGGAAGCGGTTAAAGCAGGCTTTCAGTCGGTTTTCCCTGAGAGTTCGCTGGCATTCGTGAGCGTGGACGCCGACTCGGGAGTTCCCAGCCAGCCCATGGGCGACGCTGAAACGCGCCGGGGAGCGGAAAACCGCGCCCGGGAAGCCCGCCGCCTGGTTCCGGACGCGGATTATTGGGTGGGGGTGGAAGGCGGCACTGAGCACGCCCCGGGGCTGCCGGAAACCATGCTCACGTTTGCCTGGGTGGTAATCCTTTCCTCGTCGCGGCGCGGACAGGCGCGTACTGCCGCCTTTGAACTGCCGAATGCTGTGGCTGAACTGGTGCGCGCAGGTATGGAGCTGGGGGACGCCGATGATGTCATCTTTAACACCAGCGGTTCCAAGCGCCGCAACGGCGCTGTGGGGCTTTTGACCGGGGATTTAATCACCCGTCAGGCTCTCTACACGCCGGCGGTGCAGATGGCGCTTATCCCTTTCATCCGACCGGAACTTTACGCGCCGACAGACCTCGGCGCCGCCCCTGAACAGGAGAGCCAGCCGTGACCCTTGAAGCAGACTTTTGGAAGAAAAAAGACCTGGCGGCGATGAGCCCTGAGGAATGGGAAGCACTGTGCGACGGCTGCGGCAAGTGCTGCCTTTTCAAATTTACCAACCCGGAGGAAGAGACTGTGCGGTTTACGAACGTGGTGTGCCGCTACATGGACCTGGAAACCGGCCGCTGCACCGATTACGAGAACAGGCACGTGAACGTCCCGGATTGCATCTACCTGACGCCCAAAACCGCCAGAACGGCTAATTGGCTGCCGTCCACCTGCGCCTATCGGCTGCTTGCCCTTGGGCAGGACCTGCCATGGTGGCATCCGCTGAAAAGCGGAAATCCGAAAAGCGTGGTTCTGGCTGGAGAATCCGTGCTTGGCAAGGTGGTAAGCGAGCTTGAGGTCGACCCCGACGATATGGAAGATATGGTGGTGGATTGGTTTAAGTAAAAGAACAGATTTCTTGGCAGGGGGAAATGGGTTACAATATTACATGAAAACGCACAAGGATGGATGAGATGGACGCTGAAAAGATGAAACTCATCATAGCCGTGATTCAGGCCTCCGACAGCGATGTATTAAACGAGGTTCTGCGGGAGCACAAGATACGTTTCACGCGGCTTCCCAGCGTGGGAAGTTTCCTGAGGGAACGAAACGCCACGTATCTCGTCGGCTGCAAGGAAAGCGAACAGGACGCCGTGAAAGAACTGCTGACCTCCACCTGCCGCAAGCGCATCGCGTTTATCGCCACCCCCATCGAAAACGCGCCGCTGCCAATGCCTTATCCCACCGAAACCGTTGTGGGTGGAATAAACCTCTTCGCGCTTGACCTTGAGCATTTTGAGGAGCTGTGAGCATGAAACTAATCATTGCCATCATCCATGACGAAGACAACGATCGGGTATCTGACATATTGAACGCTGAAGATATCCGGGCGACCTTTATCGCCTCAACCGGCAGTTTCCTGCGCAGCGGCCGCAGCACCCTTTTGATTGGCCTGGAAGATGAAAAAGTGGCGCGTGCGCTGCAAATCCTGCGGGAAAACTGCACGACCGGTAAGGAAGGCAAAGAGAAGAAAGCCATTGTGTTTGTGTTAAACGTCCAGGATTATATCCAGCTGTAGTCCAACCGCCTGGCTGGCTGTATCAGCCGCCCGCACGGGTGTTCCAACAACAAAAGAAAGAAGGAGATATGAATTTCGGAAAAGCTTTCACTTATATTTTTGATGACCCCAAGTGGTTTGACAAGATTATCATTCCCATCCTTTTCAGCCTGATCCCTGTGGTGGGTTGGTTGGTATTGATGGGCTACGTCCTCAGAACCACGCGCAATGTGGCGGAAGGGCAGGAATATCCACTGCCGGAGTGCGATTTTGGCGATGACCTCGCGCTTGGATTCAGGTATTTCGTAGTCACCCTGATATACACCGCCGTTCCGTTGCTGCTGGCTCTAATCATCATTCCTTTGGGCATTGGCGCGGAGAACAGCGCCAACACGCCTGTTCTGCCAATCCTTGGAATGATTCTCATCACAATGCTGCTCGTTATCTATGGAATCGCCTTGTCGCTTATTATGCCGGTGGTGCAAGCGAATTTCGCCGTGAAAGGCACCATTGCCGCAGGCATCGATTTGAAGACAATCTTCAAATTGTTCACAAAAAACATTGGCGCCTGGCTGCTCGTGTTTGCCGGCACGATTGTGGCAGGCATTATTGCTCCGCTCGGCGGTATTGCCTTTTTCGTCGGGGCGTTCATTACCAGCCTGTACGCCCAGCTGCTGATAGCGCATCTTGCCGGTCAGGCTTACGCGCTTACCAAAGATTAAAGCTTTTCGCGAAATCTTCAAACCGGAATGGCCTTACCATTCCGGTTTTTGTTTAAATTCTTCCACGTGGTAAATTTGCACATCCAGCACTTTCTCGCGCCAGAGATTGGAGCGGGCGCCCATCTTGGCGCACAGGTGGCTCAGGAATTCCTCCGGCCGCGGCAGCTGTTCCCAAACCTGCGGCAGAAACGTGGCGCGGCGTATCCCATCGGAAAGGACTACTCCATCCTGGTGCGGCTTGAGCAGACGGGGCAGGTCGGCCGGGGAATCATAAATCAGCGGTTCAGGCGGCGTCAGGCGGGAGATTTCAATCTCAATCATCGGCAGTTCGGCCGGGCTGAGCGGCGGAAAGCGCGAATCCTGGACTGCCGCCTGGTAGGCGCGCAGTTGCACGTCTTCTGCCAGAGGCTGCCAGGCCTCCAGGCTGCCGATGCAGCCGCGCAGCTCGCCGGACTTGGTCAGGGTGACAAACACCGCCCCGTTCTGGCGCAGCGTTTCGGGAAGCAGCTCCAACTGCAGGGGTTCCGGCCGGCGTCTGTGGGCAGCGGCGTATACCGAGTCAGACGCGATGCGCATCAAAGTGTTCCAGTCGTCCCGGGATAATTTCTGTGGCATAGGAATTGCACCTTTCTTAATTACGACAATTTCGCTCTTTTTTTATTATAGTAAGCCCGGGGTGAATTACCAAACCGGGTGCGTAAGATGAGCAGACATAGGGTAAGATTATTAGTATGAGCAAATCCATGCACAAGATTGACGATAAGCCGGAAATTCATCTGCCGTTCCGAAAGCAGGAGCAGGTGAGTGTTCCAGTTTCAGACCCGTCGCCGAAGACCGAGCAACCGCGCCAAAAAAACGGCACGACCTGGCTCGCGCTGCGGATAATCCTGGGCGGCGCGCTGCTGGTCGCCACGCTTTTCACCTTGTGGACGCCTTCGAGCCTGCTGGCCGAAAGCCTGCAGGAAAAAATGGCCAGAGCGCTGGCAGCCGGCGGAAGCGCCAGTCTGACACAGACCGCGGCTGCCGGAATGCCCGCTGGGTTCCCTGCCAACAAAATCGGGATTGTGGTGGGTCACCGCGGCAACGACAGCGGAGCGGTGTGTCCGAATGGGCTGACAGAAGTGGAAGTGAACAGCAGCGTTGCGGCTTTTGTGCAGAAGAAGCTGAGCAAAATGGGCTATGAAGTTGAACTGCTGGATGAGTTCGACCCCCGCCTGGCAGGCTACCAGGCCGCGCTGCTTATCTCTATCCACGCTGATTCTTGCGAATATTACAGCGATTCCGCCACTGGTTTCAAGGTCGCGGCCGCGCTCTCCACGGCCAAAAGTGACAATGCCACCCGCCTGGTGAGCTGCCTCGCGGACCGCTACCAGAAAGAAACAGGACTGCAGTACCACTATCAGTCCATCACCAATGACATGACCTCTTACCACGCCTTTTCCGAGATTGACCCCCTGACCACAGCGGCCATCATTGAAGTGGGATTCTTAAACCTGGACCAGGATATTCTGACCCGGAAACCGGAAAAACTCGCGGACGGCATCGTTGCCGGCCTGCGCTGTTATCTGAATAACGAAGGGGTGCAGGCCACCCCGGTACCGTGATTATGGACGCCGCTGGCCAAAACCTCGAATCCTTAATCTCCGAAGCCAGGCAGGCTGTTCTGAGAAACGACCGCGCCGCCGCGAAAAGCCTGGCGGAACAGGCGCTTGCGCTGAATCCGAACTCGGTCAGCGCGCTCTTGATTCTGGCCGGCGTGTCCAGCCCGCAGGAGGGTGTGGGCTTCCTCAAAAAAGTTCTCGATCTGGACCCGGGCAACCAAACCGCGCGGCAGGGCATGGCCTGGGCGGCGCAGGAACTGCGCAAAGCCCAAGCCGCCGGCTGGACCGCAGAAAAACCTCAGGCGCCCAAGCCAAAACTCACCCCTTTGGAAAACTTCCGCCGGCGCAAACCGGGTTTCCTGACGGCTTTGCTGTTTGTGGCGTGTGGGCTGCTCGCGTACACGCTGTACGTTGTCGGGGCGTTCAGTCCGCGCGTGGTCTCGGCCGGGCGTCAGTTCGCGCTTTACGATTCCGCGCCGCTGGTGAAACCCAGTCTGACCCCAACCATCACGCCCACGCCCACCCAGACGCCTACCCCCACACCCACTCAGACGCCTACTCCCACGCCGACCTCCACACCAACGCCTACCCCCACGCCCACACCCACCGCGACGGAGGTTCCAGAGGTCATTATCACCTATGTTCCCCAGGAGGAAGTGCCCACGGAAGCCTGGCAGCCGCCGGCTGAACCGGAGGGCACGCGCTGGATTGACGTGGACCTGAGCGACCAGATGCTTTACGCCTATGTGGACGATTCGCTTGTCGCTTCTTTTTTGGTTTCCACCGGGCTGCCCAATACCCCCACTCCCACCGGAAGGTTCCACGTATACGTTATGTATTTGTTTGACGACATGCAGGGACCGGGTTATTATTTACCGGATGTTCCTTACACCATGTATTTTTACGAAGGGTATGGGATACACGGGACCTATTGGCACAGTAATTTTGGCAGTCCGATGAGCCACGGCTGTATTAACATGGAGACGGGCGATGCCGGATGGCTGTTCACTTGGTCTTATGTGGGCATCCTGGTAAATATTCATAACTGATGGACTTTTTTACACGAAAATTTACACGCAGAGATTTTCTGAAGATTTTGGGCCTCGGCGCGGTAACTGCCGCTATTCCCACCACCCTGGCGAAATCCCTTTACGAGGAATTTTCTGAAGGCGCGTGGGTGCGCATTACGCGCTATCGCCTGTATGTTTTTGCTGAACCCAGTGAGAAATCCAAAGTTCAGGACCTGTTGAAGTTTGACCAGCTTGTCCGAATCCAGGAAACTGTCAGTGTCAAGGACAGCAAGGGCAATCCGCATTACTGGCTGAAGCTTGGGGAGGACGCCTATATTCAGCCGATTTTTGTGCAGTATGTGGAAAATCACCGCAATGTCAGCAGCGAGCCAATCCCGGAAGGCGGCTGCCTGGGCGAGATTACCGTTCCTTCCATAGACGCTTTTTACAAACCGCGCGGCACGTTTGCCAAGCGGCATTACTACTATTCTTCCACGCACTGGGTGCGCAGTCGGGTGTACGATGAGTACGGCATACCCTGGTATGAACTGCCGGATGACATGAACGGGGCCTCTTACTATGTGCGCGCCTACGCGGTGCGCCTGGTTCCGGCGGAGGAATTGACCCCGATTTCGCCCGAGGTGCCGCCGGACCAAAAGCGCATTAAATTGGACCTGTATTCCCAGACCGTCACAGCGTACGAATATGATAAACCGGTGTTCAGCACGCTTGTCTCCACTGGTCTGGCGGAAGGTTCCACACCGCTGGGGGTGTTTAAAACTCACCGCAAGCGCCCCTATCGGCGCATGGTTCTGCAAAGCGGCGACCGAAATGTGGATTACGACCTGCCTGGCGTCCCCTGGGTGAGCTATATCACCATGAGCGGCGTGGCATTTCACGGCGCGTACTGGCACTCTAACTGGGGCCACCGTATGAGCAACGGCTGCATCAACATGCGCTCTCAAGACGCGAAGTGGCTTTACCGCTGGTGCAACCCCACAGTTCCTCCGGATGTGGAATACATGGTAGCCGAAACCGGCACGCGGGTGGACGTGGTCTCCGAGATGCCATAGCGGCATTATCGCTTGTTAACTTCTTTTTTATACTCAACGGCTATACTTTTGACAAAAGAATATTCAGGAAAGGATGCCTGTGAATAAGGCCATTTTTGAAGGATTAGTTTATGACCCATCCGGCAACTTGCTGAATGTGGATTATGTTGGCAGCGAGGCTGTCTACATTCTGGACGATGATGGATTTTTGCGGCATATCCCCGCCGCGGATGTTGACCGTCAGGTTTGGGATGCCCTTACCGCGCAAATCGCCGGCCACGAAGATATCATCAGCGAACAAGCCGCCAAAATGCTTGGTCAGGAGGATATTTTCAGCATCGCGGTCATACGCAGCCAGCTGGAAAACACAGACAAACAGTTTGAGGCGATTCAGTTAACCGGCCTGCCAGAAGACACGCGGACGTACCTTGGGATGGTTGGTTTTCGGGTGACGGTGGACCTGCATGGTGAGGTCATTGACATTCATCAGCCTGGAATCATCGCGGAAGGTGATGAATAATTTACTGGCCTCTGATAAAATTAGCGTGAGCGAACCGCAATGACAGACGATTACATCATCGACGTGAGTGACGAAAGCTTCGAGCTTGAGGTCGTGAATTACTCGACCAAAGTGCCAGTGGTGATGGATTTTTGGGCGCCCTGGTGCATACCGTGCCGCGTGCAGTCGCCGCTGCTGGCAAAGATTGCCCAGGAAGCCGAAGGCGCGTTTCGTCTCGCGCGGGTGAATGTGGATGACCAGACCAAACTGGCTGAACGTCTGAAAGTCAAGAATGTTCCGGCCGTAAAAGCCTTTGTAGACGGAAGAATTGTCGCCGAGTTTACCGGCGTGCTTTCGGAACCCAACCTGCGCCATCTTATCCGCAGTTTGCTGCCCGACAGCTCCGATTTACTGCTCGAGAAGGGAAAAAGCCTGATTCTGCTGGGCGATTATCGCGAAGCCGAGGAGGCCTTGGGGCGCTTCGTCAGCGGAAACCCGCGCCATCCGGGCGGCATCCTGGCCCTCGCGCGGTTGATGTTAATTCAGGGCAGGGCGCGGGAAGCCAATCTGCTGCTCTCGAATTTCCCTGCCAGCCATGAATTCAGCGCCGCCCAGCAGCTGAAGCCTGTTGTTGCGGCCTATTTGTGGCTGGATTCTGTTCAGAATCCGCCAGCCGACGCGCTGGAGGCCGCTTATCGCAACAGCCTGAAACTGGCGCGCAAAGGAAAAATCCTGCTCGCGCTGGATGGCTTTTTGGATATCCTGCGCAAGGATAAAGGTTACCGCAATGGCGAAGTGCGGGAAGTATACCTGGGCCTGCTGGAAGTCCTGGGGGAGACGCATCCGGAGGTGCGCCAATACCGGGCGGACCTCACCAATGTGCTTTTCTAAATAAAAAAGCGCCGGAAAGGCGCTTTTTTGATGCTCGCGGCACAAGATAATCTGCATCCTTTGCACCCTGCAGCAAAATGGGTCAGGGGATTGTCCGGGGCAATGGCGCTTGCCCATGCTTGCAGGGGGGGCTCTGTCAGAAAAAACTCCCGAAAAGCATCGCTCGCTTTCTTCAGGCGCCGTTTTGCAGGAACGCCAGCACAGCCCGGATTTCCACAGGTTCTCCGCGCAGTTTGTTCAATACGCAATTGTCTTCTGCTTCCTGCAGCTTTTCCGGAGCGGCATTGACGCGCCGGCTGATTTCTTCCGAGATTTTTTTCGCGCCGACGAAGTTGCCAACGCTTACCCTGCGCAGCATTCCGCGAAAGTCCAGTGCATTTCCAGGAGAGCAGGTCGGGTTTTCACAGAACTGGCAGCGGAAGGCGGCGCGCATCACGGCTTGCTGCTCTACTGGGTAATCAGCGTAGAGCTGGGCGCGCGTGAAAGGCTTTTCGACAATCCGTACAAAATTGGGCATGTCAGGGCGGTACTTAAAGGGCTGCAGCCCGCGTTTTTTGAGCACGGCGTTCGCGGCGCTGATGCCAGAGGTGGTGACCGAGGGTGTGCCGGTGCCCATGACCGTGGATTCCCCGCAGCAATACAGGTTTTCCCATTCTGTGCGCGTGTGCAGGCGCTTGAGGATGTGCTGGCCTAATACCTGCTTGGGTCCGGCCACAGCGCCGCCGTTTTTAAGGCAGTAGCGTTCGATGGTGCGCGGCGTGGCGACCTCTGAAAAACGCATGCCGGCGCGAAAGCCCGGGAAACGGCGCTCCAGCACTTCGGTCAGGCGTTCGCGCTCGCGCGCTTTGCGGGTCTGGTATTCCTCCGGGCTCAAGCCGTCCCATTTTTCAAAGGTCGGGCCGATGGCCGCAATGGTGTGGTACTGCGGCGGGCACAGGGTTTGGTCGTCGATACTGAAGATATAGGCTGTGACCTCACTTTCATCCAGCTTATCCGGGTTGCCCACCAACATCTCTATCGGGGCGGTATCTTCGGGGATGACGGATTTATCGACCAGTGCGTATAACACGACGCTGGGGTAGGTGGGTTCCTGTTTGGCAGCCCACTGCCGACGTTCCGCGGTGCTGTGGGCGGGGTCCACCAATTTTCCGTACAGGTTCCAGACTGTGCCCGAATAGATAATATCGCCCGCGAAGAGCTGCCGGCCGTCTTGCAGCTCCACACCGCAGGCTTTGCCGTCCGTGAAGAGGATGCGGGTCACTTCGCATTCCGGCAGCATCTCACCGCCGTGCTCCTCAATCACCTTTTCCAGTTTTCCGGGCAAAAAGAGGGTGGAACCGGCCGGGTAATAACTTCCGCCCAGGTGATTGTTCACGAACATCACGCTGGCAAGCACTGCCGGCGATTCCTGGACGGTTGTGTAGCAGTAGGTGGAAGTGAGCTTGTCAAAAAACTTGAGAATTTCCCTGTTCTTAAAATACTTGCCGAGCAGGTCTCCGGCGCTTTTGTTCATGTAACTGAAGAAGCGCAGGAAGGAAACAGGATGCCTGAGCAGCGCTGGCAGGGACTCTTTGGGGTCGGTTTCGTCTGCGCTGGTATAGCTGGGATATTCCACCATGACATGCAGGTACATGCGCAGCAGGTCGTGGTAGAAACGGCGGATGTTATCGGCTTCCTGCGGGAAGAGCCCGGATAGTTCTGTGATGAACTGGTCAATATCGGCAAAAAAACGGACGCGGCGGCCTTTGAAATTTACCACATAAAGCAGGTCGTGGCGAATCATGTCGATGGGCTCTTCCAGGCAGCTGAACAAAAAGCGATGTGAGTTATACCCTTGTTCGCCGAAGCCGTACAGCATGGCTGAACCCTGGTCAAAAATGACCTCCTCGCGTTTGAAGATGCCGCAAGAGCCGCCGGGGTTGTAGCTTTTATCAATTACCGCTGTTTTCAAACCGCGTTTGGCAAGCAGGCTGGCCGCTGACAAGCCAGCAAGACCAGCGCCGATAACAATGACGTCGTAGGAATTATCTGTGTGCATATGGATGGCCGCTTGCCGCCTTTAGCGCAAGGCTAAAGCTGACTCCCGTCTGAAGGCGTCCAGGGTTTGGTCTCTTCGTTTTGTTCTGCCGGAGGTTCCGCTTCGGGCGGCCAGGGCGTTTCTGTCAAGGTTTCCGGACCGGCCGCGGGCTCAGCGGGCGGCTCCGGCGCGGCGGGTTCGGCTGGAGGCAGCGGTTCTGATACCGGCTCCGGCATCGGCTCGGGCATCGCGGCGGTTCCGGTCGTGGGGGAAGGGATAGGCTCGGGGATGGTCTCTGTGCCAGCGGCAGGCGCGGGGATAGGCTCCGGCATAGCGGCCGCTTTCTTCTTTCCAAAAATCGCCATGAACAGCGCGACCAGCAGCAGCACCAGGCTGGCAGTAACCGCGATGATAATCGCGAGATACTTGCTGTCGAAGCCAGCCGGCGCGGGAATGAGGTGCTTATAGAAGATGCCAAGGTAAGCCCAAATCGGGACGAGGCCGTAAGCAACATCGCGATTCAGGATGGTGGTCAGGCCGGCGATGACGGTGCCGACCAGCAAGATGATTACCGTCCAGAAGACCTGCGAAAGGCCAAGCGCGTCCCAGCCAATCTCCACCAGCGCCGTGGTCGCGTTGGCAATCGTCGCGACCGTAATCCAACCGAAGTAAACGCTGAAGGGCGCCCGCACCAAAAGTTTTTCTTTACGGGTGACAGCGCCTTTTTTGAGGATAAGCGCGAGGATTATCAGGCACACAAGAATGACCACCATCGCGATGAGGGAGTAGACGATTTTTTCGTAGTGCCACAAGAAAATCCACACTGTGTTCGCCAGCGAAGAAATGCCGAAGAACACATTGACTTTGGCAAGCAGCTTGCTGTTATCCGCTTCGGACTTGCCGCGCAGCAGCCCCATTTGGTAGAGCGTATACAGCAGGAGCAGGAGATAAATCACGCCCCAGATAATGAACGTCTCGCCAGCAGGAGCAAACAGGTTTGGACGGCTGTCCGAAATATCCCCGGTGATTTTGCCGTTGATAGGCAGGATGTTCGCCAGGGCGTTTACGATGACCATCAGAAGATAGGTGAACAGAGCGAAGAAATTGTGGAACTTAAGTTTCGGTTTGGTTTCCATGAGCGTGCCTTTCTGTAACGGTGGTTACCTCTTCGTTTTCGGAGAGAGCGTTTGTACAGCTGACCTATTTCAAAAATAATGAGATGAGTTGCTCCCTAAACATATTTTACTCCAACAGTTTGCAAAAAAACGTTTGGCGCCTATTTCGTTTTGATTTTTTTCTTTGCATGTCGTTTCAAAAAACCGCTTTGATTTTAGATTGAATATTTACAAACATTATACAAACATACGCGGGGGCTGCGCTTAGGCTTACAATCCTGTTTGAAATTAATTCAATACACACAACGTCAGAGGAGTTTTTTTATGGAAAATAAGTATCAAGGTTTACGCCGCTTCAATTTCTTCATGGGCTTTTTGCACCTTATTCAGGGCATTCTCATGATTGTGCTCAGCAATGACACAACTTACCCAATCTTTACCAATTTTCTGACCTTCAATCTGGAAACCCGCAAGCTGGTGCCAGACCCCAAACTGTTCTGGGATGTTCCCTTTGGAATCGCGGTAGCGATTTTCCTGCTCATCTCGGCCGTGGCACACTTCTATATCTCCACCATCGGTTACAAACGCTACACCAGTTACCTTGACCGCAAGATGAACCCTATCCGCTTTTATGAGTACGCCCTCAGCTCTTCGCTGATGATTGTGCTCATCGGGCAGCTGGTCGGTATCTGGGACCTGGGCAGCATCATTCTGATGTTCTTCCTGAACGCCACGATGAACCTGTTTGGTATCATGATGGAATACCACAACCAATACACTGAGAAAACCAACTGGCTCTCCTTTGTGTACGGGTCTGTGGCAGGCATTGTTCCCTGGGTCGTCATCATGATTTACTTCCTCAGCGCCATCAACTCTTCCGGCGCCAAACCCCCGGCCTTTGTGTACGCCATTATCCCGACCATCTTTGTCTTCTTCAATTCCTTTGCGATCAATATGGTCCTGCAATACAAGAAGAAAGGCGCATGGAAGGACTACCTGGTGGGAGAACGGGCCTATATCATCCTCAGCCTGCTGGCCAAAACCGCCCTGGCCTGGATGATCTTCGCGGGGACGCTGGCACCCGTCTAAATCAACCTGCCACAAACGCAAACCAGGCTCCATTGGAGCCTGGTTTTTTGTCGTTTACTGCTGGCACTTCAGACCGCGCGGCAGAAGTTTGCTGGTGCGGTTTGGGCTGCCCGCGCGCCAGGATACGCGTTTTTTTATGGGAAGTCGGGAAGCCTGGCCTAGGCCGATACTTCCGCGAGCACGCGGCGGGCAAAGGCAACCGCCGAGGCTATTTCCGTTTTGTTGGGGTGGCCGAGGTGGAAGATTAGGAAACTGCCGCGGCACGTAAACTCATCGGGGTGAACGCTTATCCCTTTAGATGCGAGCAGCTCGCGCACCTGTTCCTGCCTGGTGGAACCGGCAGCGCTGGAGGTGAGCAGAACCACCAGGCCGGGCTGGCCGCTCTGCAAGGCTTCCAGTTTTTGCAGCAGGCGCGGGTCGCTTTTACCGGCGTAGATTCCCCCGACCAGAAACAGACAATCCAGCCCCGCTGGAATCACGTCAGTTTTTAAGTCCATGCTGGGAATTTGCAGGGCGGCGCTGACCGCGGAGCCGATTTTTTTGGAATGACCGGTAACTGAAAAGTACGCGAGGGCGGTGTTCATGGAATCTCCTTGAGCTTTGATGGACCAATGTGGGTCATTATATCGCTCCGCGCGCCTTTGTAAAAGTGCCGCCGCGCAACACGATGAATTGGCACCTTCTGAAGTCGCGCCGAAAAGCCAGACGGGCGCATTGACGAAAACCACCGCCCCTGCGACAATTAACCTGACCAGCACCTTGCGGGCACGGCGAGCATTCATGCAACCCGCTGTTCACAGACGCGGAAGCGCGGATAACATCTCTCAGGAGGAATTGATGACCTTACGAAAACTTACACAGGTAGTGCGCGGGCATCCCGCGGTGGACGGCGCCGGCGTGCGCCTGCAAAGAGTGTTGGGAGCGCGCACCATGTACGACTTTGACCCCTTCCTCATGCTGGATGGGTTTGACTCTCTGGACCCGCGCGATTACATTGCCGGCTTCCCCTGGCACCCGCACCGCGGCATCGAAACGGTGACTTATCTGCTGGAAGGCGAGCTGGAACACGGCGACAGCCTGGGCAATTCCGGCGTCATCGGCAGGCTGCAGTGTCAGTGGATGACCGCCGGCTCCGGTATCATCCATCAGGAGATGCCCCAGGCTGCCCCCCGCATGCTTGGCTGCCAGTTGTGGGTGAACCTGCCCGCCGCGGATAAAATGACCGAACCTGCCTACAGGGATATCCAAAGCAGCGATGTATCCGAGGTCGTGGAAGAAAACGCCCGGGTGCGCGTGCTTTCCGGGCGCTACAGCGGAAAAATTGGCGCCGTGAAAGGCGAGTACGTGCCGGTCCAGTATCTGGACGTGGCACTGCAGGCTGATTCCATCTGGGAATATAACCAGACGCCCAACGACCACACCCTGTTCCTATACCTGATTGAAGGCACCCTGGCGGCCGATGAAAATCTGGAGAGCTTTGAGCAAAAGGCTTGCGCCATGCTGCTTTCCAGCAGCGCGAACAGCGGCGAATCAGAGTCCGTGCGAGTAAAAGCCGGCCCCCAGGGCGCGCGCTTTTTGCTGCTGGCAGCCAAACCGCTGCGCGAGCCAATCGCCTGGGGGGGACCGATTGTGATGAACTCCCAGGAAGAATTGAACCAGGCTTTCGCGGACCTGCGCGCGGGAACTTTCATCCGGCACACGCAGCCGAAAGTCTATTAGCGCGTTTATGCTACCGCAGAATGACAGTCTGAAGGAGGCGTCTGTGCCAGAGAGCGACCCAAAAGACCTCTATACCACCAAGACCACGCCGATGCTCATCCAGGTCCCCCGCCTGAGCTTCGCCTGCGTGCATGGTCAGGGCGACCCGAACGGCCCGGATTTTGCTCTGGCGACCTCCGCGCTGTACAGCTTTAGTTACGCTGTCAAAATGTCATATAAAGGGCCGCACAAGCCCGAAGGGTACACCGCTTACAAGGTTTATCCGCTCGAAGGTGTGTGGGACCTGGCTGATAAGCAGCTTGCAGCGACGAATAAGAGCAACTACGTATTTGACCTCATGATAAGGCAGCCGTCGTTTGTGACCCCGGATGTCTTTCGCTTCTTTCTCGCGGAGACTCGCAAAAAGAAACCCAACCCCTGGTTGGAAAGGATGGAATTCATCCAGTTAGAGGAGGGTCTGTGCTGCCAGATGCTGCACCTGGGACCCTACGACGATGAACCGGCCAGTTTTGCCCGAATGCAGGCTTTTTGCGAGCAACAGGGATACTTGCGCGCTGAACGCACGCATCGCGAGATTTACCTGAACGACCCGCGCCGGGTGGCGCCGGAGAAAATCCGGACCATTTTGCGATTTAAGGTGGGGTTGGTCGGCTAAGCAAATACGGACGGATACTCTCCGCGTGGGTTCATCGACCGGCCTGGCAAACGCTATTGGCCCTGCCTGGATGGCTTACAGCGCGACAAGGAAACACACAGCCTCAAAAGGAGAAAACCAATACACGCTTCAGGCGCTTGTTATCTCTCATCTGCCTTTGTGGTTTTCCTGACCTGCCTAAACTATCTCAGTCTTTCGGAAAGATATCCAGTGTTCTTTCAAAGAGATTTTCTCAACCTGGTAACCAAAAACCGCCAGGTCTTTCTTGTAGTTCAGGAACGAATGATCTATCTGAAAGCCCAAAATATCAGCAATTTCATCGAAAGTCAGCTTAAACGCTTTTTCGTCCCGAGATTTAATATATTGCCACAAAACATCGTATTTACTCATTTTTGTACGCAGCTATTTGCATAGGATTAGATGATTCTATATGGGTATTGAACAAAGCCTTGGTTTTGGGCTCATTAGGCACACCGAGTAAACCTGTATGCTTCAGATGTTTTGGAGCTGGGGCTTTCTCCCAGACTGGTTTTGGGAGCACAGAGGGTCAAGAAACATCTACAAAGGAATACCTGCCGCGCGCGGCCGTTCCTTTGCCGTACTCAATCGCCCGGGTTGGGCAAAGATTGATGCAGGCGGTGCACTGGTAACATTTATTCCCCCAGCGCGGCTTTCCTTCCACCATGGTGATGCTATGAGCGGGGCAGTCCCTGGCGCACTGCCCGCAGGAGATGCACCTGTCCGTCACATAAAAGGGGCGGGTGCTGCGGGCGGCAAAATTGAATCCAAGATTGACCAGGCTTGATTTGAGCCATGCCAGACTTCCAGTCTGAACATCGCTGACGGGCTGCTTCGCGCGAATTTGCGCGGCAATCACATCCAGCCTTTCTTTGGCGGCGCGCACTTTACGCAGGATACTTTCTTCAGATTCCAGCTCTGAGCCCATGACATAATTATTAGGCATCACAATGGAGTAGACGCTGTCTAAGGGGAAAATCCGGCGGAATTTTTCCATGGCGGCGCCTGCTTCGCCCCCGCAGGTGCACACGCCAAACGCAAAGGCGGGTTTTCCGGTGAGTTTCCGAGCGAACTCCAGCATTGGTTCCGGCGCACCCCAGGCGTGAATCGGGAAAACAAACCCGATGGTCTGGGCGTCCGCGGAAGGGGGCGCGGATAAAGTCATGATATTGACGGCTGTTTCTCCGGTTTTGGCAGCCAGCTGTTCCGCGGCCCATTTTGAATTGCCTGTGCCTGAAAAATAGTAAATCATCCCTCGTTCCTCTTTCTTTGGCATTCCTCAATTTCCCGCGCGATTAAAGATGACGCGATGCGAAGCGCGCTGATGCGATTCTTGAGCAGCGTGTGCTGGGAGGTTCCCGCGGCGAACTTTACTTGGGCTTTCTCGCACTTTTCCAGCAAAGAGTCGATGCACCGCAGGGCCTGGGTCAGGGATTCTTGATTGAGCTCAGCCATGCTTCCAATATTATGCCATAAACGATACCCGCGGCAAAACTTACCGGGTCTTTGAAACCGGTGGCACTGTAAAACGCGAAGGAAACCACAAGACCCAAAATCGCCCCGCGTAGCAGAGCTTTGTTCCTGGCCGCAGCGGGCCAGGGCGCGCCAATCACGAGACCCATGATTACGCGGTTGAACCACAGCGCGAATATGAAGGTCGGTGCGGCTGTTCCTCCGGAGCGCAGATAAGCCCCCACCACGCAGACTAGTCCCAAAATCGCTCCGCCCAGGAGCGCGGATTTTAATCGATTGCTCATCTCCGTCCTTTCGTTATTTTAATCTTGTCACGATTCCGCGCTAAGCAGCTAATGAACGGCAAAACCGCCGGTATATTCACTGATGGCGCGAACTGTGCAATTCTCAATATGGCGGTGCTGGCAAGGGTAAGGATGCGCTGCCAGACGTTAAGCTGCCGATGGATTGGCGAGTTTGCCCAACGTCCAAACCATGTTATTTGCCAATTGTTCCAGGGTTTCCCGGCCGAACGCGTCTTTTTCTACCCGATTAGAGTCAGCATCGACAATCAGGTTCCAATAATTGCTGCTGACCACGAGCATTTCGGCAATGGTGAAGTACTTATTCAATCGGTCCAGGGCAGCGGTAGCACCGGCGCGATAACAATTTACGACTGCAGCTGCAGGCTTGTGGGCAAATAAGTTCCCGTTATTGCAGGCCGCGTAAAACACGCGGTCCAGCAAGGCGCACAGCGCGCCGTTGGGTCCGGCAAAATAGACCGGGGAACCGACAATGATGCCGTCAGCCTTCACAATTGCTTCAATCAGGGGATTGCACAAATCATCCTGATACACACAGCGATGAGTCTGAGCGCACGAGTCGCAGCCGATACAGCCGCGCACTTTGTCCGTCCCAAGCTGAAACATGGTTGTCGCTATGGCATGTTTTTCCAGCACAGCTTCGACAATTTGTAAGGATTTGAATGTATTTCCGTTTTTGTGCGGGCTTCCATTGATAAGTAAAACTTTCATACCGCCTCCTGAAATTTTAGTAACTTACTTGTCCCTGGTTAAGGCTGCTACCGCCTCGATATG
>JAAYUC010000022.1 GCA_012517865.1 Chloroflexota bacterium | reverse complement strand
GGGCACACAGTCTGCTTGCATGGTCAGGAGACCATGCAAGAACATTAAATAAGAGACCCTTCGCTTACGCTCAGGGTGATGGATTTTGGACAGGCGTGCGTTTAGTGAATGCGTCTGGAACTGATTATCAGCAGCGCCGCGCCCAACAGAATCAGCGCGATGATGCCAATGCCAACATAAGCAGCCCGGCCGGAAAAAACGCGGGTGATGATGCCGGGACCCCGCGTCGGGGTTGGCGAGGGCGCGGCTGTGCGCACCGGCGTCAGGCTGGGTTTGGGGGTGAGGGAAGGACGCAGCGTGGCAGTCGGCGCGATGACCGTGCCGCTGGTGAGAGCCGGCAGCGGGTTGGTGGCCTTGCGAATAATCAACTTCTGACCCACCTGAAGGATGCTCTCCGCCGTGAGGTTGTTCAGCCTGAGCAGTTCATCCAGGCTGATGCCGTAGGCCTGGGCGATAGTGATGAGAAACTCACCCGATTTAACTTCGTGGGTGATACTGCCGTCGGCGGCGGGAGTGGCGGTGATGAAGCCGGGAACGCCGGGTACGGCTGTTTGCCCGCCTTGAAGAAAGGCCGCGGAATCCCGCGCGCCAAAGCCGGCTGCCAAAGCGGAGCCGCCCGCGGGTACGGCTAAGAGAACCCCTCCGACCAGACCCGCGATCAGCAGCAGCGTTAGAGCGACAGGTTGTTTTCTCATGCGTTACCGGGCAATTTAGTACCTGGATTATACCCTCTGCCGGCCCGCACGGGGGCTTTGGGAACATTCGTCCGCCTTTTCCGTCTACAATTAGAAAAAACTATGTCAACCTTGTACCCGCGCGCAGCCAATGCGGCGGGTTCCGGGGAAATCGGTATAATCACAACCATATGGAAACGACACAGAACCGCAAACACTACAACGCTGGTATCCAGCTGTTGTTCATCCTTTTGGTGGGCGTTTTGCTGGCAGCCCTGGCCGGCACAGCGATTCTATTCGCATACGAATCAAAACATGCCAGCACCATCTATCCCGGCGTCAGCGTTGGAAACGTAGACGTCTCGAACATGACGGTCGGGCAGGCTGTCCTTAAGTTGAAAGAGCAAAGCGATTATTCCAGCCAGGGCAAGCTGCTGTTTACCTACGGCGAGATGCGCTGGCTCTATACGCCCGGTCAGCTGGGGTATTCGCTCAACCCTTACGTCAGCGCGGAGAAAGCCTTCGCGGTCGGGCGAGACGCAAGCCTGGTCCGCAGCCTGGCGGCCCAGCTCAACTCGGCCCGCCAGGGAGTGCGCATCGGGCCTGTGGCGACTTATGACCAGCGCCAGGCGTATGCCGTCTTGCAGCAGATTGCCAGCCAGGTGGATAAACCGGTCGTGGAAGCGCAAATCACGCTAAACGGCACCGATGTGCAGGTAACAGCCGGCCAAATCGGGCGCAGCGTGGATATCAATGCCACGCTGGCCTTGCTGGATGAGCTGCTGGTGAACGAACGCGACGGGATGATTCCCCTGGTGGTCATTGAACACCAGCCGCAAATCATGGACGCCGGCGCGGCCGCTGAACTGGCGCGCGAGATACTTTCCCAGCCGTTCACCGTCTCGATGCCGGAAGGTTACGCAAATCTTGGTCCCTGGACCATTGAGCCGGCCGACCTGGCAAAGTTGATAATCATTGAGCGCGGCAGTGGGGAAGCAGCCGCGGAGTATCAAATCTCGGTCAACCAGCAGGCAATCACAAATTATCTGGCGCGGCTGGCGCCGGCGGTGCGCACGGAACCGGTGAACGCCCGCTTTATTTTCAATGACGATACCCGCCAGCTGGAGCTCATCCAGCCCGCGACCATCGGGCAGGCTCTCAGCCTGGATGCCAGCGTGCGGGCACTCGCTGAAGCCATGCAAAGCGGCGCGCACTTCGCGCAGCTGGTGATGGAACGCGTGGACCCGCAGGTGAAGGACGACGCGACCGCGGAAAGCCTGGGCATTACCGAGTTGGTAATTGCCGAAACTTCGTACTTCTTCGGTTCTGATGCCGCGCGTATTCAAAACATTGGCGCCGCGGCCAGCAGTTTCCACGGCCTGCTCGTTCCGCCGGGGGCGACCTTTTCCATGGCCAGCCAGCTGACCGATATCAGCCTGGAAAACGGCTACGCCGAAGCCTTGATTATCGTTGGCGGCGAGACCGTCAAGGGTGTGGGCGGCGGGGTTTGCCAGGTGAGCACCACGCTCTTTAGAACAGCTTTCTTTGGCGGCTTTCCCATCGTGGAACGCCACGCTCACGCCTATCGCGTGGGGTATTACGAGCAGCGCGCCAACGGCAGCCGGGATACCAACCTGGCGGGCCTGGACGCGACGGTTTACGTCCCCCTTGTGGATTTCAAATTCACCAACGATACGCCCTATTGGCTTTTGATGGAAACCTACCTGCGCGGGTACTCCCTGACCTGGAAGTTCTACTCCACCAGCGACGGCCGCAGCGTGGAATGGGATACCACCGGCGTGACCAACGTGCAGCCGCCTCCCGAGCCGCTGTACCGCGAGAACCCGGAATTGCCAGCCGGAACCATCAAGCAGGTGGACTGGGCGGTGGAGGGCGCTTCGGTCTTTGTGACCCGCAATGTCTACCGCGGCGGCGCGCTGTACTTCAGCGACAGCTTCCGCACGGATTACATCCCATGGCAGGCCATCTATGAATACGGACCCGGCACGGACGTGCCCTGAACCCGCTCGGCAGGCCGTAATCTGCCTTATGGTAAAATAGTTGCGTCCGATTTGTCCCGACTCGCGCCGGCATCTGACATGGACAAGTAAAACGGAGGACTGATGATTGAACAAACTTTACTCGACTTACTGCGCTGCCCTGTCTGCGTGAAAGAGCACAAAGGCATGCTGGAACTTTACCGCGAGAGCTGGCTGATTTGCGGCGACTGCGGACGAAAATACCCCATCTGGGACGACATTCCTGTGATGCTGATTGACGAAGGCGATAAATGGGCAAAGACCGAAAAAGACGCCCTGCCCGTCCCCCCGCCGCAGGAAAGTTAGGCATAACAATTTCGAACGCCTGGGGTTAGCAACCAGGCGCTTTGTTTGAAGGCTAACATGAAAAAATTTCTCGCAAAACTAAAGAGCGCGCTGCCCGAAAACCGCAAAACGCGGATTGTACTGGGTGTGCTTGTGGCGCTTGGCATTATTGGCGCGGTTGTGCTGGGCAACTTTACCAATAATTTTGTGGCAGGCATGAGCATCCTCAATCTGCCCGGCGTTCCAGTGCTCTCCACGAACGCCCCGGCCGCGGGACAAACCCCCGGCGCGGAAGAAACGCCGGCTGCTGCGACCATGCAGCCAATTCTGGAGACGCAGGAGGCCTGGGATGGAAAATCCCGCGTCAATGTATTGATTATGGGGCTAGATTCCAGAGACCTGGGAGAGACTGCCCCGCGCACGGACTCTATGATTTTATTCACCATGGACCCGGTGAACCTGACGGCAGGCATGATTTCCATTCCTCGCGACCTGTGGGTCAAAATTCACGGCGCGGATTACGGCAAGATTAACACCGCTTACAGCATCGGTGAAGCTTACAAGCTGCCGGGCGGCGGGCCGGCCCTGGCGGCAAAAACCGTTGAGGACCTGTTGGGTGTGCCGATTCAGTATTACGCCCAGCTGGACTTTGAAGCGTTCATCAAATTTGTTGACCACATCGACGGGGTGAAAATCAATGTTCCCGAGCGCATCCAGCTGGATGTGGTGGGCACCAAGCTTTCCATGTGGCTGGACCCCGGCGTGGTAACGCTGCCGGGGCAGTGGGCACTGGCCTATGTGCGCGCCCGCGGCACCCCTGGCGGTGATTTTGACCGCGCCCAGCGGCAGCAGCAGGTTATCCTGGCTATCCGCGATCGCGTGCTGGATTTCAATATGATGCCGAAGCTGATTGCCAAGTCGGGCGAGATTTATGCCGACCTTTCGGCGGGCATTCGCACCAATCTCACGCCGGATGAAGTTATCAAACTTGGCCTGAAAGTACTCGATATTCCGCGCGAATCCATCAAGCAGGCTGTCATTGACGGCAAATACGTGAACTTTGGCCGTTCACCCGACGGATTGGAAATTCTTCGTCCAATTCCAGACAAAATTCGCGAACTGCGGGATGAAATCTTTTATGGGGTGGAAGCCAGCGGAAGTACCGCGGGCAGGGATGTGCAGTCGCTTCTGCAGGATGAGCAGGCGCGGGTATCCATCCTGAATTCTTCCAGCAGCGCGGGCCTGGCAGAAAAGACCGGCGACTACCTGAAGGGCCAGGGCTTGAATATTGTTGAGCAGGCCAACTCCGGCTATCAGGTGTACACGCGCGTGACGCTCTACGGCAGCAAACCTTACACCCTGCGCTATCTGGTAGATTTCCTGAAAATTACTTCTCCGGGCAATATCATTTACGCCTATGACCCCAACGCGAGCGTGGATATCGTGGTGGAGCTGGGCGATGATTGGGCTGCTGCGAACAGCCTGCCGTAAAGCATCCTCTCAATAAAAAAAGGCTGACGTTATGTCAGCCTTTTTTGTTATCAGCGCTGCTCAGGGTTGGGGCGTGAGGGCGGGCGGCGCGCTTTCCAGCAGGCTGGCTAAGGACACCAGCGCGCGGGCTTCGTCTTCCGAGCCTCCGCTGGCAAGCAGTTCCTGCGCCTGGGCGATGAGCGCCGCTGTTGAGTCGGGGTCTTTCAGCAGTGCCAGGCGGCTCTGGGCACGCTCCAGATTTTGAGAGGCTTGAAAAGCGCGCGCGATATTCAGCCGGTATTCCGCCTTTGACGGCGCGCTAAGCTCTTCCGGCAGGGCGACCTGATGCACCGCGGGGGCAATCACCAACGAAATGAGCAGGCCCAGCGCGATGCCAAAAATCAGGCCGGTGATGAGGTATAGATGGGACTGGTTATTGTTGTCCATGGTTGCCCTGCCTTTCCGACCAATCCCGGTACGCCGCGGGGTCTATCGCGTCAATCAGGGCTTTAATCAGGTTTACATCGCTTTCCTGATATCCAACACCCTGGGCGTAATTGACAGCGTTCACCAGCAGAGAGTAAGGGTCATCCGGTTCAATGCGCGCCAGCCGGTCCAGCGCAGCGTACAGGTCTTTCTCCCGCGCGTAGGTCTCTGCGACCATGAGAGCCAGGTCGGTTTTGTAATCGGCGCGAAGCTGCGGCAGGTCGGCATTTTTTGGCGCGGAAGCCGGCATAAAGAGCCAGCCAAAAGCCATTCCTGCGCCCGCCCCAAGCAGAATCGCCAGAATAAAAAAGAAAATGCGCAGTCCTTTTTGCTTCATCCGCGTCCGTCCGTTATTCCTGGGGGAGCATCGGGATTTTGATGCCGTGCGCGCGCGCGAATTGAATGGCCTGCGGGTAGCCCGCGTCCGCGTGTCGCACCACGCCCATGCCGGGGTCGGAGGTGAGCACGCGCTGCAGGCGGGCGGCCGCCTCGGGGGTGCCGTCGGCGACAATAACCTGGCCGGCGTGCTGGCTGAAGCCAATTCCCACGCCGCCGCCGTGGTGGAACGAGACCCAGGTGGCGCCATTGACCGCGTTAATCAGCGCGTTCAGGATTGGCCAGTCGCTTACCGCGTCGGTGCCGTCCAGCATGGCTTCGGTTTCCCGGTTCGGGGAGGCTACCGAGCCTGCGTCCAGATGGTCGCGCCCGATGACAATCGGAGCGCTGATGACGCCCTGGGCCACCAGTTCGTTAAAGCGCAGGCCAGCCCGGGCGCGTTCGCCGTAGCCCAGCCAGCAAATGCGGGAGGGCAGCCCCTGGAAGGGCACTTTCTCGCGCGCCATGCGAATCCAGCGCTGCAGGTGCGCGTCCTCGGGGAAAAGCTCCGCGATGGCCTCATCGGTGCGGTAGATATCTTCGGGGTCTCCGGAGAGCGCCACCCAGCGGAAGGGGCCTTTGCCTTCGCAAAAGAGCGGTCGGATATAGGCAGGCACAAAGCCCGGGAAGTCAAAAGCCTGTTTTACGCCCCAGTCAAAGGCGCGCTGGCGCAGATTGTTGCCGTAATCAAACACTTCCGCGCCTTTTTTCTGGAAGGCCAGCATGGCTTCCACGTGGCGCGCAATGGATTCCTGGGAACGCTCGGCGTAACGTTTGGGGTCGCTTTTACGCAGCACGGCAGCCTCTTCCACACTCAGGCCGGCGGGCACGTAACTCAAGAGGTCGTGCGCCGGGGTTTGGTCGGTCACCACGTCCGGCACGACGCCGCGCATTTCCAGTTCGGGGAAGATTTGGGCGGCGTTGCCAATCAGGCCGATGGATTTGGGGATGTCCTGCCGGACAGCTTCTTCCACCATGGTCATCGCGTCTTCCAGGTCATCGGTGAGCGCGTCCACATAGCCAATTTCCAGTCTGCGGCGGGCGCGGTCGCGGTCAACTTCCACCACCAGCCCCACGCCTTCGTTCATGGTGATGGCCAGCGGCTGCGCGCCGCCCATACCGCCCAGGCCGGCGGTCAGGACGAACCTGCCCTTGAGCGAAGGCCAGCCCTTTTGTTTGGCGAGCGAGCCCAGTGTTTCGTAGGTGCCCTGCAAAATGCCCTGCGTGCCGATGTAAATCCACGAGCCGGCGGTCATCTGGCCGTACATAATCAGCCCTTTGGCTGCCAGAGCGTCAAAATGTTCCTGCGTTGCCCAGTGCGGAACCAGATTGGAATTGGCAATCAGCACGCGCGGCGCATCCAGGTGGGATTTAAACACTGCTACCGGCTTTCCGGACTGCACCAGCAGGGTTTCGTCCGGTTCCAGCGCGCGCAGGGAGCTTAAAATCGCGTCAAAGGCTTCCCAGGAGCGCGCAGCCTGCCCCCGGCCGCCGTATACGACCAGTTCCTCGGGCTTTTCCGCCACCTCAGGGTCCAGGTTGTTCTGGAGCATGCGGTATGCCGCTTCGATGAGCCAGTTCTTGCAGCTGAGCTGGGTGCCGCGCGGAGCGCGGACGGTTCTTGGTTCAGACATCGGGTGAGACCTCCTGAATCAAAATGATGTGGTGATTATACTTCAGCAGATTGCTACGGTTGGGCGCTGATTTCCTGCCAGCGCCTGTGCAAAGCCTCAATATAAGGCGTGATATTCTCATCGTATGGGGGGTAGGCAAAGCCAAAATGCTCCGCTACCTGGCGGCTGGCATGCCGGAACAGCCTTTGGGACGCGAACAGCGCCTGCCAGCAGTACACCGGCTTATCCAGGCGGCAGGTGCGCGTCAGCAAATCCCATTCCGCGTCGTCCAGATACGGCCGCAGGTATTTGTATTGTTTTCCAAGCTGTACATGCCATCCCGAGCGGGTCCCCACCCACCAGCCGAGCATTTTCAGCAGTTCTTTCCGGATGACAGCTTCTATGTGCCAGACGGCGTAAAGGTGTTCCTGCCGGCAGAGGCCTTTGGCGGCATAGGGGCTGACCCACCAGAATTCATTGCAGCAGTCCTCGAAAGCCTTGGCGCTGGGCAGCGTGATTTCAAACCGCGCCGCAGAAGGTTTGGGCAGGCCGGCTGCCAGGCCGTCTTTATCCAGCAGCACGCGCCACATCCCTTCCCCGGAGGCAATCTCTGGCAGCCGCTCGGGCGGGTACAGGCTCAGGTCGATGCGGTTGCCGTCCTCAAAGAGCATCAGATATGCCAGGTCCGGGTTGTCGGGCGGGTTTTCCCTCATTTCCTCCGGTTTCTGCATCATCCGGCGGCTGCCAAAGACATCCAGCCAGGCTTCGCTCCCGCGGAAAGACTCCAGGTCGTTCACAAAAATAGCGATATCAAAATCCTGCAGGTCGTCCCGCGGGGCTGCGGGGTTGGCGCGGGAGCCGGAGAGCAGAACCAGCCTAACCCTGGGGTCTTGCAGCGCAAAGTCTTGAATCAGTAAATACATCGTCTCTTCAGAGCGCATGGTACTCCTTAGTTCGCGTCAGGCAACCAGTTCCAGCAGATTGCCTTCCGGGTCCTGCAGGCTCACCTCGTAGTAGCCGTCGCCCGTGACGCGCGGCCCGGAGAGCACAGGGCAGCCCGCTTCAGCCAGGATTTTGGTGAGCGCGTCCACAGCCTCGCGCGAGCCGAGCTGGAAGGCGATGTGGGTGTATCCGTAGGCCTGGGCGGATTTATTCCGCTCAGCCAGGTCGGGGCGGGTCATCAGCTCAAGCCGTGCTCCCCCCGCACCAAAGCTGAGAAAGTACGTTTGCAGGCCGGTCTTTGGGTTTTGATATTTCTGGTTGGCTTCTGCCCCAAAATAACGGATGTAAAAATCTTTCATCCCTTCCAGGTTGTGGACGTAAAGGGCGGTGTGGGTGAGCTGCATAGGGTTCTCCTTGGGCCGCAGCCGGCGGCTATTGTTGCGCGGCAGTGAACAATGTAAAATCATTGTAATCCGATTTTCGGACTTTTAATCCCTATCCAGCCGCGGAGGAAAATCCCGTATGAGCGTCAAACCAAAGCAGCCCCAGCCCCCTGATAATCCAACCCCGCCGCGTCTGTTGGACCTGATTATCCCGCTGCTGGGAACTATGGGCGTGATGCTGCCGGTCGCGCCGGCATTCGCGCCCGGGGTCAACGATAATTCGGGCATCTACCTCTACGCTGGCTGGCGCATCCTGCAGGGGGATATCCCTTACCTGCAGCTGTGGGACCACAAGCCCCCGCTGGTGTTTTACATCAACGCGCTGGGCGCCGCGCTTTCGCCGGGTTCCCATTGGGGAATCTGGATGCTGGAATGCGCCGCGCTATTGCTGGCGGCGTATCTGGGTTACAAACTGATGAAAGCCCAGTTCGGCTCCCTTTCGGCTCTACTTTCCACTTTTTTGTGGCTGCAGGCGCTGTTTTTTATCTTTTTGGGCGGCAACCAGACCACCGACTGGAGCCTGCCTTTGCAGTTTGGCGCGCTGCTGCTCTTCGCGCGGGCGGAGAGTCACGAAAAGCCTGAGCGCAGCTACCTCCTCATCGGTCTGCTGAGCGGCCTTGCATTTTTGATTAAGCAAACCGCCGTCGGAATTTGGCTGGCTATTGGGGTCCTGCTGTTGGCCCAAATTATCCGGCGTAAACCCGCCGCGACGCGCAAGCTTGGCTTGATGGCCGCTGGGGCAAGCGCGGTTCTGCTGCTGGTCAGCGCGTACTTCTTGAGTCAGGGCGCGCTAGCCCAATTGTGGGACGCGGCTTTCGCGTATAACTTTCACTTTTCCGCTTCAGCCGCCCCAAGCGCGGCGGACCGCCTGCGCAACGCCTTTGACTTGAGCTACATTGCGCGTTTACCCATTTTCCCCATCGCGGTGCTGGGCGTGCTGGCAGCCGCCTTCTTCCCGCGCAGAAAGCAGGAGCCGCTAAAGCGCGGTCTGTTCGCTCTCCTGCTGCTGGACGGAGCTTTTGAACTTGGGCTGATTTTGATGACCGGCGACGTCAGCAAATATTACTTTGAAACTATCCTGCCCGCGCTGGCATTATTCAGCGCTTCTGCTTTTTGGGTATTCGACCACTGGCTTTCCAACTCCGGCGGCAGAAAGACGTCCCGGTGGGCTGTTGGCGCGCTGGCAATCGGGCTGCTGGCGCTTGGCTCGGGGTTGGAAACAGTCGACCGCGCCGCCCTCTATCAGGACGCCCTCACCGCCCGGCAGGCGGCCATTCGCTACGTCCGCGAAAACACCAAACCGGAAGATAAGGTTTTGGCCTGGCGGGATACACGCGTGAACTATTTCGCGCAGCGCGAAAGCCCCACGCGCTACCTGGTGATGCGCCCGCTGATGGATGCCGACGCGCGGGGCCAGGCGCGCGCGCTGGAATTCCTGGATGAACTTTTGGCGGAAAAGCCCGCGCTGATGATTGATACCAAGATGGAAGGCTGGGGCTTTTTGGATTTCCCCGGAGAAAACGCGCAATTAGAGGAAAAAGTACGCCTGTTAATGTCGTATTACGAGCCGGAAGAGATGATTGACGATTGGGTGGTGTATCGGCTCATCCAGAAATGAAATATACATTTCCTGGAAATCGGAAGCAACTCACTCCATTGGGTTGGTCTTAAAGATATCGTCCCAAATCCAGGTGGAAACCCCATACTTGGCGTTGTGGGTCTTGAAGTGGTGCGCCATATGGTGCCGGCGCAGTTTGCGGAAGTAAGCGCCTTTCAGACTGAAATGATGCAGCGCGTAGTGGGTCATGTCGTAGATGACGTAACCGAATAAAAAGCCGCCTGTAATTCCATTCACATACCCAGGCGCGCCAAACAGCCTGCCGACCACCAGCCAGAACAGCCCATAAAACAAAGCCGCCATGGGCAGGCTGACCACCGGCGGCATTACCAGGCGGGTTTTTTCGCGCGGCTGGGCGTGGTGCACGCCGTGCATCAGGAATAAAAAGCGCTGCGTGCGTTCGCTGGGGTTGGCCGGCTTCCAGTGAAACACAAAGCGGTGCAGCAGATATTCCGCCAGCGGCCAGATGAGCAGGCCAATCAGAAAAGCAAGCGGGACGTTCCACCAGGCTGTGGGGTTCAGCCCTGCCGCCCGCCAGAGTAGAAAACCAATCAAGGGCAGGAACACCGCCAGCACCGTTACCGGGCTGATGTGCGTAAAGAACTCGAGGAAATCCGATTTAAAAAGTCGGATGACGGGGTCTGGCTGGGCTTGAGTGTTTTCGGAAGGCATTGTGTCTCCTCGCGGGCGCATAGGTTGGTCAGGATTATACCCTGACGGGCTTAGCAGCTGGGAGCTCAGGCCGCGGGTCCGCAGCCTTTCAGGGTTTAAGGTCCGCGGCGCAGCGGAAACCGGTGTCGGAGCCGCCGTGGAAATTGAGGTCGAAACTGCGGCCGGCCAGGCGCAGGTAGACCGGTCTGCTCAACCAGCTGCCGCCGCGCAGCACTTTCTGCACATCTCCTTCCGGACCGGGCGGGTCTGAAAGCGGCGATTCCGCGTAATAGGTCTCGGAGTACCAGTCGTTTACCCATTCCCAGACATTTCCGGCCATATCCTCAACGCCAAAAGTGGAAGCGCCGTCCGGATGCGTTCCAACCGCGGCGGTATCCCCGACGCACAGGCGCCCGGATAAGGGGTCATAGGCATTCACCAGAATGCAGCTGGGCTCGTCATTGCCCCACGGAAAAGCCGCGCTGCGGCTGCCGCGGGCGGCTTTTTCCCATTCCGCTTCGCTGGGAAGGCGCTTGCCGGCCCAGCGGCAGTAGTCGGCAGCGTCCCGCCAACTGACCTGCACCACCGGGTAATCGGCAAAAGCGGGGTCATCATAATAGTGCTCGCGCGTTTCGGAGGATGCGACCGCGGGCGGGCGGCAGGCGCCGGCCCGGACGCATTCATCGTAACGCGCGTTGGTGACTTCGTATCGGTCGATGAAAAACGCGCTGATAGCGACTGTGTGCAAGGGGAGTTCGTCCTTGGGGCAGGTGAAGCCGCCGTTATGCGCAGGGTCGCAGCCCATCTGGAACTCGCCGGCGGGAATAAACACCATGTTTTCCGGCGCCTGCGGGGTATCGGCTGGCATTGTCGGACTCGGAGCATTGGTCGGAGCGGACGCGGTTGCCGCCTGCGTCGGGCTTTCTGCTGGCGCGGTCTGCATCGGCGCGCAAGCCGAAAACAGGAGCGAAATGGAAATCAAAGGAAAAAGCGGACCGGTAAGTTTCATCGCTGTTTGGTGCTGATAATTTTGGACCTACGCGCTTAATTATACGCGGAAAGAAACCATGAGCGCCTGGCTTGGCTGAATGCTGCGGAAACGCGTGGATAATAGTACAATCAAGGCTTGCAACCGAAAGCTCTCTTCATGGAAAACACGCCTTTCCCAAAAATCAGCATTGTGACCTGCACTTTCAACAGTGAAAAATTTCTGCGGAAGGCTTTGGAATCTGTTGAGCGTCAGAGCTACAGGAACATTGAACACATTATTAACGATTCCTTTTCAAGGGACGGAACGCGGGAAATCATCCAGGAATACATCGTGCGCAATCAGAGGCGTTACCCCATCCATGTTATGCAGTCCGAACCGCGCGGCGTCGCGAATGCCCTCAATACCGCCACCGAGGCGGCCAGCGGCGACCTGATACACTACCTGCATTCGGACGATTACTATGCGGACGAGCACGCGCTGGAACGCGCGGCGCGCCCTTTTCTGAACAATCCCGGGCTGGTGTGGCTCACTGGCAATTTTCTGATTGAGTTTCGCGGCCGGCGCTTTGTCCTTCCGCAAACTCTGCTCCTGCGTAGGGACCCAAGGCGTGCAATTTCGGCGATGAATTTCATCTCGCACGAAAACACCCTGATGCGACGCGAGGCCGTGCGGCAATATGGGGGGTTTAATGAGAGCAAACGTTATGTGGTCGAATACGGACTGTGGCTCAACTTGATTAAAGACCACCGCCCTCTGGTGGTGGATGACCAATTCACAGTCTTCATCATTCACAGCGGAAGCACCTCTACCGGCAGCCTGTGGCGCTTCTCGAAGGCGATACTGCGCGCGTTCCGCACTCAGCGCAAAGAGAAGGTGCTGCCCTTTGTTGGTTATTATCCCGAAAACCATTTCTATAAAAAATGGAAGCTTTTTCAGAAATGGCTGCAAGCCTGATGCCTTTCCAGACTGGCTGATGTCTTACTTTGAGCGTGAGAAAGTTGGGCAGTTAAATAAATAATGACCCTGCTGGGACTCGAACCCAGAACCTAACGCTTAAGAGGCGCTTGCTCTGCCAATTGAGCTACAGGGCCAATCCGTGTGCGAATTATAGCACAGCTGCCTGACAAAAAGGTCTCTGGGATTGCCAGAGACACTTTCAGGCTTACAGCTCCCCGGAGAGGACTCGAACCTCTAACCTAGCGGTTAACAGCCGCCCGCTCTGCCGATTGAGCTACCAGGGAAGGCAAACGGTATTATACGAGTATGGCCGAGGCGTGTCAAGCATTCCCCGGCCTTTGTTTCACAGGATTCCGGCCAAAAATGCGGCGTTTTCCGCAAAAACCATCCTTTTGGAGCCTGTTTCGCGGGAATTTAATGCAATTTCTCGGGATGATCGCTGAGCTTCCCGGCGGCAAATGCGCTTAAGGCTTCCTCAATATTTCGCAGGTCGGTAACAATTGGCTGGATATTCAGGCGGCGCATACTTTCGTAGGCGCCGTAACCCATGCCGCCGCAAACAATCGCGGTGCAGTCCTGAATCGCTTCCGCCATGCTGGCGTGCTTCTGATGCGACGCTTCGTCCTGGCCGTGTTCCTGGCCGCCGGCGTGCTCGTGGTGTTCTCCAGCCTGGTGGAACTGCTGATGTCCCAACTTGGGGCGCAGCTCCCGATTTACTTCAGTGCCGTTTTCAAGGGTGACTACCAGGTAGTACGGCGCGCGGCCAAAGTGCTGGCTGATGCTCTTGCCGTCCTCGGTGATGAATGCGATTTTCATAACATCCTCCGTTTCAGCGCCGATTATATATCAAAGTTGACAATAAACAGCACGCGCAGCTGCGCGTGCTGATTTGAGAGGCGCTGTTTAGTTCTTAGCTTAGTTGCCTCTGCCAGAGCGGGTTCGCGTTCCGGTGCCTGTTCCAGGTTTCATTCCGCAGCTGCCGTCGCGCAGCTGTTGGCGGGTTTGGGTCTGGTCCATGCTGCAGGTGCCGCCGTTCGGGCAGGCTTCAGCGCCCTGGTTGCCAAACTGGAACTGCTGCCCAGCGCCGTCCTCAGACCAGCCATAACGGTTCTGCTGCAGCGTGCAGCCTTCGGGGTTTTGGCAGTTTTCGCCGGTGCCGTCCTGCAATCTTTGCTGCAGCCGGGTTTGGTCCATGCTACCGTCGCAGGTGCCGCTTCCGTAACAGGTTCCGCCTGTTCCGCTCCAACCTCTGCGGTAAACCACAGGTTCCGCCAGCGTATCTGCCAGTACGCCGGTTTCAGCTTTCTGAGCGGAAACCGCGCTTACCGCGCCGAAGATTGCGAGACCCAGTACCAATGTCACAATCACAAAGGTCAATATTGTCTTTTTCATCGTTCACTCCTTGTTAATAATCCGGCATGTCCATACCGCTGTCGATGTTCCAAATTTACCAAAGGCTTATTTGCGTACTGTGAAGAGGATGTGAAGAATTGATGAAGATTGCCTGTCATTGAGCTTTGGTACAGCCTGAATGTTTAATTTTCCGCCAGGATTGAGTAAACTATGGATATGAACCATGCGTCAGCCTTTTGGAAAGCTGACCGGTAAGGGAACTGACCTTTATGTCTGTGATTCTTGTCGTGGAAGATGAAAGAGAACTGAATAAGGTGCTGCAGGCTTATCTGACCCGGGCGGGTTACCGCGCCTTAAGCGCCTATTCCGGCCCCGAAGCGCTGCGCCTGTGGGAGCAGGAAAAACCCGACTTGGTGATACTGGACCTGAACCTCCCGGGCATTGATGGATTGGAACTGGCGCGGGAAATGCGCAAAACCAGAGATGTGCCCATCATCATGGCGACAGCCCGGGTGGATGAGGTCGACCGGTTAATCGGGCTGGAGCTGGGCGCGGATGATTATGTTACCAAGCCCTACTCTCCGCGTGAAGTGGTGGCGCGCGTCAAGGCTGTTTTGCGGCGCGGAGCCCGCGCGCCCGAAGCCCCGGCGGTTCTGACGCTTGGCAAACTAAGCATAGATACCGGCGCGCACAGCGCGAAGCTTGGAAGCGCACCTTTGGAGCTCACCCCGACTGAATTTGGGATGCTGCAGCTGCTGGTTTCCCAGCCGGGCAGAGTTTTTACGCGTTTGCAGCTGCTGGAAGCGGCGCAGGGGATGAGCTTTGAGGGCTATGAACGCAGCGTGGACGTGCATATCAAAAACCTGCGCCGAAAAATAAAAGAAGCGGACCCGGAGCAGCAGTACATCGAAACGGTATTTGGTGTGGGTTACCGCGCCAGACAGATAGAGGGTTAGAATGCGCAACCGCCTGCTGATTGCATTCCTGATTGTGATTATTACCGCCCTGGGCACGGTTTTGGCGCTTTCGAATTACTCCGCGAGCACGCAGGTGCGCGGGTACCTTCGCATGAGTATGGGCGGGAACAGCATGATGTTCGCGCAGGAACTCATCAGTTATTATCGCGAACACGGCTCATGGTCCGGCGTGGAAGCGCTATTCACAGAAACCAGCTCTGAAAACACTATGATGGGAGAAGGGTCCAGTCCGATGGGCGGCCAGCATCAGGGTCAGGGCGCCGGCCAGGGGAACGGTCAATCGCAAGGGGCCGGTCAATCCCAGGGCGCCGGCCAGCCGCAGGGCCAGGGGGCGGGGAACCCCGTCACAGTTATCCGCCGAAACGGATATCTCGCGGACAAAACCGGGAGAGTGGTGTACGCCAGCGACCCAGCCAGGACAGGCACTGTCCTCACAAAAGCAGAGCGCGGAGCGGCAACCCCGCTGAAACAGGACGGCGAGCTGATTGGCTACCTGTACGTGCCAAACGCGCTTTCCGTCTTGCCGGAGAACTTTGAATCGCAGCTGACGCAAAAAGTGCAGCAGGCTATCCTGACAGCGGCGCTCGTCTCCACCATCGCCGCGCTGCTGCTCGCCATTGTGCTCACCAACCGCTTTGTCCGGCCTGTCCGGACGCTGACGGATGCAGCGGAAAAAATCGCCTCCGGTGATTTCAGCCAGCGCGTGAACATATCCAGTTATTCTGAGGCTGAGCGCCTCGGGAAAACGCTTAACACCATGGCGGCATCGCTGCAGTCCGCGGAGACTGCGCGACAGGCGCTTACTGCGGACATCGCGCACGAGCTGCGCAACCCCCTGGCAGTCCAGCGGGCTCAGCTGGAGGCCCTGGAGGACGGTGTTTTTCCGCTTGACCTGAACGCGTTGAAACCAATCCGCGAACAAAACGCCCTGCTTATCCGCCTCGTGGACGATTTGCGCGTGCTGGCGCTTTCAGACGCAGGCAAGCTCAGCCTGAACAAACGCCCCACAGACCTGCGCGCGCTGTGCCAGGATACGCTGCAAGGGTTCGAAGCAGCGCTCTCCGCGAAAGACCTGCAGGTGGTAACCCGCTGCGAAGGTCATCTGCCGCTGCTGAACGTTGACCCGGACAGAATTCAGCAAATACTTCAGAATCTGTTGATGAATGCCCAACGTTACACCACCAGGGGCACGGCGATTGAACTCACGCTGAGGCAGGAAGGCGCCTTCGCGCGCCTTGATGTACGGGACCACGGCCCGGGCATCGACCCGGAAGACCTCCCCCACATATTTGACCGGTTTTACCGCTCAGACCCCAGCCGCGAACGCGAAAGCGGAGGGACAGGGCTGGGGCTGGCAATCGCCCGCAACCTGGCCGAGGCGCACGGCGGGACGCTTAACGCGTACAACCACCCGCAAGGGGGCGCAGTCTTTTCGCTGCGCCTGCCCCTCTAAAACTCAGTTTTTTCCAGAGAGCAAAATGGAACCGCGGGTATATACCCGGACGATATATTCCTGATTAGAACCGTTCAGAAATTTGAATATCAGGCGGGCATGCATTTGCTCCCCCCTGTCAAGCAGCGCGGCAATTTCCTGGTTGCGGTCGCGCGGAATGTAGCCCAGTTTTTCCCCTTCGGCTGTCAGCAGAGCGACGGCGCGCGGGTCATGGGGATTGTCTGGTTCGCGGCGCAGTTCTATGTAATCCCAGAATCCAAGCGCGTACTTTTTCTCGCCGAGGTCGTGATACATGGCTCCCGCGACGCGGGTTTGCATCAGGAACACCCAGGAAAGGCTTTTTTCATCCGCCCCGAGAGGAAAAATCTCCTTTATTCTGCCAGTCAGCCAGCAGGTGGCGCGCACCGACATTCCAGGGATGGGTGTCTGGGCTGCGGCGCTGGCGGGAATGAGCACATCCATAGTTAAGCCCAGGGTTTGCACGGTAAGTATGTGCATCAGCCGGCCGCGCAGCTCATTGCTGTAACTGCTGACAGCCGTGATATTCCCGCCAAATTCAAGGATGGGATGATAGATGTTATTGGCTACCAGGCTGACGCCAACCGGAGAGGCAAAGTAGCGCAGCAAATCTTTGTTTTCCTCCGACACAGGAAAACGGTATCCGTGGTGGTAAAGCTCAATTTCTATTGGGAATGCCGCCAGCTGAACCCGCGCGAGCGCCGGCAGTTGGAGATGGTCGTACCAGTGAAAATTGGGCGGCTTGAACACCAACGGCATGTTTTCGCGCCACTCTGGCTGGTCTTCTTTGCCGGCCTGTTTGCTTTCATAAAACACAGCCTCGCCGCTGTTGGTCCTGGCTTTGATGAGTCCGTCCATGGGGGCTTCGGGGTCTGGAAGCCAGTCCGTCAGAACCAGTTGCTGGTCAGTAAACCCATGCAGATGAATGTTAAAGCTGAAGGATTCCTTTCCGCTTTCTTTTACGAAGTAAAATTCCGGACCCTGCCTGCTGCGGTAGGAGAAGTAATGCCACGCGTCGATATCCATTTGGGAGACGCGGCTGGTTACCCACTCCATCAGGTCGGACTGTTCCTGGCTGTTTTCCGGGTCATATCCAAAGAAACGAATCAGGTCAATCATGGTCCCTCTGCGTTTCATTATACAATAGGCGCGGCAGGGCGCGCCGCCTGTTCGGCGCGGGACACGCCTGTGCGATTGATTTTGAAATTACGCTATAATACAAAACGATTGTTCTCACAAAGTCAGTCTGTGGAATAAGGATATGAAAAAAAAGTTACTGATTGTACTGCTTGTTCTGGCCGCCGCGCTTTTAATCGGCGGTGGCTTGTTTTTAGGAAACCGCTGGAATAAACCCATCAGCGAAGCAATTTCGCTGCCGTCGCGCACAGCCAGCTTGCCTGCCGCGACAGAAACATCCCCAAGCGCCGGGACTGAAACTCCGGCTCCAACGCAGACGGATGAGCCCGCGGCCCCGCTGCCCAGCACCACGTTCACAGCGACGGCTCCCCGGCCCCAATGCGGCGGTCCGGAGGTGATGTACATCCTGGCGGCCGGGATCGACACCGATGACCCCAATTACACTTACGGCCTCTCGGATGTGATACGCGTCATCCGCGTGGATTTTGTCACTCCAAGGGTGACCGTCCTGACCATTCCGCGCGACCTGAAAGTGGACCTGGTCGATATCATTGAATCAAAGGCAGCCGAACTGCCCAATGCCAAACTCAATCAGGCTTACTTTTACGGCAGCCCGGGCATGAACTACTTCACCGGCACAGGCGGGGGCATGGGGCTTTTGGCGCGCGTGCTGGCGCATAACTATGACCTGTACGTGGACAACTACGCCGCGGTGAACATGGTCGCTTTTGAGGAAATTATCGACGCGATGGGCGGTGTGGATGTGTACCTGAACGAGCCGCTGGATGGCCGGCCGCTGGGCAAAGACGATGTGGACCCCTACAAACAGGGGCAGGGTTATTTCCCGAAGGGTTGGAATCATCTGACTGGTTTTGACGCCCTCAGCTTTGTGCGCATCCGCGACCGCTACGGCGAAGTGGCGCGCACAGACCATCAGACTCTGCTGATTTGCGGAATTCAGGAAAAACTGCGCAGCCCGGAAATCATCACCAGCCTGCCAAAAATGGTGCTTTCGGTTCTGAATGACATCCAAACCGACCTGACCATCGCGCAGATTCGTCAGTTAATATGCCTGCTGCCCAAACTATCCCGGGAAAACATTCAATTCGTGCGTTTTCCGGATGAATGGATGGTGCAGGGGCGCGCGGATATCGCGCGGCTGGGCAACACGTTTGTATGGGATATTCCGGTTGAAAAGATTGTGGAGTTCATTAACGCCTTTGAAAACGACACGATTCCCGTTGTGGTGGAAGAAGGCGGAACCACCTGCCCGGTGAACCCGGCTAAGAAATAACCAGTCAGCTAAAAATTGACGCGCAGGTCCATCCCTTCATAGAGCGGGGCGACTTCGTCGTACCCGTTAAACAGCAGAGTGGGTCTGGAGCCGGTTTCACCAATCCGGCGTTCTTCGCTTTGCGTCCAGCGCGGATGGTCCACGGAAGGGTTCACGTTGGCGTAAAAGCCGTATTCCTGCGGAGCAATCGCGTTCCAGAATGTGACCGGTTGGTCAGCTTGCAGGGTGATGCGCACCACAGCCTTAAGGCTCTTAAATCCGTATTTCCAGGGCACCACCAGCCGGATGGGACCGCCGTTTTGGGGGGAAAGCGCTTCGCCGTAAAGGCCGGTTGCCAGTATGGTCAGGTCGTAGCGGGCTTCGTCCAGCCGCAGCCCTTCCAGGTAGGGCCAGGGGAACGACAGGCTGGTTTGTCCGGGCATTTCCTCCGGGCGGAGGATGGACATGAACCCGACGTATTGCGCTTCCGGCAGCGGTTCAACGTCTTCCAGCAGTCTGGCAAGCGGAAAACCCTGCCAGGGAAGCACCATCGACCAGCCCTCCACACAGCGCATGCGGTAAACGCGCTCTTCCTGCGGGAAAAGGGAGACTATTTCTTCGATTGTGTACTTTTTGGGGTTCCTGACCAGGCCGTCTACCTCGACTTGCCAGGGCTGCATGTTGAAGTCCTTCGCCGCTTCGGCGACAGAGGTCTTTGAGAGGCTGAATTCGTAATAATTGTTGAAGTTTTCCGCCAGCTCGCGTTTTGTCTGAACGTCCGCCAGAGCAGGGTCGGTCGGAGACGCGTCTTCCGGGGTTCCCAGGCAGGCGGCCAAAAAAGCACTGGCGCTCACGACACCGGCTGCTTTGAGGAACTGCCGTCGGGTAAGATAGAGCTTTTGCGGGGTAATCTCGTCGCGTGAAAGCTCGGGTTTGGGCGTGGAGGAATCCATGGGTCGTCTCTTTTCTTGGTTGTATGGGATAATTTTATAGGATGCGATGTAAAAAAACCACTTCAAGCTTATTCATCCGACGGGTTTAGGGGTCCAAGCAAAGGTGTGCTACCGCGAGAACAGTTACGCGGCGGCGGATGCCGTCTGTACTTCGCCGATTTGGGCGGGCCGGCCTTCTGAATCCCAGGGCCGGGCTGCTGTGCCGTGCTGGAAGCGACCGGATTCATTGGTATAATCTTCGCAGAAAGCTTAAGAGGATACCTGCTGTAGATGTCTACCCTGCGCGTGATGACCCTAAACCTGGGGGGCGGTCTTAAAAATTTCAGCGGCACACTGGAAACCAATGCCAACCGCAGCGAAGCTTTGCTCGCCCTGATTAATCAAATTAATCCAGACCTGCTTTGCGTCCAGGAGATTGCCCAGTACATCGACGCGGACGGCCTTAAACACAGCATGGTAGACCTGATTCGCGAGGGAGCGCGCTTTTCACACGCTTACTACGGCGAGACGCTTTCAATGAAGCGACATATGCAGGTCCGCAAAGATTTGATGGTGGAAGGGCTGTTCAAAGACTGGTGGGATTGGTCTAAAGGAAACGCGGTCTTTTCAAGAGCGCCTTTTGCGCGGCTTGGTTCCGCAAAGCAAGACGGATTTCCGCGCAACGTCCCCATTTTTCAGCCGCTGACCTATGAGGGCACACGCGATACCGACCCGCGCTTCGCGATTATCACGCGCATCAAACGCGCGCCATTTCCCTATTTGGTAAATCTGCACCTGACGACGCTGGTGGGCGAACGCGGAGAGAATCAGCGGGACGAGGTTATCCGCAGCGCGCGCGAGCTGCGCTCGGAACAAATCCGGCGGGTAATTGATTTGGTGGAAGTGAACATCCTGCGAACGGGACTGCCCCTGATTCTTACGGGAGACTTCAACGCCAATCCGGACGAATACGCTTTGGCCGGCATATTGGAGGCGGAGAAGGGTTTTATGCGGCTGGTTCCCGAAAACCCGATTTCCACCCATCCTTTCGCGGGAGCGGTGGACCATTTTTACATCTCCCCGCGAGGCTTTTTACGGGAGTATCACTGCCGCGTCGTCGATAACGACCTGGCCCACCGCAGCTCGGACCATTTACCGGTCGTCGCGGATTTGACATTCGCGTAAATCATTTTCGATTGGAATAGAACCAATGGCTAAACCCAGGTATTTTGGAACAGACGGCATCCGCGGATTGGCAGGCAAAGAGCCAATGACCGAGGCTTTTGTGCGCTCGCTGGGCGCCGCAGCCGCGCGCGTTTTGGGCGGGAACAAACGCTCCGCTCCGGTTTTTGTGGTTGGAAGGGATACACGCGCGTCGGGTCCGGTTTTACAGGCCGCCCTGACTGAAGGCTTGCTGGCAAGCGGCGCCGAAGTGATCGATTTGGGCATCCTTCCCACGCCGGGCATCGGGTTTCTGACGCGCAGGCTTGGCGCCGATGCCGGTGTGGTCATCTCCGCCTCGCACAACCCCGCTCCAGAAAACGGCATCAAATTCCTCAACGCGCACGGTATGAAACTTGGGGAGGACGTGGAACTTGCCATCGAAGCCCTCCTTGGGCAAGCACCAGCGGGCGGCGGCGGCCTGGTGAAAGACGGAGCGCGTTGGCGGGAAGATTACCTGCGCGACCTGTTGGAAAGCCAGCCGGATTTGGATCTGAGCGGGAAAACGCTGCTTCTGGATTGCGCAAACGGCGCCTCCTTCGAGGTCGCGCCAGAACTCTTCCGGCGTTTGGGAGCGCGCGTGATCGCGCTGAACACTCATCCCGATGGACTGAACATAAATGACCGCGCGGGCTCAGAGCATCTGCGCTCTGACCCATCCCGCTTTGGCAGTGAGGTGCGGGAATATCAGGCGGACCTTGGAATGGCTTTTGACGGCGACGCGGACCGCGTGATTCTGGTAGATGAGGCCGGCCGCATGGTTGATGGAGACCACATGCTGGCTATTTTGGCTGCGTACTTCCTGGAGAAGGGCAGGCTGCTGAAAGAAACGCTGGTGACCACGACAATGGCAAACGGCGCACTGGCGGGATACTGTCAGAAAAACGGCATTCACCTGATTGAAACCCCGGTGGGCGATAAGTACATCACCGAAGAGCTGCTTCGCCTGAGCCGTGCTGAAGCCGCTTCGGGCAAAGTTGGCCTGGGCGGAGAACAATCAGGCCACATCATTCTGCTGGATGAAACGCACCGCACCGGCGACGGCATCCGGACAGCGTTGTTTATGCTGGCAGTGCTGGCGGAAAAGAATTGGCAGCCGCTCTCCGCGCTTACCGGTCAGATTGGCAAGTTTCCGCAGCTGATTGCTTCCTGCAACGTTGCCAGCAAGCCCGAACTGACCGAAATTCAGCCCCTGAACGCGCTGCTGGAGGAAGTACGGTGCGAGCTGCCCGGTCTGGTGCGCATGAACCTGCGCTACTCCGGCACGGAGCCAAAATGCCGACTGATGCTGGAAGCGGACGCGCGCCACACGCCGACCGAAGTCGCGCGCCATGCCTGGCGGGTGTGTGAACTTATCCAGCGCGAGACCGGTACCCCCGCCGGCGCGAAAATAGAAGTGCTAAACGTCTCTGACGGCGGTTTAATGCCGCGGTTGGAGTGATATCTCTGATTGAGGAGCCTTTAATGACCGATAAGACAGATTCAATCTTCAGCGCGAGCCTGGCGCCGCGCTTTAACCGCCTTAACCGCGCCATCCTCACGGCAGAAAGCCCAGAGGAATGGCGGCCCGCGATCGCGGAAATGAGCAGCTTTTTGTTGGAAGTTGAGGACTTCGTTCAGCGCCGCGCCGACTTGCTGGCGCAGGACACGCTGACTTCTTCGCGCGTTATCAGCTTGCTTCTCACGCTGGCGGCGACAGGGACGCAAGGACGCCTGGAGCTTTACCAACCCAAAGACGAAAAGGGAATGGCGTACCGGCGCCAGCTGGATGAGGAGTACCTTCCCAGCAGCGCGAAAATGCGCCGGCTTGCCATCCGTATCGCGCGGGCTTACCTGAACGCGCCGGTATTTGCCAGCCTGCGCGAGGATATTCGCGTGGAAGTGCTGCCGCTGCTGGAAAGCCTGGATGAAGCCAACGACCCCGACCGCTTCATGACTTACCGCGTGATACAGATTGGCAATATCTACGAACGCCTGTTTGCCCTGCGCGTCCGCACGAGCGACCCGGCTTTGATAGGCACGCCCAGCCGCGCCGGCTTGCTGCGGGAGATTTACGACCGCAAGTATTTGCGTTTTGGCACCTCGGGCGTTCGCGGCCGCTGGCAGAATGATTTCACGGAGAAACGCGCGCGTCAGGTGGTGCAGGCCATCTGCGATTTTATGAACAACCGCAACGTACCGGCCTTTGTTGGCGCGGAGGAGCTTTCTGGCAGGCGGGTCGTCATCGGGCACGATACCCGACGCAATTCGGATGTGGTTACCCGCTGGGTCGCCGAGACCTGCCTGGCCAACGGCTTTCGCGTGGATATCGGCACGCGCGATGTGCCCACGCCGGCGCTGGCTTTCTATGAGACCGACGCTCTGCCGCCCGAGGAAGTGGCCGGTCTGATTATCGCGACCGCCAGCCACAACCCGCCCGAATGGCAGGGGATAAAATTTAACCCCCGCCTGGGATATCCGGCGCCGACGAACGTCACCGACTTCATCGCATTTCGCATCAACGAACTGCAGCTGGAAGACCAGGGGGGAGGTATTGCCGACCTTGAAAACGCGGAAGCCCGCGGCCTTGTGATCGGCTTTGACCCGCTGGACCAGTATGTGCGCTGGATTAAGAACAACGGCAACGGCAATCAGCGCATCCCCATTGACTTTGACCGCATCCGACGCTTCTTTGCGGATAAGCACGTGGTCGTCGACGAGATGCACGGCTGCGGGCGCGGTTACCTGACGCGCCTTCTGGGCGAGGCCGGCGTGCGCCATACCGTGCTGCACGCCGAAGTGGACCCGGAACTGGGCGGACAGGATTACGCCAACCCGGAAGAACCCTTTAATGCCCTGCTTAAGCAGACGGTGGCTGAAACGGGGGCCCATCTGGGCATGGGCATGGATACCGACGCGGACCGCTACGGCATCGTGGATAAGGGCGGCATCTACTTCCGCCCCAATCAAATCCTGACAATGCTGGTTCGCTATCTGGGCGTGGACCGCGGCTTTACGGGGCGTGTGATTGCCACGCAGACAGGCTCGCCTTTGATTGAACCGCTGGCGGGCATGATTCCAGGCAACGAAGAAAACAGGCCCGCGGAAGGCGCGCTTCCCGGTTATGTGGGCCAGCGCATCTACAAATGCCGGGTAGGGGATATTGCCAGCCGCACGCTGAAAAATGCCTTTTTGGTGCCGGTTGGCATCAAGTATATTGAGGAAATCCGGCGCATGGACGACCGCTATAACACGCTGAAGGTGTTGCCAGAAAACTGGCGCGACCGCATCCTGATTGGCGGCGAAGAATCCTCGGGGTTGACTTCCCGCGGGCACGTGACCGACAAAGACGGCCCCTGGGCGAACCTGCTGATTATGGATATGCTCGCCTATTACGGCACCCGACCCGAAAATCCGCTGACCACGCTAAAGGACCTGTGGGAAGACACAGTGCGCCTGCCCGGCCTGTGGGAGACCTTTGGAACTTCTATCGACCCGACCTCACACGCGGGCAGGGCGGACGTGGACGCGCCCCTGGAAGCAAAAGAGGGGTTCATTAACTATTACCTGGACCTGGCACTGCGCGAAGACCCGCAATATCTGCGCCTGGCAGGCTTAAAGATTACCTATCTGGGCGGCATCCGCTACGAGCTGGTAGAAATGCAACTGGCAGACGAAAACGGGGACAACCATCATTACCTGCGCGTCCGCGCCTCGGGCACCGAACCCATCAACCGCATCTACATCGAATCCAGCAGCAAAGCCACCGGGCAGGCCATGATGCGCGAGGCTTTAAAACGCCTTGAATTAATCACGATGGACTGCCTGAAAAGCGCGCATTCCCCCTGGCACCTGGTGGATATGCTTACCCAGACATCACTGAGCCCTGAACTCCTGGCCCTTGTCCGGCAGATTATCAGCAGCCGCGGCTGGCAGATGGAGGACGTACTGGAGAAAATTGAGCGGCTGACACCGACCCTGGAAAAACGCAACCGCAAGGTGCTGGGTCAGTGGCAGCAGGCGCTCAGGTGAGGTAATCTGAGCAGCATTGAAGAGAGCCCCCATTTCTGAGGGGCTCTCATGCTTATACTTGAAGCATGCATACTGCATTGCGCGGGGAAATTGCTTCTGATAAAATAGTTTTACAATCTCAGAAATGAAATCAGCAAATTTACCTAAGAATCCTGCGGCAAACTTGCTTGCTGTTAAATCAGGCCTTGCCTGAAACTAAGAAAACGAGGAAAAATGAAAATTGTTACTGACAGCGGCTGCGACCTGACAAAAGAACAGTGCCAGGAATTGGATGTTACCATGCTCCCCCTTAAAGTGCAGCTGGGCGAGCGTACTTATCTCAGCGGGGTCGACCTGACCGCTGAAGAATTTTATGAATTATTGGACCAGACTGAACAAATGCCCCTCACCTCAACGCCTTCCGTGGGGGACTTCGCGGAAACCTACCAGAGGCTGGCTGAAACAGACCCCGAGATTCTGTCTATCCATATTTCCTCCGGGCTGAGCGGCACCAGCAACGCGGCCAGGGTGGCAGCCAGCCAGTCTAAGGCTTCGGTGACGGTCATCGACACGCTCACGCTCTCCTCCGGTACGGGCTGGCAGGTAGAAGCCGCGGCCCGCGCGGTGAAGGCCGGCTGGGATAAGGAACAAATCCTGAAAATGCTCAAGCAAATCCAGGCGGCAACCAGCGCCTACTTTACCCTGCCCGACCTGAAGTACCTGATTGCCGGCGGCAGAATCAGCCACCTGAAAGGCCTGCTTGCTTCCCTGCTCGGCATCAAACCGATTATTGAGGTCAATAAAGCTGACGGCAAGTACTACGATATCGGCAAAAAGCGCTCCTTCCTGAAGGCTGTCCAGGAAATCCCGGCGCTTATCCTGAAAAAATACCCGGCAGGCACCAGGCTGCGCGCGCAGGTTGTGCACGCTTCCAATCCGGAAGGCGGAGAGATGCTGCGCAGCGCTGTAAACGCGGTGTTCCATTGTGAATGGCTGCCGGACTGCCAGATTGGACCGGCTTTGGGCGCGCACACAGGCCGGGGTTTGGTCGGTCTGATGCACGCGCCGCTGGCGGAGTATCCCCAGCTGCCCTGATTTGCCCGTTAAACCCTAAGAATCCCAAAAACACCGCGGAAACCCGCGGTGTTTTTTCGGTTTTGATATCCTTAAAAACTTCCAATAAATTCACTGTTGTATTGTCAAAATCATTCTGTATACTGTAGATATCAAGCGAAACCCCAATTTTCGCGTCTGGTTCCATACCTATTGTTTTGGAATATATTGAACACTTTTCAGAAAGGTGGAAACTATGAACAGGCAGTCTGTCCTGACTAAAATTGTCATCTGTTTATGCGTCCTGTTTTTAATGGCCAGCATTTCTATGGCAGCGCCTCGGACTGCTCTGGCCTCCACACACAAAGTGGAGAGCCGCGCGACCTCTGAGACGAGTTTCACAAAAGTCAACGCCACGGATGTTCAGACCTTGGACCCGCACATGGCATTTGATACCACATCCTTCGAAGTCACCGCTCAGGGCTATGAAACCCTGCTGACCTACCAGCGTGAAGACCCTGAAACATTGATTCCACTGCTGGCACAGTCCTGGGAAGTCTTGGACGACGGCACCACCTACGCGTTTTCTCTTCGAAGAGGCATCGCCTTTCATGAGGGCGGCACGCTTGAAGCCCATGATGTCGCTTACAGCTTTTGGCGGGGTTTGCTGCAAGATTTTGAAGCCGGCCCAATGTTCATGATTACCGCGGCCTTGCTTGGTGTAGACCATATAGATGATTTGCCAGGGGACGACCCGGCGCGCTGTCAGATGGTCAAGGACGCAATTACTTTTGACGATGAACAGGCCCTTGTTTTCTTCCATCTTCAGGCGCCTTATGGACCACTGCCCAGCCTTCTTGCGAGCTCGTATGCCGCTGTGCTGGACCAGGAATGGATGGCGGCCAATGGGGATTGGGACGGCTCTTGCCTAACCTGGCGGGATTGGTATAACCCGGCCCCTGAAGACAGCATTCTGTACGCGCAAATGAATGGAACCGGCCCCTTTCAGCTGGAATCTTGGGTGTCTGGCGAGGTGCATTTGATACGTAATCCTCATTATTGGCGCGTGGAACCGGTCTGGCCTGGTGGCTCCAGCGGGCTGGCTGAGTTTGAGGATTTATTTTTCGTGGTGGAGGTGGATCCGATTGCAAGGGGGGAACAGCTCATCAACGGCACAGCGGACGCGATTGCTTATGGTCCTGGAATTGACGCGCAGCTGGACCCCTACCTCTGGGGAATCTACGACGGCTATAACGATAGGTATCCAGATTTGGCGGATACGGAAACTGGCATCCTGAAAAAATACGCCAATCTCAACAACATGCGCCAATACGCGCTGCTGTTTAACTATGAAATGGTGGCAGCGGAAAACCCGTTTATCCTCAGCGGCGCGCTGGACGGCAGCGGGATTCCTCCTGATTTCTTCTCGGATATTCATGTCCGCAAAGCGTTTAACCACGCGGTTGATTGGGATGCTGTCATTAACACCGTATTCGGCGGTCAGGCGCACCGGGCGCAAGGTCCAATTCCCAAAGGCGAAATTGGTTTTGACCCCGCTTTGGAGAATTACGCCTTTGACCTCGCGCTTGCGGAAGATGAACTCCGGTTGGCGTTCAACGGCGATTTGTGGACAAACGGCTTCATGATGATTCTTCCTGTTTGGGGAAATCAAGCCTTTGTGAACCTGGCCAATCAGCTGGCAAACAATCTGAAATCCATTGCCCCGGAAAAAATTGATATCCAGGTCGTGCAATTCACTTACGACCAGATGATAGCGTACCGCAACGCTGGTTTCACGCCTTTTTGGTACGCGGGCTGGATGGAGGATTATCACCATCCCCACAACTGGGTATTGGCATATCTTTTCTCGGAGGGAAGCTACGGTCGAATTCAGCATTTTCCAGCATCATTGGCTTCCCTTTTTGACGGCGCGGTGGACTTTTGTGTGGCCGAATATGACATCGCGGCAATGATTGGCTGTTACCAAAATCTGCAGGGTCTTTCGCACTCCTACGCGGCGGCAATGTGGGGGGTCCAGACGGATTACTCGGTCTATACGCGCGCGGAAGTACGCGGATTTTACAATAACCCGGCCGTGGTGTCCTTCCCATTTTATGAGCTCTCCAAAGGCGCCATCCCGACCACCCACGTGGCTTCGCCGGGTTCCTCAGCTGTCCTGGATTTTGACTTTTCATCCGGAAGCACCCTGAGTGTGCTCATACCCAGCGGCGCGCTGGCGGAAATGAGCGCGATTGTCTTCACGCCGGATACCGATGTGGATGAACGCACGCCGGGCGGATTATTTGCCAGCGGGCTGCGTTTTGACCTGATGGTCTGCCCGGGGTACGTGTGCGATGAGCCGTACTTCTTTGGGGATTTTGTCACCCTGACGCTGCATTACACCGACGCGGATATTTGGGGCTTGATTGAAGACGAGCTTTACCTTTACGTCTGGGACGGCATCCAGTGGGTAGATATCGTATCCCAGTGCAGCGCGGGGCTGATGACGTACGTCCGCGACCCGGTACATAACAGCCTGGGAGTTCCGGTCTGCCACTTCTCTCGGTTTGTGATGAACGGCGGCGCGCACACGCAGTATCTCCCCATTTTGAGGAAATAAAACTTACCCTCCCGGAATTCAGCCGAACCAAAAACAGCGCCGCCCTGATTTTCAGGGCGGCATGTTTTGTCGCGCTCCCAAAGTATACCCACACATGTTACAATTCCCAAAAGATTGGGGAGCAAGCCCCGAAATAAGAGGTCTGTGATGATAGACATTGGCGAAATGTTACTGCGTCTGACTGTCTCCATGGTTTTGGGCGGCGCGATTGGCTTTGAGCGCGAACGCGACAGCCAGCCCGCCGGTTTGCGCACCCATATGATTCTGGTTTTGGGCTCCTGCCTGGCAATGCTGCTTTCTATCAATATCAGCGCCGCGAACGGTTCAGACCCGGCCCGCCTGGCGGCGCAGGTCGTTTCTGGCATTGGTTTTTTGGGCGCCGGCGCTATCCTGCGCTCCGGGTTTAATGTGAAGGGGCTGACCACAGCCACTACCGTCTGGACCACTGCTATCATCGGTCTTGCTGTCGGATACGGATACTATCTGGTGGGGGTTTTCACCACCGTGCTGGTTCTGGTGGTGCTGACCCTGGTCAGCCTGTTTGAAAAGAAATTTATCCGCAGGAATGTCATCCGCATCATTAAGGTGGACGCCGTCGATAACCCCCATATCTTCCGCAGCGTGCGCAAAGAAATCAGCCGCAACGCCGAGCAAATTGTTTCGTATAAGACCCAAAAGAGCCTCAAGAGCGGCCATGTGCGCGTGGAATTTATCGCGCGGCTGGAACGCAACGAGAAAATTGAAGACTTGATGGAAACACTGTCAAAAATCGACGGTGTTCGCAATATCAGGATTGAGTGACAGCGCGCGGCGAGGACCCCGCGGGAATGCGCCGTTTTTGATGTATACTCCACTGCACTATGCCCGGACTACTGCACTGCCTGAGCGGCCACGACCTTGGTTTTTTGCGCGCCGCCGCTGAATTGTGGAGCGTGAATGTGAGCGGCAGGGACGTCCCCGCCTTCACGCGGGCTCTGGCCGCCGCGCTCGCTGCGCACCCCGACTTTGAAGAAATCACCACAGCCCTGCCCGAAGAGAGCCGGACAGCCTTGGCAGACCTGCAAAACCGCGGCGGGCGCATGCCCTGGCCCGCCTTCATGCGGTTGTATGGCGAACCGCGCCAGATGGGGCCGGCCCGCCGGGCTCGCGAAAAACCGCACTTTTTCCCCACTTCCACCGCCGAACGTCTGTGGTACCGCGCTCTGATTGGCAGGGATTTCTTCCGACAGGACGATGAATTGGTAGAGCTGGCCTACATCCCGGATGAGTTCCTGGAGCGGATGCCGGCTTTTATCGTGGCCGTCCCGCCCGCGGTACCGCTTGCTCCTGTGCCGGAAAACGCGCTCAAGCGCGAGCTGCGCGGCGAGGACCGCGTTTTGGATGACAGCTGCACCCTGCTTGCCGCCCTGCGCCGCTTTGGCAGCCTCAGCGCGCTGCGCCCGACTGCCCCGACAGGGCTGGGCTGGGAACTTTTGCGCCGCCTCCTGGCCGACCTGGGGCTCATCGCGCGGGATGGAAAAACGCCCGCCCCCGAAGCTCGCAATTTTTTGGAAATGCCGCGCGGACAAAGCTTGCAGTGGCTGGCAACCGGCTGGATGAACTCCGCGCGTTTTGACGAACTGCGCCTCGCACCGGGTATCCTCTGCCAGGGCACCTGGCCGCGCAACCCCTTGCCAGCCCGGCGCGCTCTACTTGCGCGGCTTGCCTGCCTTGAGGAAGGCGCCTGGTACGCGATTGAGGATTTTGGCGCGGACCTGCGGCGCGGAAACCCGGAGTACTTGCGCGCAGGTGGGGACGCGAACGAGTGGATTATCCTCAGCGCCCGGGACGGCAGGCTGCTGCGCCGGCAGGAAGATTGGCTGGAAGTGGAACAGGCCTGGGTAAGCTTTATTGTCACCAGGCTGCTTTTTGGTCTGGGTTTCGTGGACCTGGGCTGGGCTTCCGAAGCGGCTGAGCCGGCATTCTTCCGCAGGTCCCAGTGGTGCGAATCTTTGCTGCACTCCCGCGGGGCGTTGGAGCTGCCGCCGGAAAAGGCTCCGGCGGTGGTCAGTTCCGTCGGAATCATCAGCCTCAGCCGGGGAACTCCGCGCGCGGCCCGCTATCAGCTGGCGCGCTTTGGCGAATGGTTGGAACACGGCCCGGAGCGCTGGCAGTTCCTGCTCACGCCCGCCTCGCTTTCCGCGGCGGCCGCCCAGGGGCTGAACACGCGCCACCTCTCCGCTCTGCTACGGAAATACGCCAGACCAGCCCCGCCGCCCAGCCTGTTGGAAGCCCTGGGACGCTGGGAAACATACGGACGCGAGGCCGTCATCGAACGCCTGTGGGTGCTGCGCCTGAACGCGCCCGAAACCCTGCAGGCGCTGCGTGAATCTCCCGCTGCCAGCTTTCTGGGGGACGCATTGGGGCCGGCTTCGGTCATAGTGCGCGAGGGCGGGCTGGAAAAAGTGCGCGCTGCGCTTGCGCGCCTGGGCTGCCTGACGGACCTGGAAGAGCTGCCGCAATGACGCGCGACAATAATTCCGCCGGCACGACCTCTTTCATCACGCTGACGCGGCTGATTCTGTTTGCCAATGCTGTCAGCGGTGTTTTGCGCGTAAGCGGCGCTTTCGCCCAAAAAGACCTGCTGCTGGAATTTGGTCTGCCTGCCTGGCTACCGGCCTATCTGGTGGCCGTGGGCGGCATGAGCGCGCTGCTGAGCCTGTTCGGGCTGGCCTGCACCTGGCTTAAGGGCAGGCTGCGCGTGAGCGCGGTGTGGAGCGCCTTGCTTTTCACGGTTATCAGCTATTGGGTGGAACGTCTGTTTTTGTGGGCGCCGGAGCAGCGCGGCGGGAACCCGCTCTTCAAGCTGACTGTACACGCGCTCTCACTGGCGGCCGCGGCAGGATATACTTACTATATCAAGAAAGAAACGCAGAGCATCCATGGACCAGGAAATTGAGGTCAAATTTTATCTTGCCAGCCCCGACGCGCTGCGCCAGCGGGTAATCGCTGCCGGCGCGGAGCTGGTTCAGCCGCGCGTGCTGGAGCGGAACCTGCGCTTTGACACGGAAGCCATGGACCTGCGCGCGAAGGCTCAGGTGCTGCGCCTGCGCGCGGACCAGACTGCCCGCCTGACGTTTAAGGGCCCCGGCCAGGCGCGCGAGGGCGTGCTTGAGCGGCAGGAAATTGAATTTGAAGTCTCCGATTTTGGCGCGGCAAGGCGCTTTTTGGAAGCGCTGGGATACCGCGCGTACACCAGCTACGAGAAACTGCGCGAAACCTTCTTGCTGGACGGCGTGCAGGTTTCGCTCGACGCGATGCCGTTTGGCTTCTTTGCCGAGTTGGAAGGACCTTCCGCCGGCGCAATTCGTGCCGCCGCGGATAAGCTTGGTTTGGATTGGAACCGCCGCCTGACCGCCAGCTACCTGGACCAGTTTGAAGCACTGAAAGCCCGCCTGAACCTGAATGCCGACGCGCTGACCTTTGAAGGCTTCCGCGGCCTGACTATCCGCGCGGAAGACCTGGGCGTGCTGCCGGCGGACGCGGCGGAAGGAAAGGAAAACCGATGAACCCCTGGAAAACACATTCCCGCGAAATCATTCTGAACCGCCAGCCCCGGCTGTCGGTGGAAACCCGCAAGGTAGAACTGCCCGACGGCAGCCAGAACGAGGATTGGCTCTGGCTGGACTCCCCGGAATATGTGGTGGTGACTGCCGTGGACGGCAGCGGCCAATTCATCACCCTGGAGCAGCATCCTTACGCCGCGCGCGGTCCGCTCTTCGCTCCGGTTGAGGGCGTCATCCGCGCGGGAGAGGAAGCTCTGCCCGCCGCCCAAAGGCTGCTGCTGCAGCAGGCGGGATACAATTCTCCGGATTGGGTCTTTTTGGGGGATTTCATCACCGACGCGCAAAGCGGCTACGGGCGCGGCTATTACTTCCTGGCGCGCCTGGCTGCCCCCGCTCCCTCCGGGGCGGACCCGCGCGTGAGGCTGCTCTCCCGCCAGCAGCTGGAAGACGCGGTGGCCGACGGCCTGCCGCGCGTGCTGACCTGGCAGACAGGCTTCAGCCTGGCGCTGCTGCGGCTCTTCGCGCATTAATCACGGCATTATCGGGAAATCAGTTCAAGCTCGCCGCCCTGCCAATGGGCGGCTTCGGCTTTGGAGTTTAGGCCAAGCAGGCGGGACAGCGCGTATTCAAAGGCGGCAGGTTCTCCGCTGGTGATAAAACGCAGACTGCCCTCGTCCGGGCCGGGGTTCAGCAGCCCGCGCTCCGCCAAAACGCGCGCGGTCTGGCGCGCGACCGCGGGGGCGGGGTCTATTACGCGGGCGCGCCCGGCGGCAATTTTTTCAATCAGCGGGATGACAAAGGGGTAATGCGTGCAGCCCAGCACCAGCGTATCCGCGCCGGCGTCCAGCATCGGCAAAACGGCTTCTTCCAGGATGCGGCGGGTTTTGGGAGCGGCAAGGCGCGCCTTTTCAATTTGCGAGACCAGCCCCGGGCAGGTGGATTGGAAAATCTCCACGTCCTGCGCGAAGCGCTCCACCACCGAGGCGTACAGCTCGCCCTGAAACGTAGATGGCGTGGCCAGCACCCCGACCTTGCGCGTGTGGGTTTGCTCGGCGGCCGGCTTGACGGCGGGCTCCATGCCCACGAAAGGCACTTCCGGCAGGACCGCGCGCAGGTGCTTGAGGGCGGCGGCCGAGGCGGTGTTGCAGGCGATGACAATCAGCTTGGCGCACTGCGAGAGCAAAAAACGTGCGGAGGCTTCCGCAAGGGAGCGCAGTTCTTCGAGGGAGCGGCTGCCGTAGGGGACCTTGGCCTGGTCCCCAAAGTAGAGCAGATGCTCGCGCGGCAGGGCGGAGCGCACGGCGCGCAGGACGGACAGGCCGCCCACGCCGGAGTCATACAGGGCGATAGGCTGGGTGGGAGAGGAATTGCCGCTCATGCGGGTAATTGTAGCACGGAGAGGAAATATTACTCCCTCGCTGCCTGCACAAACACCGTAAACAGCACCCTCATCCTCTCATCCTCCGGCAGGCATTCCGGGTGCCACTGCACGCCCAGGGCAAAGCGCTTTTCGGGCAGCTCAATCCCCTCAATCACGCCGTCCTCCGCCCGCGCGGAGACTACCACCCCCCGGCCCGGCTTCCGCACCGCCTGATGGTGCAGGCTGTTCACGCGCGCGCTCCGCGCCCCCAAAATCTCCGCCAGCTTCGTGCCTTGCTCAATCCGCACCTTGTGCGCCAGCAGGTCGCGCGGGTAGGCGGGGTACCAGTCGTGCCGACCAGCTTCGGGCAGCTGGCTGGCGATATCCCAGTACAAGCTGCCGCCCAGGGCGGCGTTCAGCGCCTGGCAGCCGCGGCAGATGGCCAGCAGCGGCTTATCCGCCGCCAGCGCGAGCGGGATAAGCGCCAGTTCAAAGGCGTCGCGTTCGGGGTCGACGGAATGAATTTCGGGGTGTTCGGCCTCGCCGTAGCGCGCGGGGTGCAGGTCGCCTCCGCCGGAGAGCAGCAGGCCGTCAAACCGTTCCAGCAGGCCAGGCAGCTCCCCGAGCGGCAGGTTTGTTGGCAGCAGGATGGGGACCCCGCCTGCCGCGAGCACCGCGTCCAGGTAGGCGCGCGGAATCTCGTAAGTATCGGAGCGGGTTTTGTGGCTCATGCGGGCGGCGGTGAGGGCAATGCGAGGTTTGGTGTTCATTTTCGGCTTAATTCCGGTCGGATAACAGCAAAAAGCCTTTCCCGTACAGCCTGAAAGGAATCAGGCAGCCCGGAGAAGGCTTTTTGGCATGGCTGCAAGACGGCAGGGCCGCTGGCGGTTTAGAAGCGCTGCTTGAGCCGCGCGCTCTTGCCAGTGCGGTTGCGCAAAAAGTACAGGCGGGCGCGGCGCACTTTATTGTGGCGTTCCACCACCACTTTGGCAATGCGCGGCGAGTGGGTCAAGAAAGTGCGTTCCACGCCGATGCCGTTGCTGGCAACGCGGCGGACGGTGAAGCTGGCGTTATTGCCGCGTCCGCGGGTATAGAGCACGACGCCCTTGAATTCCTGGATGCGTTCGCGGTCGCCTTCCTTGATTTTGTAATGCACGCTGACCGAATCCCCAGGGAAGAGGTCCGGAATGTTCGGGTTCTTTTCGGCTTCCACAGAAGCTAACAATTCTGTATGGTTCATAATGACTTCCTTTACTCGCTTACGCACATAACTACATCACCAGCGGGGCTGGTTGACGCGAAATGCAAGTATAACACAGGAATCCCCATAATTGTCAAGCAGAATCCGGCCCCAGGCTGCCTTCCCATGGAATTCTGCCCAACACGCGGATGCGTTTTTGTGGAAACCTACAGGTCACTCGTTTTGCCTGGCCGCGGCGGCGGCCGTGGGCTTGTTCAGGGGCCTGAAGATTAGGTCGCGCGCCATCAGGACCATAATCCACAAATACGCCATCGCCAGGTACCGCTGTTCTACCAGCGGCCCGAAGCCGAACAGGTAGTACATGTAGCCGTTCACACTAATGAGCCAGATGATTAATGGGATGTAGGCGCGTTCTTTGCGGATAAAAAGGTAAATCACTGCGATGAGGTCTCCCGTGAAGAGATAGCGCTGGTGCATGGCAGGCAGAGTGTAGGTGCATATCATGATGGTTAACAGGCTCACTTCAACCAGGGCGGCGCCTGAGAGCACAAAGTTTTCTTTCCTGAGGAGCACGAAATAGAAAGTCATAAGCAGCGCGAAGGTCAGAATTATGCCCGGTGCCGCAAATTGCCAGTACAAATCCGGCAGGAAAAAGTACATATTGGGAAAGTCTAATGTTGTTTTGGCGTTGGCGGTCAGCTGACCAAGATAAACACTAAAGATTTCGGGTATAGGCTTGCCTATCGCGACGGCAGGCAGACTGACCGCGCCAATGACGGCGGGGATAATCAAAAAGTGCTGCAGACTAAAATTATGCTTCTTGAAATAAACGAGTAAAAGCACCGGCAAAAAGAAGATGGCTTGCAGCTTGAAAGAAAAAGCCAGGCTGAAAGCTACAAAAGCCAGAGGATATTTTTCCTTGATGAGGAAGTAAAGAGAAATAATCAGAAACGCAGAAAAGATGGAATCCGCCTGCCCCCAGGCCGCGCTGTTCAGGATTGGCGTGGGTATCAACAAAGCGGCCGCGTACGCCAATAAGGGGACAAAGCTCTTTTTTGCGTAACCGCCCACTTCACGAACAATCAACATGATGAATCCAGCGCTTATATAGTCAAAAAACACTGAGACGACTTTGATTTTTGCCAGGTACGAACCCGGAAGATAAGTCATGAAGGCCAGTATGTACTGGTAAGTCACTGGGTAATTACAGTCAATTGGACCGGTGGCTAACCCCGCAAAGCCGCCGTGCTCTTCAAGATAGGTGGCCCAGGGCACTAAAAAGAATTTCATATCTCCCGAAACCCACCCTCGGAATTCATTGCGGATTGCCAGCGTGAGCAGAGAGATTCCCACCAGGAAAAGGATGTTTAGGTGCTTATGGAAAAAATCTGTAATTGTGCGGTCAAATTTTGTTGTGTCAGTTTTCATTACTTCACCTTCAAAAGATTTAGTCGCAGTTAGCTTCGGGGTAGTATTCCTCACAGAGGTCCTGTCTAATAAAGATTGCCCCCGCCTCATTTCTGTTCAGCAAAACAAAACCCTGAACTTTGCCCTCCGCCACATCCCGGTAGAAACGCTGACTTTCCGCGAAGAGCGCGGCGTCGACACCTTCCACTTCAGGATTGAGGTAATCAAGGACGCGCTGATTTGCCAATAAGAGCACATCGTAGCCGTCCTCGGTGATTTGAGCGTAGCTGATGGGGACGTATGCCGTGCTGAGTTCCCAGCCGGGGAACTCTGGAACATAAAGGCGGTAGTCGTAGTAAACACGCAGCGGGAGAGCGGAAATTGGCGCCAGCATTTTGGCGGATGCGGCCTGGAACGCGATATACGGATTGTTTTCTGCTCGGTGAACGCGGGCAGTAAAAAGCCGCGTGCTTTGCAGCGCGAAGCTCACCAGCTGTCCCGCGAAAACCAGTAACAATACAATCTGCACAGCGGCCCGCCAATTCTTCAGCCTGAAGCCCTTGATATCCTCCGGCAGGACTTGCGCCCAGCAGGAGAACAAAGGCAGCGCCACCGGCAGCCAGTATTGATACTTGAAGTGACTGAAAAAGGTCACGTAGAGGGTCAGGGGGAGGAACCAGGTGAGCAGTAAAGTGTTCAGGAAACGATTCTTTTTGGATGCAAGCCCCAAAACACACACAACCAGGCTCAGGAGCAAAAAGACCGCGCTTCCAAAGTATTCCCGTATCGCCGGCCAGGCAGCTGGAAAGCCTTTCGCGTAGATTACGCCGTAGCCTTCGGAAAGCGAAGACATTTGCGCGCGAAGCATGTTCAGGTAGCCAGCCCGCCCCCACTCGGAGAAGAGGAAGGGGCTGCTGATGAGGAAGGCTGCCCCCATTACTCCGATAAACTCGACGCCCCTGAGGACCGCGCTTGCCAGAGTGATTTTCTTTTCCACCAGCCCCCATATGAGAACGGCGAAAACTGAAAGAAAGAAGAACACACCCATCATTTTTGCGGCGGTGAGCACGCCGCAGGCAGCCGCCGCTGCGAAAAAGTACTTGCCAAACCTCAAAGCATCTTTGTACAGAAACCAAACAACCAGAACGGATAAAAGCAGTGTCAGGCCGTCCGGGTGCCACCAAAAACCGTTTTGGATGGTTGCAGGGACAATGAGCAGGAAGACAAAGAGAACAATGGAACGATAGGTTCGAAAGCCGTCCTGCAGCCAAACCAGGACAAGCAAACCACAAAGCATCGGCAGAACGCTGATTACCTGGCGCAGAAGAAGAAACGTCAGGGAAAAGTTTTTTTCCTGTCCGGCCCAGCGCAGAGGAATCAACAGGAGCGCGGAAGGACCGTAAAATGGGAATCCTTTGTTATAGCGTTCATACACAATGAACTGCTTGATGAACGTAAGGGAATCGCTTTTGGGGCTTGCCATTGCGGCAATGGTGGGAAAAAGCGCTGCTTCATCCGGCTCAAAGACCTGGACCATCCCCAAATCTTCTGACGCCTTGGCGTTGGGGAGGATGAACGCTAAAAAAGCCGCGAACGCCAGGATGCTAACGGCGACCGGAACCCATCGATGCGGTTGATATGCCTGTGGCGCTTGGACTAGGATAAGTGTTTCTTTGTTGTTCATTTTCCCCTATATCAAATTTTGTGGTTAATCTGCGTGCGAGCGTCCGTCAGACTCTGCTGCGCAAATTATTTGTTCCAGAAGACATTATAAACTATCTTGCATGATTCTGTTCGGGTACCGACCGCGGCACAGCTGCGGTCCTAAACACTTTCTGACAGGACTTGTCAGCTCTGGATGGAAACAGACCTGTTGATTTTGACACGTTGTTGGTATTTGCAATGGGAAGCATTGACTGGTAACGGGGTCGCATACGCAAAAAGGTCTTGACTGCAGCGGCTGATGTTTTCTAGATAAGAGGGCAGTTTTTTCGCATTGAGGCGTAAAAAAACAGCGCGGCTGAGATATCAACCGCGCTGATAAAGTTTGGCGTCTTGCTACGGCATCTTCACCCTGGGCAGGCGCTCTTCCAGGCCTTCCAGCTGACCCTCCGCCACGCTGCCATTAATCATGCCGTTGTGCAGGTACTGGTCGTAAGCCGAGAGGTCCAAAAAGCCGTGGCCGGATAGATTGAAGAGAATCACGCGGCGTTCGTTCTTGTCGCGCGCGTCGACGGCTTCGTTGATGGCGGCCAGAATGGCGTGCGAGGACTCCGGCGCGGGCAAAATGCCTTCGGTGCGGGCAAACTGAATCGCCGCGGCGAACACATCGCGCTGACCAACCGCCACCGCGTCCATCAGGCCGGCGTTGTAGAGCCCGCTGATTATCGGGGACATGCCGTGGTAGCGCAGGCCGCCGGCGTGGATGGGGTCCGGGACGAAGTCGCTGCCGAGGGTGTACATCTTGAGGATGGGCACAATCCCGAAGCTGTCGCCGTAGTCAAAGCCGTACACGCCGCGCGTGAGCGAGGGGGTGGAGGTGGGTTCCACCGCCAAAAAGCGGGTCTTGCGGCCGTCGCGCAGGTTGGCGCGCAGGAAAGGCAGCGCGATGCCGCCAAAATTGGAGCCCCCGCCCACGCAGCCGATGACCACATCCGGGTATTCGCCGGCCAGGTCCATCTGCTTGAGGGCTTCCTCGCCGATGACGGTCTGGTGCAGCAGTACGTGGTTCAGCACAGAGCCGAGCCCGTATTTCTTCTCGCCGTTGGATTCGGCCGCCACTTCCACGGCCTCAGAGATGGCGATGCCGAGCGAGCCGGGGTGGTTGGGGTTTTTCTCCAGGTAGCTGCGACCGATTTTGGTGTGCTCGGACGGGCTGGGGAAGATTTGCGCGCCGTATGTCTGCATGATGATGCGGCGGTAAGGCTTGGCCAGGTAGGAGGAGTTCACCATATAAACCTCCACACTGATTCCGAACATTTCGCCAGCCATGGCCAGCGCGGAGCCCCACTGACCGGCGCCGGTTTCGGTGGTCAGGGCTTTGGTGCCGCTGATTTTATTGAAGTAAGCCTGCGGAATGGCGGAGTTGAGCTTGTGGCTGCCAGCTGGCGAGGCGCCTTCATATTTATAGTAGATATGCGCGGGGGTCTGCAGCGCTTTTTCCAGGCGGGTGGCGCGGATGAGCGGGGTGGGGCGGTAGAGTCGGTAGGCATCGCGCACCTCGTCGGGGATGGGGATGAAGCGCTCGGTGGCAGTCTCCTGCTCAATCAGAGCCATTGGGAAGAGCTTGAGCAGCGTTTCGAGGGCGATTGGCTCCTTGGTGGCGGGGTCAAAGACCGGAGAGGGCGGGACGGGGCTGTCGGCGTAGATGTTGTACCAAAAGCGAGGGATTTCGTTCTCATCCAGGTCAAAACGTTTTTTTGTGGTTTGGTCCGACATAATCATTTCTCCTTCATTTTTGAATGATGTAAATTCAGCGCGCAATCGCGCGTGCGGTGGAAAGCCAAAAAGTCCGCGCGGCGGGGTTCCCGACGGTGTAGCAGGTACCCGCGCTCCGGCAGGGGCAGCAGCGTATGGCAGTGAAGAAAACAGCGGCTTTTTTGGTACATTGGTTATCTTGTTGGTTCACGCGCGCTCCTTTTCAATAAAAAAAACACACCCATCCCACTCAGGGACGGATGTGTGAAAAATCCGCGGTGCCACCCAGCTTAGGCTGTCCATTTAAGAAAAATTTCCGGTGATGAACACAACGGAATGCCAGCCTCACTCTTTTCGGATACGGCGAAAATCGCGATATCCTTGCCTGGATAACGGCGGCAGCTCCGGCCTGGGCTACTGGCTCGCGCGTTCGCCCGGCGACTCGGAGGTCCATTCGTCGCGGTCGTGTGGGCAGGTTCTCAGCTTGTCCTGCTCTCTGTGCCACCGGTTCTGCGGCTACTAGTCCTCGTCATAGTCTTTTAAAGGTCAATTAGGCACAATTATAGGCGGAAAAAAGCGGGTGTCAAGAGAATCCTGCCGATAACCCCCATATGACCAGGGAAATGTTTGGGGAGAGCAGCCTTTTCGGAGATAAAAACGAACACGATAGAAAAAAAGAAAACCCGCAGGCAGTCGGCGCAGCGTTCTGAGGCGATGGCAGCGCGAACTACCGGGCGGGTTTTCTTTGCACGGGCGGCGTTATCTGACAGAGAGGAACTGCTTCTCCAGGTACGGGAAATCCACGTAACATCCGCGCGTGAGGTCGTAGACGGCATCCAAATTGCCCAGACCGCCCTGGCCAAAGCGCACGAGGAACGGGAACATGTAGCCTCCGCCGTTCACTCTGACAATGATGTCATCCGCGTTGCTCCAGATGGTTTGGTGCTCTGAAGACATTGCATCCGGATTGTAGCCGCGGATTTTTGCCAGGTATTTTATCAATTCCATTCGCATGGAGACTTTATCGGCATACCCGAAGGAAGTCTCAAAGGCTTCCTCACAGAAAATGAAGTCTCCCTCATCATCGCCGTTTTCAACGACAAACATAGAATACAGTTTGTCAGCTTTTTCCACGGCCGCGTCGCGTTCATCCTTAAGAGATACCAGCTGATTCTGAACGCTGCTCAGCTCGGTTTGCAGCCTTGTAATTTCAGTCTGAAGCGCGGTAATCTGGCCTGCCTTCTCACTTTCCAGCGCGGTCAGCGTGGATTCAAAAGAGGTCACGCCGCCAGTCGCGCCGCCCCCACCGCAGGCTGCCAGGCTCAGTAAAATGATGGTCAAACTGAAGATCAGTACCTTTTTCATGTTTTCCTCCTGAATAATATAAATTAATGAAGAACTTACTACACTCAACCCGCAAGAAGGGATTACGACTCACAAGACCTTGCATAATTATAGTATAGATACAAGGAAAAAAGGCGAAATCATGCCTGGCTGAAGGCCGCTTTTACTCTTCGGAAGGGAACCGAGCGCAGTTTTGTTTTGAAAAAGCCGCTTTTTCAGACTATAATTCCTCATATGTCCAGGCTGCTTACCCCCACCCAGCGCATTGCCAAGGCCCGCCAGTTCATTCAGCAGGCTCGCGAAATCCCCGCGCCGGACTCGGCCGGATGGGAATTTTTCAGTTATACCGCGCAGGTAAAGGACGCGCTTAAAAAGGCGTTTGAACTGGTGAAGCTCATTCAGTACTCCCCCAGCACGCTGCCCGAGGTGAAAGCGGAAGCCCGGGCGCTTATCGATTCGCTGCCAGCCGTGGAAAAGGAAATTATCCAGGCCGCAAAACAGCGCGGGGAAAACTGAGAGATGGTCAGCAGTGCTGCCCAAGACCCGCAAGCCTATCTGGCTGAACTACCCGCGGACCGCCAGCAGGAGATTGCCGCCGTGCGCGAGCTCATCCTTTCCCATTTGCCGGCTGGCTATGTGGAAGCGATGCGCTGGGGCATGCTCAGCTACGAAATCCCGCTGGCTTTGTATCCCAACACTTACAACGGGCAGCCGTTAAACTACATCGGGCTGGCAGCCCAGAAGCACAAGAATTCGCTCTACCTGATGGGGGTGTACGCTGACCCGGCCGCCCTGCAGGACCTGCTGGATGCTTACGCGCGCAGCGGGCTGAAAGCGGATATAGGCAAGTCCTGCCTGCGCTTCCGCCGGGCGCAGGATTTGCCGCAGGAAAAAATTGGCGAACTGATCGCGTCCGTTCCCCCGGAGAAATTCATCACTCTGTATGAGAGCTCCCGGCAGGCCGCGCGCTAAAGCGGCGCGAAAACCAGCACGGCAGGATTCCGCTTTTCCCGCGCTTTTCTTTTATTGAGTTAATAAATCCAATACCATCCAGGCGCCGCGCTGGTCTGTTTTCAACACCCGAAAGCCGGCTTCCGCGAACATGGCGCGGGTGCCGTGATACTGCAGTTCGGGATGATCTTTCCATTCAAACGGAAGCGCCAGGATGCGCGCAAAACCCTCGCGACGGAAGCCGTCCACCGCCGCGCGGATAAGCTGACGCGCTACACCCTTGCCGCGGAAATCGGGATGAATTACAAAACAGATGATCACGCCGGTTTTGGCATCAAACTCCGCCAGCTCCGGGCTGCGCGCGTACCTTTGCAGCCCATGTAGAGCGTTGGCGTTGCACCAGCCCACGCACTGGTTGTCGGCGTATGCCAGAAAGCCGCGCATCTCTCCGCGGGCAATCAGGTCCAGCGCGGACGCGCGGTTTTGGGCGGATGTGCGTGCCATCCAGGCGTCATCTTCGCAGGTGGTGTGATAGTACACGCAGTAACAGCCCTGCCAATCGGGCTTATAGCTGTAATCCAGGTGGTCGAAAAACGACACAAAATCTTGCGCTGTGCTGGCGTTGAGGGGCCTGAATTCAAGTTCCATAAAAACTCCTTTGGCGTGAAAGCCGCATTACTCCAGGCTTCCCAGATTGAATACTGTTGTGTTGGATAAGAGCAACCTGCCATTTTGTTCGTGCGCGTCAAAGACGCGGCCAAGCGCTGCCACGAACTGCTCATAGCGCGGATTATCTGGCAGGATGGCGTACGAAGCGGAGAGGCAGCGCCCAATGTAGCCTTCGCGCGTGTAGTAGATTGGATGTTCAAAGCTCAGCAATTCGTAGCCATGAGGAAAAAACTCATCTATCCGTTTGTCGCGCTGGCTGATTCCGCCGCTAAAACCGATAAAGTCCGGACAATACTCCGCGAACACTGCTCTGCTGTCCTGATTGACCGGGCTGGTTGGGTCGCGCTGATTCCAGACCAGCAGCACCTTTCCGCCCGGCTTGAGGATGCGGCGGCATTCCAGGCGGAACGCTTTTGGGTCGAACCAATGGAAAGCCTGCGCGGCCGTGACAAGGTTCACGCTCTGGTCTGGCAGCGTGGTATTGCTGTCGCGGCCGGCGATGGAATGAAACCCCGGAAAAGCAGCCAGCAGACTTTCGGCCTCGGCGCGCATGTCTGGGTTGGGTTCCACCGCGAAGACTTCCGCCCCGAGCAACAGCAGCTGGCGCGTGAAGATGCCGGTTCCCGAGCCTATATCGGCAACGGCCGCGCCCGGGCCGATTCCAAGCTTTTCCTGGAGATAACGCAGCGCGTTGGGGGCGTAATCCGGGCGGTACTTCTGGTAAACCTTGTTTTTCCCTGTGAACTTGCCGATGTTATTCAACACTAAAAGACTCCTTTCCAAGCTCCGCGAAGCATGCCCGCAGCCAGCGGATATTTTGTTCCAGCTCAGCGCCCGTCATCCTGTCCAGGCTGAGCGCGCGCGTGAATAACCAGATATCTTCCAGCTTTCGACGCAGAATGAAAAAACGCAGCGCGTCCGGGTCGGGGGTAAAACCCGGCCGGGCTTGCCGATAGATGCGAAGAAACGCATCCGCGAAAGGTTGAGAAACAAAGAACATCAGGTCGCTCTCAGCCGGCGCGCGTTTCGCGCCTTCCCAGTCCAGAATCACCAGACGCCCGGCGCAGTCCATCATATTCCACTGGTGCAAATCTGTGTGGCAAAGCACCAAAGGCCAACTGCCCGCGCGCGCGGCAGCTTGCAGATGGGTAAGTTCAATTATCTTCTGCTGGATGAGCCCTGTGAAGGGCTCTGCCAGAAACCGCGCTTCCGCGCTCAGGCGATAATGCCACCTGTCCGCCAGCAGGCCTTCCAGTTCGGGCAGAAAGGGCGCCCCGCAGTCTTCCTTTTCTGTTGGCGGGCAGGGCGGGCTGTTGGTGGGCAGGTTGTGCAGCGCAGCAGTCACCCGGGCGAGAGCTTCCACCTGAGCGGGCTTGAGCGTGTTCCCCGGCAGAACGCTTCCAGGGAGGAAAGTGTAGAGCAGCAGGACACGCGCGTCATCCTGGCAGCACACGCCGCCGTCTTTTGTGGGGACGGGTTCGGGCAGGTGCGGGCACAGGGCGCCGTCCTGCCGCAGCCAAGACAGCAAGGGGATATACCTGTGAATCCTGTCTGTCCAGAAGGCGGTGTTCGCAAGCTCCTTCTGAAAAACCTTGAGAAAGTAAGTCCCCTGCGGCGATGCGACTTTGAAATCCAGGGCGGTTGTTCCCCCGCGGACGGGCAAAAAAACGGGTGATTGGATGCCGTAATGCCTGTCCAGCAGCGCGGTCAACGCCAGAGTTTCCACATTTTCCTCAATATCTCACGCCTCCGGCCCCAACCCGCATTTGGCGTAAATCTCCCGGATAATTTCCGTTTTCTCTGCGAGATACGCGTCAATATCCGTTGGGTGCCGCGCGGCGGCCGTTTGTTTTACCTGCGCGTAACGGTCGCGGTCTCGCGGGTTCGCGCGCAAATAGTTCCGCAGAGCAAGGTGCCGCCGAAGTTCCGCTGAATCCCGCGCGCAGACATATAGGTGATGCGCCATCAGGTCCGGCTTGCTGTCAAACTTAAAGGCTTCGCGGCCTGGAATGCCCAGGTCCCCTTCGTGGCGGTAGCCCAGGCTGGCAAGCGCGTCCCTGACTTGTGGGAACATCGACGCATCCGGGATGATGATATCAATATCAATGATGGGTTTGGCCGCCAGGCCTGGCACCGCAGTGCTGCCGACGTGTTCAATGCCGCTGATAAGTCCATCCAGGGCGGGGAGAAGCGAAGCGCGAATTTCTTCAAAGCGAGCCAGCCATTCCGGCTGCCAGGGAACAACCACCACATTTTTTGTGCGCATAACCTGCCTGCCCTCTGTTTCTGGTACCTGCCCATAATCTTATCATGCCAGCGAAAACGCACTTGACAGGGAATATACCGAGCGGTATACTCAGGCTGATGAACAACCGCACCACCATTTTGGAGACAGCCCTGGCGTTCTTTGCCGCTTTTGGCTACGAAGCCACCGGCACGTTGGAAATTTGCGATGCCGCCGGGGTGACCAAGCCCACCATGTACCATTACTTTAAAAGCAAGCGCGGCTTGATGGAAGCCATCCTTTCCGAGAACTTTGAGCCTTTTCTCCAGCGCCTTAAAGAGGCCAGTACCTATCAGCACGATATTACCTTGAACCTGGAAAAGATTATGCGCGCGTATTTCAAATTCGCGCAGGAAAACCCGGTTTTCTACCGGCTGCAATTCTCCATGCAATCCGCGCCGCTTAAGAGTGAGAGCTATGAACTGGTGTCTCCCTGGGTCAAGCGCCAGCGTGAAATGATTCAGGCCATGTTCAGGCAGGCGGAAGAGGACCACGGCAACATGCGCGGCAGGTCATGGGGCTACACAACCACCCTGTTGGGCATGATTAACGCTTACGTGAGTGACGCGCTGGCGCATGAGCGCGAACTGGACGACGAACTAATCTATCAGGCCCGCCATCAATTCATGCACGGCATTTTCTCGTGAGAGCCCCCGGAGTGTATATTTTTTTACCATATTCACTATACCGAACGGTATAACACAGGAGTTTACATGACCAGTATTAACAGCAGCAGTTTCCTATATCATATCTTCCCACTGGGGGCATGCGGGGCGGAGAGAACCAACGATTTTTTCAGCCCGCCTGTGCCGCGCCTGCGCCAGATTCACGGGTGGCTGGACCATGTCCAGTCTTTGGGCGCAGATACCCTGTTTTTGGGGCCTGTATTCGAATCGGGCAGCCACGGCTACGACACAGCCAATTACTACGAGCTGGACCGGCGCCTGGGAACCCGGGCTGACCTGGCAGCATTGAGCCGGGACCTGCATCAGCGCGGAATGCGCCTGGTGTTGGACGGTGTGTTTAACCATACCGGCCGCCAGTTCTGGGCTTTCCGCGACCTGCAAACGCACGGCGCGGATTCCGCTTGCCGGGATTGGTACAGCAATGTCCGCTTTGACCAGCGCAGCCCCTTGGGCGATTCCTTTTCTTACGACGCCTGGAACGGCCATTTTTCGCTCCCCAAGCTGAACCTTGAAAACCCGGCCGTGCGCGAGCACCTCTTTGGGGCCGTGCGAATGTGGGTGGAGGAATTTGAAATTGACGGCATCCGCCTGGACGCGGCCGACGCGCTCAGCTTCACGTTCATGCGCGCGCTGCGGGGTTTTGTCGACCAGGTGAAGCCGGAGCTTTGGTTGATGGGGGAGGTGATACACGGCGATTACCGTCAGTGGGCGAACGACCAGACGCTGCATGCCACCACCAACTATGAGCTTTACAAAGGTTTGTTTTCAGCGCACAACGAGCATAACTACTTTGAGCTGGCCTACAGCCTGAACCGACAGTTTGGCGAGCAGGGCATCTACCGCGGCCTGTCCCTATCAAATTTTGTCGACAACCATGATGTTACCCGAATTGCCAGCCAGCTGCGCGAGCCTGCCGCGCTTTACCCTCTATATGCCGTGCTTTTCGCCGTGCCCGGCATTCCCTCAGTCTATTACGGCAGTGAATTTGGCCTGGAAGGCGTAAAGACGCACGAGGATTGGAATTTGCGTCTGTTTTTCGACCTGGACCGCTTGCGTTCTCACGCGCCGCAGCCCGACCTGCCGGCGTGGATTCAGAAGCTGGTGGGAATTCGGAAGAACAGTGCGGCGCTCCGAACAGGCAGTTACGTCCAAAGGCTGGTGGCTTCTGACCAGTTCGGGTTTTCCAGACACGCGCAGGGCGAGGATGTTCTGGTGCTCGTTAATAACGCCGACGCGGCGGCGGCGGTGAATGTCGCGATGCCCGGGTACTCGGGCAGAAGCTTTAGCGACCTGCTCACGCCGGGGGAGGCCTTCGCTGCGGACACGCGCGGAAACCTGACGGTGCTGCTGCACCCCAAGAGCGCCAGAATCATGCGTGCGGATTAAACCGTTATGCCGTCTTTTCGACTACCCAAAAGTGGGAAAGCCCCAGGCGTTGAAGCGGAGTTTTCTCCAGACTCTGCAGCAGGGCGCGCAGCGCGCGCCCGAGGCGCGGCTTGCGTTCAATAATGTTGTCGTAAGCGCCAAAAATTGTGCGTTTTTGCAGCACCCTAACCGGCTGACCTTGGAACAGCGCGGCAAGGTCCCCGCGGGTATAGATTTCCACGTGGGGCGCCAATTTATCCCGCCAGCGGCGCGGCAAATAGTTCACCAGGGGGATGTTCCCGAAGTGGTAGCGCCCGCGCCAGTAGATGCCGTGCGTTTCAAAGGGGTAACCGCGGTTTGGGCAAAATAGCACAATGCGCCCGCCCGGCTTCAGGACGCGCACCATCTCGGATACCGCGGCCTGGTCGTCCTGGACATGTTCCAGCACTTCGTGGCTGAAAACAAGGTCGATGCTGTTTGATTCGAATGGCAGGTATTCCCCGGCGCCGCACACCACCAGGGGCGTGAAAGCGCGGCTGTCCTGCGCGCGCGGGAATTCAATATCCAGGCCCAGCGCTTGCCCGCTGAGAGGTGCGATGCGCTTCAGGTAGGTTCCCACGCCGCAGCCGTCCACAAGGACGCGGCCGCGCAAAAGTTCGCCGGCTGCTTCAATCAGCATCCCCAGGCGCCGTTCCTGGCCGGCCCGCCAAACGCGCGAAGGCTCGCCGCGGACGGCGGCTTTGTTCAAATCCTCTGGTATTACATGCGGCATGGCACTTATTGTACCAAGAGAGCGGGCTGTCCGACAGCCCGCTCCGCTTTTCTTATTTCCAATCGACGCCCATTTTGGAACGTCCGCGCAAGTATTTCTCCACGGCGATGCCCGCGGTTGCCCCGTCTGAAGCCGCGATTACCGCCTGTTTGATATGCTGACAGAGCACATCGCCCACGGCAAAGACGCCGGGTATCTTGGTCTGAAATTCGCGGTCCACTATCAGGCAGCCGCCCGGGCTGGTCTCCAGCTGGCCCTGTAAGAAGTCGGTAATTGGCACACCTCCCTGGAGATAAATGAAAACGCCTTTCACGGGCAGGTCCTGTTCGGTTTCGCTTCCGCGCCGGGCAAAGCGAACGCCCTCAACGTGTTCCTTCCCGTAGATTTCGCGCAGGGTGGCTCCGGCAATTAATTCCACCTTCGGATTGGCGCGCAATTCCGCGATTAGTTCCGCGGGAGCGGAAAGTTCTGGCGCGGGGGAGAATAGATATACTTTGCTGGCAAAACGGCTGAGGTAAAGAGCTTCTTCCACCGCTTCGTCGCTTTTGCCGGCCACAGCCACGACCGCCTGTTTAAAGAAGGCCGCGTCGCATACAGCGCAGTAAGAAACCCCTCGTCCCAGCAGTTCTGCTTCACCTTTAATCAGGTTGCTTCTGCCCAGCGAACCCGTGGCGATAATCACGGCCCGGGCAGAGTAAACACCAAAATTCCCGAATACCAATTTGGGATTGGCAGAGAGGTCCGTGCCAATAGCCTTGTCGTTAATATATTTCGCGCCAAAGCTTTCAGCTTGCATTCGGATGGTTCGCAGCAGCTCAGCGCCGGAAATCTCGCCAGCAATGCCCGGAAAATTGGCGATTTTGCTGGTGGTGCCAAGGGCGCCGGTGGTCAGCCCCTTATCCAGGATAAGGGTGCTTAAGTTCGCGCGCGCGGTGTAGATGCCGGCAGTCGAGCCGGCGGGGCCGCCTCCGATAATGACGACATCGTAAATTGTTTCAGCATTCGTATCAGACATACACCTGTCCTTTTCTTTGATAGATGGCAAAAGTATATCCACTAATACCGGCAGGTTTTGCAGCCGCCTAATGTTTAATGGTTTGTTGTGTTCCTTGAAGCTTATAATCCAGGCCAGGAACAAGTAATTCTTCAAGCCTGATAGTTTTTTAGAGAAGCGCGGTGATAAACCATACTGGAAATGGCTGAAATCCGGCTGTACGAATGGAGCGTCTGGGGTTGGAACAGAAAAAGTTTTATCAGATGAGCAGGGCGGAACGCCTGGAATGGCTGCGGAGCCAGTCCGCGCTGAGCCTTGAAGATATGACCGCCTGGTCACCTGAAGGCGGTTTGAGCGTGGAGCGCGCTGACCACATGATTGAAAATGCTGTCGGCGTTTTCGCGCTGCCGTTGGGCATCGCCCAAAACTTTATCATCAACGGACGGAAAGTTTTAGTGCCGATGGCGGTGGAAGAGCCGTCCGTTCTGGCGGGTGTTTCTTTTATGGCCAGGCTGGCGCAGGCTGGCGGCGGTTTCCGCGCGTCGGCAAGTGCGCCAGAAATGATTGCCCAAATTCAGCTGCTGGATTTGAAAGATTTGAATTCAGCACGCGAAACAATCCTGACGCGCAAGCCGGAACTGCTGGCGGACCTGGCCGGGCTGCATCCCACTATCGAAAAGCTGGGCGGCGGCGCGCGAGACCTAGAGGTGCGCTTGATTGAAAACTCGCCAATTGGCCCATTCCTGGTGGTTCATCTCATCTACGACGTGCGCGATGTGATGGGCGCCAACGCCGTGAATACCGCGGCCGAAGCGCTGGCTCTTCCGCTGGAACGCCTGACGGGCGGACGCGCACACCTGCGCATCCTCTCGAATCTGGCAGACAGGCGCCTGGCGAAAGCGGAGGTCCGGATTCCAACCGAAGCTCTGGCCTTCGCGGAATACCGCGGAGAACAGGTGCGCGACGGCATTCTGGAAGCCTGGGCTTTTGCCGCGGCTGACCCCTACCGGGCAGCCACGCACAACAAAGGGATTATGAACGGCGTGGACGCCGTGGTAATTGCCACCGGCAACGACTGGCGCGCGGCAGAAGCCGGCGCCCACAGCTATGCCGCGCGCAGCGGGCGTTACACCAGCCTCTCGACCTGGACTTGCGCGCAGGACGGCAGCCTGGCAGGCTCGCTGGAGCTGCCTTTGGCGGTGGGCATCACTGGCGGATCCACCCAAAGCCATCCAACGGCACGGGCTAATCTGCGGCTGATAGGCGCACGCACTTCAGGCGAGCTGGCCGGGATTATCGCGGCTGTCGGTCTGGCGCAAAACCTTGCCGCGCTGCGGGCGCTGGCCACCGAAGGCATCCAGCGCGGACATATGCGCTTGCATGCCAGACAGGTGGCTGTTGCCGCGGGGGCCAGCGGCGAAGAGGCCGACCGGCTTGCCGCACAGCTGGCGCAGGAAGGCGCGATTAAAATTGAGCGTGCCAGGGAAATCCTGGACGATTGGAGAAAGAACAAACATGACTGACCATACGCATCATCAGGAAAAAAAAGGACTGCTGCTGAAACCCGACCGCCAGGTGGGCATCATCGGCTATGGGGCTTACGTACCGCGCTATCGGCTGCCTGCCAAAGAAATCGCGCGCATTTGGGGCGCGGGCGACGAAGGTCTTCCGGTAATTGAAAAAGCCGTGGCAGGGCTGGATGAAGACGTGATTACCATGTCCATCGAAGCGGCCCGCAACGCGCTCAAGCGCGCCGGCATAGACCCCGCGGAACTGCGGGCGGTGTGGGTCGGCTCTGAATCGCACCCCTACGCGGTGAAACCCAGCGGCACCATTGTGGCAGAAGCAATTGGCGCTTCCAATAACATCCAGGCAGGCGACTGGGAATTTGCCTGCAAAGCCGGTTCCGAGGCGATTGTGGCGGCAATGGCCATGGTCGGCTCTGGCATGGGCAAATACGCGCTGGCTATTGGGATGGACACCGCCCAGGGCAAACCCGGCGACGCCTTGGAGTACACCGCCGCTTCGGGCGGCGCGGCGTATATCTTGGGACCGGCCGAAGAGTCCCTGGCAGCGATTGAAGCCGCGTATTCGTATGTTTCCGACACGCCCGATTTTTGGCGGCGGGCGCACGCGGTCTATCCGGAACACGGGCAGCGCTTTACCGGCGAACCCGCCTATTTTGACCATCTGCTCAGCGCTTCCCGCACCATGCTGGCCGAGTCGGGGTATAAACCCAGCGATTTTGCCTACGCGGTATTCCACCAACCGAACACCAAGTTTCCACAGCGCGCCGGCAAAGAGCTCGGCTTTAGCCCGGAACAAATTAAGACCGGGCTGCTTTCGCCGGTCATTGGCAATACCTATGCCGGGGCCGCACTGATTGGTCTGAGCGCGGTTTTGGATGCCGCCAAACCGGACGACCTGATTTTAATGACCACTTACGGGTCTGGCGCGGGCTCAGATTCGTTTATTTTGCGCGTACGCGAGCCAATTCTGGAACGGCGCGGGAAAGCGCTCTTCACGCAGGATTACATTGCACGCCGCACCGAGATAGATTACGCCACTTACGTGCGCTTCCGCGGCGAAATTGTGGTACGGTAGGCCAGCGATGAACGCGACGAAACAGGATGTGGTTATCGCGGGCATCGGGCAGACCGATGTTGGCGAGCTGTGGGATGTCTCCCTGCGGGACCTGGCGGTGCGGGCAATTCAGGCCGCGCGCCAGGATGCCGGCGGGCTTGTGCCACAGACGGTATATATTGGCAACATGCTCGGCGCCAGCGCTTCGCATCAGGCTAATCTTGGCGCCCTGCTGTGTGAATGGGCCGGCCTGAAAGGCGCGGAAGGCACCACCGTAGAAGCAGCGGATGCTTCCGGCGGGGTGGCGCTGCGCATGGCCTATATGGCTGTCGCTTCCGGAATGGTTGACGTCGCAGCCGCGGTAGGCGTGGAAAAGGCAACCGATGTGCTTGGGAGCGACATCGAGTCGCTGAGCGTGCGCAATCTGGACGCGGACTTTGAAGCCAGCGAGGGTCAGACACCGGTTGGGCAGGCAGCACTCCTGATGCAGCGCTATCTGTACGAAAATCAATTTCCGCGGGAAGCATTGGCAGGTTTTCCGGTCATCGCACACGCCAACGCGGTGAACAATCCGCACGCGATGTATCCCAAAGCCATCAAGGCGGAAAACTACCTCAAATCCGGAACGGTCATTGAACCATTCAACCTGTACGATGTGGCTCCGCTGGCAGACGGCGCGGCCGCAGTGATTATCACCCGCGCCGAGCTGCTCCCGAAAAACTTTGCTCGTCCCCTGGTGAGGGTGGCTGGTTCCAGCCTGGTAACAGACCGCCTGGCTCTGCACGACCGGCAGGACCCGCTCTTTTTCGAGGCGGCCGCTGTTTCTGTGCGGCGCGCCTGCCTGAAAGCGGGCGTCAGTCTGGCGGATGTGGACTTTTTTGAGTATTCGGATATCACCACGCTGCATGCTGTGCTCTCTCTGGAAGCGGCCGGTTTCGCGCAGCGCGGTCAGGGTTGGAAGCTGGCCAGCGACGGCACGCTCCTGCTGACCGGCGCGCTGCCGGCAGCCACACTGGGCGGACATAAAGCGCGCGGAAATCCGCTGGGAGCGGCCGGCGTGTACCAGGCGGTGGAAGCCTGCCTGCAGCTGCGCGGGGAAGCCGGCGGAAGCCAGGTGCCGCATGCCCGCTTTGGACTGATTCAGTCACTGGCTGGCACAGGGTCCACCGCGGTGACGCATGTCCTGGAAAGGCGGGATTCTTAGCCGGAATTTTCAAGCGAAAACTTAGCTTATCCATGTACAGCCTGCAGTGAATGCAGGCTGTTGTTCCACGGCGGGCGTGGTAAACTTACTGCCGAGAAGGAAAATTCACTGATGAATCAACGCGTAATCTATCCATTCACAGCCATTGTTGGGCAGGACCGCATGCGCAGGGCGCTCATCCTGAATGCGGTTTATCCGCGCATCGGAGGGGTGCTTATCCGCGGGGAACGCGGTACAGCAAAGTCCACTGCCGCGCGCGCGCTGGCCGCTCTGCTGCCAGAAGAAGCCGTGGTGGAAGGCTGCCGCTTTGGATGCAGCCCGCACGACCCCAGCCATTGGTGCACGGAGTGCCTGGAACGCGCTGCTTCCGAAAGCCCGCTGCCGAGCGTGATGCGCCCGACGCCGTTCGTCAACCTGCCGGTTTCGGCAACCGAAGACCGCGTGGTGGGCACGCTGGATATCGAACGCGCCATTCAAAAAGGCGAACGGCATTTTGAACCTGGCGTTTTGGCGGCTGCCAACCGCGGACTGCTCTATATTGACGAAGTGAATTTGCTGGACGACCACGTGGTGGATATCCTGCTTGACTCCGCCGCGATGGGCATGAACATTGTGGAACGCGAGGGCATTTCCTTCAGCCATCCAGCCCGCTTCATCCTTGTGGGCACAATGAACCCGGAAGAAGGCGACCTGCGCCCGCAGCTGCTGGACCGCTTTGCCTTGTCGGTTGATATTCGCGGCATCCTGGACGCGCGTTCCCGCGTGGAAATCATGCAGCGCAACGTCGCCTTTGAACAGGACGCGGAACGTTTCCGTCAGGAATGGCTACCGCAGGAACAAGCCCTCTCCGCGCAAATCCAAAAAGCGCGCCAGCTGGTGGATTCGGTGGCATTCACCACCCGCGATTTGCTCATTATCGCCGACCTGACCTCATCTATGGAAGTGGATGGACACCGTTCCGACCTGGTCATCCTGAAAGCCGCGCGCGCGCAAGCCGCCTTTGAAGGCCGGACGCGCATCAACCAGAGCGATATCGCTCTGGCCGCGGAGCTGGCTCTGCCGCACCGCGTCAAGTCAGGTCCGTTCCGCAAGTCCGACCTGGGCGTGGAAGCTCTGGAAGAGCGCATCGAGCAGCTAAAGGCTCAGGCAGCCAGCGAGGAAGAGGGCCTTCCATCTGAGGGCGACGAGGGTAAAAAAAAACTGACACCCTGGATGGACCCGTAAGCCTGGACCCGGACGACCTGCAAATTCCGGTTGGCGAAGCTCAACAGCAAATCTTTACCGAATTAAACCCGCGCTGGTGGGATGGGGGAACCGTTGTAAAACCAGGCGAAACTTTTGAAGCCCGTTCCCTGGACACTCCCCTGGATGAAATTGTACGCAAGCACGGGGGCAGGCGCTCCGAAACAATTACTGACCGGAAGCGCGGCCGCTATATCCAGGCGCGGCCTTCTCCCTATCAGGCCTACGATCTGGCTTTTGACGCAACCTTTCGGGCTGCGGCGCCGTTCCAAATAGAGCGCGATGAAATCCGCGAAAAGGAACAGGTCGCCTTTGCAGTCCGGCCCAATGATTACCAAAAAAAAATCAGGGTAAAGAAAACCTCCAACTTGATATTGTTCTTGGTGGACGGCTCCTGGTCTATGGCTGTGGCAGAGCGCATGGCGGCTACCAAGGGCGCGATTCTATCGCTTTTGACTGACGCGTATCAGCGGCGCGACCGGGTTGGTCTGGTTGTCTTTCAAAAAGACCGCGCCACCCTGGTGCTTTCCCCGACCAACTCTGTTTTACTGGCGCAGCGCGCACTGGCGGATATTCCGGTCGGCGGCAAAACGCCCCTCTCCGCGGGGCTGGTAATGGCCTATGAAGTGATTACCCGCGAACGCATTCTGCATCCGGACGTTCAGCCGCTGTTGATTGTGCTGACGGACGGAGCGGGCAACGTGCCGCTGGGGAAAAAACCGGTAAAAGAGGAAATCAAGGAACTGGCCGGGCTCTTCTCCAAGAAAAACATCCACAGCGTGGTGATTAACATGGAGAAGAAAGCCTTTGACCAGGGTCTTGCCCAGGAATTAGCGGACCAGATGGGTGCGGCCTGCTACACTCTGGACGAAATTCGGGGAGAAACGCTCTATAACACGGTGCAAAAAGAAATGCAGGCCGCTGCCAATTAGGAAGGCCGCGCGGTCAGCGCGCCTATTCGACGGATTCCACGAACATTTCAGGGAAAAACTGCCGGATAGTCCCGGCGACCCAACCCTGCAGCGTTGCGGGCAGCAGCGCGCAGCCTTCGCAGGCGCCGCCGAGGCGAACCTTTACCAAATTCCCCTCAATAGCGACCAACTCCACCGAACCGCGGTGAAACTGCTCGATATAAGCGCTGATTTGGTCAATCAGGCCGGCGATTTTTTCTTCCTTGCTGAATTGCGAGACCTGGTTGGAGTTCATTCCTTCCTCACTTCCGAATAACTTTTGGAGCAATATTGTTAATATTATCATAGTTGCGCGCGCCTATCAGCGCGCCTGCGGGAACGGCAGCGGCAGAAAGGAATACGCCGGCGGAAGTTCAGGAGGGGAGGCGCTTGCGGGCAAAAGTCCGCGTAATCAGGCTGCTGATACTTTCGGTAAGGGAACTGCGCAGCACCTTTTGAATTTCGGCAAAAAAGGTTTCCAGCAGCAGCTTCAGGTGCGCCTGTGTTTCGGGCTCCAGATTTTTGAAAGTCGCAATCATGGCTTTGGCGTTTGTGAGTTTGTCCTGGGTGAATTCTCTCAATGTGCGGGCGCCGGTGGCCTCCAGAATGGTGAAGAGAGCCTCAATAAACTCCGCCCGTTCCTCGTTGGATACAGTATCCAGCCACGCGCGCAGCGCGTTATTGAACAGAACACTGCTGGAGGAGAGCCCTTCTTTGTAGACGAAGCTCGTGCCGAGAACCTCCCAGGTCAGGGCGTTGTGCTGCATGATTCCAGACTCTTCGCTGGCAACCACCTGATAGTGCCCGCTCTGATTCAACAGCATGCCCACGACCGAGGACTGCGGCAAAAAGTTGATGATTTTATCGGTGACGCGCTGGTAACCGGGGCTTTCTATGATTGAACGTTGAAACCCCGGTCCATCGTTGTTATAAACTAACAGGATGCTCGGCTGCAGGTCGGCAGGAATATTCGCAGCGGCGAAGACCGCCAGGTTCCCACCCTTGGAATGCCCGCCCAGATAAAAGACCCCCGGCAGGCGCGCCATTACCAATTCGAGATACTCCACCGCGCTGCGTTGAGCGGGGACCACCTCGCGGAAGCTCATTTCCAGGTCTTCTTTCCAACCTATCAATGTATCATCCGTGCCGCTGAACGCCACAAAATGGGTGTTTTCATCAATGGAAAAAACCAGCGCGGAGAACTGCTCGGCTTCATCGAAAGAAACCTTGTTGACGTAATTTGAAAGACGCACCCCGCGGTAGCGCGCGGAAGCCGCGCATTTATCCAGAAGCAGAGGCAGGCGGGAAAAGAAAGAGCTGGTGATGGGAGCGGTAACCTGGTCGGGCATTAGTTTGAGCGTTTCGCACGCGTCTGACAGGGCAACAGAGCCGGATTCGTCAAGCGCGGGAACAGCGCCAGCGAAATCCATATAGGAAAGTACCGAGAAAACAAGGTTATCTACCTCGTTAATCGGGTCCCGGTTGAACTCCAAATCACCGCGCCAGTCCAGGTAATCCAAAATATTCGGCATACGCGCTCCATTTCGCAGCTAAATTGTAACGGATTGCTGCGCCAGAGTCTATAAAAGCCCGCTTTACGACGGAGGCGTGCAATTTGATGCCTTGACTACTTAGATGTTTAGCTAATAAAATAGACAAATATTTGTTTTTCGAGGAGCATGATGGTATCTGCTGTACAATCTCGCTTGAACTGGGACCTGAGCACGGGCTATGACTTTTTCCTCAGCCAGGTTGCCATCTATGAACCGGAACGATTCGGGCTGCGGGCTTCATGGGCGGCAGGCGTGCGTTCCCGGCTTTCTGTGGAAGACCGACAGACGCTTGAGACGTTCTGGCAAATCTATTTTTTGCCGATGCATTTTATCTTCTCCGTTGATGCTCCCAAGGATACTGCTGCGATCTTAAAAGCCATAGAGCATCTGCCAGCGGCCAAACGCCTGGACGCGCTCACCATTTCGTACGAAACCCCGGCGGATGTAAAGGAGATTCTCAGTGCCAGTTCTCCCCGCGCCAAGTGGACACAGGCGGAAAGGGATGTTATTGGCGAGTATTACGCAAACCACCGCCGGGAAATGACGCCCACACTGCTGGACATGGTTTACAACAGCTGGGCTCACCGCGAAGAATTTGGTCAAAAGCATCTCAGTGCGTTAAAAGCCTACGCGGATTCTTTCTTCTTTGAAGAGGAGCACCGCATCTTGCCGGCGCTGCAAAAAGGTCTTTCTCACGCGCAAATGCGCGCCGGCACGCTTCCGCTGCCGGCCATGTTGGAGGAACTCTCCTCCGGCGTGCGCTGGGCGGAAATCACAGCCGCCCGAAAGATTTATCTGGCGCCTTCCTTCTGGGGCGCGCCTTTCCTGTTCACTGAGCATCTGGACAGCAGCACAATCCTGGTTGTTTTCGGGTCACGGCCGGATGATATGGCGTTGATACCGGGGGATATAGTGCCGGATAACCTGCTGCGCGGCCTGAAAGCGCTGGCCGACCCCACGCGTCTGCGCATTCTGCGAACGCTGGCTCAGGCATCCCAAAGCGCGGCGCATCTTTCTCGCGTGCTGCGTCTGCGCCCGCCGACAGTCAATCACCACCTGATGGAACTGCGCATGGCCGGCATGGTGCATGTCATCATTTCCGCCGAGGGCGACCGGTATTACGCCACCCGCTTTGAGGGCTTTGAAAGCACCTACGAACAGCTGACGCGCTTTGTGAGCGAAGAATAAAGTGCTCCATCTGAAAGCAGCCGCCGGAGAGCCGATTGGCTCGGTATTGCGGACTTATCTCGCGCGCGTCAGGGCGTTCAGCCCGAACGCGCGCAAGTACCTGATGGGCATCATGATTTACGGTGCCGCGACGGGTGTATATCAGCTTCTGTTCAACTTTTATGTTCTCAGCCTGGGATACAACGAAGCGGTGCTTGGCAACCTGGTCACCGCGCGCAGCGCCACCACGCTGATTGTCGCCCTGCCGGTCGGCTATCTGGCAGACCGCATCGGGAGAAAACTGGCGCTCATTATCGGGCAGGGAGCGGTTGGCGCGGCCATTCTGATGATGGTTTTGTTTCCATCCCTGCCGATGTTTCTGATTATGAACATCGTGATTGGCTTCTCCCAGTCGCTCGCGGCTGTGGCTATGGGACCTTTTTTAATGGAAAACAGCAGCGAACTTGAACGCACGTACCTGTTCAGCTTCAGTTCGGGTCTGCGCATGACTGCGGTTTCCATTGGAGAATGGGTGGGTGGTTTTTTGCCCACCTGGATTGCGCGAGGCAGTGGCGCGCAACCGACCAGCGCCGCCGCTTACAGCGGCGCCCTGGCGTTGGTTTCGGTGGGTGTGGCGCTTTCGCTCATTCCGGGCTTTTTAATCCGGCAGGAAAAACAAACCCGCCTGGAAAGAGCTTCATTTGCTCCGCTTTCCTATATGCGCCGTAAACCCGGCGAACTCACCCGCCTGATCCTTCCTTTACTGCTGACGTCCATCGGCGCGGGGATGATTATGCCCTTCATGAATGTGTTTTTCCGCAATGTGCACAAGCTTTCGGACGCGTCCATTGGGATTTTATTCGCGTGGGGCTCTTTGGCCATGGGGATTGGTTTGCTGTTGGCGCCAGCCCTGGCGGAACGTTTTGGAAAAATACGGGTGGTGGTGGCGACGCAGGGGCTCTCCATTCCATTTCTAGCGCTGCTCGGTTTTTCTCCCTGGTTCGCCCTGGCAGCGGTGGCATACTATGTGCGCCTGGTTCTAATGAACATGAGCGGCCCGGTTTACACCACTTTTACCATGGAACGCGTGGACCCCGAGTCCAGAGCGATGGTGGCCAGCCTTTCCACGATGGCCAGCAATTTTGGCTGGGCTTTCAGCCCTACGTTAAGCGGATATTTTCAGGTGCATTATGGGTTCGGGCCGTCTTTTGGCGTAACTATTTTGTTTTATGTCGTATCTGTTGTGATGTATTATGTGTGGTTTTGGGGGGAGAAAAAACCAGCAGCCGCCGAAGGAGAGGCATCTCTTACGCCGGCAGCACGCCAGTAAATTACGGGTCCCGCCTGATTTCTGAGGCCGGGTCGCGGTTGACGTTGGAGACCACCGTCTGGCCGCCGCGTATCAGCCAGCCGCTGTAACTGGCGGTTCCGGCGTAGGCCTGCCAGCCGTCCAGCACCAGGGGCAGCGGTCCTTCAGCGGGAATCCATTCGCCGTTATATTTGCGAGCAATATGCAGGTGCGTGCCGGTGGATACGCCACCCTCGCAGGAAGGATGCCCAAGCGGAGCGTCTGCCTCCACCCATGTGCCAAGCGGGACTCTATCCCGGGCTGCCAGGTGCATGTAAAGGATTACCCAACCCGTCCCCTCATCGCCATCTCCGTCCAGGTCGACGGCTACCGCGCCGCGCTGGCTGCGCACCACCAGGCCGCCTGCCGAAGCAGTGACCCAGACGGGAGTATCGTAACAGCCGCGCTGGCCGGTGCGCGGGGCAAAGTCCAGAGCTCCGCGCGGGGTGCCGGCCTGCCAGGTGATGTGGGGGCCGGAGGTGAGCCCCCAGGTGAGACCCGACAAAAAAGGCAGGCTGAGGGCGGGCTGACTAAGGCCGGCAGGAAGCAATGCGCCCTGCTGCGCGGAACGCGCCCAGGGGTCGCCGAACAGGCGGGCATAGAGCGCCAGGAACCCTTGCGGACCGTACAGCGCGTCATGGAAAATGTCCGGGGTGTACAGCGCGGCGAACAGGTTTTGGATGCCGACGCTGCCGGCGTTCAATGCGGGATGGATGGGCGCTTCAGTGTCGTCCCGAAAGATGAGGCGGTCCAACTTTCCCTGCCGCCAGCCGTAGTAGCCCTGTCCCAGAACCCGCGCGGTGACTGTCAGCTCATCGAACAGCCCTGTGACTTTTGGCGCATGATATCCGATAGGATATTGGGCTTCTTCGGGGTCCGGCGGAAAACCAAACAGCCAGCCGGAACGGAACTCTACCAGGGCAAGCAGCAGGCGCGGGTTGATGGAATTTTCCACCGCGACCAATCGGATAATTTCCGCAGCCGAAAGACGCTCCCCTGCGATGTACTGGTAATAGTCCGCCAGGTAGCCCCCGCCCTGCTGAATCCAGGCTTCCAGGTCCAGGCTGCCGTATCCGGGCGAAAACAGGATATCAGCATCTGGCAGGGCGGGCTGGGGGTAGGGCGGCTCTGTTGGAAAGCGGTTGGGGATCATGATTGACGTGCCCGGCGGCAGGAGTTCCTGCTCTCCCAGGCTGAGCGGCTGCTGAAGTTCGTTCGGCCGCACCAAAAAATGGCTGGCAATACCAGCCAGCGTATCCCCGGATTGGGAATAATAAACCCGCATGCCCTCCGGAACAGGAACAACCTGCGTTGCGGTTGGTGCGTAGCCAGGGAGGCCGGGAACGGGCGTGGCAGTCGCGGCCTGATACAGCGGGGGTTGGTTTGGGTCGGGCGTTGACCAGAAAAGCGGCGTGGGGCTGGGGTAGCTGGCTGCCAGTTGGGTTTGACGGGCGGAAATCTGGGTGGCAGTGGCGGCATTAAGCGGAGAAGCGGGCAGGTTGCAGGCGGATGCGAGAAGCACGGCGGCCAGGGCGAGCCCGGGCAGAGCGCGGCGCGCGAAGACAGGGCGCTCAGACCTGCGGATTGATGCGAAATTCGTGGATGCCATCCGTGTAAGACCAAAAATGACCGCACTGAGGGCAGGTTTGGGACTTGCCAACTTCCGGCAGCGCACACCCGCAGGCCGGGCAGGCAAAGAAACCGCCGTTCGCGGGCTGCGCAGAGGGGCCTGCCGCTCTGGCAAGCGTCCATACGCTGGGAGCGTATTGCGCGAAGGCGCCGGTCCACTGCAGGGCGGAATCCAGCCCGACCAGAATGCCAAGCGGCACATGCTTTTTCAGCCAGGCAACCCGAAACTGCGACACGTTCAACTGCTTTTCAATCGCGAAGTTGTTTTCCTTTAGCAGCCGGCGGATAGTTTTGGGATGAAAATCGAAATTAAGGACGACAAACTCCACCTGCTCCGGCGAGAAAGGATTCCAAGGCTGCCTGCCCAAAAGATAACGCAGGATGGATTTCAGATTGCGCTTGTTGGCAAATTCCAACAGAAATTGGGCATTCCCGCGTAGTACACGCCGGATACTCTGGATGGCCAATCCGGGCTGCGCCATGTGATGCAGCGTGCGTATCATGGTCGCCCCGTCAAACAGGCCGTCCACAAATGGAAGTTTATAGATATCCGCGGCGACATAAAGGTAGCGCGGGTTATCCCCCAGGCGTTCGCGCGCCTGCAGCAGCTGCGTGCGGGAGTAATCCAGCAGGACGACGCGTTCGAAACCGGTATAGCGCGGGGTGTTGCGGCCGGCTCCGGCGCCCAGTTCCAGCAGGAGTTGGCCGGGTTTGGTCAGCAAGCGCTTGAGCGCGATTTGTTCGACGGCGTCTTCGTAGCGGCGTTCGCCGGAATCCCAGAAGGTGCGCTGATAATCAGAGCCTTCGTAGGAACAAACGGGTGGGGTATCGGTAGAGTTTGTGTTCATGCTTAATTAAAAGCGTACGGGCAGGTTTGCCGGCAACACCCGAAGCGACCTCCTTACCGCTGCTTCCTCTCGGACCTGACGGGGTTCGCAGGGCTCCGCCGCGCCGGTCCCGCCCGGACGCTAAATAAGCATAACCGAGACAGGCGGGTCTGTCAACCAAACGGCATATCAGGCAGGTTTACCTCTCAGATGACCAGTTTCACAGGCCTGCCGCGTGCGATAGTGGCAGGCTCAGGCCAACGGCTGGCTGCAGTGCCGGCGGTAGCCGCACGCGCGGCAGCGTCCTGGCAGGGCATGGGAACGCTCGGGGCCGTCCGGGCAGCGTTCCGCTTCGCGCAGACTACCGAGCAGGGCAAGCAGGTTTTGCTCCAGGTCGGGGGTGTAGTCAACCTGAAAGGTGCAGTCGCGGTAGCGCAGCAGGCCGTAGGGAGGGCGTTTGCCGCTCTCGCGTTCCAGCAGCAGGCAGTAAGCGGCCAGCTGCATCACGTGGCTGTCGTAAGGACGGGCTGGTGCGGGCTGGCTTTTCACTTCCACGGGCACGCGCGTTCCGCTGCCGATGTCCACAACGTAATCCGGTTTGCCAGTCAGGCGCAGCGTGGGGTCGAACAGCGGCGCGGGGAGCTTTTGCCAGGCGTCTGTATCCGCGTAGACAATCCTGCCTTCGGGCAGACCGGTTTTGCGGCGCTGGCGGACCGAGAGAAGGAATAAAAGGGCTGCCGCGATAATCAGCAGGCCAATCCAAAGCCAGTCTCTCACCGTGCCGCCTTCAGGATGAACAGCGCGCAAGCCAGGATGAGCAAAAACAAGGCCGCTGCGCGCAGAAATGAAGCCAGCAGCACGCCGCGGGCATGCTGCTGGTGAAAGTTTGTGCCGCTTGAAAGGGCAGCCTGGTTTTCGGATGGCACACCGCTGCGCTGGTACCACCAGGCGCGCGCGCAGTACAAATAAGTGCCCAGTTCAGAGGCGCGCAAAACGCGCATCAGTCAATTTCGCCGTTCAGCTGTTCAGAGAGCCGGGTAAGCGCCTGTTCCAGCTCATTCTGCCTGAAGCTGAGCGTAATATCCGCGCGGGTGCGTTCAATGATTCCCCGCGCGAGGTCCGTGCGGCGGCGCAGGCCCTCAGTAATCGCGTCGGGGTAATCCATCGTCACCAGCTGGGTGAAAATATCGTCCATCCACATCAGCAGGCGCTCTACCTCGCTGGAGTAACCCGGTCGCAGAAGGTCCAGGCAGCGCCGGCGCAGTTCACCGAGAGTCTCCGACAAACCTGCCAGGTAGGCGGGGTATTCCGCGCTGAGGTCCTGGGGAGAGGGCAGGGGGCGATTCAGTATCAGCGCCACGGTCAGCTCGGCTTCCACGAATTCCTTAAGGGCGTCTTGCGTGTAGCCTGCGAAGTACAGGTCGGGGTCGTCGCGCAGGCCTTCGCGCAAAGCCTGCGCCAGCTCGCGCGCGCTTGCCAGTTCCTTTTCCGCTTCCGCGGTTTCCTCGCGGTGGATGGCACGGATTGCCAGCGAGGCGTGCCGGGTCAACTGGCGGGCCTGCGCCAGGGCGGCATCCCGTCGGGCGGTTTTCCGGTCAAAATCCATTCGGATTTGCTCGCAAATACGGTCCAAATCACTCATCTTATTTGTTATCCGGGGGATTATTCCTGGCCTGACTGAACAGGTCGTCGGCCAGCGTGTGCGGCGGGCTGGGAAGGCGGATTTCGCCGAAGGCGCTCTCGTAGCGGAGAATATTCTCGGTCAGAACCTGCTGCAGCAGTTTGGCGCCCAGCGGTGAGAGGATTACGCGCGCGTCTACCGCGGGGGACTCCATCCCGGGCAGCACGGCCGAAAAATCCAGGATAAATTCACCCGGCGTGTGCGCGGCGCGGACGACATTGGCAAAAAGCGGCTTCAGGTCGTCCGGCAGGCGCAGGCTGAGGGGTTTTATATCGGGCATCGGCGCTCCTAGAATGGTACGTCGTCATCCCCGGGCGCGTCATCTTCGAAGCCGCCGTCATCGGGGCGGTTTGAGCTGAGAAAACGCACGCTCTGGGCGGTGACTTCATAGCTGGCGCCCCAGGTTCCATCTTTCTTCTGGAAAACCTTGGGCGAGCCGTTGGAGTCGGGGTTCAGCCGACCTTCGACCAGGACTTTTGAGCCTTTTTTGAGGTATTGATTGCAGGATTCGGCCTGAGCGCCAAACACGGTGACGCGAAACCAGGTGGTCTCATCTTTATCTTTATATTTACGGCTGGTGGCAACGCTGAATGATGTTACCGGCTTGCCATCTGCGGTGAAGCGCATTTCGGGGTCTCTTCCGAGGTTGCCAATCAGGATTAGTCTTTGATACATGGGAGTGTTCCTTTCTTGTTCGTGGGCGTGTGTGCTGTGTGTGGTTAAGTCGCGGAACGTTTCGATTCCTTATTACTCATATTTTACTGCATAATTGGCGTGTCCCCCTCGTTTTCGCGCGGTCAGCCTCACCAGACGCTGCTGTACCAAATCAGGTATTCGGGCAGATATTTGGACCAATACTCCGATGAGTGTTCCCCCTCGCGCAGAATGAAGACATGGGGGATGCTTTCGCGGTTCAGCTGGTAGCTGAGGAACTGCGCGGAATCCTGGTCTTCATCGCCGCTGCCGGCGTCTATATAAAGGGAAGGCTGGTCCCGGGAATCAAGCTCGTTTATCTTGCTGACCCAGGAGTTGATTTCTTCTCCCCCCATGGACAGACTGTGCAGACCAACACGGCTGAAAAGCTCCCAATCCTGCAGGCCGACCCGCAGCGCCCAGGCTGCCCCGCGGGAGAGGCCGCCGAGCGCGCGATGGGAGCGCTCCGGGAGCGTTTGGTAGCGCGCGTCGATATACGGGATTAGATAACTGGCGAATATGCGCGCGTTGTAAGTGGAAGGGAAGGTGGAAATATTCGGGACGCGCGGCATGACGACGATGAATGGCGGAATTTTCTCAGCGGAAATCAGTGCGTCCATTTGCGCGGCAAGCCCCAGGTCTTTCCATTGGTTCTCATCATAGCGCAGGCCGTGCAGCAGGTAGAGCGTGGGATACCTTTGCTGCGGGTTCTGCCCATAGCCAGGCGGCAGATAGACCCACATCGGCAGGGTTTCTTCCAGCGGCTCTCCGGAAAGCTGGTCGGAGACGACCCAGCCGCGCGCGAAGGAGAGAGTCGGTACGGGCTGGGTGGGGGCGGGCGGGGGTAGCGGGCTGGGCTCCGGGCCTGGCGTGGCGGTGGCGATGGTCACGGTGGGTGCGGGCAGCCGGGTGGGGGTGTGGAGCGGGAAGGGAAGCTGAGGCGGCGGGGTTTTGAGTTCTGACGCGCAGGCGCTCAGCAGTGCCAGAAGCAGAGCTGCGGTGATGCTGAGGACGACCCGCCTGGGAGCTTTCATAGGCGGGATTATACCTCTTCAGAGAGCGCTGGGGAGATTTGCTGTTTTTCAGACCCCTTTCGACCGGGGCCGGGGTGACCAAGACGCGCAGGCAGGGAGTTCGCTTCACTGCGCTCGCGATGACGATGCTTGTCATTGCGAAGGAGCTCCAGCGACTGAAGCAATCTCCCTTTATCCAGGCGTGCTCCTTTGGGTGTGGCGGTGCTCGCGATAACGAAGGTTGCAGATGGAGACCTTGCTGTCACAGGCCTTGCATGGTCAGGAGACCATGCAAGAACATGGAAGCCGCGCAGGCAGGGAGTTCGCTTCGCCGCGCTCGCAATGACGATGGTTGTCATTGCGAAGGAGCGCCAGCGACTGGAGCAATCTCCCTTTATCCAGGCCTGCCCTTTGGGTGTGGCCGCGCTCGCGATGACGAAGCTACGTGTCCAACGCCATCACCGCCCCGCGCTCGCGATGACGAAAAAGCGAGCCCCCGCCCCGCTTGACGCGCAAGCCCGCTTCGGATTATACTTTTCATCCACCGGGGTGTAGCGCAGTCGGCTAGCGCGCTGCGTTTGGGACGCAGAGGTCGGCGGTTCAAGTCCGCCCACCCCGACCTGACGCCCAAGCGAGACATCCGTGGAAACCCCTTTTCTCTCCATCATCATCCCCGCCCATAACGAAGCCCGCCGTTTGCCCGCCGCGCTGGAACGCGTGACCGCGTTTGTGCGCGCGCAAAGTTTTCCATGCGAAGTGCTGGTGGTGGAGAACGGCAGCAAAGACGAAACTGCCGCCATAGCGCGCGCCTGGCAGGAAAAGCTGCCCGAACTGCGCCTGCTCTGCATGGAAGCGGCGGGCAAGGGCAGCGCGGTAAAAGCGGGCATGCTGGCCGCGCGCGGCGCCTGCCGTTATATGGCTGATACCGACTTTTCCGTGCCCATTGAAGAAATCCCGCGCTTTTTGGAGGCCATTCAGGCTGGCGCGGATGTCGCCATTGGCTCGCGCGAAGCGCCGGGCGCCTTGCGGATAGGCGAACCAGTTATCCGGCATTGGAGCGGGAGGATTTTTAATATGCTGGTGCGGTGGTGGGTCGTGCCCGGGGTTCAAGACACGCAGTGCGGTTTCAAGTGCTTCAGCGCCAGGGCCGCCGAGGCGCTCTTCCCTTTGCAAACGATGAACGGCTGGAGCTTTGACGTGGAAGTGCTGGCAGCCGCCCAACAGAACGGATACCGCATCCAGGAAGTGCCCGTCACCTGGACTTACGGCACAGGCAGCCGCATCAAGCCGCTGCGCGACGCGGCCGCTTTGCTGCGCGAACTCTGGATAATCCGCACGAAAGCCCGCCGGGGGGACTACCGTGCGCGTCCGCTTTGACCCTGCTCTAATCCCTGATTGCCCCAATCTGGAGTTTGAACAGCCCCTGTGGGCGCAAGGCCTGCGCCTGGTGGCCGGGCTGGACGAAGCCGGACGCGGTGCTTTGGCCGGGCCGGTCTTTGCCGCCGCGGTGGAGCTGCCGCCTGAACCGGAAAGGATAACTGCCGCTCTGGCTGGCGCGCGCGATTCCAAGCAGCTCAGCGAGAAAGCCCGCGAAGAACTGGCGAGAAGGATTCAGGATGCAAGCGCCGCCTGGGGGCTGGGCTGGGCGGAGGCGGATGAGATTGACCGCCTGGGGATTGCCCGCGCCAGCCGGCTGGCCTTTTGCCGCGCTCTGGACGCGCTGACTGAACCTGCCCAGTACCTGCTCTTGGATTACTTCCGGCTGCCGGAGAGCAAGCTGCCCCAGACCGCGCTGGTAAAGGGCGACCAACGTTCGCTTTCAATCGCCTGCGCGTCCATCCTGGCGAAAACTGCGCGGGATGCGCGCATGCGGGCGGAGGAAGAGTGCTTTCCGGGTTACGGCTTTGGACGGAATAAAGGCTACGGCACCGCGGCGCACCGCCTCGCGATCGCAGAGATGGGGGAATGCCCGCTGCACCGGCGCAGTTTTCGGCTGCGGGATGAGGGCCTGTTTTTTGGCTGATTCGTACGTTATGTTGCGCTATTTTTTGGCGACGCATAGCGCTTATCTCACAACAGTTTTATTAATTCCATTAATCAGCTGCTTCAAATTGCCGGACTGCCTTAAAAACCAGTGTTCTACAATATAATATAGGTATATCGAAAGATCTTTGTCTCGTTGCCAACAATTGAATAGGAGAAAAGATGGTTCCAAGATTTAAATCAATTCATTTACTGATGGTAATAGCACTCCTGCTTGGAATGTTAGGAATGCAGCCAGCCCAACCTGTTAAAGCAGCAGGCGCGGCTGGTTTATTTTTTTCCGAATACATTGAAGGTTCGAGCAATAATAAGGCGCTTGAGATTTACAACGGAACAGGCGCTCCGGTAGACCTGCGAGGGTATAAAGTGGTATTGTACTCAAATGGGAGCAGCACGCCGGGGAACACGTTAACCTGGTCAACCGAAACGCTGATTGCGGATGGCGATGTGTATGTGATTGCCAACCCATCCGCCGTTCAGGCGATTCTGGACCAGGCGGACATCACATCCAACGTCACATATTTCAATGGTGATGACGCGATTGCCCTGCAAAGGGTGTCGGATAACTCCTTTGTGGATGTTATTGGTCAGATTGGTTTTGACCCGGGCACATTCTGGGGTACGGCGCCGATTACCACATTGGACCATACACTGACACGCATGGAGACAGTTTGCGCGGGGGATACAGATGGCACAAATGCCTTCGAGCCAGCGGATGAGTGGGATGGATACGCAGTAGATACCTTCACATATCTGGGTTCACATACTACCAACTGCTTCCCATCTACGGAAACCGCCCCATCCGTCGCCAGCACTTCCCCGGTGAACAACGGCGAAATCGCGAAGGACGGCGACATCACCATCACCTTCTCCGAGCCCGTCACGCTCGGCGCGACCTGGTACTCCCTCACCTGCACCCAGTCCAGCACGCACACCGCGGCCGTGACCGACGAAGACCCGGTCTACACTCTGAACCCGGATGACAACTTCACCGCAGGCGAGACCTGCCTGCTTGAAATTTACGCGGCCCAGGTGACCGATGATGACACCGAAGACCCGCCCGACACGATGGAAAGCAACTTCAGCCTCAGCTTCAGCGTGGCTTACGGCTGCGGCGACCCCTTCACTGCCATTCCGGAAATTCAGGGCAGCGGCGCCAGCAGCCCGCTTGTCGGGAATGTTGTCTCCACCGAAGGCATTGTGACAGCCGACTTCCAGACCAACGCTTACGTCAGCGGCACCAAGAACGGCTTCTTCATGGAATCCCTGACTCCGGATGCCGACCCTGCCACCTCGGAAGGGCTGTTCATCTACAGCTATCTGACCGATGTGCACGTGGGCGACCACGTGCGCGTGACCGGCACCGTGAAGGAACAGTACAACCTGACCGAACTCTCGCCGGTGACTCAAATCCAGGTGTGTTCCACGGGCAACAGCGTGACGCCTACAACATTCTCCCTGCCCGTCACCAGCATGGCGGACTTTGAAAAATTCGAAGGCATGTATGTGACCATCCCGCAGGAACTGGTCATCATGGAATACTACAACTTCGACCAGTACGGGGAGATTGTTCTGGGCACCGAGCGCTTTATGCAGTACACCGCGGTCAATGAGCCCGACCCCACCGGCTATGCTGAATGGACCGCGAATCTCGCGCTCAACAGCATCCTGCTGGATGACGGCAGCGAGGCCTCCAACCCGAACCCCGCGCGCCACCCCAACGGCCAGGAATTCACGCTCAGCAACCTCTTCCGCGGCGGCGACATCCTGACCAATGTGGTTGGCGTGATGGACTACGCCTTCAGCAAATACCGCATTCAGCCCACGGCTGGCGCGGATTATCAGGCCATGAACCCGCGCACTGACGCTCCGGATGTGATTGAAGTGCCGGGCTCTCTGAAAGTGGCCAGCTTTAACGTGCTGAACTACTTCACCACCATCGATACCGGCGCGTTCATTTGCGGCCCATCGGGCACGTTGGAATGCCGCGGCGCTGACACAGCCGAAGAACTGGCCCGCCAGCGCGCTAAAATCCTGGCCGCGCTTAATGTGATCGACGCTGACGTGATTGGCGTGATGGAAATTGAGAATGACAAACCGCTTGGCGAAGGTGAATTACCCGATTACGCCGTGGCGGACCTGGTGGACGGCCTGAACGAACTCGCCGGCGCGGGCACCTATGCCTACATCGCCACCGGCGCGATTGGCGGCGATGCCATCAAGCAAGCCATCATCTACAAACCTGCCTCGGTCAGCCCGGTGGGAGATTACCAGCTGCTGACCACAGCGGTGGACTCCCGCTTTATCGATACCCTCAACCGCCCGGCCCTGGCGCAGGTCTTTGAGGATAATCGCACAGGCGAGACCTTCACCGTCGCGGTGAACCACCTCAAATCCAAAGGCTCGGCCTGCACGGGCGACCCCGACCTGCTGGACGGCGCGGGCAACTGCAACCTGACCCGCAAAGCCGCAGCGGAAGCGCTGGTGGATTGGCTCGCCAACCCGGCTTACTTCCCTGAGGTTGATAACGCGCTCATCATTGGCGACCTGAATTCGTATGACTACGAAGACCCCATTGATATGATTCTTCTGGGTCCGGATGATGAACCGGATACCAGCGATGACTACACGGACATGATGCGTGCGATGCGCGGGGATGATGCCTACGGCTACCTCTATGGTTCTCAGATTGGGTACCTGGACTACGCACTGGCTAATTACAGCCTGGTAGATAATATCCTCGATGTCAATTTCTGGCACATCAACGCGGACGAAAGCGACCTGATTAACTACGATATGACCTACAAGCAGGACGCGCAGGACGCGATTTACGCGCCGGATGCCTACCGCTCCTCCGACCACGACCCGGTCATCCTGACGATGTTGTTCAATACCGCGCCCACAGCCAATGACATGACCGTCAGCACGAACGAAGATACGCCGATGGATATCCCGCTGGACGTGGCGGACGCCGAAAGCGACGCTCTGAGCGTCACCATCGTGGATGAACCGCAGCACGGCGAGCTGACTGTGGCTGGAACTACCGTCACTTATACCCCCAACGGCGACTACAACGGACCGGACAGTTTCACTTACAAAGTGAACGATGGAGCGTTGGACTCCGCGCAGGCGACAGTTTCCATCACGGTGAAACCGGTCAACGACGCGCCTGTGGCCATTGGCGCGACCTACGACCTGGTTGAAAACGGTTTGCTGGTGTTCAATCTGGACGCCGTGGATGTAGATGGAGATGCGCTCAGCTTTGTTGTCACGGTTGAGCCCGCCCACGGCAGCGTTGTTTGCGAAGGCCCGGTTTGCACCTACACGCCTGACCCGGGTTGGTTCGGCGAGGACAGCCTGACCTTCAAGGTCAACGACGGAACGGTGGATTCCAATACCGCTACGGTGATTTTGCGGGTGTCCGCTCTTCCGCGCATCTACCTGCCGATTGCCTTCAAGTAAGCACAAGTTTGTTTGAGAAAGAGGCTGACCGTACGGTCAGCCTCTTTCTTTTGAGTATAAAACGGGAGGAGCCTTCACTGCGTTCAGGATGGCGAGGCTGACTTTTGGGATGTAAAGTAAATCCGGGGAGTTCGCTTCACTGCGCTCGCGATGACGCGTTATTCCCGCCTCAGGCCGTCATTAAACACCTTGGAGACCTTACGGTCAAGACCCTTGCATGGTCGGGAGACCATGCAAGAACTTTAGATAAAAAACACGCCCACCTGTGAAAATATACAGTTCCCCGCACGGGCTTGGGCTATAATCAGTGCGTTATTCACTCAAAAAGAGGCACACGATGATTATTACCCAGGGACTTACCAAAGTCTTCAGGATTGGCAAGAAGCAAAAGCAGGAATTTACAGCGGTCGATGGACTGAACCTGCGCGTAAACGAAGGCGAAGTTTTCGGTTTTTTGGGGCCCAACGGCGCGGGGAAAACCACCACCGTGCGCATGCTCACCTGCCTGATTCAGCCCAGCGCGGGGCAGGCCAGCGTGAACGGCCTGGTGGTGGGGCGCGATGACACCCAAATTCGCCGCTGCGTTGGCCTGCTGACCGAATCGCCGGGCATGTACGAACGGCTCTCGGCCGAAAAGAATCTGAGCATCTACGCCGAACTGTATGATGTGCCCGATGTGAAAGCCGCGGTCAACAAATACCTGGTGATGCTGGACCTGTGGGAACGCCGTTTTGACCCGGTCGGCAGCTTCTCGAAGGGCATGCGCCAGAAACTGGCAGTAGCCCGCGCGCTGCTGCACGAACCCAAAGTTTTGTTTTTGGACGAGCCCACCACCGGATTGGACCCTGAGGCGGCAAAAACCGTCCGCGATTTTATTTACGAGCTTAAGAACGAAGGGCGAACCATCTTTATGACCACCCACAACCTGGACGAGGCGGAACGCCTGTGCGATCGGGTGGCAATCTTTAAACAGAGCCTTCTGGCAGTAGATACCCCCGAGGCTTTGCGGCAGCGGCTCTTTGGACGCAAGGTGGTATTCCACCTGGCCGGCCTGAATCCTGAGTGGGTCAGCCTGGTGGCGGGTCTGCCCGGCGTGACAGCCGCGGAAGGCGTGGATAACAAACTGGTGGTGAGCCTGAATGAGCCTGAGCGCCAAAACCCGGATATCGTCCGCGCGCTGGTGCAGGCTGGAGCGGATATTCAGTTTATTGGAGAACTGCGTCACTCCCTGGAGCAGGTCTACCTGGAAATGCTTCATTCCGAACGGGAAGGGAGATAACGATGAAACACATTCGCACGATTATCAATAAAGAATGGGCGGAAGTTTTCAAGAACCGCACAGTGCTGTACACCACCATGCTGCTGCCGCTTGTATTTGCTATTCTTCCGCTCATTATGCTGAAATCTACCGCGGGCAGTATTCCTGAGATGGGGGACGTGGCCACCACCGGGCTTCCGGAAGGCTTTCTGAAGGTCTGCCAGGGAATGAGCGGCAGCGACTGCCTGCAGGCCTATCTGGTTAGTGAATTCCTTTTCCTGTTTATGGTGATGCCTGTGATTATTCCGATTAACATCGCCGCGTACAGCATCGTGGGCGAAAAAACTACCCGCAGCCTAGAGCCACTTCTGGCGACGCCGATTACCACCGTGGAACTTCTGACAGGGAAATGCCTTGCGGCAGTAATCCCGGCGATTGGAGCAACCTACCTTTCGGTGGGAATCTTCAACCTGGGTCTGCGTCTGCTTCATATTAGTCCCGGCGTAATTGCCTTCGTCAACAGCCCCGTCTGGCTCCTGGCAAATTTTGTGCTGGGGCCGCTGATGGCGATCGTTTCATCGATTTTTGCCCTGTACATATCCTCCCGGGTGACTGACCCGCGCGTAGCGGAACAAATTTCCTCGGTTGTGATAGTACCTGTGATGGGGGTGATGCTGGCGCAGATGGCTGGAATTGTGACAGTGAACCTGTTGATGATGCTGGTTTCCATCGTGGTGGTGGCAGGGCTTGCTTTCGCGATGCTTCATCTGGGTAACGCGGTCTTTGAGCGGGAGAACATCCTGACCCGCTGGAAATGAGGTGCGTTTATGAAAAAATGGATAATTGTTGGTATCTTACTGGTTTTATGCTCACTGCTGCTCGCAACACCCGTCTCCGCACAGGCGCAAACGGAACAGCCTTACCGGGTGAGCTTACGCCGGGATTTTGGCTACGGCGCTGGGATGGACATTCAAGGAAATATGACCCTCAGCCTTAAAGGTGATGAGAGCGCAGTCAAGCGGGTCACCTTTCTGCTGGACGGTGAGGAGTTGTTCAGCAAGGAAAGTGCGCCTTTCACGTTCTCCTTCACAACCGATGATTACCCATCTGGCGTTCATCAGCTCTCTGCGCGCGTGGAAACTACCGACGGACAAACGTTCACCACTGACGCGCTCACCTATAATTTCCTGTCCAGGCAGGCGGCGAGCCAGAGCACGCGCGGGATAATTCTGCCGCTGCTCGGCCTGACTGTGGGGATTGCTCTGATTTCGTGGCTGCTGCAGTATCTGACATCGCGCAAGAAACCTAATTCCGGAGCTGCTGTTTCATACAACGGCTTTTATGGCGGCGCGGTTTGCCCCAAATGTTCGCGCCCGTTTGCGCGCTCGTTCTTTGGGATGAACCTGGTGGTCGGCAGGTTGGAACGCTGCCCGCACTGCGGCAAATGGGTAATGTCCCGCCGGGCCAGTCTCGCGGAGCTGGAAGCCGCCGCGGAAGCGGAACGCGCCAGCGCACAGACGGAAGAAACGCCCGTGGAACCGCGCAGCGAACTGAAAGAGATGCTGGACGACTCCCGCTATTACAGCCCCGATGATAGATGATGGCGCCGCGCTTGCCGAAGCTTGCGGCTGGTAAAAACGCCCTCAGATTGGTAGACTCTATTTAGATAAACAAGAAAAAAGGAGCCGAAAATGAAATTAGAAGGCAAGAAAATCGCCATTTTGGTCGCGGAAGGCGTGGAAGATTTGGAGTACTCCGTGGTCGCCATGCGTCTGCAGGAAGAGGGCGCGGTTGTCCTTACCGCCGCGCTGGACCTGAAACCTCTGCGCGGGAAGAACGGATTGGTGGTGGTGCCCGATACCCTGATTGAATCGCTTTCAGCGGATGAGCTCTTTGGGCTGGTGCTGCCGGGCGGATGGGCGCCGGACAAACTGCGCCGTTACGCTGTGGTGAAAGACCTGATTGCGAAGGTACACGCCCAGGGCAAGATTATTGGCATCATCTGTCACGGCGGGCTGCTGGCAATCTCGGCCAAAATCATCCACGGCGGGCATGCCACCGGCTCTTTGGGAATTAAAGATGACCTGGAGAATGCCGGCGCGACCTGGGTGGACCAACCCGCTTTCCGGGAGGGCAACCTGGTGTGGGGTCGCGTGGTGGCGGACATCCCCGCGTTCAATAAAGAACTGGTTGCTGCGCTGCTCGAAAACGCCTGAGCCTGGAATAAAAACCAAGCGGTGGTAAAATCCCAATAGAATACTATTGGTTTTGGAGGTTCGATGGAACAGCAGGTTTCTGGTTTTGCTGTCAAGAAAGGGCTGGCACAAATGCTTAAAGGCGGCGTCATCATGGATGTGGTTACGCCGGAACACGCGCGTATCGCGGAAGATGCCGGCGCGGTCGCGGTGATGGCGCTGGAACGTGTCCCCGCGGACATTCGTGCCAGCGGCGGAGTTGCCCGCATGAGCGACCCCGAACTCATCCTGCGCATTATGGAAGCAGTCAGCATCCCGGTGATGGCAAAATGCCGCATCGGTCATTTTGTGGAAGCCCAGATTCTTGAAGCTCTGGGTGTGGATTACATTGACGAGTCCGAAGTGCTTACCCCGGCGGATGAGGCACACCACATCAACAAACACGCCTTCAAGGTGCCGTTTGTGTGCGGATGCCGCAATCTGGGCGAAGCGCTGCGTCGCATTGGCGAAGGCGCTGCCATGATTCGCACCAAGGGCGAAGCCGGAACAGGCGATGTGGTCGAAGCGGTGCGGCACGCCCGGCAGGTTTTGGGCGATATCCGCGCCTTGCAGGCTCTGCCCGAAGAAGAAGTGATGGCTTTCGCCAAGAATATTGGCGCGCCATACGAGCTCTGTCTGGAAGTGCGGGCGAGCGGACGCCTGCCAGTGGTGAACTTTGCCGCCGGCGGAATCGCCACCCCGGCGGATGCCGCCCTGATGATGCAGTTGGGCGTGGACGGCGTGTTTGTCGGCTCCGGCATCTTTAAATCCGGCGACCCTGCCAAACGGGCAGCCGCGATCGTGAAAGCGACCACCCATTACCAGGACGCGAAACTGCTGGCGGAAGTGAGCCGCAGCCTGGGCGAACCCATGGTGGGGCGCCAGGTTACCAGCATCCCTGAACAGGATTTAATCGCGAAGCGCGGTTGGTAAATTCCGCGGAGCGGACCATGAAAATAGGCGTTCTCGCTTTGCAAGGCGATTTTATTGAGCACCGCCACAGCCTGTCCAGTCTGGGGGTCGAAAGCGTGGAAGTGCGCCTCCCCGCTCAGCTGGACGGCCTTGACGGCTTAATTATCCCGGGCGGCGAATCCACGACCATTGGGAAGTTGATGGTCGCTTACCAATTCATGGAACCGCTGCGTTCCTTAGCGCGGGAAAAAGCCATCTGGGGCACCTGCGCGGGCGCGATACTGCTTTCGCAGGATGCCGGGCGGGAACAAGACCTGCTTAAGGTCATGGATATCAAGATTGCCCGCAACGCTTTTGGGCGGCAGGTCAATTCATTTGAAACCGACCTGCAAGCGCCTTTTCTTGAACCGGCAGAACCGCCGTACCACGCGGTATTTATCCGCGCGCCTATCATCACTCAGGTATTTGGACGGGCTGAACCGCTCATCGCGTTGGAAGATGGCCGCGTGGTCGCAGCCCGCCAGGGAAAGCTCCTGGCGACCTCTTTCCATCCGGAGCTGACCCCCGATACGCGTTTTCACCGTTATTTCCTGGAGTTGGCGCGATTACCGCACGCAGAGTAACTCTCACGGATTACCCGGCGCTTTTGGGCGCCAAAGCGCTGGCGCAAAGCACAGACAGCGTCAGTGAAATTACACGCGGGCACCCCTTATCTCCCTTGCGGTTGCTTTCCAGCCGCGGCCTCACCGTGAATAGCTATACCGCGCTGTGGGAAGACAACAGCCGCCCGCTTTGCTTCGGGCGCGTTTGCCACGCCGAAGGCGATGCTTTCAGCCAGCTTGATTTTGTGACTCCCACGCGGGAAAGCAGCCCGGACGACATCACCTGCCTGCTCGAGGCTGTGATTCGCGTCAGCGGCGCGTGGGGGGCCCGGTACCTCCTGGCGGAACTGCCCGAAAACTCCGATTACCTGCCTGCCTTTCGGCGCGCGGATTTTGTGGTCTGGTCCCAGGCGCGCGTTTACCGCTTCAGGGGCGATTTTGTCGCGGCTGGAGCGGCTGAAAACCTTTGGCGCCAATGGACGGACCAGGACGTGAAGGCGATGCAAGCGCTGCACCGATGCGCAGTGCCCAGACTGTTCCAGGCTGTGGAACCTGTTTCCCGCAAGCTGGCGCAGGGCCTGGCAGCTGCCGACGAACAAGGCAGGCTGCTTGGTTTTGCAGACCTGGCTTACGGCCCAAACGGCATCTGGCTACAGCCTCTTTTTGACCCGGGCGCGGACCATATCTCGCTCCTGCAGCAGTTGGTGCAGGCAGTTCCCAACCGGATGGGGAGGCCGGTGTATGTTTGCGCCCGCTCTTTCCAGCCCCAGCTTTTTGATGCGCTTGAAAGCCTTGCTTTCTCGATGGAACAGGAGCTGGCGCGCATGGTGCGCCACCTGACGCTGCAGGATAAAGTGCCCGCGCCGGGGCGGCAGCAGGTTTACGAAGGGGAGAAGAGCGAAGGCAGCGTTCCGGTAATACAATCCCAACAAAAAGGGGTCAGGTAACAGCGCTGTGCGTGCTGCGCCCCTCTGATTTCTGGCGCGCCGAGCATGTCTCAGGATATTCATATACAAAAGCATCAGCCCGTGAATTGACAGCGATAAAATCGATTAAAATCAAAAGCGGCACATGATTACCGATTTACTTTCATGTGCCAGTTAATACCACTTAGGTAAGAAATGACGACGACTCAAAAGAAGATAACCGATGATCTGGATGCCATGCTATCTGTGCTGCCTCCGGAAATAGCCCGCGCAGTACAATCCAGAGATAATTTTGACAATCTATTGGAAGTCATCCTGGACCTTGGCAGGATACCCACGGCGCGCTTTGTGGATGCTGAAGTGCCCCTCTCCGAGCAATATGTGACCCAGTATGATTTAGATTACGTGACTGACCGGATTGGCGATTTTGACGCGGATAACCGCGCCGGCATGGAACGCACGCTGCACCGCATTTCCGCTATCCGCAACCGCAGAGGGAAAATTGTGGGGCTGACCTGCCGGGTTGGGCGGGCGGTTTACGGCACGATTGATATCATCTCCGACCTGGTCAATTCCGGGCAAAGCATTCTGATTTTGGGCAAACCGGGCGTGGGGAAAACCACCATGCTTCGCGAGGCTGCCCGAATTCTGGCTGAAACCCGGCGCGTGGTAATTGTGGATACTTCCAACGAAATTGGCGGCGACGGAGACGTGCCGCACCCGGCGGTTGGGGCTGCCCGACGCATGCAGGTGCCCAAGCCTTCGCTTCAGCATGAAGTCATGATTGAGGCCGTGGAAAACCACAACCCGGAAGTTATCGTGATTGACGAGATTGGACGCGAATTGGAGGCGCAGGCCGCCCGCACGATCGCGGAACGCGGCGTGCAGCTGATTGGCACCGCGCACGGCAATTCCCTGGAAAACCTGATGCTTAATCCCACGCTTTCGGACCTGATAGGAGGGATTGAGTCGGTCACGCTTTCCGATGACGAAGCGCGCAGGCGCGGAACGCAGAAAACCGTACTGGAACGGCGGGCTCCGCCCACGTTCAGCGTGCTGGTGGAAATTCAGAGCCGCGAGCGGCTGGCTGTGCACCGCGATGTTTCCGCGGCAGTGGACGCTCTGCTGCGCGGATTTCTCGCATTGCCCGAAGAACGTTACTGGGACGAAAAAGGCGGTATTCACATCGTAAGCGCTCCACAGCCTGCTGTGCCTACCGTCGCGCAGTCACTCAAGCGCGGCGGAATGGAAAAAGCGCCGTTTCAACGCGGAATGAACCAGGACCGGACGCGCGTCACTCCTGCGCCGAAAATTCCCGCCGAAGCGGTGTATGAAAGCGCGCCCAGCACTAAAGCCCCGGAGATGAAGAGCATTTTTGCGTTTGGCATCGCCCGCAACCGCCTGCTGCAGCGCATTCGCAGCATGGGGGTGCCCGCCCGGCTTGTGCGCAGCCTGGAAGAAGCGGATACCTTCGTCACGCAGCGCCGTTATTACCGCGAACGACTCCAGCCTGTTGAGCAGGCGGAAGAACACGGTGTTCCGATTTACGTAATCAAATCCAGCTCCGACAGCCAGATTGAGCAGTTCCTGTCGGACCTGTTTATGGTGAGAGCGCCGCATCACTCTTCCAGTCCTTACATAGAAGCATTGGAGCAGGCTGATGAAGCGGTGCAAATGGTGCTGGCCGGTGAGAAATATGTGGACCTGCCGCCCGCGCCGGCGGATATCCGGCGGGAACAGCACCAGCTGGCGGAAAAAGCCAACCTGGCGTCAGAATCATTTGGCACGGAACCCCGCCGCTTCGTGCGCATTTTCAGGGATTGAGCATGTTTATCACCCTTGAGGGACCCGAAGGCAGCGGAAAGACCAGCCAGATCAGGGAGCTTGCCGCTTACGTGGAGAGCCTGGGCTACGAAGTGCTGACCACGCGCGAGCCAGGCGGCACCGATATTGGCGACCAAATCCGACAGGTATTGGTGCGCCTCGAAAATCAGGGCTTGCATCCGCGTACGGAAATCCTTTTGTTCCTGGCCGCGCGGGCGCAGCTGGTGGAGCAGGTCATCAAACCGGCTCTGTCGGCTGGCAAGGTGGTCCTGTGCGATCGTTACGGCGATTCCACTCTGGCGTATCAGGGTTATGGCCACGGCCTGGATTTGAGCATGCTGCGTTCTATGCTGGCTTTTGCCACAGACCAACTCAAACCCGACCTCACGCTGCTGCTTGACCTGGATGTGGAAACGGGTTTGCAGCGCAAGCGCAAAGAGGCGGAATGGAACCGTCTGGATGCGTATGAAGTGGCGTTTCATCAACGCGTGCGCGCGGGCTATCTTGAACTTTGCGCGCAGGAACCCGAGCGCTGGCGCGTGATTGACGCGGGCGCTCCCAAAGAAGCCGTTCAGCTTGCCATGCGGGAAGCTGTCGCGCGTTTTATCAACGAAAATTCCAAAAAACCGCTTTCTGCCCCTCAGGAAAAGGGAAATTAGCGCAGGAAGCTTAACTGAAAGGTAAACCTATGAAAAAACTATCCGGAGTAATCTTTGTTTTGCTCATTGCCGCGCTTGTTTTAGGCGCCTGCAAAGTGCGCGAATTCACCGCGACGCCAGAGCCGACCGCGACGAGCGCACCTACCGAAGCCCCAGCCGCGCAGGCGACGGAAGCAACCGCCGCGCCCACAGAAGTGGTGGACACGCGCCTGTTCGATGAAAATGGCAGGATGATATGCACGATTTACGAAGGTTTCTTCCCCGCGCTCACGGAAGAACAGGTAAACGCGCTGAAAGTGTTCCCGGAGATTACCGACTCGGATTGGACGCTGGGTCCCAAGGATGCCACGCTTACCATCATGGAATACAGCGACTTTCAGTGCCCGGCCTGCGCGGCTTTCTATGCCGAGCTGGAAAAACTGTTGGCGAAATATCCGGATGATGTGCGGCTTGTGTTCAGGAACTTCCCCCTGGTCAGCATCCACCCCAACGCTCAGGTGGCAGCCCAGGCTGCCGAAGCAGCCGGCCTGCAGGGCAAATACTGGGAGATGTACAACACACTCTTCACCAAACAGGGCGATTGGTCTGGCTTGCCCGCCGAGGATTTTCTGACCTGGCTGAAAAACGAGGCCGGAACACTGGGCCTGGATAAAGAGCGGTTCGCGGCGGATCTGACCAGCGAGGCGATTGTCAACAAGGTTGCTTCTGACCTGGAATACGGCCAGACTACAATTGGCTTAAACTCCACCCCGACCATCCTGTTGAACGGCCGGCCCTGGTCTTATGACTGGAGCGCGAGCACGCTGGGAATGGTGGTTGACGTCTTGAAATACGAGAAAGGCAACCTGGAAACAGAATGCCCGCCCTGGGTCATTGACCAATCCAAGTCGTATACCGCGACTATTAAGACAGAAAAGGGCGATATTGTCATCCAGCTTTTCGACGACGAAGCACCTATCACTGTCAATTCCTTTGTCTATCTGGCTGAGAAGGGCTTCTTTGACGGCGTCACCTTCCATCGTGTCTTGCACGATTTCGTTGCCCAGGCAGGTGACCCGAGCGGCACAGGTATTTCCGGTTCTGGCTATGAATTCCGGGACGAAATCGTCAGCACGCTGACTTATGATGAGGCTGGCATGGTTGGCATGGCGAATGCCGGCGCGAATACCAACGGCAGCCAGTTCTTTATTACCTATGTGCCAGCCACACAGCTGACCGGCAAGTACACCATCTTTGGCAAAGTCATTGAAGGGATGGATGTGCTGCAGAAGCTGACTGAGCGCGACCCGCAGAACAACCCGGACGCCCCCGCCGGCGATAAAATCCTCAGCATCACCATCGAGGTCAAATGAGCGTTGGGCCTGAAGCTCAGCGACAAACCAACACCGCAAAGACTGACTGGATGAGTATTCTCCAGTTAGTCTTTTCTTTATTGGTTATGTTTATCTTCCTGGGCGGCGCATTCTTGCTGGCTGCGGCTGGCGGCTCGCTTTCGGCCGCGGCCGAGCTGCCGGGGATGAATCCGATTGGCCTGAGTGTGCTGGTCAGCGCGTTCGCGGCGCTTGGGCTGCTGAACCTCCCTTCCGTGATTACTTCCGCGGGCAGGCTGGCTGGCAGGGAACGAACACCAAAAAACACCAGGACGCGCGACATTCTCACCTGGCTCCCACTGCTGCTGTTCTTCGGCGCTCTGGCGGGGTTGTATTTTCTGCCGGAAAGCGCGCCCCGGCGCGGGCTGCTGGTGGGACTGCTGGCAGTACTTGGCGCGGCAATGCCCGCGGTCTGGCTGCTGCGCATAGGCTCCGCTGGTCTGTGGGGAGCGCGCGCAAGGCGGCATGAGGGACTGCTCAGCTTCAGCATCGGCTTTACCACTTACTTTATCCTGATTGTGGAAATCGCCTTGCTGGTGCTTCTTGGCTCGGTGATTGCCCTGGCAGCGGCTTCCAGCCCGCAAATCGTTGGCAAGCTCAGCGAGATTTGGCAGCTGCTGCAGACCGCTGGTGCAGACTCGGAATCTGCCCGCGAGAGCCTGGCCGAACTCGCGCGCAATCCGTTGGTTTTGGCTCTGGCATTTGGGATGGTCGCGTTCCTGCTGCCGATGTTCGAGGAAGGATTTAAGACCCTGGGCGTCTGGCTGCTCAGCGACCGCAAAATAACCGCGGCTGAAGGCTACGCGGCTGGTCTGTTCAGCGGGGCGGGCTTTGCCCTGGTGGAAGCGCTGTTAAACAGCGCGCAGCTTGCCGGCGGAAGCCCCGCGGAATGGCTGACATTCCTGCTTGGGCGCTTTGGAGGAACGCTTTTGCATACCTTTAACGGCGGATTGCTGGGTTGGGCGATGGCTCGCACCTGGCAGGATAAACGCCGCGGGAGAACGGTGGGTATATTCCTGTTAGTGCTGGGAATTCATGCCTTATGGAACGCGGCGGCGCTCGCAAACGGTTTATTTGGCGGGAACGGCAGCGCGCTCAGTTACCTGCCGATGCTGCTGCTTGGGGCGGTTCTGATGGTCAGTTTTTTGCTTTTCAGCCGGCGGGTGCATCAGGCTCAGGAATCCGCCCGGGAAGCAGGTCAATACGAAGCTAATACAGAACAGCGCTGAACGCAGTAAAATTATGTCTGATATGATGCGCCGCGAAAAAATACTTAATCTCATCAGAAAACTGGTCAAAGCCTTGGTGAATCTGCGCGTGGAAGGCTATGAAAACGTGCCTGAAACCGGAGCGTTCATCCTGGTTACCAACCACATCTCCCGCCTGGATACGCCGTTCTTAATGCTTTCCACCACCAGGAGGGACACCATCGGTATGGTGGGCGACAGCTACCGCAAGATTCCGTTTTTTCGGTGGCTGCTGGACGCGATCGGCGTGATTTGGGTGAACCGCGAAGAATACGATTTCGCGGCATTTCGCCAGGCCGCTGACTATCTCAAACGCGGGTGGATCGTGGGCATTGCCCCGGAGGGAACGCGCTCCAAAACAGGCAGCCTGAAGCAAGGGAAACCCGGCACCGCGCTGCTGGTCAGAAAGACCGGAGCCCTGTTGGTACCTGCCGCGGTGACTGGTTCGGAAGAAATGGCCAGCCGATTTCTCCGGCTGCGAAAAATGGAAGTGCTCGTGCGCTTTGGCGCGCCGTTCCAGCTGCCTCAGCCGGAAGCGGGTGAGGATAACAAAGCCTGGCTGGAAAAAGCCACCGAAGAGATTATGTGCCGGATAGCCGCGCTGCTGCCGGTGGAACGGCGCGGCGCGTACGCGGACAACCCGCGCGTGTCGCAAATATTGGTAGAAACACAGGCGCTGTAACAGAAGGAGCTTCAGATGATACCCATCCGTGATGAAATCAGAGCCAGGCGGGTGCCCTACATTAATTACATCCTCATCGCCATTAACGTCATTGTCTTTATTCTGGAGTACACTGCCGGTTCCCAAATGGAAGCGATTGTCTCCGAGTTCGCCTTGGTGCCAGCCCAGCTGACTGCCGGCCTGGACCCGGGAGATTTTCGGTCCATCCTCACCAGCATGTTCCTGCACGCGGGTTGGGCGCATCTGCTTGGCAACATGCTTTACTTATGGATTTTTGGCGATAACGTCGAAGACCGGCTGGGGCACTTCTGGTATCTGGTTTTTTATCTGGCTGGCGGATTTGTGGCGGCGCTCGCGCATTGGGCCATTAATCCGGCCTCCATCATCCCGACGGTGGGAGCCAGCGGCGCGATTGCGGCGGTTTTGGGCGCTTATTTGGTCATGTATCCGCGCGCCCGGGTGTATACCTTTATCCCGATTGGCTTCTTTATCCGCCTGCGGTTGCTGCCGGCTTCGGTAGTGCTCATCCTGTGGTTCATCCTGCAGCTTTTCAGCGGTGTGCTGACCATCGGCTTGGGGGATGTGGGCGGAACAGCGTTCTGGGCGCATATTGGCGGCTTTGTGTTTGGCGTTTTGGTGGGCTGGCTGGCCTCCCGCCGGCGCGCAAGCGGCCCTGTCCGCTATTGGACGGCTAGCGAAGGTTATTGAGAAGCTTTTTCTTTCACAGGGCGCGGCCTGCTCCGCCTATTGGAATAAAAATAAAGACAGCCATTCAGGCTGTCTTTTTCTTTTGATACCGGCGGCTGTTCATTCAAGTGCGGTTTGCCCGGCCAGGGCGGTTTACCACTGAATGATACTATCGCGGATTTTTCCCCACTTCAGCGCGTCCGAAATACCCTGTGTGATGGGCAGTTCGGCTTTCCAGCCCAGCAGGCGGGCAGCTTTATCCGCGTTGGCATACGCGCCGGCCACATCGCCCGGGCGGGGCGGCTGGATGGAAATCGGAACGCGCTGACCATAAACCTGCTCGAAGGCGGCGACCAATTCCCGCACGGTGACGCCTTTGCCAGTGCCAAGGTTAATCACACAGTACTGCGAGTCTTCTTCTGAAGCCTCGGCGATAACCTGGTCGAAACGTTCCACCGCGTTCAGGTGCGCGCGCGCCAGGTCCCAGACGTGAATATAATCGCGGATGCCGGAACCATCGCGGGTAGGCCAGTCCACGCCGGTCAGGTAGAAGACGGAATCCTGCCCCATGGCGACCTGGACCAGCTTGCCCAGCACATGCGTGGGATTTTTGATGTGCATGCCGCTGCGCATTTTGGGGTCCGCGCCGATGGGATTGAAGTAGCGCAGCGCGATGGCTTTCATATTATAGGCATGCGAGAAATCCTTCAGGATCATCTCCATCATGTATTTGGTGCGGGAATAGGGGCTGAGAGGCCGCAAGGGGGATTCTTCCGTGACCATGAAGCCGGGAACGACATCGTAAATGGCCGCGGAGGAGCTGAACACTACGCGCGGGTAGCCCAGTTCACTCAGAAGTTTAAAAAAGGTCATGGATTTGACCACATTGTCGCGGTAGTAATCGTACGGACGGGCAACGGACTCCGGCACAACGATGAGGGCGGCGCAGTGGATGGTAGCGAAGATATCCGGATGGTCCGAGAAAACCTGGCGCACCATCGCGCGGTCGGCGATATCCGCTTCGTAGAACACGCGCCCGCGCGTGAACTCGCGCCGGCCGGTAATCAGGGAATCCAGTATGATGGGCGTGTGGCCGTTATCTTCCAAAACGGAAGCAATCGTGCTGCCGATATATCCCGCCCCGCCAGTAATCAAAATCTTCATTGCTCTCCTTTGCCTGCCTGAGAATTAATACCGCATCGGCTCGCTGGCCGTCACTTTGCGCACTGTTAGCAACACCACCAGTCCAACCAGCAAAAACAGGAGGATGGACCCGACTGCCCAGTAAAGACCTGCCTGTTCGGCGGCTAATTCGCTCAGACCGCCTGCCAGGTAGAGGTTGTGCGCGCGGTACGAGACCGTGCTGAACACGAAGGGACCCACAAATGTGGAAGTGCGCCCGGCAACCGATAGGAAGCCGTAAAACTCGGTAGTTTTTCCTACCGGCGCCAGCTGACTGACCATGGTGCGGCTGACTGCCTGCGCCCCCGAAAGGGAGAAGCCGGCCAGCGCGCCGATAACGAAAAACATCACGGTGGTTTTGATGAAGAAAAGGCCGATGAGCGCGGCAATCAGAATTAGAAGCGAGAAAATGATTGCCTGCTTGCTGCTTTGTTTATCAGAAATCTTGCCAAAGAGGAGCGCGCCGGCAGCGCCGGTTATTTGGATGATGATGACAAAGAGAATCAACTGGACCTGCCCCATGCCAAACAGGGTCGCGCCGATGATAGCGGCGAAATCCATCAGCATCATGATGCCGTCGTTGTAAATCAGGAAGGCTGCCATGTACTTGATGAATTCGCGGTAGTGCTTAATCTCGCGGAAAGTGCGCCCCAGCTTTTTGAACGCCAGCCCGAAAACGCTTTCCCCTGTTGGAATGACTTCCGGTTCGGTAATCTCGCGCACGTGCAAAAAGGTGGGAATTGAGGATAGCAGGAAGAAAAGCGCAGTGATCAGAAAGGTGTAGGGGATGAAGCTGTTGCCAATCAGCTGCATGGGCACCAATACGATAATCAGGCAGGCTACACCGCCCAGCATGCCAACCGCCCAGCCCTTACCCGAGATGTATCCAATCGTCTCGGGAGTGGAGACGTCCACCAGGAGTGCGTCATAAAAGACCTGCGCCCCACGGTAGCCAATTTCCGCCAGGATGAAGAAAAGCATGCCAATCAAGACGTCTCCGGGACGCACAAAGAACAAGAGCGCGGTGAAGATGACCGCGATGGTGGTAAAGATGAAGAGCAGGCGTTTTTTGGAGCGCGAAAAATCCGCAATGCTTCCCAGCACCGGCGACATCAGCGCTACCAGCACGGCAGCGATGCCAACCGACCAGCCCCACAGGCGCGTGCCTTCGGCGCCGCCGACCACGGCATTTTTGAAGTAAGCGGAATAGACTGCCAGTAGAACAATAGCCGCGTAAGCGGAGTTGCCGAAGTCGTAAAAATACCAGGCGCGCCGCGCGCGGCGGGCGGGCTTGGTTTGATCAAGCAGGTTTTTGGGAGAGGATTCCATGACGAGGTCCTTTAAGTGATAACGCATTGGCTTGATAATTTGATAAATAATCGCACGCTTGATTTTATCAGACTCAAGGCAGAGTGTCACTTTGTGTTTTGGCCGGCCTTTTGCCGCATAAAGGCCAATCGTTCGCCGCCGATAGCAGTTGTCTGGCAGCGGGCGGCTGCCCTTACGATTGGCACAACGCTTGCGGTCTGGCGGAGAGGCAGCAAACTGCGCCATTTTCCCTGGTGAACGATTCTTATCAGCTCTTTTTATCAAGAGCGCGGTTCCCATCAGAAATAATCCTTGCCGTGCTTGGAAAGACACACTTGCCCTTCGCGAAGGGCCCGGCAGTGCCCCGCGTATTGCGGTCCTCATTAAAAAAGAACCTCCCCGAAGGGAGGTTCTTTTCGTGTCTCCGCTTAAAAATCAGCTAGCGGTCCTTTTCGTGATTTTCGCGAATTGAATCGCTTTCATTACTTCAGCCACGATGGATGGCATAACAATCAGAGGCAGTATCATCAGCCAGTGCCCGAAATCGATGGAGCTGGTGTTGAAGATGGGCTGCAGGAAGGGCACATACACAACCATAAAGATGAGCGCCAGTGAGGCGAGCACTGCCAGGTTCATACCCTTGTTGCTGAAGATGCCAATCTTGGTCAGCGGGTAGTATTCGCTGCGGGCGGTGTATGCGCGCAGAAGTTCGCTGACGGAGAGCGTGACAAAGGCCATGGTTTCGCCAAGCTCAAGGCTTATGCTGTTGCCCAGCGCGAAAGCGCCCAGGGTCGAGGCTGTAATCGCGATGGTCTGGACAATAATACCGCGCAGCATGAACTTGTTGATGATGGGCTCATTGGTCGGGCGGGGCGGGAAGAGCATGATATCGGGGTCTCCCTTTTCTGAGCCCAAGGCAAGCGCTGGCGCGCCGTCCGTCACCAGGTTCAGCCACAGAAGCTGAATGGCGGTGAGGATTGGCGGCCACCCGAACAGGGTGCCCAGGAAGATAATCATTATCTCGGCCATGTTGCACGAGACGAGATAGTACACAAATTTGCGGATGTTGCTGTAAATGACCCGACCCTGTTCCACCGCTGAAACGATGGAGGCGTAGTTGTCGTCGGTCAGCACCATGTCCGCGGTTTCTTTGGCCACATCGGTGCCTGTGATTCCCATGGCGATGCCGATATCGGCCATTTTGATAGCCGGCGCGTCGTTGACGCCGTCGCCCGTCATTGCCACCACTTCATGGTTGTCGCGCAGGGCGTCCACGATTTTCATCTTATGTTCCGGGCTCACGCGCGCGTACACATCCGTGACCTTGACGGCTTCTCGCATGTCTTCGGGACTGATAACGTCCAGTTCCGCGCCAGTCATCACCCTGTGCCCTGGTTGGAGCAAACCGATTTGTTCGGCAATGGCTTTGGCGGTGTTGGGATAGTCGCCGGTAATCATGACCGTTCGGATTCCAGCAGTTCTGGCTTCTGCGAGCGCTGGTTTGACTTCGTCGCGGGCCGGGTCAATCATGCCAATCAGGCCGATGAAGACCAAATCCTTTTCCAGCGCTTCGGGGCTGGTATCGGCGGGCATTTCGGGCACAAGCCGGTAGGCCACACCGAGCACGCGCAGCGCGTCGCGGGTCATGGCGTCGTTGGCTTCCAGAATTTCCTGACGGGAGGCCTCGGTGAGAGGTTCGTGCGTGTTGTCGATGCGAATTTTGTACGAACACAGCTTCAGGACCACGTCCGGGGCGCCTTTTACCGCGATGACATGCCATTTGTTCTGGTCGGACTGCTCAAAGGGGGAGATGTCCTCGTTGCTTGGGCTGCGCAGTTCGTTGATGGTGACCATGCGTTTGCGTTCAGAATCAAAGGGGATTTCCTGCAAGCGCGGGAAAGCTTCGTTGAGCTGGCGGGCGCTCGCGCCGGCTTTGTGAGCAGCCACCAGGATGGAACCTTCGGTGGGGTCGCCAACCATGCGGTAAGTGATTTTGCCTTCGCTTTCGCCGGTGGGTTCCAGCTGCGCGTCGTTGTTCAGCGTGCCAACCCACAGCGCCGTGCGCGCCGCGGGGTAGGCCTGCAAGTCCACTTTTTCATTATCCAATAAGAAGTCCCCGACCGGGTTGTACCCGCTGCCGGTAATCGTGAATGACTTTCCGTCAGTCCACAGGCGGGTGACAGTCATCTGATTTTGCGTCAGGGTGCCGGTTTTATCCGAGCAAATGACAGTGACGGAGCCGAGAGTCTCCACCGATGAGAGCTTGCGAATGAGCGCGTGGCGGTTGACCATTTCGCGCATGCCGCCAGCCAGACTGATTGTGACCACTGCCGGAAGGCCTTCCGGAACGGCCGCGATGGCGAGGGAGACAGCAATCATGAAGAGATTAACCATCTCAGTGATGAAGTTGGGATTGCTTAAGGACAGGTGTTCTGGTCCAAGCATCAGACGCGCGCCGCCGATGATAAAGACCAGCATACATACCACAATCGCGCCGATTCCGAGGGTTTTTCCCAGCTGGTCCAGGCGCTTCATCAGAGGCGTTTGTTCTTCTTCCACGGTCTGCAGCATACTGGCAATCAAACCAAGCTGGGTGTTCATGCCGGTGCTTGTAACCACCGCTTTGCCGCGCCCATAGGTAACGAGCGTGCCCATAAAAGCGCTGTTTTCGCGGTCGCCAATCGGGATGTCCGCTTCGAGGGCGCCTTCCGCGTGCTTCTTGGCAGGCACAGACTCGCCGGTGAGCGAGGCTTCCTCGATGCTCAGGTTGACAGCTTCCAAAAGACGGATATCGGCCGGGATGTAATTGCCGGCTTCGATGAAAACGATATCTCCCGGAACCAGTTTGGGGGCAGGCAGCGAGACGCGGTGCCCGTCGCGCAGCACCTGGGCTTCGGGGGCTGCCAGCTTTTTGAGGGCGGCCAAAGATTGCTCGGCGCGCGATTCCTGGATGATGCCCATAATCGCGTTCAGGATCACAATCAACAGAATCGCTCCGGCTTCCACGTAATCGCCGAGCAGGGCCGAAATGACCGCGGCGCCAATCAGCAGCCAGATGACAAAACTGTTAATCTGCGCCCAGAGCATCTGGAGAAAGGTGGTGCGTTTCTTCTCCTGCAGTTCATTCGGGCCGTACTGAGCCAGCCGCCTTTCGGCTTCTTCAGTCGTCAGGCCGACCTCGGCCGGGACGTTCAGAGCGCTGAGCACTTCGGGCGCGTCCATCGCGTGCCAGGAAATACTGACCGGATTCGTCTCTCCCCCAGGAATGTTCTTTAAGTTTTCACTCATGCGTAAACCTCCGTTACCAAAATACCCGCAGGCAGTTCTTTCCATTATATTCTAGGTCTAGGATTTCCTTGCGGCCTGTTATTTTATCAGGCATTGCCAGAACTTAGCAGCAGCGGGATAACTGCTGAAGTTTATCACTGCCCGTGTGCCCTGTGTTAAAATTATCGTATGGGATGGAATATTTGCGGTCACGAGACCGCGGTTGCGTTCTTAAAAGAGCATACCAAACCCGAAAAACTGCGCCATGCCTATCTGCTGACAGGCTCGCAGGGAATCGGCAGGCGCACGCTTGCCCTGGCGTTTATCAAGGCTCTGAATTGTCAGAACCCTCCCGAGCCCGGCGAGTTTTGCGGTGTGTGCGCGGTATGCCGCCAGATTGATGCCCAGAGCTTCCCGGATTTAATGGTTCTGGCGCCGGAAGAAGGCCACCAGGACCTGCGCATTGACCAGATTCGCTCTGTGCAGCAGTCTCTGGCGCTCGCGCCCTACCAGGCAAAATACCGCGTGGTGCTCATTCTGGATTTTCAGAGGGCTACGGCCTCGGCATCCAACGCGCTGTTGAAATCGCTTGAAGAACCGCCTGCCCGCGCGGTGCTGGTGCTGACGGCTGACTCGGAAGAAAACCTGCTTCCGACGATATCCTCGCGCTGCCAGATTGTCCGCTTGCGGCCGCTACCGATGGAAAAAGCAAGCAGCTGGCTGGAACAAAAGCTGCAGATTCCGGCGGAACGTGCGGCGGTCCTGGCGCATTTATCCTCCGGCAGGGTAGGGGCGGCGGTTCGCTTTGACCAAAACCCAGAAATACTGGCCTCGTATCACGACGCGTTGGACAGGCTGGAGGAGCTGCTTTACGCAGCCAGGCGCCAGCGTTTGCAGTATGTGGAAAGCCTGCAAAAAAGCAAAAGCGGTCAACGCGAGCTCACGGCTCAGCTGGTCTCCGCCTGGTTGAGTTTCTGGCGGGATGTGCTGATTGTGCGCAGCGGCGCGGAAATGCCGCTGGTAAACCAGGACCGGCAAAGGTCTTTAGAGGATACCGCGCGTCAGCTGGACCTCGCGAACATTGAACAAATTTTGGAGAGACATGAAAAAGCGTTGGCAAGGCTGGACGCGTACGTGAACCCGCGCCTGACTCTTGAACACCTGCTGCTGACTCTCCCGATTTTGAAAGCTGCCAGGCAGGAAAAATGAAATTAGAAATCCCGACGCTTCCGCTGGAACAAAAAGCCAGGCTGAAAGACCTGATTAAGGTTTTCCTGCAGATTGGCGCCACGAGTTTTGGGTCTCCCACCGCGCATATCGCCATGATGGAAAGCGAAATTGTGCGCAAGCGCAAGTGGCTGACCGGAGAGCATTTTCTGGAGCTTTTGGCAGCGACGCACCTGGTGCCCGGACCCAACGCGACAGAATTAGCCCTGCATATCGGCTATTTAGAAGCCGGCTTTCCCGGCTTGTTAGCGGCCGGCGCCAGTTTTATCCTTCCTTCATTCATCGCCACAGTTTCGTTTGCCTGGGCGTACACGCGCTACGGGGCGCTTCCTCAGGTGGACGCGATTTTTTACGCTCTCAATCCGCTGGTGCTGGCGATTGTCATCAACACTCTTTGGAGCCTGGGCAAGAGCTGTCTGAAAACCTGGCAGACCTGGTTGATTTTCGGGCTGGCATTCGGCGCGTCCTTGCTGGGCGTGAATGAGGTCATTATTCTCTTCGCGGCGGGTTTATTGGGATATGTGCTGGTGTACCTGTTGAAACATCCCCCAAAAGCGCCCGCGGCTTTGCTGGCTGTTTTTCCTTTTCCGCTGCTTCTGCGCCTCTTTCAGCAGGGTCCGGATTGGCTTCATTCCCGGGTGGCGCAGTTGTTCCTGTACTTTTTACGTACTGGCGCCGTGCTCTTTGGGTCGGCGCTGGTGCTGTTTCCGCTCATCCGCGATGATATCGTCAACCGATTTGGTTGGATGACGCAGCAGCAGCTCGTCGACGCGATTGCCGTCGGGCAAATGACCCCGGGACCTGTCACTTCCGCGGTGACTTTCATCGGGTATATGGTCGGAGGCATTCCCGGGGCGTTCGCGTCCACTATCGGGGTCTTTTTGCCTTCGTTTATTGTCGTGACGGCAATGGGACCATTGATGAAAAAACTGGCGAACTCTCCAGTCGCCCAGGCTGTTCTGGAAGGGGTGAATGCCGGCGTCGTGGCTCTGATTATCACCATCGCGGTAACGATGGCAAAGAATGCCGTCGTGGATGTGTGGACCGCGCTTTTGCTGGCGGCAGGTCTGGCAGGTTTGTTCCTGCTAAAACTGACGCCGTACTGGCTTGTGCTGGCGGGCATTATGATTGGGCTGGCAAAAGCGCTGCTCTTTTAGGAAGAGACCTGCGGTAAAATTCTCTGATTATGGATGAATTACTTGACCTGCTCAACCCTCAGCAGCAGCAGGCTGTTGCCGCCCCGGCCGGCCCGACGCTGGTGTTGGCCGGCCCCGGTTCCGGGAAAACCCGCGTCCTGACGTACCGCATCGCTTATCTGATTGGCGTGATGCGCGTGCCGCCCTATCACATCCTCGCGGTGACTTTTACCAATAAAGCTGCCAGGGAGATGGCGGCGCGGGTGGAGAAGATACTTGGCGCGGCCGCCCAGGGCATCTGGCTGGGCACTTTCCATTCTGTTTGCGGGCGCATCCTGCGGAGAGAGGCGGATTTACTGCCCCTCAGCAAGGATTTTGTCATCTTTGATGCTGACGACCAGATCACGCTGATGAAAGAAGTCATTCGCGAAGCCGGGGTGGACGAGAAACTATTCCGGGCTGAATCCATCCTGGATGCCATCTCGCGCGCGAAAAATGACCTGGTCACCCCCGAAGACTATCCCATCCAAAACTTTCGCGATGAGAAGGTGCGCCAGTTCTATCTGCGTTATCAGCAGCTGTTGATACGCAACAATGCCATGGATTTTGATGACATGCTGGTGTACACCTACCAGCTGATGAACGCCTATCCCCAGGTGCGCGCTACCTGGGCGCATAAATTTGAACATATCCTGGTGGATGAGTTTCAGGATACCAACCTATCTCAATACGCGATACTGCGCAGCCTGGCAAAAGGCCACGGCAACCTGTATGTGGTAGGCGATGAGGATCAGTCCATCTACCGCTGGCGCGGCGCGGATTACCGCAACATCCAGCGCTTCCAGACCGACTTCAAAAACGCCCGGACCATTCTTCTGGAGCAAAATTACCGCTCCACGCAGCGTATCCTGGACGGGGCAATGGCGGTGATAGACCGCAATGCGAACCGTACCCGTAAAAAACTCTTCACGGAACAACAGCAGGGCGAAAAAATAAAATTATACGCAGCGCCCGACGATAAAGCAGAAGCTGAATTTGTTGTGGATGCTATTAAAACCGGCATCCGCACGCGGCACCTGAACCCAAGCTCTTTCGCGGTGATGTACCGCACCAACGCCCAGTCGCGCCTGCTGGAAGAATCCTTCCGGCGGGAAGGCATCAGTTACCGTCTGGTCGGCGCGCAGCGCTTTTACGGACGGCGCGAAGTGAAGGATGTGATTGCTTTTTTGCGCCTGATTCACAATCCCAAGGACGAAATCAGCCTGAGGCGGGTGATTAACCTGCCGCCGCGCGGAATTGGCGGGAAAAGCCTGGAGAAGCTGGATGAGTTTGCCCGCCTATCCAGCCTGACGCTGGGAGAGGCAGTCTGCCGCATCGCGGAACCATCGGGGCGAGCCGCGCTGGAGCAGCTTGGCAAAGAAGGCCTGCGCCTGGAACAGTTTGGAAAAAAACTCCTTTCCTGGCGGCAGTTCGCCGCGGCCAACCCGCCCGCTTCACTGTTTGACCGCGTCCTGGAGGATACAGGCTATCAGGAATATATTCACGACCGCAGCGAAGAAGGACAGGACCGCTGGGAAAACGTGATGGAACTGCGTCAGGTCATCCTGGAATACGACGGACTGCCGGGTTTTCTGGAAGCGATGGCCCTGGTGGCCGACCAGGATACGCTGCCCGAAACCCTGGACGCGCCCACCATGCTGACCCTGCACGCAGCCAAGGGTCTGGAGTTCGAAAATGTGTTCATTGTGGGACTGGATGAAATGATTCTCCCACACAGCCGTTCGCGCGATGACCCCGAAGCCCTGGCGGAAGAACGCCGGCTGCTTTATGTGGGAATTACCCGCGCCAAGAAGACGCTGACCCTGACGCGCGCGATGCGCCGGCGCAGCCCTTACGGCAGCTACGAAGAGACCCAGGCATCCCGCTTTTTGGACGACCTGCCCGAGGACCTGCTGCAGGGCAGCGCCAAAGGTTTGCCCAGCCGCCTGAACACTCCCTATCAAAACACGTATTCCCGCTGGGAGACGCCCGCCTTCCGCAGCACGCCGCGCCAGGACGCGCCGCAAAACACGCAGTACAGGGCGGGCATGCAGGTGCGGCACAAAACCTACGGCCGCGGTGTGGTCAAGGCAAGCCGGCTGGAGCACGGCGATGAAACCGTGGAGGTCTACTTTGAAGGGGTGGGGTTGAAGGCGCTGGTGGCATCGCTGGCAAAGCTGGAAATCTTATGAAACCGCTGATAGGTTATTAAAAGCTCTCCGACTGGAGAGCTTTTTTATTCGCGATGCGTAGCGCTTGATGAGCAACACGCGGGCTGCCCGACCGGCTGCCAAACCTTCTGCGAAAATTTGCCGCCTTAAAAAATCATGTACGATTAAGGCATGAAATCCAGGCGCGCGCTTTTGCTTGCAGCCAGCTTGCTTCTGCTTGGGCTTGCCTGCCGCTATACCGCGCCAACGCCGGCGGCCTGGGCGCCCAGTTCTACCGCGGAGGTGGATGCCCGCACGCGCGCCGCTCTGGAAACTGGCACCACAACAGCCCGGACGCTCTCGCCAATTATTACCTATACCGATACTCCCGTTCCCGTACCGCGCCCGACCGACGCGGAAGACGGTCCCTGGCTTATTTTCCCGGACGCTCAGGGAGAGCACCTTTACGCTGCCGACAGGGACAGCGGCACGCTCATTCCCATCACCCTTCCGCTGCTGACCGACCCGCTGGATATCATTGGCGGCAAAGCGCCGGACGGCACACGCGTACTGCTGCGCGCGGGCACGCCGGAAAAGCTGGATGAGCTGGGCATGTACGAACTGACTAATCCCTGGAATCCGCCCCGCATGCTCACAAGTCTGCTCTCCGCGGAACTTCAGGAAGCCGTCTTGCAGCAGGACGGCATTCAACCGCAAATGGCGCTGCAGGCCGTGCAGCAGCCCAACCCGGTCAGTTGGTCGGGGGACGCGCGAACAGCAGTCTTTCCCGCCGCGCTGGATGGGCCTTCGGCTGACCTGTATCTGTACCAACCTGAAAACGGCAGTCTGAAGCGCTTGAACCAGCGTTTTCAGCAGGATTTTTCGCCTCTTTGGTCCCCAGACCAGGATTGGATTGTTTTCCAGGAAGTCAACAGCTACGCGACCATCAGCGACTGGAAGATTTCCTTGGTCGGCGCGCTCAGCATGCCCAACGGCGCGATTACGCATTATCTGCATGTTCCGCGCGATACCGGTTATTGGGAACGTTATGTGGGCTGGATGAGCCCGCTCTATCTGCTCACCTGCACCCCCACGGAAACCGGCGCCGTGGACTTGCGGCTCAGCAATGTTTCGGCGGGAAAACCCCGCATCATCTTTGATGGGCCTTTTGCGGAGGCGGCCGTGAGCCCGCTAAATGGGGATGTGGCCGTGGCAGTGCGGACGGAAAACAACAACGCCAGATATCCGGCGGGCATTTACTATTCCTCCAACAACGCCGTCACGTTTGAGCCTTTATTGGCAGGCGAATTTTCACATCTCAGCTACAATCCGCAAAACGGACTCTTTACAGCTTCCCGCGCCGGAGGAGCCCTGCTATTTGACCGAAGCGGCATTGTGTTTTCTTTGCCGGGTGAAGAAAGGCTGGGAATCGCTCCGGACGAACGCTGGTTGATTGGATGGGGTGCCAACGGCGCGCGGTTGTATTCGCCTCAGGGCCTGCAACTGCAAACTCTGGCCGAACATGCAATCGGGGCGCTTATCTGGCAGGAGGATTCCAAGGGCTTTTTCCTGCTTACCAGCGGCGGGGTGTTTCAGTATCAGTTCCCGCTTTTGCAGCCGCGTTTGGTTGCGGCGGACGTCTGGCATGGGGATGAAAGGGCTTTTGTCTGGCTGAAATGACGCCCAAAGGAAGCGTCCACACGCGCTGAAAGGTATAATCACAGAGGAAAGGAGGAATCTATGGGCACTATCTTCACCTGGTACGGACATGCCACCATTGGTTTGCAATGCGGAGAAATGCCATTGATTGTGGACCCATTTTTCAGCGGCAACCCGGCCGCCTTGATGAAAGCCCAGGATGTGCGCGCGGATTATGTGCTTGTTTCCCACGGGCACGGCGACCATGTTGGCGACGCGTTGGAAATCGCGCGGCGCACCGGCGCGACGGTCATATCGAACTTCGAAATTTGCGGATGGTTCTCTGCCAAGGGCGCGAAAACGCACGCGCAGCATATTGGCGGCGGCTTTCAATATCCCTTTGGTTACCTCAAACTCACCCAAGCCCTGCATGGGTCAGCACTCCCGGACGGCAGCGACGGCGGTAACCCGGCCGGCTTTTTGCTGACGACGACAGCCGGGGAAAAAATCTATCTGGCCGGGGATACGGGGCTCTTTGGCGATATGCGCCTGATTGGCGAAGAAGGGCTGGACCTGGCTGCGATTCCGATTGGCGATAACTACACCATGGGCCCCGACGACGCACTGCGGGCGGTAAAACTGCTGCGGCCTAAAGTTGTCATCCCCATCCACTACAACACCTTCCCGCTCATCCGTCAGGACGCGCACGCCTGGAAGCAGCGTGTGGAAGCTGAAACTGAAACGCGCGTGGAAGTGCTTTCTCCCGGAGGAAGCTTCGCGTTAGGAGGCTGAATGACTGACCAAACTCAAAAACCAACTCCCAAACCCGGGCGAATCCCACCCGGGCAGCTGCTGACCAAGCGCTTTCCGGTGTTGCACTATGGGCCAGTCCCGGAGTTTGACCCGAAAACCTGGACCTTTCGCGTTTGGGGTGAGGTTGAGAAACCGCTGACCCTCACATGGGACGAGTTTTGCGCTCTCCCGCGTACAGCGGTCACATTGGACCTGCATTGTGTGACCACCTGGAGCAAGCTGGATACGCGTTGGGAGGGCGTTTCCTTGAAAACGCTGCGGGAGCTCGGTCTTGTCGTTCCAAATCCGGATGCGCGCTTTGTAATCCAGCACGCAGAGTTTGGCTTTACAGCCAACCTCCCCATTGAGGTAGTGATGGCGGATAATTTCCTGCTGGCTACCCATTACGAAGGACAGCCCATCACGCCGGAGCATGGGTTCCCCTTGCGCGGTGTCACCGGCGTCATTCCAGGGCGCGATGACTTGAAAGATGTCTACCTGTGGAAAGGCGCCAAATGGCTGCGCGGACTGGAATTCAGCGCGCACGACCGCCCGGGTTTTTGGGAACGTGCGGGTTATCACAACGACGCGGATATCTGGTTGGAGCAGCGCACAGCGTAATGGTTCGCAATGACGAATTGTTCGTCATCGCAAGCGCAGCGAAGCAGTCTCCTCTCCAGGATTAATGCGGATTGACGCAGTCACTGGCGCTCCTTTGATTTGACGAAGCAGAAGTTGCTGCCTTTAGAATGGCAGCCCATTAAACAAAAAGCCGACTGTCGCGATACAGTCGGCTTTTATCGCGTTTAATCCGCGGGCTACACTTTACGCTGACGCCACATCACAATCCAAAGGCCAATGCCGGCCGCGAGCACGACAATGCCAACAATACCGAGGATGGGAGACCGGCCGGCTGGTGCGGCGGCATCCTGGCCCGGCGCGGCCGTAGAAACCTGCGCGCCAAAATCGATGGTGGCTTGCTCGCCCGCTTTCACCTCCAGCGGGTAATTGGTGATGGTGGTGGCATTAAATCCGTCCGGAATGGCGACGGTGATGTTATAGCTGCCCTCCGGGATGTTCTCAAAGCACAGCGGGTCAACCTCGTCGGGGTTTCCGGCAACTGTTGTTCCGGTCAGGGAGACTTTGCCAACGCGGTCATTGATGCTCACCACGCCGCCGTAGAGGTAGGTCTCCCCTTCGGTGCGCATACCGGTGCCGTCCAAATCGTTAAAAAGCACGACGCACACCTTTGCAAAGCCGGGTTCAGGCGTGGGGGTGGGGGTGATTTTTTCCGGCGCGATGGTAGGGGTGGGCATGGCTGTTTCGGTCAGCGCCGGCGCGGCCACTGTGCCAAGCAGAATCTTTGTGCCGGTAATCAGGCTGCAGCTTTCCGTCAGTCCGTTCAGACGGATGATTTCATCGATGGAGACGTTGGTCAGCAGGAATATGCGGGTGCAGGTATCACCTTCTTCAACGGTGTAATAAATGCGCCCTTCAGCATCGGGCGTGGGGGTTTGATAAACGGCCTGCGCGCTGGCGGGATGCAAACTGGCGGCGCTCCAGAGCAGCACGCCGGCGGCCAGCGCGAGGACAATAATGGTAAGGGGCAGGAGAAACTTTTTCACACTGTTCATTTTCACCTCTCATTCGGATACTCCCATTATACCCAGTTAAATAAAGGGAGCATAACCGGGACGCTCTCAGAGGGAGAACGCGCCTGGCAGGATTGGGTACAATAGGGATGATGAAAGTTACGCGTGTCTGTCTTATTCTGGTCTGTATTGCGGCGCTGCTTGGCGCCTGCCTGCCGATAGGCGTCCCTGAGGAAACTCCTACGCCAGCGCCCACTCCGACGGAGACCCCGCAGCCCAGCCCGACCATCGATTGGTTTCCGGATACTCCCACGCCAACGCCGCGGGTCTACGAAGCCACTCCTCATCCCTTGGAAGGACTGACCCCGCCGGCCTATACCAGCGTATTGGCGGAAGATGATTTTAGCGGGGAGAGCCAATGGGCGGAAAGTTCGGCGGCGGAAGGAAATGTCATTTACGGCAGCGGAGCGCTTGCCCTGGCGCTCTCCGGTAAGAAGGGCGAAATCAGCAGCCTGAGTAAAATCACTCTGCCGGATACGTTTTACCTTGAGTTGACGCTGGAATCAGCGCTGTGCGGAAAGAACGACATTTTTGGAATTAGCTTCTGGCGCTTCAGCGAGCTGGGAACCTACCGCGCGCTGTATCGCTGCGATGGGCAGATGCGGCTGGAACGCGCGATTTTTGACGGCGTTTCCGTCCTTCAAAACTGGACGGCGCTGCGGCGCTATCAGCCGGGCGCGCCCGCGCTAAACCGCCTGGGCATTTGGGCGGATAAGGGCACCCTGTACTTCTTCGTGAATGACACCTTTCAGTTCAGCGCTGAGGGGCGCAAAGGTCTGAACGGCTTGTTGGGGGTGTTTGCCAGCGCTTCGGGGGAGCAGGCTGCCACGTTCAATCTCACCGGGCTGCGCGTCACCCAGCCTTAATCCTGCCGATTATCCAGGATACAGGTATAATCAGGCTAAGCCTGGAGGGCTCAGGCAGTCTGACGCTGTACCGCGCGGACTGAATACTGGACGAGGTCGGTTTTTGAGATGCAGCAAGCGTTTACTGGCAGGACACCATCACTCTTTTCGGAGATTCCCCTATGCCTGAAACCATAAAAATCATTATTCCCATGGCGGGTTTGGGCAGTCGTCTGCGCCCGCTTACCTGGAGCAGACCCAAACCGCTGGTCGCGCTGGCAGGCAGTACTGTTTTGGACCACATGCTGAGCATGTTTAAGACGATTCCAAACCCAGAGCGCGCGGAATATGTTTTTATCATGTCCCCCGGTCAGCGCGAAATCATTCAGGCGCATATGCAAAAGTACCATCCGCGCAAACAGGTGCATTACGTGGAGCAGCCCGAAAAGAAAGGCCAGTCCGATGCGCTCTGGCACGCCCGCGAGCACCTGAAGGGCCCGCTTTTGGTGGTGTTTTCGGATACGCTGATTGAGAATTCCTTCGCGTTTCTCAGCCAGGAGAAGCTTGATTCAGTCGCATGGGTGAAGGCAGTTCCGGACCCCCGCCGTTTTGGCGTGGCGGAAACCGGCTCGCTGGGCCTGGTGCGGCGCCTGATTGAAAAGCCAAATGACATGAACAACAATCTGGCTGTCGTAGGATGCTACTATTTCAAGGAAGGCGAAGCCCTGCTTTCGGCAGTTGAGGAGCAATTCAAGCGCAATATCTCCCTGAAAGGGGAGTTTTACCTGGCGGACGCGCTCAACATCTATCTGGAACACGGCTTTGTGATGCGCACAGAGCAGGTGCAGGTCTGGCTGGACGCGGGCACTTCGGAAGCGCTGCTGGATACCAACCGCTACCTGCTTGAGCACGGCCGCGCGAACGTTCAACAAACTATTTATCAGGACGACTGCGTGATTCTTCCGCCGGTCTTCATCCATCCAGACGCGCGCGTGAGCACTTCTATTATTGGTCCGTTCGCGTCCATCGGCGCGGGGGCGGTTATCCAGAACAGCAGCATTCGCGATTCAATTCTCAGCCCGGGCGTGCATATCACCAACACGCACCTGGAAGGCTCCATCCTGGGGCATGATGTGGTTATAACCGGAATGATGGGTAAATTTAACCTGGGAGACAACTCCTGGGCGAGTTGGTAAGCAATTATCATAAAAAAGGAGAATAAATGACAAAATCCGTACTTGCCAGGCGCGTTGTTGAGCTAAAGCCCTCAGGCATTCGCAAATTCTTTGACATTGCCGCCACGATGCAAGATGTCATCTCACTGGGAATTGGCGAGCCTGACTTTACCACGCCGGCACCTATTATCCGCGCGGGAATCGCCTCTTTGGAACGCGGAGACACACACTACACGTCCAATCACGGCATATTGCCTCTGCGCGAGGCGGTCGCGCAGCACCTGCACAAACTGTATGGGGTCACTTACAACCCCAATGACGAAATTGTTCTTACCGTGGGCGTCTCGGAAGCGCTTTACCTCACCTTCACCGCGCTGCTGGACCCCGGTGATGAGGTTATCATCCCCACACCCTGTTTCGTGTCTTATCAGGCGGAAGTACAGCTGGCAGGCGGCGTGGCGGTGGAAATCCCGACCTATATGGCCGACAACTTTGAACCCCGGCCGGATTTAATTGAGCAGGCCATCACCCCGCGCACCAAAGCCATCTTTATTGGGTACCCGAACAATCCGACCGGCGCGGTCGCCACGCGCGAGACGCTGTTGAAGATTGCCGAACTGGCTGAAAAATACGACCTGATGGTGGTCTCGGATGAAATTTACGACCGTCTGGTTTATGAACAGGAACATGTGTGCTTTGCGGCGCTGCCGGGCATGTGGGAACGGACGATTCTGATGGGCGGTTTCTCCAAAGCTTACGCCATGACCGGCTGGCGCATTGGATATGTGGCCGCGCCGGCGTCAATCGCGGGCGGCCTGGTGCGCATTCATCAATATTCTGTCATGTCCGCGCCTACCATCTCGCAGTACGCCGCCCTGGAAGCGCTACGCGTTGGCGAGCCTTACGTTCAGGAGATGCGCGAGGAATACAACCGCCGCCGAAAGCTCATCTGCAGCGGCCTGAACGCGATGGGCCTGAAGACCAGCACGCCGGGCGGCGCCTTCTATGTCTTCCCGGATATTACCTCCAGCGGGATGGATGACGAAGAATTCGCCGAAAAATTGCTGTACGAGGAACATGTGGCTGTTGTTCCCGGGCGTTCTTTCGGGGATTCCGGCAAGGGCTTTGTGCGCTGCTCCTATGCCACGGAATACCGCTGCATCGAAATCGCCTTGGAACGGATGGCCGCATTCCTCAAGCGGCACCGCGCGTGAGAGGACGAAGGTTATTCTGCTTGACGCATTACTTTTAATGAAGTAAAGTAATTGCAGCAGGTTCTGAGGAAAGAATGACCATTCTTCCGGAAGATAATCGTCAATTTTTTCGGGCACCCGGCGCGGCTCCGGTCTGCCCGTTATTTCTTATTACGAGGCCGCGCAGGAATTATTAATCACTAAATACAGGAGAGAAAATGTCAGGACAAACCAATGCATTTGAAATGGCACAGCAGCAATTTGACAAAGTTGCCGACCAGCTTGGGCTGGACGAGCAGGTTCGTCAGATTCTGCGCTGGCCAGCCCGTGAGTTCCATATGCGCCTGCCAGTACGCATGGACGACGGTAAAATCCGGGTGTTCGAAGCCTTCCGCGTACAGCACAACGACGCGCGCGGCCCGAACAAAGGCGGCTTGCGCTTTCACCCGGCCGAAACCGCTGATACCGTGCGCGCGCTTGCGATGTGGATGACCTGGAAATGCGCCGTTGCCGATATTCCGCTGGGAGGCGGTAAGGGCGGCGTGGTGGTAGATCCCGCCACGCTTTCAATCGGTGAAAAAGAACGCCTGTGCCGGGCTTACGTCCGCGCCATGTACAAAAACATTGGTCCCCGCCAGGATGTCCCCGCTCCGGACGTCGGCACCACCCCCCAGATGATGGGTTGGATGATGGACGAGTATTCGCGCATCACCGGGCAGTACACCCCCGGCGTGATTACCGGCAAACCGGTTGGCGGCGGCGGTTCGCTCGGACGCACCGAAGCCACTGGCTTTGGCGTCATCTATACCGTGCGCGAGGCGATGAAGCACCTGGGTCTGAACCCGGCCGAATGCAGCGTCGCGCTGCAGGGTTTTGGCAACGTGGCGCAGTACGCTGCCATCGGCTTTAAGGAAATTTTGGGCGGAAAGGTTCTGTGTGTTTCCTGTTGGGACCGCGACGATAAAGTGTCGTACACTTTCACCAAGGAAGACGGCGTGGACCCGTGGTTCCTGAAGAGCATCACCGACCAATACGGCACGATTAACAAAGAAAAAGCCCGCGAGGCCGGTTACACGATCGAGGACGGCGGCGCCTGGATCAGCAAACCCGTGGATGTCCTCATCCCCGCCGCGCTGGAAGGCCAGATTAATGCCGAGACAGTCAGGCTCATCCATCCCCAGGTAAAAATCCTGGCGGAAGGCGCCAACGGGCCCACGACCCCCGAAGCGGACGTGGAGCTGAACGAGCGCGGTATCTTCATTGTGCCGGACTTTTTGTGCAATTCCGGCGGCGTGACGGTGTCGTACTTTGAAGGCGTGCAGAATGATATGAACTTCTATTGGACGCGCGAAGAAGTGCTGGATAAGCTGAACAATAACATGACCACCGCCTTCAAGGGCGTGCTGGATATGTCTTTGCAGCAAAATGTGAGCATGCGCGACGCGGCCTACATGGTAGCCATCCACAAGGTGGTGAAGGCCATGGAACTGCGCGGCTGGATTTAGGATTTGAAGTCAAGAGACGCGGACAGCCCGACCGGAAGGTCGGGCTGTTTGTTTATAACTTTGTGAACGATTTTGGCAGCCTGCCAGGAAGATGCTTCGCCCGCGGCTCAGAGTGACGGCGTTTTTCACCGCGAGCATAGCGAAGCGACCCCCCTGCAAGCAAAAAGGGAGATTGCTTCAGCCGCTGGCACTCCTTCGCAATGACGGGCATTGTCATCGCGAGCAAAGTGAAGCAATTCCCCTGAAAGCAAACGGGGAGATTGCTTCAGCCGCTGGCGCTCCTTCGCAATGACAAGCACTGTCATCGCGAGCAAAGCGAAGCGATCCCCCTGCAGGCAAACGGGGAGATTGCTTCAGTCGCTGGCGCTCCTTCGCAATGACAAGCACTGTCATCGCGAGCAAAGCGAAGCAATTCCCCTGCAGGCAAACGGGGAGATTGCTTCAGCCGCTGGCGCTCCTTCGCAATGACAAGCACTGTCATCGCGAGCAAAGCGAAGCGATCCCCCTGGAAGCAAACGGGGAGATTGCTTCAGTCGCTGGCGCGACTTCGCAATGACGAATATGGACGCAGTCGCTGGCGCGACTTCGCAATGACAGCTTCTTCGCTTCGACTTGTGCCCATCAGGGCATCAGAATGACAGGTGTTGGGAGCCTTCTCTCGCGCCTCAGTATGACCATATTCATCACCGTTAGAGAATCACGCTTAGAGGAAACCCACTCATTAAGACTGGGCTGTTCCATTTCTTCCGCTCGGGTATAATGGGCCGATGCCAAAAAACGGAACCGCAAACAACAAACACATCCTGCAGGAACAGGAAACAGTTTCGCGCATGATACGCATTTTCTGCCGGGCGAAGCACCAACCGGAAGGTATTCTGTGCGCGGAATGCGCCGACCTGCAGGCCTACGCCCTGCGGCGCATTGAGCGCTGCGCCTTCCAGCCGGATAAACCCACCTGCGGCAGGTGCCCGGTGCACTGCTACCGCCCGGAGATGCGCGCGCGCATCCGCGAAGTGATGCGCTACTCAGGCCCGCGCATGCTGATGGTTTCTCCAGCAGCGGCTGTCCGTCATCTGATCCGGAGCTTGCGCAAACCCAGCGAGAAGGTTCGACAGGCTGTCCAACGGCAGTCCGACGCCGCCTGAAAAAGAAGTCTACTCACTCCACAGGCTTGCCACAAACCCGGTCACTCGTAAAGCTGTTGGACTCTTTGCCGTTTTATAACCTGTGGTGGGTGCAGGCGTCAGCTTCAAGCTTCGGGGGTGTGTTCCAACGCTTACGACGGGTACACGCAGGCCAGGTGGTTGGACGCCCGGGCGACCCCGAAAGCATTCACGCTGGCTCCTCAGACGCCCTGAAATGGGCTGAGGTTTGACCGGAAAAGGGGACTGGGTCCCCCCGGAACCGGATGATTAGAAAGCGACAGGCAGACCATCTGGTCTGCCTGTTTGCGTTGGTCAGCGGGGAGCAAAGCCTGGGAAGAGGGCTTGTGCCCAGGCTTTGATTTCGTCCCAGTCGCGCAGGTCGCTGGCGGGCATAGATTTGGCCAGGGCTTTGAAAGGGAAGCCGATTTTGGCCGGGTCCCAGCGGCCGCCGAAGAGCGCGACGGACGAAGGCTTGAACCAGGGGCGGGTGGTAAGTTCTTTGTCCAGAATTGCGCGCGCGTCCGTCCTTTCCTTTTCCGAGCGCGGCTCGGTGGTGGGTCCCAGCGCGAAGGCGGCCGCGGGCAGGCTTTGCAGTTCTGTGCGGAAGCGGTCCAGAAAGCGCAGGACGTCTTTGTGCCAATGGAGCATGAGGAGCGGGGCACCCAGCACAACCGCGCTGAAGCCCTGCAGGCTTTTCACCTCGCGGGCAGGCCGGCAGGCGGCGGGCAGGCCGCGGCCTTCGAGCGCGGAGGCGATGAACTGGGCCACCTCGGCGGTGGAGCCGTAGCGGGTGGCGTAAGCAACAAGGATGGGTGCGGGCATGG
>JAAYUC010000021.1 GCA_012517865.1 Chloroflexota bacterium | reverse complement strand
TGCGCAGTCTGACTGAAAAGCAGACTTCCTCAGACGCTTCGACCGCGGAAGCTAAAAGCTAAACACTCGCTTCCTGCAAGATAAAGGGATTGGTTGATTACCAATCCCTTTTATTTTTCACGCAGCCTGATGAGAACCCTTATTCCGAAGCAGGAACCACAGTCGGATGCCCGCCGCGCCCAGCAGCGCGAGCGCCGCCCAATAAAACACCAGCAGCGCGGCCACCACATTCATCTGCCAGCCGCCCTCAGCCACTCTGCCGGAAGCCAATCCAAGCCAGACGGACATCAGCTGGCTGAAGGCCAGGAAAAACACTACGGCCGCGAATGACCAGATGACGAACTTTCGGCCGGTCTTTGCCAGAACGCAAGCCCAAACTAACAGCAGGCCTCCGACCAAAGCGACAAGGGACAGGAACACAGGCAGCATGTAATCCAGACTGAAGCCTCTGCCAGTAAAAAGGGACTCGAAGCCAAAGTAGAAGGGCAGCAGAACCGGCACCAAAACCAAAACTGACCCAAGAATTGTCAGTATCTTCGCGAGTAATAAATTGCCTTTCATGGGGTACCTCCAATCATCCAGCGCGCGATTGATTAATTACACTATAGCACGCGTTCGGAAAGAAATCATCAGGGCGGGCGGTTCCAGCCAGCATAGCCCGCCTGCCGGCGGCATTGCTTGACTCTCCTGGTGATTCCGCGTAAAATACCCAGTCGCCAGAAATCCGTCTGGCAATCTACAAGGCGAGGGCAGCCCCGGATGGGGTCAGAGGCGCCTGAAAAGGAAAAAATACAATGGCACAAGAAGAAGTAATCATCACAGCACAAAAAAGAACCGTAAAGGGCAAACAGGTCAAAGCCCTGCGCCGCGCTGGCATTCTCCCGGGCGTGATTTACGGCCGTCATCTGGAAGCATTCCCCATCCAGATGGCCGCGCATGAAGCTTCCCTAAAACTGGGCAAGCTGACCTCCTCCAGTCTGGTGACAATCGATGTCGAAGGCGAAAAACACACGGTCATCGTGCGCGACCGCCAGCGCGACCCCATTTACGGCCGCCTGATCCATGTGGACTTTTTGGCCGTCTCTTTGACCGAGACCTTGCGCACTACCGTTGAGGTTGTCCTGGTCGGCGAAGCTCCGGTTTCAAAACTGGCTGACGTGGTCATTCTGCACAACCTGTATGAACTGGAGATTGAATGTCTCCCGAAAGACCTTCCCGCGAAAATCGAAGTGGACCTGAGCTCTCTAAAAACCGTGGAAGACAACATCACCGTTGCTGACCTCAAACTCGGCGACAAAATCAATGTCCTGACGGACCCCGAAGAAGTGATTGTTTCTGTCAGCTACGCCGAGGAAGAAGCTGCCGCGGAAACCGAAGCAGTGGAAGAACCGGAAGTGCTTGAAAAAGGCAAGAAAGAAGCAGCTGAGTAATATACGGCTGCGAAGGATATCAAAGCAAAAGGCTGCCCTGAAGGCAGCTTTTTTTATATCAGCTTGAGCAGTTCCTGGGTGATTCGCGCCGTCGCGCCCCAGATTTTTTCGCCGTCGAAAAGCTGATAATAAATAATCTCGTAGGTTTTGCCCTCATAGATGCGGGTGCTCGTGTAAAAATTGGCGTGGTCCGCCAGCCAGCTAAGCGGCACGATAAAAGCCCGCGCGACCTCGGTCTCTTGCAGGCGCAGAGGGTACGGCCAGGGGATGATGCCCACAACCGGCGTAACCAGAAAGTGCGTGGTGATGCCAATCGCCGGCATTTCCCCCAAGACACGCACTTCTTCCGGTCGAATGCCTGTTTCCTCCCAGGCCTCCCGCAAGGCGGTGGCAGTCAGGTCTTCATCTTCCACGTCCCAGCTGCCGCCCGGAAATGAAACCTGTCCGCTGTGGTTCATCAGGCTGCTGCTGCGGCGGGTAAAGAGCAGGTGCCATTCTCCTTCAAACCACAACAAAGGGACCAGGACAGCCGCAGGTTTGTAATCCTTCGGGTCAAAACTTACTTCGGTCTCGTATTCAGCCCGCGGATTCTTCCGCAGCCCTGCCAGTTTCCGCGCCAGCGTTTCAGCTTCGATCACAAACTCTTTCACGCCAGCTCGTCATCCTCCCCGTCAAAGAGCTCATCGCTTGCTTTAAAAACAGAGCGCCCAAAAATAAGGAAGCCGGTGTGCGCGACCATGCGGTCAGTCGGCCGCAATCTTTCCCAGTCGGTCTTGAAGTAGCGCAGAAGAATCTCGCAGACTTCCACGAAAGCGAATTGGTGGTACTTGAGCGCCTGCAGGCAGCGGGAAACCTGATTTACGGTAGGCACAAGGATTCCCAGGTAGCCGCCGCCCTTAAGACTTGCTTTGGCCTGGGGGATGTAATCGTAAGGATTTGGCAAATCCAGGAACAGCGCGTCCACATCCCGTTCACTGAAGCCTTCCGCCGCGTCACCCAGCTTAAACTCAACGCGGTCCTCAAAACCCAACCGGCTGAGATTGGAACGCGCCAGCGCCTGCACTTCGGGCTTGCGCTCATATGAGAACACCCGGCCAGTCTCGCCGACCATATAAGCGAAAGCGGTGGTCAGCCCCCCGGAACCGGTTCCGGCTTCCAAAACGCGCTTGCCAGGCCCGATGCCCAGTACCAGCAGGATATAACCAATATCCTTGGGATAGAGAATTTGTGTTGTGCGCTTGGTCTCGCGGATCAGGTCCGCCAGGCCGGGTTGAAACAGATAAAAAGGACTGCCGGTATGCGATTGCAGCCGCGCCCCCCAGGGCTGACCGATGACGGCGTCGTGTTTGATAACACCGCGATGGGTTTGGAGGACTTCGCCGGCTTTCAGGCGCAGGATGTGGCTTTTATAGCCGCTCCCCTGGAGTTGTACCAAATCACCGTCCTGGGCGAAAGCGCTCACGCTGGCTTTCCAATCTGGCTGAACCAATGCCCAAGGAACAGAAAAATGATGGAACCCAACAGCGCTGGTCCAAGATGAAGCTCGCCAAGGTCCATCATGTGCAAATTCAATTTATTGGCAGCCAGCTGCCCCAACCAGAAACCCGTCCAGCTGGCAAGCAAGTAAATAATCAGTTTTCCTAAACCGCCGTCCCTCCACAGATGAAACAGCGCCGCCAGCAGCGTGGCAAATAAGAAACCATATAAAACGACAGAAAGAATCATTGACAACCTCACAGGTGAGCTTAGCGCTTAGGCGCGGAAGCGTTCGTTAAGCGAAAGCGATAAAATGCTCACCAGCCTGAATTATTAACTTTTAAATAATAACACAGTTATCTCGCGCGGTAATCCAGACGAGGTGCGAGCCGCTTTTTGGTACGCGATTACGCTTGGAAACATCCTTCAGGAGCCAGGTGAGTGCGTTGTTTTCATCAGGCCTTTCCGCCTGCGCCTGTTAATATTCGGCCCGGATGCTTTTGGTTGGCTGGCTTTAGGTTGGCGCCCAAGGATTTCCTTCGGGTTGTCTGAAAGCGCGCCGTCTGCCCTCCCTACATGCGAATGTCGCCCGCAGGGCGTGCTTCCAGCCTCCCCTCGGTGAAAGGTGCCCGCAGGGCGCAAGAGGGGCACTACTCTTTCCTGTTTCAGTCTCGTTTGTGTTCACCAGCTTAGCCTACGGCATGCAAGCAGCCCCCAGGGAAAGCCAAATGCAGCTTTCCCTCAGGGAATGGTCCCGCAGAGCGTGCTTCCAGCCTTCCCTTGGGGGAAGGTGCCCGCAGGGCGGAAGAGGGTCTTTTCGCTTTTCCTTGTGAGAAGTTCCCGCGTTCCTCGCGGTGAAAAAATTCCGCGTGCAGCCCCTTAAGCATCGGACGACATTGCACCCCGATTTAGACCCCCCTGACCCAGGCAAAGACGCACAACGCTTATTGGCTCCAGCCCGCTCTGCAGAAACGGATTAAGGCCAGCTGTGCCCGGGCAGGCCTGCCAACACATTACAGGCAGCCCTGTCACATGCCAGCCGGCAGCCATCCTGCCGCGCGGGAAGGTATAATTCCCGCCAGGAGAAAAATGTTTGCGGATACGCACTGCCATCTCGATTTTGATGCCTACGACGCCGACAGACCGGAAGTGATAGCCCGTGCCAGACAGGCCGGCCTTAAATTCATCATCAATCCGGGCGTGGATTTACCTTCCGCGTCCGCGGTGCTAAAACTAACCGAGGACTACAAAGATTACATTTTTGCGGCTGTGGGCATCCACCCGAATTATACAGCCGAATGCGCCTCCGATATCCTTCCGCTGCTAAGAAATATGGCAGCTGCGCCCGGCGTGGTCGCCATCGGGGAAATCGGGCTGGATTACTACCGCGACTACAGCCCCCCAGCCCAACAGCGCCGCTATTTTCTGTGGCAGCTGGAACTGGCAGCCAGTCTGGAATTGCCTGTGATCATTCACGACCGCGACGCTTCGCACGACCTGGTGCCCATCCTGCGGGATTGGCGAGAATCCCTGCCGCCAGACAGCCCAATCAAGACGCGGCCGGGCGTCATGCATGCCTTCAGCGGCAGCCCGGAGGACGCCCAGACCTTGTCGGAACTCGGATTTTGTTTTGGGATTGGCGGTCCGGTCACCTACCAGAACGCTTGGGAACGGCGCGAGCTTGTCGCGCAGCTTCCTTGTAAAAGCATAATACTGGAAACCGACGCTCCTTTCCTCACTCCGCATCCTTTCAGAGGTAAACGCAACGAACCCGCCTATATCCCCCTGATCGCGGAGAAAATCGCGGCACTACACAGTCTGAGCCCCATCGAACTGGGCAGGATTAGCACCGGGAATGCTGTCGCGCTGTTCAATTTGAACAGCAAGCCTGGTTTCCGATTAGAACAGCAGGCTTAGCGCTTTTTATTTTTCCGGAATTTGATACTCCGGGACGAAGGTTTGTGTGCTCATTGGCGGGCGCACGTAGTTATCGTCTGCCTGCCTGGGCGGCAGCACAATCGGCTCCGGCGTCAGGTCTTCGTACGGAATCTTTGAAAGCAGGTGGCTGATGCAGCTCAGGCGCGCCATTTCTTTGTTATCCGAGTTGACCACATACCAGGGTGAAAGCTTCGTATCCGTGTAGCGGAACATCTCATCCTTTGCCTTGGAGTACTCCACCCACTTGGTGCGGGAGGCCAAATCCATCGGGCTCAGCTTCCAACGGCGGGTAATATCGTTGATGCGCGCCTGGAACCGGCGTTCCTGCTCTTCGTTGCTGACGGAAAACCAGTACTTAATCAGGATAATCCCGGACCGGATGAGCATGTTCTCAAATTCAGGAACCGAGCGGAAAAATTCCCGGACCTCTTCTTCCGTACAGAACCCCATCACGCGTTCCACTCCCGCGCGGTTGTACCAGCTGCGGTCAAAAAGCACCATCTCCCCGGCAGCCGGCAGATGTTGCACATAGCGTTGAAAGTACCACTGCGTTTTTTCGCGTTCGGTGGGCGTGGCCAGCGCGACGATGCGTACAATGCGGGGATTCAACTTCTCGGTGATGCGTTTGATGGTGCCGCCCTTTCCGGCCGCGTCCCGCCCTTCGAACAGCACGACTACCTTCAGGCCTTTTTCCTTAATCCACCCCTGCAGCTTTACCAATTCCACCTGCAGCTTTTCCAGTTCTCTTTCGTACACTTTTTTCGAAAGCTTTACCTGGGGTTTTGCAGATGTCGGAGCCTGCTCGGGGGGGACTTCCTGCTTGACTTTCTCGGGTTTCTTATCTTTCCCCTTTTCCTCTGATTTCCCATTGTGTTTTGACATGGCAGCCTCTCCTGATAATGAAACGGACAAAAAGATGAGGAAAAATCATGTGGAATTAATGCGTTTTGTACTGGTATTATACACAGGAATCCCAGCGGAAAATTATCGGAATTTAAAAAGAGAACGCGGCTGCAGCTTGCCGCGCCTCTCGATTTGCCAGAGCTAAAACCGATAAGCAAAAGATTCGCGTGCTTTTATTCCACTTTCCTGGCCAGATTTTCGCGCCGAAAATCCACAAAGCGGTACCCCACACCCCTTTCGGTCAGAATATAGCGCGGATTGGCAGGGTCTTTCTCAATTTTCTTGCGCAGGTAATTAATGTACAGGCGAACGTAATGAGGTTCGTCCTCGTACTCATACCCCCAGACTTTGCTTAGTATCTGGTCGTGGGTAAGCACCCAGCCGGCATTTTTCACCAGGTGGTAGAGCAGCCGGTATTCCGTCGGCCGCAGCTGAACCAGTTCGCCGTCTACCCAAACCTCGTGGCGGTCAAAGTCAATTTGCAGCCGTCCGTCCACATCAATTTTGCCGGTGTCGGTCTGGTCGCTAAAGCTCCCGCGGCGCAGAACCGCGCGGATCCTGCTGGTCAGTTCCCGCGGACTGAAAGGTTTGGTGACGTAGTCATCAGCGCCCAATTCCAAGCCTCTAACCTTATCATTTTCCTCGCCTTTGGCAGTAAGCATGATGACCGGTGTGTTCCCAACCTCCCGAATCATACGCAGCACCTGGAAGCCGTCCAAATCGGGCATCATCACGTCCAGCAGCACCAAATCCGGCAGGACTGCCCGTAGCCTGTCCATGGCCTGCGCGCCGTTGTTTGCCTCAAAAACCTCGAAGCCGTCGTGTTCCAGATTGAGCCGGATGAGTTTGACCAGCCCTTTTTCATCGTCTACTACCAGAATCCGATTCTTCTTGGATGTCGCGTCCATTATTTCACCTTTCCATCAGGAAATATTGACAATTATTACACTGATATTATCTGTTCCGCCGGCTTTGTTTGCCGCATCGACCAGCGCTCGCGCGCTTGCCTGCGCGGACTGCCCTTTTTCCAGCGTCTTCAGCAAGAACTCTTCCGAGACAAGCCCCCACAAGCCGTCCGAGCACAGCAGCAAAGTGCAGGCCGCGTCAAGCTCCCTGATTCCCAGGTCAGCTCTAAAAGCCTCGCTCTGCCCGACGGCCCGATACAATTGGTTGCGCAGGGGGTTGCTCTGCGCGTCTTTCGCGCTGATCTGCCCCAAATCGACCAGCCGGCGCACAATGGTGTGGTCTTTGGTCAGGGCTTGCAAGCCTGTTTTCTGTGAATAGAGGTAGATGCGGCTGTCGCCGACATGCGCGAAGCATAGCAGGTTGTTAATCACAACTGCCGCGCTGAGGGTGGTGCCCCCGCCCGGAGCGCCGTGCAGCACAGCCTCTTGCGCGGCCTGTGCCGCGGCGCGCACAGCCTGTTCCACTTCCTCCGCGCCTGGCACTTTGTGCCCTTGCTGCATGGGGGTAAACAGCTGCTGCTGCAGGCTGCTGCTCACCGCCTGCACTGCCAGACTGCTGGCAAGTTCGCCGTTGTCATGGCCGCCCATTCCATCCGCGACGATAAACAGGCCGAAGGCTGCTTTCAGGTCAGGCGCCAGGCTGAGGGTGTTCAAACAGAAGACCGAATCTTCGTTTTGTTTGCGCACCTTGCCTGCCGAGACTTCGGCGTGGCTTTGGATGAGCGGCAGCCGTTCCGAGAACCCGCCTTCACCATGCCGCGCCTTGGAACTCATTTTTCCTTTTGCGTGTTTCTTCCGCTCAAAGTCAGCCACTTGTTTGCTCCTTTTGATTTCCAGCGCCGCTGTCAGGGGGTTTGCGTCGCCGTTTCCAGCAGCGTCAGAAATGATTCCGCGGACCAACCGGTGCGATTGGCATCATAAGACGCTCTCAGCTGCCACCAGACATAACCGTCCTTTTCAACCGGCCCGCCAATGACCAGGAAGATTTCTTCATCCATCGAGACAAAGTGAATTTCCGCGTCGGTTCCAGGCTCTGCGCGCATCCGCAAACCCGCACCGCCAGTGCCTGTCACCTTAACATATGTGCCAACGCCAATGGTGCCAGGGGGCAGCAACGGCGCGGCGGTTTGTGTCGCCGCGGCCGGCTCCATTGTGGGCGGAGGCGTGGGGGTGTGCGTTGGCGCAGGGATGATGGTCAGAGCGGAAGTCGGTATCGGCTGCTCTGCCGTCGGCGCGGGGCGCGAAAGGCGAAAGAGCAGATAGACAATCCCGAGAATCGCTGCGGCTAAAAAGACCGCCGCAAGAATTGTCAGCGGATGAATTCCGGAGCGTGAAGGCTTCGTTTCCATACAGACCTCACTTCCTGAGTCAGAGCAGCCCTTTCTTTACTTCTGGCGTTTTTCCTGCGCCTTCAGGAAGTCATCCAGAATATGAAAAGTTTCCCCAGGGCGGTCAAAATGCGGCATCCCGCGCGATTGGCGGACGCGCCTGACTGACCAATTGGGGTGAGCCCGGGCGCTTGAAAGAAGCATGTCGTAGCTTTTCCCTGGTTCGCTGTCGTAAAGCACCAACACCGGCTGGGTCAGCGCGTCGTAAACCTTTTCTCGCACGTCCCGCACGAAGAGCCTGCCGCTCGCGAAAACAATCGGAGCGAAGTGCGCTCCCGGTTGATGCGCGCTGGCATAAGCGATGCTGACAAGCTCTTCCGGCACATCCGCTTCAAAGCGCTTGCGGTAGTACAGGCTGAGGCGCGGCCGGCTGGCCAGGATATCGAACAGCGGCAAACTCCACAGCGGAACAGCCATCAGGCTGTAGAGCAGGTCAGCGAGATTCATTTTTCCAATCTTATCGGCCAGATTGCCAACCCGAGGCATCTCAAAGCCAGCCGGGCAAATCATAATCAGCGACCGTACCCATTCCGGGTCGGCTTGCGCCGCCAAAGCCGCGAACTCTGCAGAGAGGCCCAGCGCTGCCACGTCGGCCGGCGCCCCAATCTGACCGCGAATAAACTCAAGCACGGCAGCCTGGTACATGCTGGGTCGGTAAGGTCTGTCGCTGCGTTCGGAAGCGCCAAAACCGGGCAGGTCCAGGGCGTACACCGGCCGTTGTGACTTAAAGGCATTGAAGATGGGAGCGATATCATGCACGCCGGCAGCCGCATGGATTCCGTGCAAGATTAATAGCGGACGCCCGCTTCCGCGTGTATCCGCGTAAAAGCGCAGTTTTCCGGCGGTAGGCGCGTCAAATGTGCCCTGTTCCGCTTCCAGCACGCCTTTGACTTTGGCATTATGGTCGATATACCGGCGGCTGTAGAAAATCCACCCGGCAGAAAGCAGCAGTCCGGTCGTCAGCAAGCCGGAAATGCTTCCGGGCAGCAGGCCAAATTTCTTTTTGGTGTTTTCAGTCATCGCTGTCTCCAGGTAAAGGCATAAGCTTACAGCCTCATTATAAATGACTTTAGAGGACAACCAAAATCGCGAGCTATTACACGCGGAACAGGAGACTGCCCTGGTTCTGGTAAAATCAGGGTGATGAAAACGAAATTCCGCCGGAAAAAAATTGATCCACTGCGTTGGTTAATGGGCGGTTTTGGCGCCTTCTTTTTATTTTTCAGCCTGTTTATTTTGCTTAAGGATTACGCGGCATACAGAGCTGCTTCCCGGCTGTACCCGCAGGGCGTCAGCGTGGGGCAGGTGCCGATTGGCGGGCTGACGCGCCAGCAAGCCGAGCAGCGCCTGAACGAAGTTTTTTCCGCGCCCATTGAACTGCGCTACAACGGCGCGCGCATGCAGTTTATGCCATCCGAGTTGGGCTTTTCGCTGGACGCGTCCGCGGCTTTGGAGCAGGTAGAGCAGCAAATTCCTCGCGGCGGCTGGTGGCGGCACCTTTGGGGTCAAAGCGCAGGCTCCTACGAACAAGATTTTCCCGTTCAGGCATATCTGGATGCGAGCGCGGCGCGCGCATTCCTGACCAGCACAGTTGTCCCGCGTTACGACCAGCCAGCCACCGAAGCGCTGCCCATTCTTTACAGCACCAATTACGCCCCGGGCCAGCCCGGTTTCACCCTCGACCTGGATGGCGCGGTCGCCGCGCTTGAACAGGCGCTTTTTTCCAGCACCCAACGAGCGGTCGATTTGCCCATCCGTCAAACGCCTGCCGCGGGACTGAATCCGCGCAATCTGGAAGTTTTCCTCCGACAGACCATTCTGCTGGACGGCTTTGACGGATTGGTGGAAATCTATTTGCAGCCGTTGAACCAGGGAGAGCGGCTGCACCTGGCCGAGCTGGCCAATCGGCCGGTCACTCCGGATGTCGCCTATTCCGCGGCCAGCACCATAAAAATACCGATTATGACCTCGGTCTTCAAGCGCCTGGAAGAGCCCACGCCGGATGACGCGCTGTATTGGATGCAGCGCATGATAATCCATTCAGAAAACCCACCCAGCGACGCGCTGATGCGCACCTACCTGGATGAAAACCTGGGACCCTTGCTTGTGACCGAGGATATGCGGGCTTTGGGCTATCAGAACACCTTTTTGGCGGGTTACTTCTATGCCGGCGCGCCGCTCTTGCAGCGCTTCAGCACACCCGCCAACTCCCGCACGGATATATACCTGGACCCGGATTTTTACAATCAGACCGTCCCCTCAGAAATTGGCGACTTGCTCACGCGGATTTACCGCTGCGCGCAGGCCGCGCCAGGAAGTGAAAGCCTGCTGTTTGAAGGCCAGGTCAGCCCGTCGGAATGCCGGACAATGCTGGATTTGCTCGGCCAGAACAAGATAGGCGCCCTGATTGAGGCCGGTCTTCCGCCGGAAGCTTCAGCCGCGCACAAACACGGCTGGACCTCCGACCTGGACGGCCTGCTGCACACCATGAGCGACGCGGGCATCGTCTCCACGCCTGGTGGAGATTATGTGCTGATTATCTTCATTAATTCCAGCAGGCAATTAATCTTTGATGAAGGCAATTGGCTTTTTGCGCGCCTTTCACAAGTCATTTATAATGCTTTTAATCTGGAACAGCAGGCAGCCTGGCTGCCAGGCGGGTAAACTTTTGCATTTTCCCTGCTGAACAGGAAAGCTGGCGATGAGAGTCATCCTAACCCACGAGCAAGCCGATTTGGACGCTTTGGCATCCTTGTTGGGCGCCCATCTCCTGGACAAGGACGCCTGGGCTGTGCTGCCACGCCAGATTAACCGCAACTGCCAGGCCTTCCTGCAAAAATATCAGCAGGAGCTGGATTTTAGCGCAGTCAAAGACCTTCCAAACGAAACCATCACTCATGTGACGCTCGTGGACACCCAATCGCTTATCACGCTGAAGGGCTTCTCCTCGCGGTTGGAGGTCTCCGTGATAGACCACCATCCCCGCAAGGCGCACACGGATGATAAATGGCAGGTGGAGCTGCACAGCACAGGGGCGTGCACTACCGTCCTGGTGGAAAAAATCAAGGAGGCACAGCTTCCGCTGACAACAATCCAGGCGACGCTGCTTATTCTTGGTATCTATGAAGATACCGGCTCGCTGGGCTATGCCATGACCAGTTCCCGCGACATGCTCGCCGCGGCCTACCTGCTTGAACACGGCGCGGACCTGACCATCGCCTCGCGCTACCTGAACCCCCCGCTTTCCAACGCGCAGATGCTCCTTTACGACCGGCTGATGAAGGACATCACCACGCACAAAATTCACGATTTTACGATTCTCGTGGCAAAAGCCAACGCGCTGGATATTCAGGACGAAATCTCAACCGTCGCGCACCACATGCGGGAATTTCTGAACCCAGACGGCCTGGTGCTGCTGGTCTCTACCCGTCAGGGCATCCGCCTGGTTGCGCGGTCCACTACGGATGAGATTGACATGGCGCAGTTAGCGCATCGTTTTGGCGGCGGCGGCCACAAACGCGCCGCGTCCGCCTTGATACGGTCAGAAAGCCGGCCGGCGCCAAATGAAGTGCCGGTGTTCTGGAAGAAAACTTACCAGCATGTCGTGGATTTACTGCCCGAAATTGTGCATCCCGCGCTGCGCGTCCAGCAGATTATGTCCCGCAAACCCTTGTTGGTTTCGCCGGATATGCCGGTGGAAACAGTCGCTGACCTGATGAAACGCTACGGTTTTGAGGGATATCCAGTCATTGAAGATGGCAAAGTCGTCGGACTGATTACCCGCCGCAATGTTGACCGCGCGCTGAGCCACCAAATGATCGCGAATGCCGGCATCCTGATGGACGCGGGCACTGTTTTTGTCACCCCTGATGACACGCTTGATTATCTTCAGGAGGTGATGGCGTCCAGCGGTTGGGGGCAGGTGCCGGTTCTGGACCCGGAAAGCGGCGAGATTATCGGAATCGTGACCCGCACGGATTTGATTAACACGCACGTCCTGCAAAACAACATCCCCTCGCAGGAAGAAATGGTGCGGCGCCTGCACAACGCCATTCCTTACCCGCGCCAGATTCTGCTGCAGGCCATCGCGAAGCTGGCCAGCCAGCTAAACATGCAGGCTTACATCGTCGGCGGTTTTGTGCGGGATTTGCTCTTAAAGCAGCCCAGCCAGGATTTTGATATTGTTGTCGAAGGCGACGCGGGCATCTTTGTAGCCAAACTGGTGGAAACCTACGGCGGCAGAGCAGTCACCCATCCCCGTTTTGGAACAGCCAAATGGTTAATCGGCGATTCACGCGAGGAATTGGCTCAGAAGCTTCTTCCTGACCAACCCATGGATTTTCAGGCGCTCCCGCAGCATCTGGATGTCATCACCGCCCGCACCGAATTCTACGAGCGGCCGGCTGCCCTGCCGACAGTCGAACGCAGCGGCATAAAAATGGACCTGCACCGCCGCGACTTCACCATCAACACCATGGCGCTGCGCCTGGACTCCCCTTACTACGGCAAGCTCTACGACTTCTGGGGCGGCTATCACGACCTGCAAAATCGCATTATCAGGGTGCTGCACGCGCTTTCCTTTGTGGACGATGCCACGCGGATTTTGCGTGCGGTACGTTTTTCCACGCGGTTTGATTTCCGTTTGGACCCAAGAACCCTCAGCCTTTTAAGTTCCAGCCTTTCCCTCCTGAATGAGATTTCAGGTCCGCGGCTGAGGCATGAATTGGATTTGATGTTTCTTGAATATAACATTGCCAGCGCGCTGCGGGCCATGGACCGCCTGAGCGTCCTTGAAGTCATCAATCCGCACCTCACCTGGAACGCGAACATTGACGCGCGGATTGCGTACCTGAACCAACCCGCCGAGCGCGCTGAATGGAGCACCGAAACGCACGAGAGCCAATTAAATCTTCGCCAGGTGCTGGGGTATTGTTACTGGTTGGAAGACCTCTCCGAGGACCATCTGGCAGAAGTCAGCGCGCGTCTGCGCCTGCCTGCCAGAGTCGTCTCGGCGGTGCTTGACACCGGAAAACTGCGCCGTTTGCTGCCGGGGCTGAAAAATATGAAGCCAAGCCAGGTGGTGCGCGAGCTTAAGGGATTCTCCCGCCTAGCGCTCACCGCTGTTTATCAAAGCACCGAAGACCCCGCTTTGCGCGAACCTTTGCGCCTGTACATGACCCGCTACTTGCACGTGAAACCCCTCACCACGGGCGACGACCTGCGCGCCAGGGGCCTCGCGCCTTCCCCGGAATTCCAGAAAATTCTGAACGCGCTCAGAGACGCCTGGCTTGACGGCAGCGTAACCTCCGCGGAGGAAGAAGCCGCCCTGCTCGAACAGCTCCTTTCCGCCCGATGAGCCTCCCCCCTGAATTACCAGGAATATTTCAATTTCCGGACGGCGAAGAAATCCTCATCCGCCCCATCCGCGAGACCGACCTGCCAGCGCTGGAATGGGAAGGCCAGTACCAGCACTTCCGAAGGCTTTACGCGGAGCATTTCGAGGCGTTTAAAGCCGGAACGACGCTGATATACATCGCAGAAACCAGCAGCGGTCAGATGGTTGGGCAGGTTTTTTTGCTGCTTTATTCCCGCAGCAAGGAAATCGCCGACGGACGGCACCGGGCGTACTTATTTTCTTTCCGCATAAAACCGGCTTACCGTAATCAAGGCCTGGGGAGCTATATGCTCAGTTATGTGGAAAACCAGCTGCTGCTGCGCGGATTTTTAATCGTCCGCTTGAATGTGGCGCAGGATAATCCCAGGGCGCGCGAGCTCTACGAGCGCCACGGCTATCAGGTGATCGGATACAGTTCAGGAGTCTGGCAGTACCAGGATGATCAGGGCGTCTGGAAGACTGTGCGCGAGCCAGCCTGGAAAATGATTAAACGCCTGCGCTGAGAGATTGCGTTCAGGGGGCCGGCTGCTCCGGGCTGAAAAAAAGACCGGCTCGTCGTTGAACCGGTCAGATTTTCGCTTTTAACGTCCTTCTTATTCTTCTTTTTCCGCCGTACCGTCATCCTGCTGAGATTCCATCAGCCCGGCAGAGCTTTCCAGTTCCTGCGCAGGCACGTCGGCGCTCTCCGCCGCTGAGATTTCCTGCGCTGGCGCGGAGCGCTTGTTTTCTTCTATCCAGCGCTGCATCAGCGCGCGCAGCTCCTCATAATCAGCATCGGGGAATAATTTGGTAATCGCGAACAAACGCCTTCCGCGCGTCGTCGAGACATACGCGCCGGCTTTGACGTCCTCAATCCCCGTAATGTCGGTTTTTGAGAGCTTCAAATCCGGGTACTTCGGCTGGTGCAGCACCAACCCATCTTCTGAAACCTGAAAGGAATATTCTTCCCAAAGTTCCTTGCGCTGCTTGTAAGCGCGCAAGCCGGAATAGACAAACAGCGCGGCAATCAATGGAATCATCCAGATTAAAGACTTCATGCTCTCGCGGTTCCAGTTGATGCCCACAGAAAGAGCGGCCATTACCAAAAAAGTGATGCCGTATACCAGGATGAGCGTCTTTTTCTGTCCGGGCAGTTTGGCTGGGTCAAGACGGTAAGTTTTCATATTTTCTCCTCAGAAGTTATCCGATACAATTATATCCTCAAACGCCAAACGGCACGACAGACCCGCCCGGACTCTTGAGAGGAATCCCAACAATGATGCCAACCCCGCCATTACACAAACACAAACTCCCTACTCTTCCTGGTTTGCCAGAGCGCAGAGTCGAGGTCTGGCTGCCCCAAAAATACGATGAACAGCCGGAGGCACGCTTTCCGGTCCTGTACATGCACGATGGCCAGAATCTGTTCAAACCCAAACCGCGCGTTTTTCCGGGCTGGCAGGCTGCCGAAAATATTAGCGCGCTCGCTGACGCCAATCTGATTACCCCGCCAATTGTGGTGGGTTTGTGGAACACCCCCAACCGCCTGGGCGATTATCTCCCCGCCAGACCGGTCGGGACCGATGCCGGAGCAGCTGAGCTGACAGCTTATTTGCGCGAAACGAACCGGCGCGTCAAACGGATTGTTTCAGACCTTTACCTGCGCTGGATTGTGGAGGTCGTCAAACCCTTCATCGACGCGAACTACCGCACGCAAAGCGGCGCTCGGCAGACCTGCCTGATGGGTTCCTCGATGGGAGGACTGATATCTCTGTACGCTGTGTGTGAGTATCCGCGGGTTTTTGGCGGCGCCGGCTGCCTGAGCACACATTGGCCAATTGGCGGCGGCGCGTTTTTGGCATACCTGGAAGAAAAACTTCCGTCTGCCGGAGAACACAGGCTCTACTTTGATTACGGCAGCGAAGGGTTGGACGCGGAGTACGCGCCGTGGCAGGAAAAAATGGACGCTTTGGCACTGCGGCATGGATACGTTTCCGGAGAGCATTACATGAGCCTGTTTTTCCCGGGCGAGAGCCATCACGAACGCTTTTGGGCGGGCCGCCTGCGCTTTCCACTCATCTTTTTGTTTGGCGCCAACGCGGAGAGCGCGAATCCCTCCTGAAAAGCTCCCTTTCATTTCGCCTGAAGCCCGCGCCTGCTTTTCGGGGAATAGCTCCAAACTAATCAGCACCCGAGGCTGATTTTCTCCTTGTATTTGTCGGTTACTACAGACCCCCTGCCAATGCCCTTGCTGGGCGCAGGCTGCGCTTCGTTAAATGGGTTGTTGTATGTATTCGGTGGAGTCACGACGGGAGAAGTTTTTATTAACGTGGCGCATGTGTATAACCCCTCCGCAGCGGCCGGCTCGCGCTGGTCGGGTATCCCCTCCATGAATACGGCGCGCGGATACCTGGCCGGGGTGCCTGTCAACGGGAAAATTTACGCGGTTGGTGGCCGGGATGGTGTGATAAGTAATACCAATATCGTCGAAGCCTACGACCCTGCGGACAATACCTGGCATATGGTTAACCACATGCAGACAGCCCGGGCAGCTCCGGGAGCGTACAGCATAGGCAAGTACCTGTTTGTCTGCGGAGGCGGGTGGTCTAACTACTTCAAGACCTGCGAGGTCTATGACACCAATGCCGGATACAGCGGCGTGTGGAAAACCGTGCCAGCGGTTATGCTGCAGGGCAGGCGCACCTTTGCCTACGCCAATATTGGCCCGGTTCTCTACGCGATTGCTGGTTACAATGGCTCTTTCCTGAATACCGCGGAACGTTGGTCGTACGAAATGTACCTGCCCATGCTGCGCAAATAACAACCAGACGGCACGCTTTACAAAAAGAGGGCGGCAAATATGCCGCCCTCTTTTTGTCTCTGAGACCAGACGAATTTATATAGTTGTAAAGTGGGTCAGAAAGCCTGCCCGATTTGGGAAAATGAGCCCCACAGCTGGTCTGACCCTGAAGATGCCCGGTCGGTTTTCTGGGGATTGCCTGCCGTATAAAGGAATTCCTGCCTGCCAGGATTCCTGAATGAGCCTGAGGCGCTTGCGGCCTTTTATAACCAGGATTTCCACCAATTAAGACAGGAAAAACATTTTCCCTCACAAAAATAACTTGAAAATGTCATAAAACCCCGGATTGATTTGGAGTCCGATAAGTTTTTTGATATAATGAAAAATTGGCATATTTATCGATACCAATTATTCTATAACGCGCGGCGCTGACCCGCCGCGCAACAAATAAGGAAGGTCACATCCATGAAAGAATTCTCGACAGCTTCTGTACGCAACATCGCTCTTGCGTCCCACAGCAACTCCGGCAAGACCATGCTCACCGAAGCATTTTTGTACTTTACCGGCGCTACTACCCGCCTTGGCAAAATTGAAGATGGAACCACCGTTTCGGACTTTGACGATGAAGAACACCGCCGCGGTATTTCTCTTTTTACTTCAGTTATCCCGGTGCTCTACAAAGACCTGAAACTGAACCTGCTGGATACCCCCGGTTATTCAGACTTTGTCGGAGAAGTCATCTCGGCCATGCGCGTGGCGGACAGCGTTCTAATCCTGGTTGATTCGGTTGGCGGCATGGAAGTTGGAACGGAAACCGCGATGAACTACGCGGCAAAGTTTAACCTGCCGATGTTCATGGTGATTAACAAGATGGACCGCGAAAATGCCAGCTTCCAAAAGGCGCTCGCGTCTGTGCAGGAACAAACCGATTACCGCCTGATTCCGATGCAGCTCCCCTGGGGCGAAAAAGCGGATTTCAAAGGCGTGATTGACCTGATTAGCATGAAAGCTTACCAGGGCGACGGCAAAACTGTCGTGGAAATCCCGGCAGAATATAAGGCCGAAGCGGAAGAAGCCCGCCTCAAGCTTATCGAAGCCGCTGCCGAAGGCGAGGATTCGCTTTTAGAGAAGTATTTTGAAAACGGCGACCTGACGACCGAAGAAGCGCTGCAGGGTCTCCATAAGGCCATTCAGGTCAGCAACGTCATCCCTGTCATGGTAGCCGCCGGCGGCCATATGATTGGCATCGCGCCGATGCTGGAAGCCCTCAGCAAACTGGCCCCTTCCCCGTTGGAGCGCCCGACCGTCACTGCCCAGTCTCCCAAGGGAGAGGTGGAATTAACCGCTGACGATTCCGGTCCGCTCGCGGCCTACGTCTGGAAAACTACCGCGGACCCCTTTGTTGGAAAGCAGACATTCTTCCGCGTGTTCTCCGGCGTGATGAGCTCTGATTCCCGCGCCTGGAACGCGAACAAAGGCGAAGAAGAGCGCCTGGCCGGCATGCAGATTCCTTTCGGAAAAGAAAACCTGCCCGTTTCTGTCATCCACAGCGGTGATATCGGCACGGTTGCCAAACTGAGCCTGACCACCACCGGCGATACCCTGACCACAAAAGAGCAGAGCCTGATCCTGCCGATGCCCGAATATCCTGCTCCGCTTTACCGCGTCGCGGTCAGCCCCAAGACGCAGTCCGACGCGGCAAAACTGAGCACGACCCTGACCCGCCTGTGCGAAGAGGACCTGACCCTGTCCTGGCATATGGAAGCGGCTACCCGCCAGACGCTTTTGTTTGGCATGGGCGACCAACACATTGATGTGGCAGTGCGCCGTGCCGAGCAAAAATTCCAGATGAGCATGAACCTGCTGGAGCCCAAAGTTCCGTATGAGGAACACATCACCAAAGAAGCCAGCGCGATGTACCGGCACAAGAAGCAGACCGGCGGTTCCGGTCAGTTTGGCGAAGTTCACCTGAAAGTCTTCCCCATCAAGGATGAAGAATTCAGCTTCAGCAACGACGTTTTCGGCGGCGCCATCTCCAGCAGCTACATGGCTCCCATCGAAAAAGGCATCCGTTCCGTCATGAAGGAAGGCGTGGTGGCAGGTTATCCAGTGCACAATGTGGGCGTTTCAGTCTTCGACGGCAAGGAACACCCCGTGGATTCCAAGCCAATCGCCTTTGAAATTGCGGGACGCGAAGCCTTCAAACTGGCATTCAAGGATGCCAACCCCGTGCTCTACGAACCCATCATGAAGGTAACGATAGTTGTTCCGGAAGCCAACATGGGCGATATCCTCGGCGACCTGAACACCCGCCGCGCGCGCGTGCAGGGTATGGACACCGAAAAAGGCCGTTCCGTTGTGACCGCCACCGTTCCCCTGGCCGAAATGCTGCGCTACACCACCACGCTGCGCTCCATGACCGGAGGCCGCGGCCACTTCAGCATGGAATTTGATCACTATGACCTGGTTCCGACCCACCTGGCGCAGGAAATTATCGAAGCCCGCCAGAAGGAACTGAAAGAAGAAGAGTAAAATATCCGCCCGGCATTTAAAGCGGCTGCCCAAAGTGGCAGCCGTTTTTTTATTTGTGGCCCGCAAATGCGCTCTCATTCGCCGGCAGCGGGTGCGTCGTTCCGGGCCATACGGCTGTCATCTTGAGCCAAAGGCAAAAATTCTCCTGGTTATAAAAACCGGACCCTTCATCACCCTCAGGATGACAAAAGACACATCCTTTCAATCACAGAATAGCGGGCAGCCATTCCAAATATATGTGGATTTATTCCCGCGCGCTCTCCCCGCTGATTTGCTTCAACAGCGCGGCCGCCACCTCGTTGCAGTCCGCCCGCACGCGTTCATCCGCTGCGGCAAAAATCGGGGCGTTTTCGTCTTTATTCACCGCGATTAGATGCGTGCTTTCCGCCAGGCCGGCCATATGCTGGACAGAACCGGAAATTCCAAAGGCAAGGTAGACCTTTGGCGCGATGGTGACGCCTGTCTGCCCGACTTGATGGGGATACTCCAGCCAGCCCAAATCCACCACTGCGCGGGTCGCTGCCAGCCCGGCGCCCAGCGCCGCTGCCAGCCTGCGATAGAGCGCTATCTGCCGCGCGCTGCCTATCCCGCGCCCGACCCCCACCACGATTTCAGCGCTGTCCAGGCCTGGGCTGTCTGCCTTGTTCGCGCGGGCGGACTTAATTTCCAGCCCCGCCAGGCCGCTTATATCCAGGTTCTCCAGACGCACGCTGCCCTGTCGGGAAAAATCCGCAGGAAGAGCCCGCATCACCTTCGGCCGCACAGTAGCCATCTGCGGCCTGCGCGTGCGACAGAGTATGGTGGCAAGCAAGTTCCCTCCAAAGGCCGGCCTGGTCTGCAGCAGCAGACCGCTTTGCGGGTCAATATCGAGGCGCGTGCAGTCAGCCGTCAGGCCGGTATCCAGGGCTGAGGCTGTTCGCGGCGCAATGGAACGCCCAAAACCCGTCGCGCCAAAAAGGAAGATTTCAGGCCGGTAAGTTTCGACCAGACGCGTCAGGACCTGCGGATAAAGCAGCTCATCGCGCTGAGCCAGGCGCGGGTCAGCCACCGCGATGACTTCATCCGCCCCCTGAGCGATGAGAGCCCGGAATTGCTCAGGTTCCCGCGGCCCCAGCCAAATCGCGGTAATTTTGTTGGTCTTTTTCCGGGCGAGCGCGCGCGCCTCGCCCAGCAGTTCCAGCACAACCGGCTTGACTTTCCCGTCAGATTGTTCCGCGAAAATCCAGATGCCGCTGCTGGCTGGCGCACCTTCTTGAGCGGGAGCTTCGGTGAAAAGTTCAATCGCCTCAAAGCGGCAGACTGGCACGCACGCCCCGCAGAAAACACAGTCCGCGGAAATAAACGCCTTTTTGGCGCGCATGCTGATTGCCCCATACGGGCAGGCCGGAAGGCACTGCCGGCAGCCGGTGCATTTATCCGCCACTATCCGGATTTCACTCACGCCTGCCCTCACTTGCCGGCTGCCAGCCCATCTGCCTGAGCGTGCCCAGGATTAACTCAGCCGCTTCCTGCGGCGGGCCCAGAATCTCCTTGCCGTTCTTGCGGCGTTCCGTGGCAGTGGTGGACATCACCCAGGTGGCCGAGCCGTCGTAACCTATCCGGGCGTGGTCAACTTCCAGGTCATCCGCGCTCCAGATTTCCACTGCCGCGTCAAGCGTCCGCAGATAATCCTCCAGGTTCGGGAAGCGCGGGGTATTAATCTCTTTGACCACAGTCAAAAGTGCCGGCAGCCCAAGCTCTATCTCCTGGTAGCCTTCGTCGGTCATTTTTTCACACAGCACGCGCCGTTGGCTGGACAATTCCAAACGGCTGACAGCGGTCAGATGCGGAATGCCCAGCTTTTGCGCCAGAGAAGGCCCCACCTGCGCGGTATCCCCATCCACAGCCTGCCGGCCGCAAAGGATCAGGTCACAGGCGCCCAGTTTGCGCACAGCGGCCGCGAGGGAATAGGCGGTTGCCAGCGTATCCGCGCCGGCAAAGCGCTTATCGCTCAGCAAAACCGCTCTGTCCGCGCCCAGAGCGAGGGCGTAACGCAGCAACTCCGCGGCGCTCGGGATGCCCATGCTGATCACCGTAACCCTTCCGCCCGCGCCGGCCTTGACCCGCAAAGCTTCCTCCAGCGCGTAAGCGTCAAAAGGATTGAGCATCATTTCAATCCCTTCGCGGATAATTGTATTGGTGGTCGCGTTCAGCTTCACACGCGTGCTGGCCGGCACCTGCTTGACGCAAACAACGATTTCCATGCTCATCCGCTTTCCTCGCTAACAAACATATTGCCAGGATTGAGCAATCCAAGCGGGTCAAAGCAGCGCTTGAGCGCGCGCATCTCTTTCACAGCCTCCCGCCCGTACATATCAAGCAGTTGGGCGGTTTTCAGCTTTCCAATGCCATGTTCCGCCGAGACTGTCCCCCCGGCGGCAATTACCTGGCGCGCCCACTCCTGAATAAGCGCTTTCCCCCGCCGGTAGTCCTCCGCGGTCGCGGGCAGAATATTCACATGCAGGTGGTTATCCCCAATGTGGCCGAATTTCAACCCTTCCAGCCCAAGCGTGCCCAGAGATTCCGCGTAAAGGTTCAGCACCCACGCCAGCTTATCATCGGGCACAGCCATATCCGTACCCAGTTTGGTCAGCATCGGGGTTCCGCGTTTGCGTTCCGCGATGATGTGATTGATGCTTTCGGGCACCGCGTGCCGGAAGCCAATCAGTTTTTCCAGGTCCTGCGGGGTGGCGGCCAGCCAGGTTTCCGCCGGTTTTCCGCCATTTTCTTGCAGCAGCAGCCGGACCTGCCGCAGACGGGTGTCGGCATCCGCCTGCGTTGGTTGATGAAATTCTACGTAGACCGCTTCCGCTGAAGGCAGCAGCGGCAGGTCTTTGTGGGAGCGCGCTTCCAATTGTTCCCCGCGAATCATATCCAGGCAGGCCCGGTCAAAATACTCAATGGCGGCCGGTTTTTGCGTTCCTTGCAGCCGCTTAAGCGCCTGAACGTATTTCAGGGCGCCCGGCATGTCCCCGAAAAACGCCAGCAGGCCAATGGAGCGCGCGGGCGTGGGGGAAAGCGCAAGGGTGATTTCCGTGACAACCGCGAGCGTGCCTTCCGAGCCAATAAAAAGGTCCAGCAGGTCCATATCCGGCTTGATGTAGTAGCCCGAAGCATTCTTGACAGCCGGCATGCGGTACGATGGCAGCCGGCCTTCCACCGCAGTGCCGTCCTCCAGGCGCAGCCGAAAAAAGCCGCCCTGAGCGAACTGCTCTCCGCGCCGAAGTGTCACAGCCCGTCCGTCCGCCAAAAGCAGGCGCAGTCCCACCACGTGGGCGCGCATCGGCCCATAGAGATAAGACTTGGCTCCGGAAGCGTTGGTAGAAACCATGCCCCCAATGGAGGCTGAAGTTTCGGTGATATCCGCCGCGAAAGACCAGCGTCCTTCCGCGCAAAACCGGCGGTAGGCGCTCAGGGATTCCCTGCTCCAGCCCTGGGTATTAAACTCTTTGTCAGCCAGGCCTTTTTGTACCTGACTGAACAGCATGCCCGGCTGAACTGTCAGCAAAAAGCGGTTGTCGGCGTCGTCCCAGCGCATCCCTAACGCGCGCGAGAAGCGGCTCAGATTTATCACATGCCCGCCAACAGGCACAGCCGCGCCGGTAATGCCGGTGCGCGCGCCCTGAATTGTGATGGGCGCGCCTTTTTGGCTGTAAACCCGCAGAGCTTCGCGAATCTCGTCCTCGGACTGCGGAAAGGAAACGCTCTCCGCGGCGCCTGTCCAGCTGGATTCATCCCGCAGATAAGGCTGAATATCTTCCGGTGTGGTTACGACGTTTAAGCGCATTGGAGCCAATTGTAAGCTAAAATTCGCGCGGAGTTTATTTATCCCAGCCTGCCTGCCGGAACGCGGCGGGTAAACCTTCAAGGATGTCTTCAGGGGTCAGGGCGCGTTCGGTCAATTCCCCGGCGCGTATATCCGCGGAAAGGCCGTGCAAAAAGACCGCGGACAGGACAGCCTCCTTAAGAGGCAGTTTTTGCGCCAGAAAAGACGCCAACAACCCGGAAAGCACATCCCCCGAGCCGGCTTTGGCCATACCGGCGTTGCCGGTACTGTTAATCCAAATTTCAGGCTGCTCCAGCCCGATAGGAAAGGCACTCACTGTGCCAGCCCCCTTGAGCACGACGGCGCTGCCAGTCAGACGGGCCAGCGCTGCCGCGCTGTTTATCCTGTCCAGCGCGACAAGGTCTGCATACTCCGGGCACAGCCGGCTGAATTCACCCGGGTGCGGCGTGAGCACAGCAGGCTCCAAACCCCGCTTCTGGCGGTCCTTTAATGCTGCCCGCCCGCTTTCCAGCGTTTCCAGTCTGCCAAGCAGGTTCAGGGCGTCGGCGTCCAATACCAGGCGGGGGGCCTCCGCGGCCGCGGCCAGGATTAATTCCCGGTCCGCGTTCGCGCCAAGCCCCGGGCCTGCCAGGGCGGCGCTGCATTTCCGCAGGCTTTCGCGCCAGAGCGCCAGCCGCTCGCCCGCTTCTTTTGGCAGCGGCTGACTGAGCACTGAAGGCACAGCGGTCAGGACGGCGGGATAAATCTGCTCCGGCACCAGTAAATCCACATAGCCCACCCCGGCCGTCAAGGCTGCCCGTCCGGCCAGCACTGCCGCGCCCGCCAGCCCCACGCTGCCCGCCAACACCGCCAGCCTGCCAAAACTGCCCTTGTGGCTGTCCGCCGCGCGCGCCGGCCGCCAGGCGCTCACTTCGCTGGATGTCAGCACAGAAGGGGTACAAAACTGTTCTCTTTCCCAAACCTCGTTAATGAAAGTTTCACCTAACCCCAGGTCGTGCATGTTTATCCGCCCGGTAAATTTGCGTCCGGGGTAACTGTACACTCCGGTTTTGGGGCAGATGAAGCATAGAGTTTCATCGGCCGGGATTACCGCTTCGGCCGTACTGCCGTTATCCGCCTGCACCCCTGAAGGCAGGTCCGCGCTAAGCACGTAAGCCTGTTTGCGCGCGCGCGCCTCCTGGACGCGCGCAACCAACTGCCTGAATTCCTCGCTGACCGGACGGTCCGCGCGAAAGCCGCTCCCAAACACAGCATCCAGGATGATGCCCGGCGCGGGCACGTACTCCTTAAAAAGTTCTGGCTGGATACCGCGCGCGAGGCAGGCCGCGCGGAAAGCCTGCGCGTCCGGCCCGCCAGCCCGGGCCGCGTTTTCAGATTCATATAAACGCAGCGCAACGTTCTGTTCATGTAAAAACACGGCAGCAGCGTATCCATCACCGCCGTTGTTGCCGGCTCCGCACAGAATCGCAACCTGTTCCTCCCCGCGTTCAGCTCTCAGGGAGAGTATCCGTTCTGCCAGCGCCTTTCCGGCCCGCCGCATCAACACTGCTGGCGGCGTTCCTGCTGCCGCTGCAGCTTCTTCAATAGCCCGCTGTTCTTTCGCTCCGATAGTTCTCATGGCTGGGTTCTCCGCGCTGCTCATTTCCGCGCGCTGTCAGAGCTTTCTGCCAGCGCGCTCTGGTTGGATAAAAATCGGTATTGATGATACACGCACACTGGATGAAAACCCACCCGCCGGTAGACCGCGTTGCTGATTGGATTTGCCGCATCCGTAAAAAGCGTGACTATCTCCCGCCCTGCGTTCAGAGCGCGCGCGCACATTCCCGCGACGAGGGCGGTCGCGAAACCGTTTCCGCGCTTTTCGGGCGGCGTAAAAACTCCGGAAATTGCTACGGAGTGCCGGGTTGGCCGGTTGAAATACGCCATCGCGGCCGGGCCTTCCGGGCTGAACCACAGGTAAGCGCTCTCGCTGCGGATGAGCACGCTGACATCCTCTGATGTCCAGGGAGACTGGTTGGCCGAACCCGTTTCAAGAATCATGGCATTAATCCAGCACAAAATAAGCGGCGCGTGGATGGGACGCGCTTTCCGAAGCGCTCCATCAGGAACACGCACGGGATTTAGCGTGCGCAAGGCGTAAGCCTGCTGGCGTGTTTCCAACCTTGCCTCGACCCCGGCGCGAGCACACCAAAAGCCGGCAAAACAAGCGCTGGCATCCGCCGGGCCTGTAACACCGGGCAGCGCCGTTCCCCGCGAGGAGAGGGAATCCGCGAGTATTTCCAGGGCGGGCTCAGAGACCGGATCGGACCATACTATCAAATAATGTGGGGCGGTTCGCAGCGCAGCTGCCCGCGTCTCTCCCGAAGCGGTTTCCACAAGCGCGCAAAGTAGGTCTTGTTGGTTTGCCTCAGGTGAGGAGTAATGCCGCAAGCCTACCCCCAGCGGCAGCGCGTACTTCTCCTCATCCCGCTCCAGGACAGGACTGACGCGTTCCAAAAACATCCGAGCGGAGGTCACATTACTGAGCCGCAAGAATTCCCGCATAACCCACTCCTCTTCCCAAGGCCCGGACAGAAAAATTACCTACGGCATCCATCCGTAGAGGTCAAAATCCACGCGATCATTCTGGTCGAAAACAACCCCTTCATCTTCCAGCCGAAAGCGCTGCTCTGCTGAACCAATGCCGTGCAAACTGATGCGTCCTTGCGCGTTAATCACGCGCTGCCAGGGGACTTCCATGTCGCGCCCGTCGCGCAGCGCGCTCATGGCATAGCCCACCATGCGCGCCGAGCAGCCCCCCACCATGCGGGCAATCTGACCATATGTAGCTACTTTTCCCGCCGGAATCTGCTTCACAAGCGCGTAAACGCGCTGATATAAAGGCATCTCGCCGCGCTCACCCGCGTTTTTTGATGATTTTTCAGCCACTGTTCCGCCTTTCCAGCAAGGGAATGAAAACCTTCACAACATCTTCACGGTTTATTCACAGAATTCCAACGAATGCCTGATAGATTAGTGAAAGAGGATTTTCCTCATTATAACGAAATGGAGTAAACAATGAAAACTATCACTAAAATTTTACTGCTCAGTCTGGCTGTTGGACTGGCCGCGGCTGGGCTCAGCGCGATTTTCAATACTGCCAGCGCGCAGACTGCCGCTCCCGAAGACCTAAGTGAAGCGGAACGCACCACCCTCCTGCACATGGCCGCGGAGGAAAAACTGGCGCATGATGTCTATATTGCGCTGTACGAAAAATGGGACCTGCCCCTCTTTCAGCGCATAGCCCGCAGCGAGACCAATCATTTTGATAGGATGTTCCAGCTGCTAGGCGTTTACGGCATCAGTTCCAATCTTGACCAGCTTGAAGCGGGAGAGTTTGGCGACCCGGTTTTCGACCAGCTCTATGATGATTTGGTTTCCAGAGGTCTGGAATCTGAAGAGGAGGCCCTGAAAGTCGGCGCTTATATCGAAGAACTGGATGTCCTCGACCTTGAAAAGGCCATTGACGAAAGCACACACGCGGATATCCAGCGCGCGTACCGCCGCCTGCTGCAGGGGTCGAGCATGCACCTGGGCGCGTTTGTGCGCGCGTGGGAATCTCAAACTAATCAGGTCTACCAGCCTCAGGTGATGACGCCCGAACAGCTGGAAGACTACCAGAGAGTCCGTATGCCAATGCGCGGCTGCCGCGGCTGGAGATAGAACAGCGCAAAGAGCCCGGTAACGCCGGGCTCTTTTTTTGTTAATGGGACGGTCGTTCAGGAACTCTGGAAAAAATCCCGCAGGGAATTCATGCGGCGGGGATCCCGCAGTTTGCGCAAGGCTGAGCTTTCAATCTGGCGGATGCGCTCTCTGGTCAGCCCGAACTTTTCGCTGACTTCCTCAAGGGAATGGTAGACGCCGTCCACCAGCCCAAAGCGCAGCTCCAGCACCTCGCGTTCCTTGTCGGTCAGGTCATCCAGAGACTTGCGCACACTCTCCCGCAGGCTTTCCAAAATGACTGCTTCCATCGGTTCGGGCGCGTCCGCGTCTTCAATGTAATCTCCCAGCGTGCTGTTTTCCTCATCGCCAACCGGGCTTTCCAAAGAAACCGGCTCCTCGCTGGTCTTGAGGATTTGCTCCACTTTTTCTGTGGCTTCATCCCAACGCCGCAGCAAATCTGCGGGCAGATTCTCGCGCGCGTAGGCATTCCGCCGGATTTCCTGTTCATCCTCAGGCGACATCAGCCCTGAAGCCGCCGCGATCTCCGCGAAATTCGGTTCCCGCCCAAGTTCCTGCACCAGCGCGTGCTGAACCTTGATGAGCTTGCTGATAGACTCCACCATGTGAACCGGGATGCGAATCGTTCGCGCGTATTCCAGGATATGGCGGCTGATGGACTGTCTGATCCACCAGGTGGCATAGGTGGAAAAGCGGAATCCGCGGGCCGGGTCAAACTTTTCGACCGCCCGCAGCAAACCCAGATTGCCCTCCTGAATCAAATCTTCAAGGTTGATGCCCCTGCCGGTGTAGCGTTTTGCCACGCTCACCACCAGACGCAGGTTGTATTCAACCATATCGCGGCGGGCCAACCGGGCAATTTCGCGCACTTCTCGCACGCTTGCCTGCATTTCTTCCGCGTCTGGTTGAATTTCGGAGACTTCATCCCAGACTGGTAATCTGCCCGTTTCCGCGGTGATTTCCGAGATGATGCTTAGAAACCGCCTGGGCAGCAAATACAGCGCCGTCAGCAGGGAGCACAGAAAACCGGCAAGGCTCTGCCAATTGGAATCCTGCTTCCAACGGTCGTCCCGCAAGAAGCTGTGCGTATATGAAGGCAGAGCTTCCTGATAGTTGCGCCTCAGCGCGGAAGCTTCTGCCAATATCCGCCCGAAATCCGGCGCGGGCGTGCCTAAAACCTGCGCTGCCGCGTATGTTTTTTCCGCCATCAGCGAGATGGAAGCATAAAGCCCCGACAGCTTCAGGGTGTCATCAGCTCTGGTAAAAAGAGAAAGGATTTTTTCCGACTGAATGCAGATGGCAAGCTGGAACTCTTCTTCGGATTCCAACAGGCGGCTGCGGTTTATCTCCCGCAGATAAAGCTGGATAGGCTCTTCAGCCTGGCTCGCGCTTTCCTCTTCCGGCAAGTAAATATCCGCCGGGGTCAGATTCTCCTGGACGTCGCTCTCGTCATCAAACTTCTCTTCATCGTCTCCGTCGAACTGGATATCCTCGTCCATGGACTATTTCCCCTTAATCACGAGCTTGCGCCTGGGTTTGCGTTCTTCGGTGCCGTCGCCGCCGGAAAGCTTGGATTTCATCGCTTCATCCAGCACTCTGCGCTGAACTATCAGCTCAGTC
>JAAYUC010000020.1 GCA_012517865.1 Chloroflexota bacterium | reverse complement strand
CCGCCGCTTTCTATCCCGGCCTTTACCGATGCGCTGCCCGAGGACACCCGCCCAGTTTCCATTGGGCGCGCGCCTGAGGCAGTCAAGGGCGCTGGGCAGGATAAGGCCGGTTCGGGCCTGGCTGGCATTTTGGCCGGTTCTCCCGCCTTCGCGGTTGATGTCTACCCCGGCTACAACGTGGTGAACATCCCGGATGTAACCGTACCCGGCGTGTGGAATATTGTCGGTGGCGTGGGCAGCAATGACTTTTTTGCCGGCGACTTTGTGGGCGGTGATTTCAGCACCCTCTATGCCGTTGATTACAACACCAACCGCCTGTACGCTGTCAATACAGCCAACGGCGCCGCGACGCTGATTGGACCGACGACCCCGCCTTCCGGCCAGACCTTCTCGGGCGTCACTGGCACCCCAGACGGCACCCTCTACGGCCTGGTAACCGACTGCGCTACTTCCAACCTGGCCACTGTGGATACCGCCACCGGCGCGACCACGCTGCTTGGCGCCTTGCCGGGCATTACCTGCGGTATCGACCTGGCTTACAACACCGACGACGATATGATTTACATCGTCGACATTGCCTCAGACAGCCTGTTCAAGGTTAATCCTGCCACGCTGGCTGTCACTCTGGTAGGTTCATTAGGCGTGAACGCCAACTATGCTCAGGGTATGGACTACGACGAGACAGCTGGCATTCTCTACTGGGCGGCATATTCCACCAGCGGCGAACTGCGCGTCATCGACACCGCGACGGGCGCGAGCGCTCTTGTGGGCGCGTTCCCATCCGGCGCGGAAACTGACTGTCTGGCGATTGCCACAGGCGGCGTTTCGGATGTGCCCTGGCTCTCCGAAGACCCGACAAGCGGCACTGTGCCCGTTGGCGGGTCGGTTGAGGTGGATATCGTCTTTGACCCAACCGGCGCTGGCCTGAACCAACCCGGAGATTACCTGGCCGCGCTAAAGATTAAACACGACACTCCGTCCGTTTACCCCAACATCCCTGTGATTTTGCATCTCGCCGCTCCCAGCACCTTCGGCACCCTAAACGGTACCGTCAAGGGCATGGAAGCCTGCGATGTCAATCCGGCTCCGTTGGCTGGCGCGACGGTCAACTTCTGGCAGGACGGCTCGGTTGTGTACACAACCAGCACGAATGCCAGCGGTTACTACACCTATACTGTTCCAGCCGGTTTGTATGACATTGAGGTCGTTGCGGCTGGATATGTTTCTATTGGCGAGGAAGATGTCGAAATCGTCGGCGGCTCCACCGCGACCATGAATTTTGACCTGCGCCTGCTGGCTCCCTGCCTGAGCGTTGTGCCGACAGAGCTTGAGCAATCTCAGGTGGCGGATACTGTCACCACACAGACGCTCACCGTCGTCAACTCGGGCGCGCAAGAAGGTAGTTTTGAACTGATTGAACTGCCTGCGGCTGGAATTCTGGCTGACCAACTGATTCAGGACCCAAGTTTTGAGTTGTACACCGACCCAAGCAGCCCCTGGGAACAGTACTCCGAGAATTATGGAACACCACTCTGCACCGTTGATGACTGCGGCACTGGAACCGGTACCGGACCTCATACTGGTGATGTCTGGTCCTGGTTCGGCGGCTCAAGCTCGGGTGACACGGGTTATGTCTCCCAGGATGTCTTGATTCTGCCCGGTACTGCTGAAATGACCTTCTACGTGGAGCAATACGTCTGCGGCACCGCCGGCGCGAGCAACTACCTGGCCCTGAAGATAGATGGCACTGAGATTTGGCGAACCGACGGCAGCGACCCGGCCTGCGGCGTGCTTGGTTACCGCCTGGTGACGGTTGATGTGTCGGATTTCGCTGATGGAGACACCCATGAGATTAAGTTTGACTCCGTCACCGTCGACAGCGGCAACTTCTTTGTCGACGATGTGGAGTTGAACCTGGATGCTGGCGGGGATGTGCCCTGGCTGGCTGAAGATCCGATTGCTGGAACTGTCCCCGCTGATTCAAGCCTGAACGTTACTATCACCTACGACTCTACCGGCCTGGTGCTGGGCGACTACCACGCCACCTTGCGTGTCAAGAATCCGCCTGCCCCTGCCATCAACGTCCCGGTGACCCTGCACGTCATCGATGTCTACAGCTTCTTTATCCCGCTGCTGTTCAAGTAAAGCGCGGACGCGGAAGCATCAACCCTAAGTAATATCGGAAAATCATCCGGCAGAGCAATCTGCCGGATGATCGCTTAATGGCCGTTCGTGATAGAATCAAGGCTGTCGGGGACCCCAAAAATGAAACTCTTTCCGCTGCTAACTTCTGTCATAATCTGCGCTCTGCTGTTGGGCTGCTCCGGAGCGCCCCTGACTGAAACGTTTCCAACAGCCACGCCGGAAAACGCGGACTGCGCCGTGGACATCTGGGTTGCCCCGGAGGTTCCCGCGCGCGTTCGCGAGAATTTTGTGCTGCCCGAGGGCTTCCAGTGGGCCAGCGCAGCCGGCCCGTGCAGCGTGACCCTGGGATTGGATGCGTTCAGAGCGCCTGGACAGGTCATTTTGGCGCAGGTCTATTGGGAATACGCGCTTGTCGCGCCTTCCTGGTCTTTCCGGGAGGGGGCAGCCAGCGCGGACCTGAAAGCTGCCTGGGAAGGAAAAGCGCGCGGCAGTCTGATGCAGCTGCAGCAGCTTGTCATTTACGCGGAGGATTACAACGCGCTGTTAGGGCTGCTGGGCGAGCCGGCAGAAGAGGAAAGCCTGAGCGAGATGATCAGTCTGGCGCCTAACGAAAAAAACAGCCTCTCCGACCAACTTAAGGCCTCCGTGTGGGCAATTGTGCCGCTGAACAGGATCCAAGCAGATTATCGCGTGCTTGCCATTGACGGTATCTCGCCGCTTCAGTCGGATTTCCGGCAGCAGCCTTACGCGCTGCGGGGTGTTTACAGCCTGCAGGCGAGCCCCCAAATTGCTGCCCGCCTGGGGGAGCAGGGCGTTTCCGCGCTGGCGCGCGGGCTGGCTGGTGAATCGGATGCGGAGCTAAGCGGGCAGGCTGAGGCTGCTGCCAAAACCAGCACGGCAACCGTGACCGCGCAGCTTGAAAAGACTTCTACACCCACAGCGCGCGCGGGGGAGCGCGTCCGGCCAAAAGACGGCGCGGTGGAAGTGCTAATCCCAGCGGGAACGTTCACAACCGGCTGCCTGCAGGGGCACAACGGCGGCTTTGACTGCCCGGATGACGAACTGCCCAGCCGCCGCATAAGCCTGGACGCGTATTACATTGATAAATTTGAGGTCACCAACCGCCAATACGCGCTGTGCGTGGCCGATGGCGGGTGCCCTGAGCCGGCGTACCTGTATTCTGCCAGCCGGGTTTCGTATTACGGAAACCCAGACTATGCGGACTACCCAGCCGCGAATATTTCCTGGACGGAAGCCGCCGCCTACTGCGCCTGGGCAGGGGTACGGCTGCCCACCGAATTTGAGTGGGAAAAGGCAGCGCGCGGCACAGACCTGCGGGCCTATCCCTGGGGAGATAGCGAACCCAGCTGCGATAAAGCCAACGCGAAAGATGAGCGGAGAGGTTCGAACTGCGTAGGGGATACCCTGCCAGTAGGCAGCCTGCCGGAAGGCGCGTCGCCTTATGGGGTGATGGACATGGCGGGGAACGTGTGGGAATGGGTACAGGACTGGTATGTCTTGGACGCGAACGGCATACGGGTGAGCGTGGACCCATTCGCCCAGGGTTTGGGATTTAACAAAATCGTGAAGGGCGGTTCGTGGGACTATTCCTGGAGTCGGCTGCGCATCTCGTACAACTCCGACCACGAACCTGATGCCCACAAAATCAGCTTTGGTTTTCGCTGCGCGTCTCCGCTGAATTGACCGCGTGCAGAAAATTTTCGAAAAAAAAGTGGCGCGCCTGATAATCACGGCGCGCCGTTTGTCGTGCGTTTTTTTATTTCAGAAACACCAGGCCGTCCGGTCCGGCGTCCAGAGTGATGGTATCGCCTTCGCGGAACTCCCCGGAAAGGATTTTGAGCGCCAGTGGGTCTTGCACTTCGCGCTGGATGGCGCGTTTGAGCGGCCGCGCTCCAAATTCCGGCTCAAAACCCACCTCTGCCAGCCAGGCCGAAGCCGCGGGAGTGATTTTGAGGGTGAAGCCGCGCGCCGCAAGCAAATCCGCCACACGGCCTAGCTGGATACCGACAATCGCCACCAGGTCTTCTTTGGTCAGCGGCTTGAAGATGACAATTTCATCGACCCGATTCAGGAATTCAGGCCTGAAGAAAGCCTTCAGGATATCCGTGACCTGATCGCGGCTGACCTGACCCGCGGTTTTCGGGTCGGACCACAATTGGGAGCCGAGGTTGCTGGTCATGATAATCAGGGTGTTGCGGAAGTCCACTGTGCGGCCCTGACCGTCAGTCATGCGGCCGTCATCCAGCACCTGTAGCAGCGCGTTGAACACTTCCGGGTGCGCTTTTTCGATTTCGTCGAAAAGCACCACGCTGTACGGACGCCTGCGGACGGCTTCCGTGAGCTGGCCGCCTTCCTCATAGCCGACATAACCAGGCGGCGCGCCGAAAAGCCGGCTGATGGTGTGCCTTTCCTGGTATTCGCTCATGTCCACGCGCACCATCGCGTTCTGGTCATCAAAGAGAAATTCCGCCAGAGCGCGCGCGAGTTCCGTCTTTCCGACGCCGGTTGGCCCGAGGAAGATGAAAGAACCGATTGGCCGGTTCGGGTCCTGCATGCCGGAGCGGGAGCGGCGCACAGCGTTGGAGACCGCGGTTACCGCTTCATCCTGGCCGACGACGCGCTGATGCAGCCGTTCTTCCATGTGCAGCAGCTTCTCCATTTCGCCCTCTAAAAGACGATTCACGGGGATGCCTGTCCACTTTGCCACAATCTCCGCGATTTCCTCGGAATCGACCTCTTCTTTGAGTAAGGCGCCGTTCTGCTGAAGCTCTTTCAGTTTTGCTTCCGCGGTGCGAATTTTCTCCCTGAGTTGATACAGGGTTTCGTAGCGCAGGCGGGCCGCTTTTTCCAGGTTGGCGTCGCGCTCGGCCTGTTCCATTTCCTGTTCGGTTTCTTCCAGCTGGGCTTTCAGCGCCCGCAGGCCGGCAATCGCGTCTTTTTCCGTCTTCCAGCGGGCATTCAGCGCGCTGGATTTTTCGCGCAGGTCCGCCAGGTCTTTTTCAAGCTTTTGCAGCCGTTCCCTTGAAGCCTGGTCCTTTTCTTTTTGGAGGGCCTGGCGTTCAATTTCCAGCTGCATAATTTGCCGGTCTACCTCATCAAGCGCCTGCGGTTTCGAGTCTATCTCGGCGCGCAGGTGCGCCGCGGCTTCGTCAATCAGGTCAATCGCTTTGTCGGGCAGCTTTCTATCCGTGATGTAGCGGTTGGAAAGCGTGGCGGCAGCGATGACGGCTGGGTCCGTGATGCGAACACCGTGGTGAACTTCGTAACGCGACTTGAGTCCGCGCAAGATGCTGATTGTATCTTCCACGGAAGGTTCCAACACCATCACAGGCTGGAAACGGCGCTCCAATGCGGCATCTTTTTCGATGTATTTGCGGTATTCGCTGGTAGTTGTCGCGCCAATCAGGTGCAGTTCACCGCGGGCAAGCATGGGTTTGAGAATGTTTCCAGCGTCCATCGCGCCTTCCGCGGCGCCCGCGCCAATGACGGTATGCAGCTCATCAATGAAGAGGATGATATCGCCTTCAGCATCGGTCACCTCTTTCAGGGCAGCTTTCAAACGCTCCTCAAATTCGCCGCGGTATTTCGCGCCGGCAACCAACGCCGCCATGTCCAGCTGCACGATTCGTTTCTTTTTCAGACCCTCAGGCACATCACGCTTGACAATGCGCTGGGCCAGGCCTTCCACAATGGCGGTCTTGCCCACGCCGGGGTCTCCGATGAGGGCGGGGTTGTTTTTGGTTCGGCGGGAAAGAATTTCCACCGTGCGCCGGATTTCCTCATCGCGCCCGATGACCGGGTCGAGTTTGCCCTGGCGGGCAAGCGCGGTCAGGTCGCGGCCGTACTTTTCCAGAGCCTGAAAGGTGGCTTCCGGGTTTTGGCTGGTAACGGATTGGCTGCCGCGCACCGCGCGCAGCGCTTTCAGAATCGCGTCGCGGGTAATACCGTAGCTCTCCAGGCGTTTGTTTTCGTTTGTTTCCGTCAGGCCTAAGAGGATGTGCTCTGTCGATGTAAACTCGTCCCCCATGCCTTTGGCGAAGCGCTGGGCTGCGTCCAGGGCGGAGACCGTCGCGGGGCTCAGGCCTGTCTGGGCGGCGCCGTGCACTTTGGGGCGCTTATCCAGGTCATTCCGCAGTTCGTGCAGCAAAGCCTGGGTGCTGCCCGCGATTTGAGTGACGACAGCCGGCACGGTGCTTTCGGTCTGCTGGAGCAGCGCCAGCAGCAGGTGCGCAGGTTCGATGGCCTGATGGTTCAGCTCGCGCGCCGCGCTTTCCGCTGAGAACAAGGCCTCCTGGGCTTTTTGCGTAAATTTATTAATATCCATAAAACCTCCTGAATCCGATATTCATGATAAAAGGATTCGTTTTTCAAAAAAGTATAGTGGCGCATTGTTGGAATTCTATAAAAAGATTTCGACTGCCGGGGGCTGAAGGGGAAAGAAAAAGGGCAGGGGAATTGGGTTGAAATGGCATTAAAAAGGGGCAAAAAGGTGGAAAATGCCCTTGACTTAATGATTGAGATGGCTATAATAGGCGCTTGTGCATTTGAACAGCACCTTGAAAATTGAAGAGCCCAAAGATTTGAGCTGAAATTGTCAATATTTCCCCTTGACAAAGCAACTTGTTTCGTCTAAAATAATTGTTCCAAGGTAAACGTTGGAAATTGTGCCTTGCGAGCAGTACATTGAAAAACAAGATTTCGTGGGAATAAAGACAACCCAGGTTTGCAGTGCCCGAGGCCGGCGAGCGAAATTGCCGGCGATTTCGTCTGTAAAAAGGCGAAAAAAGGCATTGACAAAGGACGGCGGTTTCGGTAGAATCCTGCTCTCATGAAGTCAGAACCTTAACAACTGAAAAGTGATAGGAAGATAGTAAAAGCAATACAATAGGTAAGAAAACAAGCCTCGTTAATTGTCCTTTCCGTGAAACGAAACACCGCAAGGTGATAAATTTAGCGGAGAGTTTGATCCTGGCTCAGGATGAACGTTGGCGGCGTGCCTAATACATGCAAGTCGAACGGAGATTGTAGCAATACGGTCTCAGTGGCGAACGGGTGAGTAACGCGTTGGTGACCTGCCCCGAAGTGTGGAATAACAGATCGAAAGAGCTGCTAATACCGCATAATATCCAGGAGATTAGATGCTTCTGGATTAAAGGATTTATCCGCTTCGG
>JAAYUC010000019.1 GCA_012517865.1 Chloroflexota bacterium | reverse complement strand
AGTCCGGAGAAAATCCCAAGTGCCCCGGGCTCAAGGGTGTTGCTGGAAACGGCAGCGCCTCCCTCTTGGAAAGGAGAATGATATGAAGAAGTTGTGTGTTGTTTTAATCATGGGGGTATTGATTCTCAGCTTGACAGCCTGCGCTACCAAAATTGAGAATCCTGTCATCCGGCTCTCGACGACCACCTCGGTCAACGATTCCGGTCTGATGGCTTATCTGCAGCCGGTTTTTGAGAAGGATACGGGCTACACGCTCGAAATCACCTCTGCCGGCACCGGCGCGGCCATCGAGAAGGGGCGCACGGGCGATGCCGATGTGCTCCTTGTGCATGCCAAGGCTTCCGAGGAAGAATTTATCAATGAGGGTTTCGGCGAAGTGCGCGTACCCTTCATGTATAACTTCTTCGTCATCGTCGGTCCGGAAGGCGACCCCGCCGGCGTCAATGGTTCTGCGACCGCGGCGGAAGCTTTCAAGAAGATCGCTGAAGCCGGCGCCACCTTCATCTCCCGCGGGGATGACAGCGGCACCCACAAAGCTGAGCTGAAAATCTGGAAGTCCCTGGAGCTTGACCCCACCGGTCAGCCTTGGTACGTCAGCGTGGGCGACAGCATGGGCAAAACCCTGACGGTCGGCAACGAGATGCAGGGCTACGTCTTCACCGACAAAGCCACCTTCCTGGCGCACGAAAATACGCTCAGTCTGCTGCTGGAAGAAACCGACGATATGAAGAATACCTATTCCATGATTGCCATCACCTCTCAGCGCTACGCGGATACCAATTACGCCGGCGCCCAGGCCTTCATCGAATGGATGACCTCTGAAAAAGCCGCCGACTTGATCGCGAAGTACGGTATCGAGGAATACGGCGAGCAGTTGTTCTTCATCCTGGCCGCAAAATAAGCTTTGATTAAGCGTTCTGAGGCGCGGTTCTCCCCCGTGCCGCGCCTCAGTACCTGCACTGCCTGCTTGCCTCTCGCGCCGTGCGAGGGCATCAGGCAATGGCGAAAACTATGGATGTCATCAGAGAAATTTTCGGACTATTATTTGGCCAAGACCCGGAGCTGCGCCAAATTATTGGCGTCACCCTGCGCATGTCCACGCTCAGCGCCCTAGTTTCCGCCCTGGTGGGCATTCCACTCGGCGTCATCCTCGGCAGCACGGAATTCAAAGCCAAGCGCTTTGTCAACCGAATCCTGCACACGCTGATGGGTCTTCCACCGGTCGTGGCAGGGCTGATTGTCTTCCTGTTCCTCTCCCGCAGCGGTCCCTTGGGCACGCTCAAACTGCTCTTCACCGTCACGGCAATGGTCATCGCCCAGATAGTTCTCATCACCCCTATCATGACGGGTTTGACCGCGAATATTGTCTCGGTCAAAGCCCCCTTGATTCACGAGACAGCCGCTGGCATTGGGCTGCGGCCTTTTCAACGCATGCTTTACATCATCTATGAATGCAGAGTTCAATTTGTCTCTACCCTTCTCACAGGCTTTGGCCGCGCGATCGCCGAAGTTGGGGCTGTGCAGATGGTGGGCGGCAACGTGCAATTCAAAACGCGGGTGATGACCACCGCGATCATGATGCAAACCAATATGGGACATTTTGAATTTGCCATTGCGCTGGGGATTGTTCTGCTGGTAATCGCGTTTCTGATTAACTCGCTGGTCAGCCGCATCCAGGAAAGCGCGGGGCTGGCGTGATAAGCGTTCGCGACGTTCTGGTGCAGGTTGGCGGGCGCGTCATTCTCGATATCCCTTTGCTCGAATTTGAGGAGGGCAAGCGCTACGGCCTGATTGGCGAAAACGGCAGCGGAAAGACCACGCTTCTGCGCGTGCTGGCCGGCACGCTTCTGCCTACACAAGGCCAAGTAACCCGCCAGAATCCGAACAACTTTGGCTACATGCCGCAGGCTCCGTACGCGTTTAGTTTCTCGGTTTTGCGCAACGTTGAAATGGCGCTGGAAAACACCCCGGAGCGCCGGGATAACGCTGTTCGCGCGCTGGAAGCAGTAGGGATGCGGAACTTCCTTGCGGCGCGCGGTAACAAGCTCTCCGGCGGGGAAGCGCAGCGCATGGCGGTGGCGCGCATGATTGCCCGACCGCGCAAGCTGCTCCTTCTGGACGAACCAACCTCCTCGACAGACATCCGCGGAACGGATTCCATCGAAAACACGCTGCTGGATTACGCGCGGAACAGCGGCTGCACCCTGATTTTTTCCACGCATTCGCCCGCACAGGCCCTGCGCCTCGCGCAGGAAGTCATCTTTCTGCATCAAGGGAAAATTCTGGAAAAAGGTCCCGCCCTGGAAGTGCTGGAGAATCCCCAGACCGAAAGCGCGCGTCTGTTCCTGCAGCATTGGCGCATCTAATCCATTGCCACCTTGCAGAAACCCGGATATTCCCGCCGGGCCCGGCCAGTATATAATGAAACGGCGCTCGAAAGTTTTCGCGCGCAGGATAGGACAGGATTAACGGATGAAAAAAGTTGTTGTCGCCCTCAGCGGCGGCGTGGATAGCTCCGTCGCGGCAGCGCTGCT
>JAAYUC010000018.1 GCA_012517865.1 Chloroflexota bacterium | reverse complement strand
GGACTGCAAATCAACAAAGCTTATATGTCGGGCTCCCCAGCCCGATTTTGTTTATTGACCCGCCAGCTATCGTGCGCTTCCAACAGCACAGCATTCTGAGGGCAATGTATAATCAGCGTATATACCGCCTTATCGGAAAGCCGCGCCTTTATGGATAGATTTATCCCGCTTGTTTCAGTCCTCCTCTGGGTATTGCTTTGGTCCTTCGGTGGATTTCTGATCCTCATCAACACCATCAAGACCCAACGGCACGAATCAACTCTGCTCGGCTTGGGGTTGGGTCTTGTCCTGCAAGTCTGGCTGGCCAACCTCACAGGCCGGTTCCTTGCGCCCGTCCCGGCCTTCTGGCTCAGCGCAGGCCTGGTATTCGCGCTTGGTCTGGGTCTGACGCTTGGGCTGAAATCCTGGAAAACCGCGCGTGAAGCCCTGCGCTTCCCGCTCGGGCAGTGGCTGGCATTCATTGTCCTGCTCTACATCTTCTTCATGATTGGGCGCGGTCTGGCAATTTTCGACGACTACCAAAATCTGCCGGTGACATCCATGCTGGCTGCCGGCGATATCCCGCCCCATTTTCCGCTCAACCCTGCGCTCAGCTTTGACTACCATTACTTGCTGCTGCTGAACGCCGCGCAGTGGATGCGCACTGGAGGGTTCCCCACCTGGGCGGCTCTGGACTTCTCCCGGGCCATTTTCTTCAGCCTGGCAATCCTCTACGCGTTCTTCCTGGGGCAGCGCCTGACCCACGGCAAAGACGGCGGGATATTGACAGCCCTTTTTACTGCCTTGGCCGGCGGTATGCGTTGGATATTGCTCTTTCTGCCCGGCAGGCTGCTCTCGGCAATCTCAGAGCGCGTCACAATGATTGGTTCCGGCCTGGCGACGGACAGCAGCCTGAAAATGGCGCTTTCCAAGCCCTGGGCGATTGAAGGCGGCGGCCCATTCCCCTTCCCCTTCGCGTATGGGAACGGCTTTCACACCCCCGCGGTGATGGAACACGATGGAACCGGCCTCATGGGGCTGGCAATTGCCCTGCTAATCATCCTCTTCTTTGAACGTTGGAAATCCAAAGGCGGCATGGTTGTGGTTGCCGCCCTGCTTGCGGCACAGGCTATAACCGATGAAATCTGGTTCGTGTTCTTTCTTGGAGCCTTCGTTGTGGTTTATGTCGCGCGCCTCCTCCGACCTGGAAAAGAGAACCGTCGGGAAATCTGGACAGCGCTTGTGGTGCTCGCGCTCCTGCCAGGCCTGATTGCGCTCATCCAGGGCGGCGTTCTCAGCGGCGCTGCTGCTGGCATCGCAGCCCGGATAATCGGCCGCGGAGGAACGGCCCAGAATCAGTATTACAGTCTGGGTTTCCGCCTGCGCCTGCCGCCCGCGTTTGTTTCCGCGCATCTGGGCACCCTTGCCCTGACTAATTGGGCGCAGGCATTCACCGCCGCTGCCGAAGTCGGTCCGATTTTTCTGCTGCTCCCGCTCTTTATCATCTGGGGGCGTAAGGGCTTTCGCGCCGGCCGTTACATTTTCCCTGTTCTCGCCCTGGGCGCGGCAGCCAGTTTCCTCACAATTTTTGTGGAATATCAGGGAGCGGCCGGCATATCCGCCACCAAACGCCTGACCCTTTACAGCGCAGTGCTGCTAATCCTCTTCGCGGTCCCGCTGTTGTGGTACTGGCTGCCCGGCAAAAAGCAGGCTCTGCGCTTCATTGTTATCGGCCTTTGCGCGCTCAGCACATTGGGGGGCGCGGTCAATTTCGCAGTAGAGTCCGCCGCGGCGCAGGTGCCGCAGGAAAGTTATTTTCTCGACCGGCTGGATGCCGCGTTCCAGGAAAAATATTGGAACGCGCTGCCAGATGACGTGATGGTTTTCGACCTTATACCCTCCCGGGCAGTCACAGTCTTTGCCAGGCCGCTGCGTTCCAACGAAAGCTGGTACGCCGCGCTGCCTGAATACGAAGCCCTTGCCAGCAGCATGGACCCCCGAAAAATCCAGGCGGGAGGTTACCAATATATTTATTTGGGCAGCGGAGAGTGGGACGATTTTTCTGAGGCAGTCCGGAGCGGTCTTTCAGAGCCCTGCGTGGTTGTGGTCGGGGAGGAATCTGGCGGCAGTGGCGCTTTCCGGCGCCTGCTCGATATTTCTGCCTGCCAGTAATCACACAAACTTGAGGCGGACAGCAGCCACCCACAGCATACGCAGCAGCAAGAGCCCGTGCCGCCAGCGCTGAATATTTGTGCTGCCGTAAGTGCGTTCGCGGTAGCGGATGGGCATATCCACCAGCTTGAGGTTCTGCTTAGCCGCGCCAAAAATCAGGTCAAAATCCCCAAAGGGGTCAAAGTCTCCGAAGAAAGCGCGGTTCTTCGCGATTTTTTCGTAATCTATGCGCCAGAGCACTTTCGTCCCGCAAAGCGTATCCTTAATGCTTTGCCCGAGCAGCCAGGAAAACGCCACGCTGAAAAATTTGTTGCCCAGGCTGTTCAAAAAGCGCATTGCTTCCTCTTCCATGGGGTAAACCAACCGGACGCCGTTGATGAATTCGCCCTGATTGTTTACCAACGCGTCGTAGAAACGCGGCAAATCCTCAGGGGGCACCGTCAGGTCCGCATCCAGAATCATCAGCACATCTCCGCTGGCAGCCTGAAAGCCTGCCCGTACCGCGTCTCCCTTCCCCTTGCCGGGCTGCTTCAGCAGTTTCACGTTCCGGGAGGTTTGCTGCATGGTTTCTTCAATGACCTGCCAGGTATTATCCTGGGAATGCCCTTCCACAAACACAATTTCCGTGCCGCTGCCCATTTCAGGTACGCGCTCAAATATCTGCGGAATATTCCCAGCCTCATTGCGCGCGGCCACGACCACGGAGACGGATGCCGGTTTTTCAGCGCCAGCGCTGCGCGGTCTGGCAATCATCATATTGGTCATACACAGGTGCTTAAAAGGCCAGAGCCGGGCGATTACCCGGTTTACCAAAGGGCTGAAAAGGGGAATATTGAATGGGAAAAGAACTTCGGTCCATTTTCGCACAACTTCAAAGTTGCCCAGATTGAGCAGGTTCTTCATATCTGTCTGGGTCAGCCAGTTCTGGTCCAGCAAAGACTTCGCGGTTCCAATGAATTGGGCAATTTTGAGCGGCAGTTCCCATCCACGGTTATAAAAGTTCAGCACCACGCGCGTGCGCGGGCTGCAAACCTGTTGCAGCTGGTTTAAAACATGCTGGACATCCCAAAGGTCGTTCACCAGGTCGGAGAGGATGATGTAATCGAAAGTCTCTCCCAGGTCAGGCAGAGCGTGCGCGTCCGCCTGGAGAAAACGCATTTCGGGGTGCGCCCCCCGGGCAGCGCGGACCATTGCTTCAGAAAAGTCAATGCCCACGCCCAGAGCAGGCTTTACCGCGGCCAGCAAGTCGCCCTTGCCGCAGCCCACTTCCAACACTGCGCAACCGGGAGGAATGATGTGCTGGTACACGTGACGGAGGCGCCTGTGATAATACGCGCTCCAATTGATTTTCTTGGGCGGTTTTTCCGCGAGTGCATCCCAATGCGCCGTGCGTTTTTGGGTAAAATCCAGATAGGCCTTGTCGGTGGAATTAAGATAGGTTTTCACGCGTTTTCCGCATCACTTTTCTGCATTGGGACTTTACTTTCCCCCAAAAGTATAACAAAAATCGCCGTCCGCCCCGGGATGAATCCCGGGAAATTCAGTCTGTTGAAAGCATCAGTCAGCCGGCACCGCGTTTCTGGCTTCCTTATCCGCGCGCTCGTTGTAATGATCGCCAGAGTGTCCGCGCACCCACTCCCAACGCACCTGATGCCGCTGCATTTCCCGGTCAAGCGCCTGCCAGAGGTCGATGTTCGCCAGAGCGCCTTCCTTGCGTTTCCAATTGCGCTTTTTCCAGCCGGGCAGCCAGATAGTCGCGCCGTTCATCAGGTAACTGGAGTCGGTGATGAAGGTAACCGCGGAGGAGACGTCCAGCGCCTGCAAAGCTTTAATTGCGGCGGTCAGTTCCATGCGGTTGTTGGTGGTTTCTTTCTCCCCGCCTTTCAATACGCGTTCACCCCCCTGCGGAAAGAGAAGCACGGCCGCCCAGCCTCCCGGTCCGGGGTTGCCTCTGCAGGCGCCGTCACAGTAAATGGTAACTTCCGGGAGGCTATTCACCATTGCCTGAGCCTGCCAGTTCCAAGAGCGTCGCGTCAAGGGTTTCCAAGACCGTCGGAATATACGCCAAATCCAGCTGATACGCCCTGCGCAGCGCATCTTGCAGCACAACGCGGGAAAACGCCCAATTTTCGCGTTCTGGAGCCAATTTGAGGCGGACGCCTTCGCGAAGAGCGCTGGCCCAGGCCGGATGCTGGCGCGCGTAATCCGGCGCGATATCCCGCGGGTTACCCGCAGCCGGCCAGTATCCGCTGACGCGTACCAAAGTTTCCTGGGCGGAGTCTTCAAGCAGCCAGCGCGCAAAAATCCAGGCTCCCAGCTGCTCGGCCGCGCTGCCGGCGCGAATGCCCAGCGAAAGCGTTTCCAGCGCGATGCTGCCGCTGCCGTCCGGGCCCGGATAGGGCAGCGTGATGAATTCGTCGGCACTGCCGGCGCGCGCCAGGTAACCTTCCTGTTCAAGCAAATCGTCCAATGTGCCCTCATAGGCCAGTGCCTGGCGCCGCGCGAAGTAATCATACGGCTTTTTTTGCAGCCCAACCCACGAGGCGTCTTCCTCGTAGGCGCTTTTCAGGAATTCAATGGCCTCCAGGAAGATTTCGTGATTGAAGGCCAGCGCTCCATTGCTGGCGGCGCATTCTCCGCCAAAGGCGTAGTACCACGCCAGCGGCGCCCGCGCGGAGTCGGAAATCCACATACCGCCCGCGCCGTTATTGGTGTCATCCTTATCCAGCAGCTTTTCAGCAGCGGCTGGGACCATTTGCGCGCGCAGTTCCGCAGCAGTCGCCGGAGGGCTGTTAAACCCCAGTTCCTGAGCCCAGGTTTGGTTGTAGAACAACAAGGCTGGCTGGTAGGCAAGCGGCAGATAGTTCCATTCCCGCGTTTCCGCGAACGAAGGCGCGAGCGGGGCAAAAACCGACTCGGGAGCGTAAGCAGCACCAAGCCCCCATTCGGCATCCCGCATATAGGGAGAGAGGTTAATCAAATTACTCGCGCCGACTGCCAGGGCGAGGTCAAAGCCGTTGGCGATGAACAGGTTATGCCCGGCCTCTCCGCCTGCCAGCGCATTGGCAACCGCCGAGAAGCTGCCCGCGCTTTCAGGCAGCACGCGTATTCCCCACGCGTTGCTCGCGTTGAAGGTTTCCACCAGAGCAAGAAAGTCCGTTTCAGCGGCATTTATCCAGGGATGCAGCAGGCGCAGTTCCAGACCATTCAGGTCTTCAATATCGGCCGCCGGGATGGGCACTGCTGTCGCGGTCGGGGTGGAAGTCGCCGTCGGACTGGGCGTTTTTGTGGCTGTTGGCACAGGGGTAGCGGGCGAAAGCGTGGATGTTGGGGACGCCCGCGGAGTTTCAGGCGCGGCCTGACAACCTGCCAACGCCAAGGCCAGAAGCAGCAGTACCATTACCCGTGGAAAAGCAACTTTCAGTTTCAAGTCTCTACGCCTTAATAAGAAGGCGGGAATGGATGGGAGTCGAACCCACCACGGCTCGCAGCGCGACCCGACACTGATTTTGAAGACCAGGAAGCCCACCGGGACCTAACCATTCCCAAGGGTAAGGATATCCGAAATGGAAGAGGGTTGTCAAGCAAGAACCTGTTTCGCGACGGATTCTGATTTTCCGGGCACCGTCCCACAGCATAAAATTAATGTATAATGTGCATCCAATTCATATTCGAAGGAAATCTATGTCCGCAGAGTTAAACCACACACCCGATTGGGTAAAAAATGCTGTTTTTTACCAAATTTTCCCTGACCGTTTCGCCTGGAGTCCCCGGGTGGAAAAACCCGGCAACTTTGAAGCCTGGGACAGCGCGCCAACTGTTCACGGATTTAAAGGCGGCGACCTTTTGGGCGTCGCGGAAAAGCTGGATTACCTGGAAGAGCTGGGCATCAATGCCATCTACTTCAACCCGATTTTCCAATCCGCGAGCAACCACCGCTATCATACGCACGATTATTTTCTGGTAGACCCGCTGTTGGGCGGCAATAAAGCCTTCAAAGAGATGCTGGATGAAGCCCACAAGCGCGGTATTCGCGTTGTCCTGGACGGCGTTTTCAATCATTCCAGCCGCGGGTTCTTCCAGTTTAACCATATCCTGGAAGTCGGTCCAAGTTCCCCCTACCTGGATTGGTTTTTTGTGCACGGCTTCCCCCTAAACGCCTACGAAGGCACTCCAAATTATGACTGTTGGTGGTCGCTGCCGGGGCTGCCCAAGTTGAACACGAACAACCCGCAGGTTCGTAAATACATTTTTAATGTCGCCCGCTATTGGTTGGAAGAAGGCATCGACGGCTGGCGTCTGGATGTGCCATTTGAGATTGACGATGATGATTTCTGGCGGGAGTTTCGTGAGGTGGTCAAGACCGCCAACCCGGAGGCGTACATCGTCGGCGAGATTCCGACGGAAGGCCAGCGCTGGTTGCAGGGCGATATGTTCGACGCGGTGATGAACTACCAACTCACCCACGCCTGCCTGGCATTTTTTGGCGGCAGCCGGATGGATAAAGCCCTGGCGCAAGGGATGATGGGACTGGACGCGCCGGAACCGATGGACGCCGCACAATTTGCCAGACGCACCCAGGAGCTGCTCACCATTTATCCGCGGGAATTCGCCTACGCGCAGCTCAACCTGCTCGACAGCCACGATATGCCGCGCTTCCTGAGTCTCGTCAGCGAAGACACCCAGCGCCTTTACCTCGCTTATCTCTTTGTAATGACCTATCCGGGCGCGCCGTGCATTTATTACGGCGATGAAATCGGCCTGACCGGCGGCACTGACCCAATGTGCCGAAAAGCCTTCCCATGGGACCAAAGCCTCTGGAACACTGCTCTGCGTGAAAAAATCCGCGAGCTCGCGCTCATCAGACATGCCATGCCAGTGCTGCGCACCGGTGAGTATTTGCCGCTGCTCAGCGAAGGCTCGCTCCTGGTCTACGCGCGAAAGGATTCCGAAGACGCGGTGATTGTCGCCATAAACCTGGACAATTCCGCCCGGACTTTCTCAGTCCGCGTTGACGGTTTCTTCGCGGACGGCACCACTCTGCAGGACCAAATCAGCGATCGGCAGGTCGTTGTCGAAGAAGGGACTATTCGAGATCTGAACCTTCCCAGAATGAGCGCCGTGATTCTGGCCTGAAGCCTCTGCAACTTAAATGAGAACCGCGCGGACAGCCATGTCTCGTGCGGTTTTTTCATTATGACAGGAAACGCGTTATCCAGGGTTCAATCAAGGGGAACAGCCGGGCAGCCGCTGCCCCACAGAAGATGCCGATCATCCAGCCAGCAGCGACATCTGAAAGATAATGCAGTTTGAGCGCCACGCGTGAAATCCCCACGCCCAAAGCCCATAGAATGAAAGCCGCGGCTGCCAGCGGCGGCGCGCTCATTCCAATCATCAGCGCGATCGCGGCAGCCCGAGCTGCGTGCCCGGACGGGAAAGAATGCGGGTCGCTGACCCGGTAGATTTTCCCCCATTCCCCTTCCGGGCGCGGTCGGCGAATGATAAACTTCACCGCCAGGACGAGCGCGGCCAGGCCGACCATCCCGAAAATCCAGAAAAGCGTGCGCGTCCGGATGGCATCACTGCCAAAAAACAACAGGCAGCTGAGAAAAATCAGCCAGTACCAGGAATCGCAGCTGTGCCCGAGCAGAATAAAAAGCCAGCGCAGCGGCCCGGGTTTTTCCGGAACCACCAATTTGGCGGAAAAACGGGCGTCCAGACTTAAAAAGCGCTGCAGAAGCGAAAGTTCCTCTGGGCTTTTCGCCTCGGTTGGGGTGTTTTCCGCTGACAAATCAGGAATTTCTTGAGTATTTTTCACAATTATCCAAATTCAGGGGAGAATTTTATCATACGCGCGGCAGACGCCAAATCCATCTGACGTGGAGACTGTTTCGACAGCTGCGAGCAGCAGGGAAAGACGCAAAACAGCCTTTTTAACGATGGTCTGTGATAATATTACGCAACCTGGAACCCTGAGGTGCGTATTGGAAAACAAACAACTGGCTGTGCTGTGGGATATGGATGGGACCATCCTGGATACCCTCGATGTGCATTATCTGACCTGGAAAGAAGCTTTTGGCAGCCGCGCTCCGGGTTTTTCCCGAGAATTATTCCGCAAACATTTTGGCGGGAATAACCGCAGCACTGTGCCAATTTACTTAGGGTATGAGCCAGACGAAGAAACCTACCAGCAGATAGTGACCTATAAAGAAGAGCTTTTCCGCCAGCAATTCCTTGAGAAAGCGGAGTTATTCCCCGGCATTCGCGATTGGTTCGCGTATTTTTCAAAAATCGGCGCGAAACAGGCCATCGCTTCCTCTGCCATGTTGGAAAACATTGAGAAAGTGGTGGACGCGTTTGACATCCGCGGTTATTTTTCCGCCCTGGTTCCTGGAGAAGACCTCCCCTCCAAGCCCGCTCCGGATATCTTCTTGCGGGCGGCCGGCCTGCTGGGAGTGCCGCCGGCCCGCTGTGTGGTTTTTGAAGATTCTATTCATGGGATAAACGCCGCCAGGGCCGCGGGAATGGTGAGTGTCGGCGTGGCGGGAACAACTGAATTCAAGCCCGGCGACGCGGACTTTTTACTCGGCAGCTACACGCAAAATCCTGCCGTCCTGACAGAGGCAATTCTCAATCTGATGAATACACACCAGTCGGATTAGAACCTGATAAAGGGAACAGCCGCGATCAGTCCAAACCCTATCACGACAATCAGAACGGCTATCCACAAATCGCTTTTCTGACGCGTGTCTTGCACCCGCGGCGCGTTCGGGCCAAATTGTAGCTCCCACTTCGGCCCGGCCAAAAAAGCAAACAATCCGCCGGCGATTGCTCCGCCCAGATGCCCAAAGTTGTCGATATTCGAACCGGGAGTCAGCCCGATGGCAATGTTCAGGAAGAAGATAAACATCAGATTACTGAGCATAGGCCTGGCGCGAGGCCCAAAGAATTGTTTATTCTGCAGAATCAGCAAAACTTCTGCTGCTAGCAAACCGAATATCGCCGTGGATGACCCCAAGGAGTTGTAGCGCGAAAAAATAAACGAGAGCACATTCCCGCCAAAACCTGCCACCAGGAACAACACCAAAAAGCGCCAATGCCCGTAAATTCCTTCCAGCTGCCTGCCGAGAATCCAAAGAGCGTATAAATTCAGGCCAACATGCAGGATAGACCCATGCAGGAGCACCGGCGTCAGCAGACGCCAGAACTGACCGGCTAGAATGGCGCTCTGGCTTTTACTTAGGAGAGCTGCCAGAAAATCAAAGCCGACAAACTGGATGAACAGCATCTGCGCGATGAAAAAGAGCGCGATGACCCCCATTAAGACGTAGGTCACGATGGGCCGTTCCAACTGCAGCGCGGCCGTCCTGCGCACCTGGCCGGGGGATTCCGGACCGGGCTGGTTTTCCGGAGGTATTTGCTCGCTCACAAGCATACCTGCCTGGGGTGAACGCGGTGGTGTTCGGCTGTGATGATTTTTTGAATTGTGTCCACAGTCTCTGCCAGCTGACAGTCAGCGTTTACCACAATGTAATCAAAAGCATCCAGTTTTTCATATTCCTTTTCGGCGGTTTGGATGCGCAGAGCAAATTCTTCCGGGGATTCGCTGCAGCGGCCGGCCAAACGCGCCACCCATTCTTCGCGCGAGCTCGCGGTCAGAAAGATGAGCACCGCTTCCGGACACAGGCTGCGGATGGTCGTCGCGCCTTGCACATCCAGCCGCATGATGACATCCTTGCCGGATTGCAGCGCCTGGCGCACCTGTTCGCGCGGAATGCCTTTGTAATCGGAGTAAACGCGCGCGTGCTCCAGCAGTTCCCCCGAGGCAATCATCTCCTCAAATTTCTGACGGGAAACGAAAAAATAATCCACGCCGTCCTGCTCTTCCGGACGCGGAGGACGGCTGGTCATAGTCACCACAAAGTGAGTATTGGGATTTGCGTCGCGCAAAGCCTGCACGACAGCATCTTTGCCAATTCCGGAAGGACCGGAAATGACAATGAGCAGCGGTGTGAAAGGTTCTGAGCCAAAGTGAAAAACTGATGAAGTCATGGATTTTCCCGTTTATCGAATTTGATGTCCTTGATTATAAGCTATCTGCCTTAAATGATAGCAGTGTACCAGCGCGAGAAGGCATTCCGGCTGGTGGAGTTTTTCTTCATGAAAGCGAACAAGAAACGCTGATACCCGCTTTCTGTGCTGTTTGCCTGCGATTAATCGGGCGTTACGGCTGGGTTTTCAGGATGTTCTGCAGGTCTTCAAACGAGCGCACCGAGCGAATGGATGCGATGAACGATTTCAGGTCGGCGCTGCGCGCCCACAGCCTGCGCACAGCCGGACCCACCGGGTCGCTGCCGGACGCGCCCCCGCCTGGTTGGTCATTGTAGGACCCATAAAAGGCGAAATAAGCCTGGTTGAGCTTGCGAATTCTATAACCCTGCTCCCAAAAGAACTGCCGACGGGATTCCATGTAGGCTTCCGCCTCATCCACTTTTCCTTCTTCCAACAGTTTATCCACCTGCACGCGGGTCTTCCGCATCTCCGCGCGAAAGTTGAACTCCGCCGGGGGCTGACCGCTTTGCCCGGGCAATCTGGAGCGCGACCTGGGTCCGGGCGGCGGTACCAGGTAATCCGAAAAACTCCTTGTTAACATTTCTCGGCTGATTTCAGCGCCTGCCAGGCTGGCAGCGGTTTCATTGATTGTTCGCATCTGCGGATTCTGGTCATATCGAATACCCAGAGGGGTGAAGGTCAGGTAATTATGAATCCACTCATGCGCCACTGTTTCCGCCAGCCAATTGAAATCGGTTGTGCGCATCACCATGGTGGGATAGGCTCCCAGGCCGCCAATCGGTTCCACCAGCGCGGAGTGGGCATACTTGCTATAAATGCCGTTCTCAATCGTCTCCTTTTGCAGCGTATCCAGTCCGGCAGTGAGATTTGTTGACAATACTGTCCGGATTTCGTTTCGGGGTGAGACAATCAGATTCAGAGGCAAATCGGTCACCCTATAGAGTACCGGCGGCAGCACCTGGCCTCCCACACTGAAACCAAGGTCTGCCAGGATGCTCTCGGTTTGGGATTGAACGACTGCTTCAGTGAGAAAAGAGAGGGCAGCCAGCCTCTCCTTGGCGATGGTCAACTGCCGGCGTGTTTTTGATATTTCTTTCAGGCGGTCGGTAAGCCCCGGCTGGGCTACTACCTGGTCCAGCCGCGCGTTCCACTCAATCGTTGTATTCACCTGCGCGAGATAATTTTTTATCAGAGCTTTTTGTTGAACCGGGCTCAGAAATTTTTCAGCCCTCAGCGCCGCGGAAAGCGCTTTTTGCAAGAGCGCCTGCGCGGTCCATTCGGTAAAGTCGAATTCAACAGGGCGGCTGAATTCGCGCATCGCCTGGATGGGATCCCAAAGCGCCGCCGATGAGGCTGAGAGCAGCAGCACAACCAGCCCCAGCATGAGAGTCAGTCGGAAAGCTGTGCGCGTCAGGTTAATTTCATACGGAGATTCCACCAGCCCATTTTAACACGCCAGAGGACCCGCTTCTGGGCAAGCTTTTACTGTCGTTTGCGAGCCCGACTGATGCGGATATAATCCCCTCACAGACGCGAGCTGCATGATGACCAAAGCGGATTTTTTGAACTTACTCAACAAGAGATGGCAGGAGCTTTTAGACTCCTTTGCCGGGCTCGACCCGCAGCAAATGCTGATTCCCGGTGTGGTCGGAACCTGGACGGTTAAGGATGTCCTCGGTCATGTGACCAGCTGGGAGCAGGAAACCCTTTCCACCCTGCCGGAAATACTGGCCGGCAACCCTGCGCCGGTCTATTCCCAGCTGTACGGCAGCATCGACGCGCTGAATGCCTATATGGTTTTGTTGAAAAATCGCCAGACATTGGAAGAAGTCCTCTCTGACCTTGAAAAAGTCCATTCAAAGCTGCTGCAGTTTTTGGAAGAGGCAGACCCCGCTTTGTTCCTGGACGAAAACCCCTTCCTCATCCGGCTGAGCATGGACACCACAGAACATTATCCGGAACACGCGCAAGCCATCCGGGACTGGCGCGCCAGCAAAGGATTTTGACTCATGAAACCGGCACAGATGACGCCCCGTTCGATTTCGGAATACATTGCCGCCTTCCCGGCCGATAAGCAAACCCTTCTGAACACGCTGGCAGATACAATCCGTGCGGCCGCGCCCGGCGCGCAGGAAAGAATCTCTTACGGCATGCCAGCCTTCTTTCTTGACGGCATTCTGGTTTATTTCGCGCTCCAGGCGCGCCATATCGGCTTCTATCCCACCCCGGAGGCAATATCTTTCTTTGCAGAAGACTTGCGAGCGTATAAAACCTCCAAAGGCGCCATTCAATTTCCGCTTGATGCGCCCCTGCCGCTCGAATTAATTCGGAAAATAGTCGCGCACAGAGTTCAGACCAACCGGGCGGCAAAAACTGTGGGCTAAAGCCGGCGCCTTTGCCCGCGCTTCCGTCCCCTGTGCTGATGTATAATTTTTCCATTGTGCCATTCTTGGGCAAGCGAGAGGGAGAGCCTTGTGAAAAAACTTTCTACCAATACCATCATCATCCTTGTGATTGTTTTGCTGGCGCTGCTTTGCGCCTGCGCTGCGTGCCTTTTTACGATCACAGGCGGAGCGCTGCTCAACCGCTGGGGCTGGGAGACTAATACCGAGCTCTCCACCCAGACGATCACCGCAGAAGAAACTCCCGATTCAGAAACCTTGCAGCAGGCGCTGGAAGAAGAAATCAGCCCGGCTGAGTTTACGACTGCCCTTGAAAATCTGAACGCTCTCAAAGCCGAAGTGGTTCCGGTCAACGACCCGGTGGACCTGGCTGAAAGGCTTGGCGGAAAAGTGGACGTGCCCGCCACTCTGCCAGATCTGGACGCGCCCTATGAAGTCGGCGACCGCAAACTTTTCTGGGTGTCTAATACCGATACCAATGAAAATTTCCAGGTGGAAGCGGTGCTGCGCTATCGCGGAGATAATATTTACTTTTGGATAGAAGACGGCGTGGATTACAGCGATTCGGACCTGACCCGACTGGCGGAAACCTTTGACCAGGAAATAATTCCCACCAACCGCGAGTTCTTTGGCATGGAATGGAATCCGGGCGTGGATAACGACCCGCGCTTCTATGTGCTCTACGCCGGCGGGCTGGGCTCCTCGATTGCCGGGTACTTCTCGTCTGCGGACGAGGTTCATCCGGAAGCGCACCCATATTCCAACGCGCATGAAATGTTCCTGATGAACTCCGACACGGTGCAGCTTTGGGAAGATTACATTTACGGCACGATGGCACACGAATTCCAGCATATGATTCACTGGTATCAGGACCGCAACGAGGAGACCTGGGTCAATGAAGGCTTCTCCATGTTGGCTGAACATGTCAACGAATACGACGCGGGCGGCTTTGACCGCGATTACCTGATGAATCCGGACCTGCAGCTGACAGACTGGGGCGGCGATACGGGCGCCAACGGTCCACACTATGGCGCTTCCTACCTCTTTATGACCTATTTTCTGGATCGTTTTGGTGAAAACGCCACCAAAGCATTGGTCGCGCACAAAGAAAATGGCTTGGTCAGCATTGAGACTGTGATGCGCGAGCTCAACATTGTCAACCCGAGTACCGGAGCTCCATACACAGCCGAAGAAGTTTTCATGGACTGGGCTGTCGCCAATTATCTGCTCGATACGAAACTGGATAATGGGCGCTATGATTACAAGAGCTATTCTCCCTCCCGAGCGCGCGCCAGCCGCAGCTTCAGCACCTGCCCCGGCTCTACCCTGACAGACGTGAACCAATACGGCGTGGATTACATTGAGATTAGCTGCCCTGGCACTTATACCCTGAGTTTTCAAGGCACCACATCCGTTAAAGTTTTGCCGCTGGAGGAGAACAATAACAACACTTTCTTTTGGTCAAATCTTGGGGATGAATCCAACATGTCCCTGGAGCATACTTTTGATTTGACCGCCGTGAACGGCAGCGCAGCGCTGACCTTCCGCACCTGGTATGACCTCGAAGAGGATTACGACTACGCCTTTATCAGCGCCTCCACCGACGGAAAAAACTGGCAGATTTTAAACTCCCGCACGTGCACAACCAATAACCCCTCCGGAAATTCGTACGGTTGCGGATGGAACGGCAGCTCGGAGGGATGGATTGAGGAAAGCGTCGACCTCTCGCGCTTCGTTGGCGCGGTTGTGACCGTCCGCTTCGATTACGTCACGGATGCGGCTGTTAACGGAAAAGGCATGGCGCTGGATGATTTCCGTCTGGACGCGATTGACTATTCGTCAGACCTGGAAAAGGACGGCGGCGGCTGGCAGAACGCCGGCTTTGTGCGTCTGGGCAACACGCTCCCTCAAACCTACGCTCTGCGCCTGATAAAAACCGGCAGCAGCCCAAGCGTGCAAACCATCCCTTTGGATGAGAATAATCGCGCCCAATTGAGCCTGACCATAGGCGGCGATGTGAAAAGCGTTGTTCTGGTAATCTCGGGCACAACGCCTGTCACGCGCGAAAAAGCTGTGTACGAACTGAAATTGGAAAAATGACAGGCTGGCGAGTACGCCAGCCTGTCTCTGTCGGCAGATAGATGGAGAAGCTTAGAGGTTTCCCAGGGCTTCCACCATGTTGGGATAAACCGTGAAGTACTGCAGGATGCCGATTAAATCCATCGAATCCCGCACATTTTCATTGAGCGACACCAACACAAGGTCCGCGCGCTTTTTCTTGAGTTCCTTCTGAACACGAATAATGGACCACCACCCCGCGCTTGAGACAAAATTGATTTCGGACATATCCAAAATAATATCCTTATCAGCTGGGATCAGGTCTGTCAGAACTTTCTCAAGCTCTCCGGCAGTGGCGCTGTCATAACGGCCAACTGCTTTTACAACGATACAGCGTTTATACTCCGTTTTTGTAAATTCCATGTCATTCCTCAATTTTTGATATTGCTGTGACCGATAAAGGTATTATAACATCTTTGGGTTTTGATTTTTTCCTAAACCTGTATAATAGGCACCTATGCGATACCATATCTGGACAGAAGGCTGTCAAATGAACGCCGCCGACTCCCGCCGTCTGGCGCGGTCGCTGGAAAACCTGGGCTACGAACCGTCTGCTGACGTTGATGAGGCGGATGTAATCGTGCTGAACACCTGTGTCGTTCGCCAAAGCGCGGAAGACAAGGCAATCGGACGCCTCAGTTCCCTGAAATCTCTCAAACGTCAGAAACCCCAACTGGTTATCAATCTGATGGGCTGCCTTGTTGGTGTTCATGGGAACCCCGCGCTTCAGAAGCGCTTCCCATGGGTGGATGTTTTTTCCGCCCCCTCTGACCCGCAGCCGCTCCTGGACTTTCTTTCCAGGCGTCAGGAAGCTGATCAGGCCGAACAATGGCGCAGGGAAATTGACGTCCTGCTTGATGAGGAATTTGGCGTTGCCGTGCCAGGTGAACAGCGCTCGGTTTCTGAAAACCTGCCTGTAGTGCTCGGCTGCTCGCACGCCTGCGCTTACTGCGTTATTCCTCTCCGGCGCGGGCGCGAACGCAGCCGCGATGCCCAAAAAATCTTGAAAGATGCCAAAACCTTCGCGTCGCAGGGCGTGCGTGAAATTGTGCTTTTGGGTCAGATTATCGACCGCTATGGGCTGGACCTCCCCGACAGCCCGCGTCTGCCCGGACTTCTGTCACTGCTCTCCGATATCCCTGAGATAAAACGCCTGCGTTTTCTGACTTCGCACCCTAATTGGATGACCGACGAATTAATCACAAGCGTGGCGGAACTGCCTAAAGTAATGCCGCACATTGAAGTTCCCATTCAGGCGGGCGATGATGGAATTCTTATGGCGATGCGACGCGGGTATACCAACCAGCAATACCGCGAGCTGGTGGCTAAACTGCGAGACCGCATTCCAGGGGTTTCCATCGCGACGGACATCATTGTCGGATTTCCCGGGGAGACGGAAGCGGCCTTCCAAAAAACCTACGATTTGCTGGCCGATTTGCGCCTGGATGTCGCCCATCTGGCACGTTACTCTCCAAGGCCCGGAACATATTCTGCCCGCGAACTGCCGGACGATGTGTCAACTGAGGAAAAAATGCGCCGTTTTCGCCTGTTGGAGGATTTGCAGGAGAATATCCTCAGAGAGCTAAATCAGGCCTACCTGGGAAAAAGCGCGTCGGTCCTGTTTGAATACCGCATCAAGGGACGTTGGTACGGTCGCACGCCAACTAACCGCATTGTATTCGTGGACACGGAAGAGGACCTGGCAGGTCAGGAACGTCAGGTCAAAATTGAATGGACCGGACCCTGGTCGTTGGTTGGCAGCCTTGAACCGACCGGCGGTCTTTAGCCGGCAACCTTATCCGGAAACTGACATAGGTCAGCAATCGGACAGCTCGGGCAGGCCGGCTTTCGCGCCTGGCATATTTCCCGACCTAATCTGATGAGATTCAAGTGCAGCGCGTAGTAATCCGCCGGGTCCGCTGCCGCTTCCAGATAGCGGTGAGCGGCATCCGGGTCTATCGCCTGCGGACGCAAGCCAATTCTGCCTGAGACCCGATAAATATGGGTATCAACGGGAAATGCAGGCATTCCCAACGAAAAAAGCAAAACAATCGCGGCGGTTTTTCGGCCGACTCCCTTAAAGCTCAGCAGCCATTCGCGCGCTTCTTCCACCGGCAGTTCCCGCAGCCATTCGAGGTCAATTTCACCCCGTTCTTCCCGGATACGCCGTAAAGCCGCCTGAATATTCGGTCCTTTTTGGTTTGCCAGACCAGCCACCCGGATGACCTGCATAAACTCGTCTGGGTCAGCTTCACAAACTTCGTCCCAGCTGGCATAGCGCGCGCGAATGTTGGAAAAAGCTTTGTCCCGATTAAGGTCGTTGGTGTTTTGGGAAAGAAAGGTGCAGACCAATTCATCCACTGCGGGCAGCGGCTCCCGCCACTTTGGATATCCAAAAACCACATTCAGCCGCGCGTTCACACGGCGCAAACGTTCCCGATGCTCAGGCGCGACTTCAATTACAGGTTTCAATCTATCCCCCCGTCCTGGGTAAGCGCGCAAGCGCGGCAGTAACCAGTTCCGTGACGCGTTTTTCCCCGGCGGTCAGGCCGCGCCAATTGCGCACCTCCCTGTTCGCGAACGGTAAATACGCTTCGCTTTCCAGTTGTGCCTCGTACCCAAACGCGCGCAAGACAGCTGTCACAAGGATAAAGGTGGCACGTCTGTCCGGATCCCCGTCGGAAAATTTCATGGCAATGCCAATTCCCGGCTTCGTTTTGTGGGTGTCAGGCAGCAGCCCAATCATTTGGTAGCCTTCCGCCCCGCCCTTGGAAATCAAGCTGTCACCCAGGATTTGCATCAGCACAGTATCCAGCTTTCCTGGACCAGCCACCATAACCGGATAGGCGCGCATGGCATCGGTAATCTTTTTACAGGCGGCCTGGCGCTTCGGAGCAAGACCGGTTGGGTCGCACAGCCGCGCGGCAGCGTGCGCAAAAGCGCGCAGCGGCAGGGCAAAAACCGGAGCGGAGCAGCCGTCCAAGCCGGGAATCAGTGCTTCCGCGCGCATCCCGCTCATTTCCGCCATGGTTTGCCGGATGCGCCGCTGATGCGGATGTTCGAGGTCAAGGTAATTTTCGATGGCTTCCCCGCGCAGGCGCGCCGCCGCCAGCATGCCGCTGTGTTTGCCGGAGCAGTTATGCCGGTACGGAGTGGGCAGTTCCCCGCGCGCGCGAATGGCTTCGCTGGTTTGTCGGTCTGATGGGTAATGCACACCGCACTGCAAGTCAGCTTCTCTAAGCCCAGCTTTTTGGTGAATGCTGCGCAAGACAGCAACATGCGCATCTGTACCCGAGTGGGACGCGCACATGATGGCGAGTTCCTCGTCACTAAGGCCAAAATGCTCAGGCCCGCCGTCTTCCACAAAAGGCAGCACCTGAAAAGGCTTCATGGAACTGCGCGGAAAAGTGACCAGGTCTGGATTTCCGACGGAACAAAGCAATTCACCCTGCGAATCAACGACGGCGAACGCGCCAAAATGGACGCACTCAACAATGCCGCCGCGGGTCAGTTCCACCAGCGGCGCGTACCCAAGTTCTTGAGTCATATCAGTTACCTCGGATTTCAGCCGTGATTGAGTTCGTAAAACGTGGTGAGCCCCCAACGAAGGCGGTTGTAATACATGTCGGCTGTGTTGGTATTTGGCTCGTATCTTTTCATGATTTCCGGAATCAGCGCGAGCACATCCTCCAGGCTGGCTTTCGCGGCCATCAGGGGCACGAGCAGCGCTTTTATCGCGCTGAGATGCTCAGACATTTCTTCCACCTGGCTCTGCCCGACGACGCCGCTGCGTCCGGAAACGATTTGATAGTTGCGGTACTTTTTGCCGCGGAGAATTTCCAAATCCTTCAGCCACAAGTCCAAATCACAATACGCCAGGAACGGCGGCTGGTCCGTCAGGACGGCATCCCCGACAAAGATGACCTTTCTGGAAGGTAATTCCGCCCAAATTCCGGCAAAATTGGAGCCCGGGTGATGTTCCAAATAGATTTCGTGGTCGTCCAAAAAAAGTGAGAGCGCCTGAGTAAAAACAACTTCGGGAGGAAGCAAACGAAATGGGCTGACTGTCACTTCGTATCCGTCGCCAGCAGGCTGGTTTTCATCCACTGTCTTTGCGGATGAAGGCTTGGCCTTCTCCTGTACGAGGCTGTTGGCATGCGTGACAATCACGCAGTCGCTCCCCTTGATGCTCAGCATACGGTCGTAGTGGGTATCAAGATGCACCAGAAATTTGGGTTCTCCGGTAATCAGACGAGCTGTTCCGCTGCGCCAGGAACGCATTTCATCCTGCCGGCTGGGAGAATCAATCAGGATTGAGCCCGCTTTACCCCGGATGACGCCTGTTACCAACCCAAGGGAGTTGTGTTCAATAAACACGTTTGGGGCGATTTCTTGCATTCGCGAATACCTCCTACGTTTTCCTGTCGGTATTATAGCGAATATTTAAATTATTTCCAAACGGATGAATAGACCTGCAAGCAGCGCGCCTGCCGAATGCTACCAGGTATGTTTTTTTCCGCGCGGTGCTCGTCACTTCCCAGACCGCAGGCCCAGGCGCGGCCTGTCGGTCCTCAATTCGCCGGGGACGCGCACTTTGGTATAGAGCTCCGGCTGCCGCTGGCGTTTAAGGGCAAATTGAAGTATGGTGATGGGTCAATGGTATTCTCGAATTCCAGTTCATTCAGATACCTGCCGCTGCCGTCGTCGCGGACAATCGAAAAATGCAGATGGACCCCTGTCGGTCTATTAGGATCGCCGGAATAATTACCCTGATACCCCAGTAACTCACCCTTCCGGACGGCTTTTTCCGCTGTGCCGGGTGGAAAGTCGGCAACAATCAAAGAGGTTCCCTGCGGGTCTGCCAGATGGGTCATATACAGCCAGATTTGGTTGCCGGGGTGCAGGGGGTCGCTGGGGATTCGAATAATGAGGCTGCTTTTCCAACTATCCAGACGGGTGAGATAGCCGTCATAGGGAGCGTACACGGCGGTCTGACCCACATCGGTGCCGGCAAAGATATCAATGCCCTGGTGCTTGTGCAGCAGCCGAAAACTATCGCCCCACAAATATCCGATAAAACCATCGGTTGGGAAGCTGAAAGGCGCGTCCCCGCAGCGGGAAAGCGCGCTCGTTTTCCAATCCGAATGGGCTTCAGGAGCGCGCAAGAAAGTCATTACGGCAGTGCTCGGTCCGGAAAGATAACCGCGATACAGGTACAAACCGGCCAGAACAACAAGCCCGGCCGCTGCCGCGCCAAGCACAATTTTGCCGCTTTTTTTCATCAGGTATGGGTCCTTTGTTTTTCTAATGATTTGCCTACATATTGTAAGCAAAAATCTAATATCCCGCGCATAAAGTAAACACATCAAAATCACTAACAAAAGGAGCCAGAAATGACCTTCTACTTAAACCCTTACGGCCGCAGATTTAGAATGCAGGCGCTTGCCGACGCGATGAGCGAATTGGAAAGAGAATTTGAACCCCAGGTTTCATTCCCGATGGACGTGAAAGCCACACCGGAAGGATACGAGCTGAAAGCCTACTTACCGGGCGTCCGCGCAGAAGATGTAGATATTCAGATTGTGAACGAAGTCGTGACCATCAGCGGTGAAGTGAAGCTGGAAAGGGACGCGCGCGCGGAGTATTTGCTGGCAGAACTGCCCGCCGGCCGTTTCCACCGCGTCATCTCGCTTCCCACTCCGCTGGACAGCAGCAAAGTGGAAGCCGTCCTGGACAGCGGAATTCTGACCTTGAACATCCCCAAGGCCGAAGAAGCGAAACCGAAGTCCATCAAAATTACCCAAAAGTAATATGGGGTTTATCGACCCAAAAAAGCACCTTTGAAGGTGCTTTTTTTAATTTTTACCAAAACCTGTCGCAAATATTTGATTCAGACTACGAAAATGCTATAATCTTAAAACTCACCTGAATATGGAACTTTTCCAGCAGATTCTTCGTCCTGAGTCCGAGTGAATAACAGCAATCGGGCTCATCGTCCTCTTGAACCCGAGTATTATCGAAGGAGAAAAGCATGAAAAAGCATCGTCTTGTACTACAGGCAGCGGCACTTGTTCTCGTACTCTCCCTGTTCCTGGGGGTCGGAAAAGTGCAAGCCTCCACGTATCCCACTTTTACCATCACCGCGGTGGAGAAAGGCGTCAGCGTCACAATCCTCACCAAGGATATGCCCGCCAATAAGAACTTTAAAGCCCTGATGGGTGAAATCGGGACGAAAGGAATTGGCGGAATTGAAGTGGCAACATTTGGTTCCGGAGAAGGAGGCGCGTTTACCGCCACCTTTAACATCCCGGCCGCGTTAAAGACCCGCGCGCAGATTGCCATTCGCATCCAGGGCACAGATAATCCCTATTTCGCTTACAACTGGTTCTGGAATGACCCCAACGGCACCTGGCCGGAACCCACCGAACCGGATGAAGGCACCCCGGGCTGCGGCTGCAGCACTATCCCCACCTTCTCAATTAAAAGCGTTGTGAAAGGTGAAGATGTCACCATCCACACCTACAACTTCCCCAAAAATGTAGAGTTTACAGTCTTGATGGGCAAGATGTGGACGCGCGGCATCAAGGGCATCGAGGTCGCCAAGTTGAACTCCGGTGAAGGCGGCAGTTTTGAAGCCACTTTTGATATTCCCGCGGAGCTGGCCAATGATGAACGGGTCTCAATTCGTCTGGAAGGCACCGGCGGTTATTACGCTTACAACTGGTTCTGGAACAACACCGGCAGCGAACCGCCTGTACCGCCCGCGGACGGCTATACCGGCTACCCGTATTTCTTCATCGAATCCGTGGTCAAGGACAGCAAAGTAACCATTAAAGCCTACAACCTGCCCAAGGACTATGAGTTCAAGGTCTTGATGGGCAAGATGTGGACCCGCGGAATCGGCGGCATCCAAGTGGCAACCCTGGAAACCGGCGAAGGCGGCACGCAGACGGCTACCTTTGACATTCCCTCCGACCTGGTCGGCCTGGAGCGCATCTCGATTCGACTGCAAGGTGATTATTACTACGCCTACAACTGGTTCTGGAATAACACTGCCAACTAAGCAAATTTTTACGCACGAACGGGCTGACCAATCTCCTTGATCAGCCCGTTTTTCCCTGTCGTTTTAACAAAAACTCATCAATTTTCCCGCCTTTTTTCGGGGCGTTTATGGTATCATAGCGGCTGGAGAAAAATGGACAACAAAATCACCATCATTGAAGGTCCCACACCGGATTTTGACCTCATCGAGGACGCGCAGGAAGAAGGCAGCGCGTCCGCCTGGACAGCAGGCGTGCTGGAAGGCCCGCTGCTCTATCGCGTCGCGACCACAAGCGTGCGCGCATTCAACAGCCAGGCGCTTCTGGAGCGCTGCACGCGCGCCTGGAAGCAGAACCAAACCATGTTTCTGGAATACCGCGATGAAATCGGGCTGAGAAAAGAAGCGCTCATCATCGCGGCACAAGCCCTGACTGTGGAAGAAGGCGACATCCTGCAGCTCTGGGTCCGCCGGGATCTTGAAGAAAGTGAGCATTCAGGCCAGGACCTGAACGCCGACGACGAGGACGGTGAGGACGACGACTTTACCGACGACCCGCCCTTCTAAGAAGCAAAGCAGCCCCTCCTTCAGGAGGGGCTTTTCATTTAGAAGAAACCCGGCATTTCCCGCCCACGCGTGTCTTGCTGAGCCTATTTTTTTCTGCGCAGGCAATTAGCAGACCCCGCCTGAGAACCAAATTAAAAAATCTGCCCATCCTCCCCAGGCGGACCTTAAGAAACAATTCGGGCAGCCCGAAAGCTGCCCAAACCATTCTTATTGATGCCCCAGGAGGGAATTGAACCCCCAACCTAGGCGTTAGGAGTGCCTTGCTCTGTCCATTTGAGCTACTGGAGCGCGCGCTCTGATTATATCATCCGAACGGCAGTACCGTTAGTGGATTGATAAAACCACCCATGTAGCGAATTTCAAAGTGCAGGTGTGCGCCGGTCGAATTGCCGGTGCTGCCGGCTGAGCCAATCTGGGTTCCCTGAGAAACCGCGTTGCCGCAGTTTACATAAATCGCGCTGAGGTGAGCGTACACGGTTGTGTAACCGTTATTGTGGTCAATGATTATCACATTGCCGTAACCGCCGTTCATCCAGCCAGCGTATACCACCACACCGCCGTCCGCGGCGTAAATCGGCGACCCCATCCCGGCGCCGATGTCGATGGCCAGGTGCCCGGACCAGTAGTTATTCCCGGAAATTGTATGCACCGCGGAAGGCCAGATGAAATATCCACTGCCGCCGTAGTACATGCCGCTTGTATCGCATTGAAAGAACGGTGAGGTGGCTACCCCTGCCGCACCGCGGGGAATTTCGGGGATGACCCACTGCATATACTCGCGCTGCCCGCCCGGCACCATAACATATTGTCCCGGCTCAATGACGGGATTGCTCAAATCCAGGTTGTTGCCGACGTAGAGCTTGATATCGTCCACGGTCACAGAAAATTTCGCCGCCACTTTTTCGAGGGTATCTTTGGAGGTCCATTTGTACCAGATTCCATTTGTTGGCGGGATTTTTAGCACCTGTCCAATGGAAAGTTCGTGCGGGTTATCGCTGAGCACATCATAATTGGACCAGAGTACCGTTTCCGGGGAAATATCAAATTTCTGCGCGATACTAAACACCGAATCGCCTTCCGTGACGGTGTATTCAATCGCGGTCGTCCGCAGGCTTGTATCAATTTCCGTGTGCGGGTTTGGTTCTCGGATTAATACTTCCGCGGTCGGGGCAAGCGTGAATTGCGGCGTGCTTTGCAGCGCCGAGCCGCTGACTCTCTCAACAGTCGCTGGCTCTGCCGTGACCAAAGGCAGGTTTTGCTCCGCCATTGATCGGGCGATTTTTGGCTGCCATGCTAGCACGGAAATCAGCCCGGCGCAATTAAGCACAGTGAGCACCCACGAAATCAGGCTTCGCTGGCGCAGACTGCCTTTGCTTGGGCTCTGGTTTTGTTCTGTCATGTTTCCTCAGTTTTTCTGACGGACCGATTAATTATCGGTCAGACTTTCAAGAAACTCCGCGTTAGTCTTGGTTTTTTCCATACGCTGGAGAATGGCTTCGGTTGCCACGGCAGTATCCATTCCCGCGCCTTGCGGCGGGTTTGCCACCATTTGCAGGTACATACGGCGCATCAACCATGCGCGCTGGAGAGTCTCACGTTCCAGCAGCAGTTCTTCACGTCGGGTGGAGGACCGCTCAATATCAATCGCCGGAAAAATGCGGCGTTCCTGCAGGCGTCGGGAAAGGTGCAGTTCCATGTTGCCGGTGCCCTTAAACTCTTCGTACACCACATCATCCAAACGCGAACCGGTATCCACCATGGCAGTAGCGATGATAGTCAGACTGCCGCCGTCCTCAAGATTGCGTGCGGCGCCAAAGAAGCGTTTGGGCGGATACAGCGCGGACGGGTCCATACCGCCGGAAAGCGTGCGGCCGGACGGATTGACGACCATATTGTAGGCGCGCGCCAGGCGGGTCAGGGAATCCATCAAAATCACCACATCCAGCCCGTTTTCCACCAGGCGCTTGGCGCGGTCCAGGGCGATTTCCGCCATGCGCACATGCGCGTTGACGGGTTCGTCAAAAGTGCTGGCAACCACTTCCGCTTCCACGGAGCGGTCCATGTCCGTCACTTCCTCAGGGCGCTCGCCGATCAGAGACATAATCTGACGCACTTCCGGGTGGTTAATGGCAATCGCGTTGGCGATATCCTTGAGGATGGTGGTCTTGCCCGCTTTGGGCGGCGAGACAATCATCGCGCGCTGACCGCCGCCAATGGGCGCGATCAGGTTTATCAGGCGGGTAGAAAGGTTCTTGGAGTCGTGCTCCAGATTGAGGCGGTAATTTGGGAAAATTGGGGTCAGAGACTCAAAGCGGACGCGTTTGCGGGCTTCGTCGGGCGAAAGGCCGTTGATGGATTCCACTTTCAGCAGGCCAAAGTGCCGCTCAGACTCGCGCGGCGGCCGAACATGCCCGATTACGAGGTCCCCGGAGCGCAGGTCGTACCGACGCAGCTGCGCCTGAGACACATACACATCCTCAGGGCCAATACGATAATTGGACCGCAAAAACCCGATACCTTCATTCATGATTTCCAGAACGCCGCCGCGCATTTCCAGGCCTTCTTGTTCAGCCAGCACCTGGGCAATCTTCACGATTAACCCTTCACGCTTCAGACGAATTGGCTTGGGAAAGTTCAGGTCCTCAGCAATGCGCCGCAGTTCTTTGAGTGATTTCTTTTCAAGTTCGAATATGTCCATGTTGTCCCTTTAATATGCCAAAGATAAGGGCTTTGTGCAGGCCCGCGATGATTCCGACGTTAATAAAACTGTCAAGTGAATTCTTGGTTTGTTAATAAATTTCATTTCGATATGATGAAGGATTTTGCTCTCGTAAAAAAAAGAGCTCTAAAACTTTCTAAGTGATTTTTACATGATGAGTTATAACCCGATTATAACAGCTTTCCAAAAACGTGCAACATTTGTCAAGCCTTCGATTTATAAACATACGCCCGTAAGCTTACTGGCAGGTCCAAAGTCGGCTAAGAACATTAATGCTATAATCGCATATACCTTAGCAGCCGTCGGAGGAAAAATGGCGACGAGCGCCAGAGCAAAACCAAAAACCAAAAAAATCGCGCCAAAGAACGCCTCAAGAAGCGTTCGGTCGGCCGGTACAACGCGCAGATCTTCCTCCGGGACGAGAAAAAAAACCGCGCCCCGCAGCACCAGCCAGCGCGCCGCCGCCCGCACCGCCCCGCGCAAACCAACGCCCTCGAAACAGTCATTTTCCATCTCGCCCGACCGCAAGGTAGATATCACTGGCATTGTGATGATAGTCATTGGCGTCCTGACTCTGCTCAGTCTGATGATTGGCGATTCCGGAGTGGTATCAAAATGGTGGTCAGACGCGTTGTACAAATTCACCGGCTGGGGAGCCTACGCCATCCCGGTAATCCTCACCCTGACGGGAACCTGGTTCCTGCTGCGAAAGATGGACCAATTCCCCGAACTCTCAGGGGAACGTATTATCGGCATTGTTCTGGCCTTTTTCAACGCCCTGGCCTGGTTTCAATTGATTGGCCGCAGCACTGACTCCCTCGGAGGTTCCGGAGGAGGCGCGGCAGGGAAATTTATCCTTGACCTGCTCGCGCGTTGGTTTGGCACCCCCGGGGCGCTCATCTGGCTGGTGGCATGGCTGCTCATCTGTTTAGTGCTGCTGGTGGATTTCTCAATGTCCGACCTGACACTCTGGCTGGCAGAAAAATTAAAGAATAATCAGGCGCGCTTCGCACGTTTCATCAAGGCCAAGGCTGCCCAACTGCAGGCAAAAAGAGCCGCCCCGCCCCAAACAGCGGGCCAGACAGAGGAAGAACCGGCGGTCCAGACTGCCGCTCCCCTTCCAAAGCGCCCGACGATACCGGCTCCGCAGGCGCCTGTCGGCACACACGGCGCTGCCCATTCCTGGGTACTGCCGGATCCTGAAGAGCTGCTCATGCCTGTCCCCACCCAGTCGCAGGACCAGGAAAATGATCAGGACCGCGCCCGGGTGATTGAAGAGACTTTGCGTTCGTTCAATACCCCTTCGCGCGTGGTGGAAATCCGGCGCGGACCGGCGGTGACGATGTTTGGGGTGGAACCGGATTTTGTGGAATCGCGGAATGGAAAAAAGCGCGTCCGGGTCAGCAACATTGTCAGTCTTGCCGATGACCTGGCCCTGGCGCTAAAAGCCTCCCGCATCCGCGTTCAAGCCCCTGTGCCTGGCCGGGGTTACGTCGGCATTGAAGTGCCCAACAATAAAACCTCAATCGTTTCGCTGCTGGAGCTCGTGGAGAGCCCCGGGTTCGCCGCCAACGCAAGTCCGCTTAAGTTTCCATTGGGCAAGAACGTCGCCGGCCAGCCGTACATAACGGACCTGGCGGATATGCCCCACCTGCTCATCGCCGGCACCACAGGTTCAGGAAAATCGGTCTGCGTGAACGCGATTTTGGCATCGTACCTGCTCACCCTCACCCCCGACCAAATCCGTTTTGTGCTGGTAGATCCCAAACGCGTGGAGCTGACGGGCTATAACGGCGTTCCGCATCTGCTCGCGCCGGTCATCGTCGACGCGGAGAAGGTGGTGGGCGCGCTGCAGTGGATGCAGCGCGAGATGGACCTGCGCTACCGTATGTTCGCCGAGGCAAACGCGCGCAATATCAACGAATACAACAACAAGCAAAGCGCGGCAGGCGGAAAGACTTTGCCGTATCTTCTGATTGTGATTGATGAACTCGCGGATTTGATGCTGCTGGCACCGACAGAAACAGAACGGCTGCTCACGCGGCTGGCCCAGCTGGCCCGCGCGACGGGCATTCATCTTATCCTTGCCACCCAACGTCCCTCGGTGGATATCATCACGGGTCTGATCAAGGCCAACTTCCCCGCGCGCATCGCTTTCGCGGTAGCCTCCGGGACGGACAGCCGCGTGATTATCGACCAGACCGGCGCTGAAACGCTGCTTGGAAAGGGAGATATGCTTTTCCAGGCGCCGGACTCCCCCGCGCCGGTGCGCCTGCAAGGCACGTATGTGTCAGAAGAAGAGCTGAATCAATTGGTGGATTTCTGGCGCGCTCAGGCGCTGCAAAAATCCGGGGAGGAACGCCCGGATACCGCGATTTTTACCTCGCAATCCAGGCCTCCTTTACTCGATGATTCCCAGCCGCAGCTCTCGCTTTGGGAAGAAACCAGTAAAAACCCCGATGATGACCCGCTCACTGACGAGGTCATTCGCATCATCCGGCAGGAAGGCCGGGCGTCCGTGTCGCTGCTGCAGCGCAAACTGCGCATTGGTTACTCACGGGCAGCCCGCATCATCGAAAGCCTGGAAGAAAAGGGAATTATCGGAGCGCCAAACCCGCAGACTGGAACCCGGGAAGTACTGGATTATGGGGAGTACGGTCCTCTGAAGGAAGATTGACCCGGAAATTGCTGATATTGTCAGGGGAAATTCATGTTTTCCGGTTAATTTTCTTTCGTGCAGGTCAATTCGGGGAAAAAGAAGCGAGCAAGCTTGCAAAAGTAGGTATTGTCTACTATAATCACCTCCAAATTTAATGCTGGAGTAATTTATTCATGACTGACATTGACGATGTAAGCAAGCAGGAGAAGACGGAAGAGAACGAACCTCAAACCATGGAACAAATGGGGGATCTGCTCGAGTCCAATCTCAATATTGACTTCCCCAAAGCCGGGGAAATTCGGGACGGCATCATTGCCAGCATCGGTGAAAACCAGATTCTGGTCAGTGTCGGCGCCAAATCCGAAGGTATCATTTCAGGGAAAGAATACGAAAGCATCCCCGCTGATATTCTTGCGACTCTGACCGTTGGACAGGCTATCCCGGTCTATGTGGTTACCCCCGAAGATCAAAATGGCAATTTGGTTCTCTCGTTCATCCGTGCTGTAGAGGAACAAAGCTGGTTGGACGCTGAAGCCATGAAAAGCTCCGGCGAAAGCTTTGAATCCGAAATCGTTGGTTACAACAAGGGCGGTCTGCTTGTACCGTTCAGCACCATCCGCGGTTTTGTCCCTGCTTCGCAGCTCAGCCTCACCCGCCGATCTGAAATCTCCGGCGAAACCCCGGAAGAAAAATACAGAGCGATGATTGGCGAGAAAATCCAGTGCTGCATCATCGAGGTGGACCGTGAACGCCACCGCCTGATTCTGAGCGAACGCGCGGCCAGCACCGAGACGCGCGACATGGTGCGCGAAAAGATTCTGGACAATCTCAAAGAAGGCGATGTCCGCACCGGCCGCGTTACCAGCCTGGCCGATTTCGGCGCCTTTGTGAACATTGGCGGCGCGGACGGCCTCGTGCACGTCTCGGAAATTTCTTACGACCGCATCACCCATCCCAGCGAAGCTCTCAAGGTTGGCGATGAAGTCAAAGTGAAGGTCATCAGTGTGGATAAAGAACGCCGCCGCATCGGCCTTTCCATCCGCCAACTGCAGAACGACCCCTGGTCCAGCCAGGTGAACGCCCTCAAGGTCGGCCAACTGGTGGAAGGCGAAATTACCAGGCTCACCAACTTTGGCGCTTTCGCCAAGCTAAATATCCCGGGCGATATGGAAGGCCTCATTCACATTTCCGAGTTGAGCGATAAGCGCGTGGAACACCCGAAAGAGATCCTCAAGGTTGGCGACAAGGTCACCCTGCGCATCCTGCGCATTGAGGAAGAAAATCACCGCATCGGCCTGAGCATGCGCCGCGTGGATTCCGCGCAGTATGCCGACCAGGATTGGAAATCGCTTGCCCAGGATTTGGATGTCGTTGGTTCCTCCTCCGGCGAAACACTCGGCGATATTGTTGGCAATATTCCTCAGGAACCCGCTGACGAAAATTCCGCGCCGGAAACCCCTGAAACCGAAAAGCCTGAGGCATAAGAATTTGACCCCTAAGCGCCGGAGTAATCTCTATTCCGGCGCTTTTTCATTTGGATGAACTGGTTCATAGACGCGCACGAAGATTTAGCCTGGAACATGGCCTGTTTTGGCCGGGATTATTCCCGCTCGGCGTATCAAACGCGCCAGATGGAACAAGGCACGCCCATCCCTGCCTACGCCGGGGACACCATGCTCGGCTGGCCTGAATACAACCTGGCTGGGGTCGCGCTGGTCTTCGGAACCCTATTTGCTGCTCCCACCCATCCCGGCGTCGTTGACCCCATGGACAAACAGATGTACAGCACTCCGCGGGAGGCCAATCAAATCGCCTGGAACCAGCTCGGCAGCTATCACCGCCTATGCGATGAGAAACCGCACGCCTTCCGCCTGATTGGCAACCAGGAACAGCTGCAACAGCACCTCCAACTCTGGGAGGAGAATCCCCCGGAACAAGAGGGCAGCAATTATCGCCCGGTGGGTCTAATTCCATTGATGGAAAGCGCGGAGGGCATCCTGAACCTGGATGAACTCCCCCGTTGGTGGGACGCCGGCTTGCGCGTGATAGGTCCAGCCTGGACTGGCACGCGTTTTTGCGGCGGGACGCGCGAACCAGGGCCGCTTACCAAAGAAGGGAAAGCGCTTCTGGACGCAATGGCTGAGCTGGGTTTCATTCTGGACCTTTCTCACATGGATGCGGCTGCCGCTTTTCAGGCGCTGGAGTGCTACCCCGGTACCATCATCACCAGCCACGCCAATGCCAGCCGCCCTGTGAGAGCTTACAGTGGAAACCGCTTGCTGGACGATGACCTTATCCGTGCGATGTTCGAGCGCGGCGTCGTGATTGGCGCAGTCCCCTTTAACAATTTCCTGGCGGCAGACTGGAGGATGAACGGCGGGCGTCAGTCTGTCAGCCTCAGCATGGTCGCGGACCAGGTGGATTATTTGTGCCAGATTGCCGGCGATGCCGACCACGTGGGAATTGGCACCGATTTTGACGGCGGTTTTGGACTGCAATCTGTCCCAAGGGAACTGGATTCCATCGCGGATTTACCCCTTTTGCTGCCATTCTTAAGCGCCAAGGGATACGCGGAGCCTGAACTCGAAAAAATCGCGCACGGAAATTTTTTGCGTGTGTTACAATCTGCATTACCCTGAAATTGGATGAAAGGCGGTTTACCCATTGGAACAAAACTGTCCCGCTCCCACCCCTGAACTCTCCCAGAAACCGAACGGCCAGAAAAATGGCTCTACCACGTTTCGCGGACGTTTTGGGCTGACGCTGCTCATCATCGGTTTCCTCATCTTTATCATTGGCGCTAAGCCGGAGGTTTTTGGGCTCAACCGTGGCGTTTCCATTGGTTTCGTTCAGATTATCGTTATCCTCCTGGGTCTGGGCATACTGACCTGGGGCGGCGCGCTTGTCCTTCTCTCTCTGTGGGGGAATACGACAAAATCACTCCTGGCAGATTTTGGCACGCGCACTATCGCGACAGGGTATGTGATTTGCTTTTTCACCGCGCTGGCGGATGCCTTTGGCTTCGGCACCAATCCCATGCCAAATGTGTTCCTTGGCAGGCTGCAATCTCAGGGGTTGATTATCGGAATGGTCATCATTGGCGCCGGCTTCGTGATGATGCTGCCCTTTAAACATGAACAGCGCTGAACGCCGCTTCTTTCTTAAACATCAAATTCCACCAGAAATCTGCCAGAATGCCTGAAACACTCATTACGCACACACTTGATAACGGCCTGAGGCTGTTAATCCGTGAAATTCATACAGCCCCCATCGCGAGTTGCTGGATTTGGTACGGCGTTGGCTTCCGCAACGAAGTTCCCGGCAAGACCGGCCTGAGCCATTGGGTGGAACACATGCAGTTCAAGGGAACCGCTCAACGCTCCGCTAGCTGGATGGACCACGCGGTGGCGCGCCTGGGCGGGCACTGGAACGCGTTCACCAGCCCGGACTGGACAACCTACTTTGAAACCCTGCCTGCCAGCGCACTGGAAACGGCGCTGGCCTTGGAGGCTGACCGCATGCGCGGCAGTTTATTTGACCCGGCCGAGGTCGAGACCGAGAGGACTGTAATTCTTTCTGAAAGGGAAGGTTTGGAGAATGACCCGCTGTTTCTGCTCAACGAAGCGGTGCAGCTGCGGGCATACCAGCACCACCCTTACCGCGGAGAGGTAATCGGCGCTAAAGAAGACTTGCTGGCGCTCACCCGCGAGGATTTGTACGGACACTACCAGAACTATTACCAACCCGCGAATGCGCTGCTCTGCCTGGCGGGAGACATCGAGCCGCGGCGCGCGCTGGACCTGGTCCAGAAGTTTTTTGGCGGGATTCAAGGTTCGCCATTCAACAAGCATCAACCCGCCCCAGAAGAAGACCTGCCTGAATTTGAACGCGTCGACTTGCGCGGGCCGGGAGACACGACCTTTATCGAAATCGCCTGGCGCGCGCCCAAAGGAAACTCCGAGGAATTCTTCGCGTTCACTATTTTGGAGAGCCTGCTCACAGGGCCGTCCAGTCTGAACATGTTTGGCAGCGGCGGCATTAGCAACAGGACCAGCCGGCTGTACCTGGCGCTGGTGGAAAAAGAGCTGGCAGTAAGCGTGAACGGAAGCCTGAACGCCAGTATTGACCCGGGCACGTTTTCCATCAATCTGACCAAACATCCGGCCCGCAGTGTGGACCAGCTCCTTGCAGCCCTGGACCGAGAGATTAAAAAAATCCAGTCCAAACCCATCGCACTGGCAGAGATTGACCGTGCGGTGAAGCAAGCGAAGGCTCTTTTCGCGTACGGCAGCGACAACATCACCAATCACGGTTTTTGGATGGGGTACGCCAACAGTTTTGCGGATTATTCCTGGTTTACAGAGTACGTGCAGCGCCTTGCCGCGGTTAGCCCGGAACAGGTCACAAATATCGCGCGGAAATACCTGCGGCCGGACGCACGCGTGATTGGGGTATACACCCCCAATGGAGAGGAGGCCCGGGATGCCTGAGTCGCTCTTCTCAACCGCAAAACTGCCAGGTTCAGATGATATCACCCGAAAACAATTCGGCAACGGCGCGATCCTGCTCACCCGCCCCAACAACAGCAGCCCGGCAGTTTCCATCCGGGGATATTTGCCGCCGGGTTCTGCCGCGGAACCACCCGAAAAATACGGCCTGGTCAATTTTCTGGCCAGCATGCTGACTGCCGGCACACGCAGACGGACCTTTCGCGAGCTTCACAATGAAATTGAATCCATGGGAGCTTCATTAAGCATCGGCGCCGGAGGGCTGGCAACATCCTTCGCCGCGCAGTGCCTGCGGGAGGATTTGCCTCGGATGCTGGAAATCATGAAAGAAGTTTTTTCCGAACCCAGCTTCCCGGCCAAACAATTTCAGCGCATAAAAACGCAAATCCTGACGATTATTGCAATCCAGGCTCAGGATACTGCCGCCATGGCCGACCAGGCTTTTGACCGCGCTATTTATCGCGCCCACCCGTACGCGATACCAGAACTCGGCTTCCCTGAGACTGTGCAGATGATTTCGCGGGAAGACCTTGAGGCCTTCCATCAGCGCTATATGGGACCAAAAGGTCTGGTCGCGGCCATTTCCGGCGGAATCCAACCCGCTGAAGCGCTGGATGCCTTTGAACGGACCTTGGGAACCTGGGTGAATATAGACCAGCAGGCGCAGCCGGAATTACCGCCGGTGGAACCGCTGACGGGAATTATCCGCGAACACGTCACCCTGCAAGAGAAAAGCCAGACGGATTTGGTGATGGGAACGTTCGCGCCCAAAACTACCGGTCCGGACTTCCTGCCGGCGCAGTTGGGCAATGAAATATTGGGACAGTTTGGCATGATGGGACGCATTGGTGAAGCCGTGCGGGAAAAGGCAGGCCTTGCTTACTACGCGCAATCCGAGCTTGGCATGGGGCTGGGACCCATCACCTGGCAGGTTGTTGCCGGGGTAAATCCAAACAATGTGGATAAAGCCATAGCCCTCATTCGCAAGGAGTTGTCCCGTTTTACGACAGAACTGGTAACAGAAGAAGAACTCGCAGATGTCCGTTCCGCGGTGGTTGGCAGGCTGCCCCTTTCCCTGGAATCCAACGCCGGAATTGCCAGCGCGCTCCTGAACCTGGAACGGTATAAGCACAGCCTGGATTACATCCGCGAGCTGCCTACCCGCATCGCGGCCGTTACCCGTGAAGACATTCTACGCGTGGCTCAGACTTACTGGCAGCTGGACAATATGGTTATCGCGTCCGCGGGAGTGGCTCTCTCATGATTAAATGCGGTGTGGATATAGTTGAGATTCAGCGTCTGGATAACATTCAGCCTGCCATCCGCGCCCGCTTTCTTCAACGCGTATTCACTCCTCTCGAGCTGAGCCAGTCAGGCACGGAAAGCCAGGCTTTGGCAGGCGTCTTTGCCGCTAAAGAAGCCGCCTCCAAGGCGCTGGGAACAGGTATCGGTAAGGTCCGCTGGCAGGATTTTGAGATTGTCCACGCGCAAAGTGGAGAACCCGAACTGCGCTTGCACGGAGAAGCGCTGCGCGCCGCCCTCGCCCGCGGCCTGCACGAGTGGACGGTTTCCATCACACACGACGGTGGAATTGCTGCGGCCTTTGTAGTCGCCCAGGGATAGTCCCCCCATGAAAATCCTGGCTCTGAGCGATGTGGAACTGCCAGCGGTATACAGCACCCGCATTCGCGAACGGTTTCCGGACGTAGACCTGGTAATCAGCTGCGGAGACCTGCCTTATTACTATCTCGAATATGTACTCAGCTCGCTGGACATACCGCTCTACTATGTGCACGGCAACCATGTAACCGAAGTGCTGCAGGTCAGCGGAGAGACGCGGGCGGAACCCTGGGGCGCCGTGAATCTGCACCGCAAAGTTGTCTACGACCGTAAATTGGATTTAATCCTTGCCGGGATTGAAGGCTCCCTGCGATACAGCCAGAATCCGCATCAATATTCGCAGGCGCGTATGTGGTGGATGGTGCTGGGATTAATCCCCGCGTTGCTTTGGAATAAGCTGCTACGCGGGCGGTACCTGGATATCTTCGTCACGCACAGCGCACCGGAGAAGATTCAGGATGACACCGACCTGCCGCACCGCGGTATCAGGGCGTTTCGTTGGCTGATTAAGGTTTTTAATCCCCGTTTGCACCTGCACGGGCACGTCCACCTCTATACCCCTATCAAACCCTGGAAAACCCGCTTCGCGCAAACCCTGGTTGTGAACGCCTATGGGTTTCGCGAAATAAGCTGGCCCTTATCTCAGGATTGATAACACCCGCTCAGCCGAGCGGCAGCGCGTAGAGCGGGATGAGCATCTCCAGACGATTCAGGCCGCCGTGCCTGCCTTGCATCACATTCGGCTTTTCCGGCCACCACAAATAAGCATCCTCATGAGGAATAACCATTATGTCACCCAGGCGGTCGCGCAGGTCAGGGTGTTCCGGGCCGTTCCCAAACAGACGCATCGAAAGCGCCTGTTCGGTGGTGATGAGGGTGAATTTTCCCGGCCAGGCGTTTTCAAAGTAAGCGCGCACGTTTGTTTCCATTCCCGGTTTGATGAACAGGAAAGGCAGCCGCGTTTCGCAGGTGGGGGGCAGGTGCAGCATGGCTGTTAATTCCGGATGGCCGCGCAAATTGTATTGTTCATAAACAGGCGTCGCGATTGCGCCGTGGTCCGCGGTGAGCAGCAGCAGCGTATTTTCAGCTGCTTTTTTCTCCAGACGGCCAAATAAGTTTACAGCCAGTGAACGGGAAAGGTCAGCGAATTGATTGTCCACGCGTTCGTCTGCCGGTCCGTAGCGGTGAATCAATGTATCCAAGGTGCTCCAGTAAACGTACAGAAAGCGCGAGCCGCGCGCGGGGGTATTGAGAATGTCCCTCAAGTTGGCCCACATGTCACTTTCAGCGACATAACCGTGCACGCTGGTTTGTTCCAGATGCATCCGCGAAAGCCCCGAGCCGCCAATAGAATAAGGCAGAAAGACGTGACTCTCGATGCCCCTGTCGGCAAAGCGCGCTCCCAATGGGCTGATTCCCAGAAAGCTTTCCGGAACGAAACCGCTCTTCACCAGGCTGCCAGTATCCCCAAAATAAGAAGCCGGCATATGCAAGATGGTGTTGATGACCATACCGTAGCGCTTAAGCCACATTTCATAGCCAATATAGCCGTGTTCAATCGGCTCCGCGCCGGTCCATACGGTGGAAAGCGCTGTGGCAGTCGTGCTGGGGCAAATGCTGGTAAGGGGGAACATACTGGCCCGTTCCAGATTTTGGCTCCAAAACTCTGCTTTTCCCTCAGCCATCAGCCGCTGAAAATGGTCATAGCCCAGGGCGTCAACGAGCAGCACAATCACATTGCGATAGCGGCCGTCAAATTTGTCCAGTATCTCAGGGCTGAGTGCCGGGCGGCTCATTTCCGGGCCTCCCAAAAGTTTGCTCACAGTTCCAGGGATGTTGCTAAGGGAATGCCCCGCAATATCCGGAAGCACAATCTGCTGTGATTTTTCAAGCAGGGGGCTTTTCCTGGAAAGCAGTTTGGGGAGTATTGAGTCGCTGTAATCGGGCATGGTTATCTCCGTTTTATTCCGTCTTAAGCATCAGGCAGGCATCCGCGGCCAGCCAAAAAAGATTTTCCCGGATTTCTTCGCGCCTGTGCCAATCGCGGTGGTCCCAGCCTTCCGCCTGCACCAAATCCCCGCCGTACAGGAGCATTCCAAAGCGCGCCCCGCGGAACTGGGCGACCGCCATAAAAGCCGCGGCTTCCATTTCCACCGCCAGGCAGCCTTCCGCCCGGTATTTGCGCACTTTTCCGGGAGTTTCGCGGTAAAAAGCGTCGGTTGTCCAGGTTTTCGTGAGTTGATAAGCAACCCCGCGCGCGCGAAGCGCCGCTTCAATCGCCTGGAGCGCCTCCGGGTCTGCCTGCACTTCTCTGGCAGGCGGCAGGTAATGGTACGAAGTGCCCTCCGCCCGTATTGCCGCCGTTGGAACGAGCAAATGCCCGACGGCGAGTGATTTATCCAGCACGCCGCAACCTCCGCAGCCGATAAACGCGCTCGCCCCCAGCGCAATGACTTCATCCATCAGTCCGGCAGCCAGCGGCGCTCCCACTCCCGGGAAAAAGAAAACCAGACGCTCACCGCGGTGCTCAATTTCGTAGATTGGGTGCTCCCCACCCTCAGAAGACAGACTGGCAATCTTCCTGGCCTTGTGCTCCAGGGCGACTTTTTCAATCACTTCTTTAAAAAAGCAAATCACAGCGCGCCGCGGGAAACCTCCGGGAATTTCCTTAGTGGGAGGGGAAATAATGGCTTTGCGCTCCGGGTCAAAATCGAGGATAGGAAATTGCGAATAATCTGTCATCGGGTCGGCTCCAATTCCCATTGAATATCAGGGATGCCCGCAAAACGCCTGCGCATGGTTTCCAGTGCCTGGGGATTGTTGTCAATCAAAATAAAACGCCGCCCCAAATTCAGGCAGGCCTGACCGGTGGTGCCACTGCCAGCGAAAAAATCCAGCACCAGGTCGTCGGGATTGGAAGAAGCGCGCAGAATGCGTTCAAGAATGGCGACCGGTTTTTGGGTGGGGTAACCGGTTTTTTCGCGGCTGTTGGTACCTACAATGGTGTGCCACCAGGTATCGGTGGGCAGCTTTCCACGCTCAGCTTTGTCTTTCCCCACCAGGCCGGGGGCAAGGTATGGTTCGCGGCCAATCGCGTCCCGATTAAAAATGTAATTACGCCTGTCCCTAACGTAGTAGAGGATGTTGTCGTGTTTGGCCGGCCACTTATCCCGGGCGCGCCCCCCAAAATCGTAAGCCCAGATAATTTCATTCAAAAAGTTTTCGCGCCCAAATACCTGGTCGAGCAGGATTTTGCAGTAATGCACTTCCCGGTAGTCGATGTGGAAATATAGGCTGCCGCTGTCTTTCAGCAGGCGATGAGCCTCTTGCATTCTTGGCAGTAGAAACGCTTCGTAATCACTGAAGGCATCCGCGTAAGCCAGCTCAGAAAGGACTTCTGTGCGGTAGCTGTTCTCTCCAAAACCAATGCGGTCTCCCTGGTCATCCCGCACGGTTTTCAGGCGTTTGTGCGCCTGGACTTTGCCGGTGTTGAAAGGCGGGTCAATATAAATCAGGTCCACCGACTTATCAGGGAGCCGACGCAGGATGGGAAGGTTATCGCCAAAGTAAATTATGTTAGTCACCGAGGCCGCATTTCCTGGAACAAATCGGCGTGGCAGGCTTTATTCCGCTAATTCAGAGGTGCAGTGCGGGCAGCGCACTGCTTTTACCGGAATGCTTGTCTGGCAGAAAGGGCATAATTTTTCCGTTGGTTCAGCAGCCTGCGGGGATTCTTCCTTATGTAACCTGGCAGCGCTTTCCCTCAGCTTCTGGATTCCCTTGACCAGCAGAAAGATGCAGAACGCGATAATGATGAAATTCAAAACTGTTGTGAGAAAACTGCCGTAAGCCAGCACCACCGCACCCTGCTCTCTGGCGGCTGCCAGGGTGGTATGCGGCGCGAGCGCTACTGCCTTGCGGTTAAGTTGAATATACAGGTCAGAAAAATTCACATTGCCCAGCAGCAAACCCAGGGGCGGCATCAGCAAGTCGTTCACCAGGCCGTTGACAACCGACCCGAACGCGCCGCCAATAATCACGCCAATCGCGAGGTCCAGTGCGTTTCCTTTGGTGATGAAATTTTTAAATTCTCCCAACAACTTTTTCATAATTTACTCCTGAATATAATTAATCCCGATTATAACCGCACACACCCCATAAGCCGGGATTGAACTCTCAGGTTTGCTGTATAATAAGACCAGTCTAGCCAAGAGAAAAGAGGATTTCATGGACGATAACACCAACCCCACCCCGCAAGAAACACCTGAAGACGCCGCAAAATCCTTCGGTGATGAATGGCAGCAGATTCCGTCCGCTTCGGCGGAGGAATGGAGTAAAGAAGTACCTCCCGCGCCTATTCCTCCCGAGCCCCCCACAGAGACAGACCGCTGGGGCGCCGCGCAGCCCTCAGCTGCGGATGACGCCGGACGCTGGTCAGGCGAACTCTACACTCCCGGAGCAGAAACGGCTGCCGAGGTTCCCCCGGCTAAACCCGCCGAGTCTGTGGTCGTGGACGTACCAACCACCGGTCCGACCGTCAGAGCGCCTGAAACCGACAAGAAAAAATTCCCGGTATGGGCGATTGTTCTGATTGTGCTACTTGTCCTGCTGCTGTGCTGCGTTTGCCCGATTGCGATTTTCCTGGGATTTTTCTCAACGGCATGGCAAAATTCAGCTCTGCTGCTTTTGGTTATGTAAGCACCGTTCACACAAAGAAACTGCCCTCTTCGGGCAGTTTCTTTGTTTCCGGTAAAAACACTTTACTTTCCACTTTTCAACACAGAGGTCAGCCGTCCCCACTCCGGGATGCCAAGCGTCTCAGCGCGCCGCCGGGCATCGATACCCGCTTGCAACAGCAAGGCTTCCATCTCGCCTGCCGGCAGACCCAACCCGGCCGAGAGCGCGTTGCGCAGCGTCTTGCGTTTCTGTGAAAAGCCCGCGTGGGCCAGCCTGAAGAAATCGTCCAGTTCCTCAAGCGCGATGAGCGGCTGGGGATACAGTGTGATGGAAAGAACGGCCGAGTCGACATCCGGCACCGGATAAAAACAGCCCGCCGGGATGTGCGCTTCCACACGCGGCTGCCCGAAAACCTGCACGGAAAGCGCGAGCAGGCTGAGCTTGCCATCCCTGGCGCAAATTCTTTCCGCGACTTCCTGTTGTACAGTCAGCACCACGCGCGAGGGCCGGATTTTTGACTCCAACAAGCGGCGGATAATCGCCGAGCTGATGTAGTAAGGAATATTGGCCGCCACGAGATATTCTCCCTCCGGCAGCAAATCTTCCAGGGGAAGCTTCAGCACATCCCCTTCAACAATCCGCACATTCTGGTAAGGCTCAAGAACTTTTGTAAGCGGGGCAATCAGACTGCGGTCAATCTCTACGGCCACAACCTGCCGGGCAGCCTGCGCCAGGAGCACGGTCAGGCTGCCGAGCCCCGCGCCAATTTCCAGCACTGTGTCCTGCGGCCGCACCCCGGCCGCCAGCATCACCTTATCCAGTCCGTTTGGGTCAATCAAAAAGTTTTGCCCAAGCGATTTTTTGGGCTGCAGCCCATATTCCCGCAGCAGCGCAGGGACGTTCAGGTACTGCCTGGTCATGGAAGCACCACCGGAATATAACTGGGTACGGGCGTCAGGAAGTACAGGGTCGTCCAAAAGTGCCAGCTTTCGTAATTCTCGTTATCGTAACCAAGGTCAATCCAATATCTTCCAGGAATTCCTCCGCCGGTATCGGCAATGATGCCGCGGCCGTACCCCGGCACATACACAGGCTGAAATTTCATACCCAGGTACCACGCCCGCGTCACCGCGATGATTCCCTTGGTCAAAGGGATACCAGAGGCTGTACCAGTGCCCCCGCCCTGAGAACTTGGTTTATACGATGTGGCATAAACGGTCACCTTGCGCCAGTACTCAATGGTCTCACCGTTGATTGTCTCGGTCCGCACAACCACCTTAGTGCCGCGGCCAAGCACACCGTCCTGCGGGTCGCTGGCTTTCCAGGGACCTTCCACCATTTTTCCTTTTTCCACGCCGTCTTCCAGACGCAAGCGCTCGCGGGTCACCACCAACCCAATCTGCCCGGGTACGAGCACGGAAATAGTATCCAGTTCGGCATTGGGGTCATCCTGGTAGGTGTTGCTGTAGGCCGTCTCTTCGGTCTGTAAAAGAATTTCTTCACTCACCCGCACGACCTGAATTTGTCCATCCGCCGGAATGGGTTCTTTTTCATCCGGCAGGGAATAATCCAGATTCTGAAGCGGCAATCCCAGGTCGCGCAGCGCTTCGCCGACCGTCTCAGCGGCACTTAAACCGGTATATTGCTTGCCAGCCTGCTGAACGGTAATCTCCCTTGCCAACCGGACGGCAACCTGAGTATCGCCGCTCAGCTCTGAATCAAGCGGCTGAGAAAGCGCGTCCTCAGGGCGCAGCCTGATGCCGGCTTCTGCCAACGCGCCGCTCAGGGTTTTTTGCTGGGTAAAAAAGGTCTGGATAGAATCTTCTATCTGCAGCGCTACCTTTTTCGCGGGAACAAATTCCAGCTGTAATTCTTCCCCTGGTGGAAGGGACTGAGCCGGGTCAATTGGGGCACCGTTCCAGAGCAGCAAATCCTCGGGATATAGACGCAGTTGGGCTTCCGCCAGCAGATTGGCCGGCAAAGTATCTGCAGAAAATACAGTTTTTTGCTCGTTCCCAACCTGAATGGTAACCGTTCGGGCCTGGTCAAGAACGATAGTCCGGTGAGTAAGATTTAACTTGTTAGGGGAAGGAAAAACGCGGTCTTCAGGCTGAAGCGCGTATCCGGCTGCCTGCAAAAGCTGCCCGGAAGTGAATGCCGCGGCGCGGGCTTCGCGGACCCCGCCGTTCACGAGCAAGGTGTAATTCCCATAAAACTGGGCGAGGATGAGGAGCAGCCCGCAGACAACCAAAAGCGCAGGCAGCCAGAGCGACTTGAAAGCCAATTTGATTGGGTGGTCGTTTTGCATCTGTTTTTGCAGTATAACACAGCGCCAAAAGGTGAAATCAGGCCCTCTCCGGCAGTTTTCGCAGCACGCGCATAAGCACTTCCTGCCAGCTTTCGTTCTTCAAGCCGGCCAGATTAATCCAATAAGCATTTTTTCCAGCCCGCGCGGCAGGGTCCACCTCCGGAAGCCCGCGCTGTCCCGCACCTTTGGGCAGCGGCGGGTAACTGAGCACCAGTTGATTGTTGATGATGCTGATGGACTCCAGGCCAGCCCGCTCACCCAGAATTTTGATTTTCATCTGAAACAACAAGTCTTTCACACCCTGAGGGGGTTCGCCAAAGCGGTCGGCAAACTCAATTTCGGTGGAGGTCAGCTCTTCCTCGCTGCGAATGGACGCGATTCTGCGGTAGAGCGTCAGCCGCAGCTCCTGGTCCGGGATGTAGCTGGCCGGAATTTCGCTGGAGAGAGGCAGCTCGATGTTGATGGTCAGGCTGGGAGCGTCCAACCAGGGTAAACCGCTCTCAGATTCCGATTCCAGCCCGGACGCTGCCCGAAGTGAACGCACCGCCTGGGAAAGCAGCCTGGTATAAAGCTGGAAACCCACCGCGGCAATGTAGCCGGACTGGCGCGTGCCCAACAAGTCCCCAGCACCGCGCATTTCCAGGTCGCGCATGGCAATGGCATAGCCCGCCCCAAGCTGGGAATTATCCGCCAGCACCTCAAGGCGTTCCTGCCCTTCCGGCGTTGGTTGGTGGCGCGCGCTGCGGAACAGGTACGCGAACGCGCGCTGGGCACCCCGCCCAACTCTGCCGCGCAGCTGATAAAGCTGTGCCAGGCCGAATGTATCCGCGCGGTCAATAATCAGCGTGTTGGCGTTGGGGATATCCAGGCCGGACTCAATAATGGAGGTGCACAATAAGATATCAAACTGTCCGGAGGTGAAGGCGTGCATCACATCCGCCAGCTGCTCCTCATCCATCTGGCCGTGCGCGATCCCGATTGTCGCTTCCGGGACCAGGTTCTGCAAATGGTTGTAAACCGCTGGTATGGACTGCACGCGATTGTGCACAAAGAAAACCTGGCCGCCGCGGTCCAGTTCGCGGATGACCGCCTCGCGCACCAGTTTCGGGTCGTAAGGACCGATGTGCGTGATTATCGGCAGCCGTTCTTCCGGCGGCGAATTGATGTTGGAAATATCGCGGACGCCGGTCAGCGCCATGTAGAGGGTACGCGGGATTGGCGTGGCAGTCAGCGTCAGGACGTCGACCGAGTTGCGCAGTCTTTTCAGGTGCTCTTTGTGGGAAACGCCAAAGCGCTGCTCCTCATCAATAATGACCAGCCCCAGGTCCTTAAATCCTACGTCGCTGGAAATCAGGCGGTGCGTGCCAATAACAATATCCACCTGTTTATTGGCCAGGCGCTTGATAATATCTGTCTGTTCTTTTTGGCTGCGGAAGCGCGAGAGCATTTCCACGTTCACCGGGAAAGTTGCCAGCCGTTCGCGGAACGTGTCGTAATGCTGCTGCGCCAGGACGGTCGTCGGCACCAGCACCGCCACTTGCTTGCCGTCCGCGACCGCCTTGAAAGCCGCGCGCAGAGCCACTTCCGTCTTGCCGTACCCAACGTCACCGCAAAGCAGCCGGTCCATCGGTCGGGGTGATTCCATATCTGCTTTGACCTGCTCAATCGCTTTCAACTGGTCCGGGGTCTCGATATAGGGAAAGCTGGCTTCCAACTCTCGCTGCCAGTCGCTGTCCGGGCTGAAGCTGAACCCCTCGGCGACCTGACGTTTGGCGTACAGGTCCAAGAGTTCAGCGGCGACCTCCTGCACAGCGCGCCGCACGCGCTGTTTGGTCTGCGTCCATTCCTGACTGCCCAGCCGGCTGATAGACGGCGGGCCTCCTTCAGCGCCAATGTAACGCGAAACCCGGTCAGCCTGATGGATAGGCACGTACAGGATGTCATTATCCTTATACTGGATGGTCAGGTATTCCCGCTGCACGCCGTCGATAACCGGGCTGAGCAGCCCGACAAACTGGCCGATGCCGTGGTCCACATGGACCACCCAATCCCCTGGTTTCAGGTCGCCAAAGACCAGTTCCGGCGCTTCAGAAATTACCGGGGCTTTCCGGCGAACCTGAGGGCGGCCCCACCCAAAAATTTCACTGTCGGTTAATAGGTGGTGCGCGCTGCCCCCGCCGCGCTGAAGCACCCACCCGCCGCTTAATGAGCCCTCCATAAAACGCGAAGCGGCTTCTTGCGCCGGGAAATCAGGGCTGCTTTCAAGCCAAAGCTGGCGCAGGCGGGCAGCCTGACGGGAAACCACGGTCCAATCCTGGCCTTTGCGCTCAAGGTTAGCAACGTGAGCCTGAAAATCCTTCAACTTCCCGGCAAAACGCGGTCCGGGTTCAAAAGCGGAAGCGAGCGGAGTGCCCCCGACCGCGTTGGTATGTCCAAGTTCGAGCACCTGACGCCGCGCGAAGCTGTCTTCGATTTCGGACCAGGTGATGTAAGGCACAGGGAAATCCGCTGGAAGCGCTTTCTGTTCCACCAGGGCTTTAAATCGCGCGATTGATTCTTCCTCAATATCATTTACCGCGGCGGTGATAAATTCTTCACCATCCAGAAGGATGAGCGCGCTGTCTGGCAGGTAATCCATCAGGCTGGACGGGAAAGCATAGATCTCCGGCAGCCGGAATTCGCTTAGATTCGCGAGCGGGATTCCCATTTTTTCGGCAGCGGAGGGCATCGCTTCTGAGGCCGGGAATATCAGGGTGCTTTCGAGCGGTTGCTGTGTGCGCTGCGTGGCAGGGTTGAACTGCCGCAGCGTGTCAATCTCATCTCCGAAAAATTCCACGCGCACAGGCAGCGCCTCGGAAGGAGACCAGATGTCGAGTATGCCGCCTCTGCGGGAGAACTGCCCGCTCTGCACCACGATATTGCTGTACTGGTAACCCAAACCCACCCAGCTTTGAACCAACTCCTGCGGGTCGCGCTGGTCACCCACCTTCAGGCGCTGGGCCGCGCGCAGGAATTCACGCCGGGGAACGGTGCGGGTCATCACCGCCCGGATGGGAGCGACAACGACCGGCGGAACAGGGTCCTTTTCCGCTCCCGGCAGCAGCAGCTTCGAGAGCTCGGAGAGCACTGCCAGCCGTTCTTTGCGGGTCGATTCCGACCAGGGCAGTGCTTCATAAAAGAGGGGATTGGGCTCCGGGAAGTAATAATTCCGTTCGGAACCCAACCAAAAATTCAGCTCATCATACAATCCCAGCGCGCGGTCCGCTCGGTTGGTAAGCAACAAAATCGGCACTTCCAGGTCCGCTCGCAGCGCCGCCAAAAGCGCGAGGCGGGAAGCGCGCGGAAGACCCATACCAAAACGCTCAGAATCCCGGAATTGCCCTTCCGAGAGACGGGAGAGCAAATCCTGATAAGCGCTGAGACCGCTCAGATGTTTTAAAAGAGGGTGGTCAGCCGACTTCACCATTGTATAGGTTCATTGCTTTTTCTAAACCTTCGCGAATAAAGGTCACGGCAGCAGCTGCGGCCTGGTCCAGCGTCATTTTGAGCAATTCCTGTTCGGAGGCGCCAAATTTTTCCAACACATAGTCGGCCGGGTCCATTCTGCCCGGTGGTCTGCCAATACCAAAACGCAAGCGGGGAAAAGCGTTGGTGCCCAACTTGTCGGCGATAGACTGCATACCGCGCTGCCCAGCGCTGCCTCCACCGGGGCGCAGGCGCAGCGTTCCCAGGGGCAAATCGAGGTCATCGTGAATTACCAAAAGGCGATTCAGCGGCACCTTAAAGTAGTGCAGCAGAGAGGATACCGCGCTGCCCGATTCGTTCATATAGGTCAGCGGTTTCGCGATAATCACAGGGATGCCGTCCAGCCGGCCGCTGCCCACCTGACTGCGGAACTTAACCCTGGTAAGACTGATGCCAAGTTTATCCGCCAGAGCCTGCGCCACCATGAACCCGGCATTGTGGCGGGTATAGCGGTATTGCACGCCGGGATTCCCCAGGCCGATAATCATCGCGGTGTCGTTTGTAGAGTCCATGGTTAAGCTTTCCGTAGTTTGCAATCTTTAAGTTTAACACGGATTTCCCTACCAGTCCGGGCGGGCTTTTACAGCCATTAAGGTTTGCCAGGTTTTGCCATTTACGCGGACGAAAAACGATTAACAGGAAAAACAGGCTGGTTTTTTGTTCAGGCCGCGCAGCCGCGCGAGTGAATTATGGTATCTCTCCCGGGGCTGTCTGGCCTTGCCAGGGGAAAGACGGTAAAGCCCCTTTTTCCAAATAACTGCGTAGAAAAAAACTGTAGCTCAAGCCCGCTCCGGGGCGGGCACCCACTGAAAAAAAGGGGCCTTACGCGGCAGAATTGATTATTTTTTCTTCTTGCCGGCGATCAGGAACGCTCCACCCACAAAACCCATCAGCGCGGTAACCACCAGCCAGGGCCTTTTCCGGAGTTCCCCCTGAATTTTGCGGACGCCGCCGGCTTTTCTGCCTTCCGCTCCTGGAATTTCCCCGTTCCATTCCAGTGTAACCATGCGGTCCAAAAAGCCCTGCTTCGCGCAGCTTTCCAGCGACAGTATGTACAGCGCGGCGCTCTCCTGCCGGGCGAGGCGCAGTTCCTGCGCGAATTCGGGCCAGGTCTTCGCTTCTCCGCCTGCCCCTTCTGCTGGATATTGGCCTGCCCGCGTACTGCTGACGCATACTGCCTGGCTGCGCTCACGAGGAGCGGAAAGCTCGCCGCCTGCTTTCAGGCGGCAGGGCTCCAGGTTTACACAGCGTTCCACATTGGTCGGAATCCGCGCCGAGAACCGGGGGCTCCCCAGATATTTTGCCGGCTGCTTGTCAGCCTTTGGCCAGTTGTAAAAGACCTCGACGGCCAGTCCGTCCGCGTGCGCGCGCTCAATCAGCTGAATGAACGCGTTTTCAGGATTTCCAGCAGGCTTGCCCGCCCCCTCAGTTTTACCAGGAGTGCAGGCCGAAAAACCAACCGCCGACCAGCGCAGGCCTTTGCGCTCCGACCAGCGCGTCAGGGTATCATAATGTTCAGCAACCCGGGCGCAGTCCCAGCGGCCGCTCTCCTCACCCGACGGCATCAGCCACGCCGAAACCGGAATGTTCAACCGGTTCAGCAGACGCACCGCCAAGGCATGTTCCTCAGAAAAATCCCGCACCCCCAAAGCTACCCCCGCGCCAAGGCTTTTCAGGTCATCTAATACGAAGCGGTTTTCAAAAAGCGCGCGCAGCGTTTTAGGCTCAGGCGCGCAAAGAAACATGAGATTGGGTAATGGGTTTATTGTAGTGGCTGTCATATAAAAATTAACCCCGCGTGCTGCCTCAGAGTTGCGGACATGGGCAGATAGAATTAAGCAAGCGGCTGTTTGGAAGGCAGACCGGTTCGGCGAGGAAACTCAGCGGAAGTTCGCGCGACCTTCTCCAGCACCACCAGATAGCGTTCATCAACGACTCCGGGCAGCACCACAGGCAGGATGACCTTGATTTTTCCGCCCAGACGCTGGATGACCTTTTCGCTTTGCAGGGCTTCGAGCTGAGCGCTTTCCCCTTTTTGCATAATCACAAGTCCGCCTATGCGCACCAGAGGCAGCAGGTATTCCACAAGTGTGGGCATCGCGGCGACCGCGCGGGCTGTCGCCAGGTCGTAGCTTTCGCGGTGTTCAGGGTTCTGCCCGACGTCCTCCGCCCTTTCCGCCAGCACCTGCACCTGCCGCAACCCAAGCTTCTCGACGATATGCACGCAAAAGCCGGCCTTTTTTTGAATGGATTCGACCAGGGTCAGGCGCAACTGCGGGAGAATTAATTTGAGAGGAATGCCAGGGAAGCCAGCGCCAGTGCCGACATCAATCAAGCTGCGCGGAGAAGCGGCTGGGTCCAAAGCCATCAAACAGGTCAGGGAGTCCAGAAAATGCTTGGTCTCAATCCCTTCCTTATCCCGGATTGCGGTCAGGTTAAATCGGCTGTTCCACTCTATCAGTTCATCCTGAAAGAGTTTAAACGCCGCAATCTGTTCGCGGCTGAGCTGCAGCCCTAATAACTGGCGCGCGTTTTGCACGAAATTTTCCACAACCGGCATTATAACTTAAAGGATTCTACGCGGGAGCAGTAAGCCTGTATTCATGAACAGAGCCCATGGTCAGCTGAAGATGGAAAAAAGCCCCGCTCCGAGATACGCAAAAAACAGCATTTTCGCGATTTTTCCAATCGCGCAAAGCAGCAGGAATTTCCAGACCGGGATTTTTAGAGAACCCGCCGCGAACCCGGCGATATCAAAGAGCGGGTTGGGGATAAATGCCAGCACGAGGATGGTCCACAAGCCGTATTTCCGCATCCAATCCATCACTTTGGAATAATTGGCCTTGTTTTCAAACAAAATCTGCCCGCTTACCCCCGCCAGATACCCGGAAATTTCGCCAAGAGCGGCGCCTAAACCAGCCGCGAGAGCTACCCAAAAAGGATTAAAGACCGCCCCCATAGAGGAGGTAAAGACCACCCCTGGCAAAGGGAGCAGAATGGTCGCGTTGGAAAGTAGAGAAAAAAGGAAAATGCCGGGATAGCCGAAGGCCTGCAGCTTCTGCACCTGTTCCCTGAAGATAATTAATGTGAATGTGGCCGCGATGAGGACAATCAGCAGGACGACCCGCCAGACTACCTGGGCAGGCTTAAGCGCGTTATTAGCTGGTGAGCTTGTTTGCATCATCAAGCAGCCCTTGCAAGCGGGCAATGACCATATTCAAAGCGACGGTATTCTTCCCGCCTTCAGGAATAATGATATCCGCGAACCGCTTGGAGGGTTCCACAAATTCAATATAACTGGGGCGGACCGTGCTCAGATACTGCTGCACGACCGATTCGACCGACCGCCCGCGTTCTTCGATATCCCGGGTGAGCCTGCGGATAAAACAGATATCCGGGTCCGCGTCCACGTATACCTTCATATCGAAAAGTTTCCGCAGCTGAGGTTCATAGAAAAGCAAGATGCCTTCCACCATAATAATCTGACGTGGTTCAATCAACATGATTTCCGAGGCGCGCGTGTAGAGTTTAAAATCATAAACCGGCCGTTCAATCACCTTTCCAGCCTTGAGCGCGAGGATGTGCCGGATTAGCAAATCGGTCTCCAACGCGTCGGGGTGGTCATAATTGACTTTCAGGCGCTCCTCAAAGCTGAGCTGCGTCTGGTCGCGGTAATACGCGTCGTGCGGTAGAAAAGCAATCCGGTCCCGCCCAATCGCGTCCAAAATGGACTGCGCGAGGGTAGTCTTTCCGGAGCCGGAACCTCCGGCAATGCCAATCACCAATGGGAGCGCGGTCTTATCCATAACGAAATTATACCGTCGATTCGGGTATAATCTCATCACCAACTGCATAGAGGAAACATGACAGCTCACCTGATCAATGGTAAACAAATCGCCGCAGAGATACGAGAAAATGTAAAACAAAAGGTGGAAGAGCGCGCGCGCCTGGGTCTGCCCGTCCCCGGTCTGGCAACCGTTCTGATCGGAGATAACCCAGCGTCGCAGGTGTATGTGCGCAGCAAACAAAAAATGTGCGCCGAAGTCGGCATCCGCTCTTTTGGTTACGAGCTGCCGGCGAACGCCAGCCAGGAAGAAGTTGAAGCACTGGTGCGCCGGCTGAACGCGGACCCCAACGTGAACGGCATCCTGGTGCAGCTGCCTCTGCCATCCCATCTGAATGAAGAACGCGTCCTCAGTGCAATTGAACTGAACAAAGACGTCGACGGATTCCATCCGGTCAATATCGGCAGGCTCGCGCAAAAGGGACGCGAACCCCTGTTTGTGCCCTGCACGCCGGCGGGTGTGATGGTGCTGCTGGAAAAAGCGGGAACAAAGCTGGCCGGCTCCAATGCCGTTGTGCTGGGGCGCTCGAATATTGTCGGCATGCCCGTCGCGCTTCTGCTGGTGCGGGCGGACGCTACCGTGACTATCTGCCACTCAAAAACCCGGGACCTGCCCGCGGTGGTTCGGCAGGCGGATGTGCTCATCGCGGCAATCGGAAAACCGGAAATGGTGCGCGGAGACTGGCTTAAACCCGGGGCTGTTGTGATAGATGTGGGTATCAACCGCGTGGAAGACGCTTCCGCGCCCAAAGGTTCCCGCCTGGTTGGGGACGTTGCCTTTGAAGAAGCCCTTCAAGTCGCGTCCGCCATCACGCCGGTGCCCGGCGGCGTCGGACCCATGACGATAGCCATGCTCTTGCAGAACACTTTGCGAGCCCGCGAGCTCGCTGATAATGCGGCTTAATCGTTAATTAATTGGAGGCAGACATGTCAACGCTGCTCGTAAACAACGCCTCACTCATTGTCACGATGGACTCGGAAAACCGAGAACTGCGGGACGCGGCCATCTTCTGTCGGAACGGCTTCATAGAACAAATCGGCCCGGCCGGAGACCTCCCCACGCAGGCAGATGAAGTGTTGGACCTGCGAGACCATGTGGTACTTCCCGGACTGATTAACACCCATCATCACTTTTACCAGACGCTTACCCGCGCTCTGCCTGCCGCGCAGGACGCGAATCTGTTCAACTGGCTGAAAACGCTCTACCCGATATGGGCGCGCATGGACCCCGAAGCGGTGTTCATCAGCACGCAAACCGCCCTGGCGGAGCTGGCCCTTTCCGGCTGCACAACAGCCTCAGACCATCTGTACTTATTCCCAAACGGTTCCCGATTGGATGATGAGATTGATGCGGCGGCCGAAATCGGCCTGCGCCTGCACGCTTCCCGTGGCTCCATGAGCCTGGGCGAATCTAAAGGCGGCCTGCCGCCCGATTCAGTGGTCGACAGCGAGGAAGCCATCCTGCGGGACAGCCAGCGCCTGATTGAGCGCTATCACGACCCCAAACCCGGCTCCAGACTGCAAATTGTGCTGGCGCCTTGCTCCCCGTTCAGCGTCACCGGCGACCTGATGCGTGAATCGGCCGCGCTCGCGCGGGAATACGGCGTTCACCTTCACACGCACCTGGCGGAAACGGAAGACGAAGACGATTTTTGCCTGCAAAAATTTGGTTACAAGCCGGTCGCCTACATGCAAACGGTAGATTGGATTGGGAACGATGTCTGGTTCGCCCACAGCGTGCACGTGAATGAAGCAGAGATAGACCTTTACGCCCGGCACGGCTGCGGTGTGGCGCACTGCCCCAGCTCAAATATGCGCCTTGCCTCCGGCATCGCGCCAGTAATGCAAATGCTCTCCCGCGGAGTGAAGCTGGGGCTGGGCGTGGACGGTTCCGCCAGCAACGACAGCTCACACATGCTCGCGGAAGCCCGGCAGGCGATGCTGCTTTCGCGCCTGAACAGCGGTGTGCACGGAGCCAGCCGTTCCGCCCCCGACGCGCCTCCGCTGATGACCGCCCGGCAGGCGTTATCGATTGCCACGCGCGGCGGCGCAGCCGTCCTTGGCAGGCAGGATGTTGGGTCGCTGGAAGTTGGCAAGTGCGCGGACTTTTTTGCCGTGAACCTGAACCGGCTGGAATACACCGGCGCGTGGCAAGACCCCGTCGCGGCGGTAGTTTTTTGCGCGCCCGTCAGAGCGGATTGGACCGTCGTCGGTGGGCAGGCAGTCGTGAAGGCCGGCGAGCTTGTCAGCCTTGACCTGCCCCGCCATATTGAAAAACACAACACAGCCTCAAGGAAGATGATCCAGGGCTGAAATTCACTCCATAAACGCAAAGGATAGCATATGCAAAAAAAAGGTTTAGCAGTTGTCGCGGTCGGTGGAAACGCCCTGATTAAGGACAAAGACCATCAGACAGTCCCCGATCAGTATCAAGCCGCAGTTGATACCATGGCGCACATCGCCACCATGATTGAAGATGGTTGGGATGTAGTTGTCACCCATGGAAACGGCCCCCAGGTCGGATTTATCTTGCGCCGTTCCGAACTCGCGGCCCATGAGTTGCACGAAGTTCCGCTGGATTATTGCGGCGCGGATACCCAGGGCGCGATCGGCTACATGTTCCAGCAAGCCCTGCAAAACGAATTCTATAAGCGCGGAATTAAGAAATCCGCTGCGACCATCGTGACCCAAACCATCGTGGACAGGGAAGACCCGGCCTTCAAGCACCCGACCAAACCAATTGGTTCCTTCCTCGATGAAGCCCAGGCCAAAGTTAAGATGGAACACGACGGCTGGACTATGGTAGAGGACGCCGGCCGCGGTTGGCGCCGCGTGGTGCCTTCGCCCATCCCGCAGACCATCGTGGAAGCTGACGCGATTCGCAGCCTGATTGACCACGGCTTTGTGGTTGTGGCGGTTGGAGGCGGCGGAATCCCTGTCATGCGTACGCCTGAGGGCAAACTTGTCGGCGTCGAAGCGGTTATTGACAAGGATTTTGGCTCAGCCATCCTGGCTTGTATGATTAAAGCGGATTTGTTCCTGATCAGCACGGCCGTGGAAAAGGTTGCCATCAACTTTAATAAACCCGACCAACGCTGGCTGGACCGCTTGACCGCGGCGGAGGCGCGGCAGTATATCAAAGAAGGGCACTTTGCCAAGGGCAGCATGCTTCCAAAAATCGAGGCTATCCTCAAGTATCTGGACTGCGGCGGAAAAGCAGCCCTGATTACTGACCCGGAACACATCAAAGACGCTTTGGACGGGAAAACCGGAACCTGGATTCTGCCCTGAGAGAATTTGGCAAACAAGCGCGAAGCTGCCAGGAAAGCTTGAGGCTCTTTATGAACATTGCGTATTTTTCCTGTTCTATTTGCGGTGCGGTATATTCCAGCGGCGAGGTGCAGTACGTCTGCCCGCGCGACGGCGGAAATCTCACCGTCCACCTGGAATATGAAACCGCGGCACGGAAACCTAACCCTGCCGATATCCTTGAGTCCAAAGAAGCCTCCATCTGGCGCTACCTCCCGCTGCTGCCGGTGGAAGACCCCGGCTATTGGCATACCCCCCTGCGGCAGGTTGGTTGGACGCCGGTCTATCAGCCCGGACTTCTAAAGCAGGAATTAAATCTGCGCCAGCTGTGGATAAAAGATGAGAGCCGCAATCCGAGCGCTTCATTCAAGGACCGCGCCAGCGCGCTGGTCGCGGCGCGCATGAAAACCACTAACCAGGAGACTGTTGTCGCGGCCTCCACTGGCAACGCCGGCGCGGCGACTGCCTGCATGGCTGCCAGCACAGGCATGCGCGCCGTGATTTTCGCGCCGCGCTCCGCTCCGCCAGCCAAAATCGCGCAGCTGCTCACATTTGGCGCGCAGGTCATCCTTGTGGATGGAAATTACGACCAGGCCTTTGACCTGAGCCTGGCGGCCTCTGAGACTTTTGGTTGGTACAACCGCAACACCGGGCACAACCCATTCACGGCGGAAGGCAAGAAAACGGCCGCCTTTGAAATCTGGGAACAGGTGCTGCGCACGCTGCCTGCCGGGTCTGAACCGCTCAGGGTTTACATCCCTGTGGGCGACGGCAACATTATCTCCGGCATCCATAAAGGATTTCTGGATTTGCTTTCCCTTGGTTGGATAGAGAAACCTCCCATGCTGATTGGCGTCCAATCCGAAAATTCCGCGGCCATCGCGAACGCGTTTTTTGCCGGAACGGAAGAAATCACGCCGGTGCGCGCCACCACCCTGGCCGACAGCATCAGCGTGGACCTGCCGCGCGACGGACTGCGGGCTCTGCGCGCCGTCCGCGAGACTGGCGGGCACTACACCACCGTATCGGATGACGAAATCCTGAAAGAAATCCCGCAGCTGGGAAAGGTCGGCATCTTTGTCGAACCGGCCGCTGCCGCGGCTTTTGCCGGCCTGCGCAAAGACATCCGGGAAGGCGCCCTGACCCCGGAAAGCCCGGCGCTGGTCTTGTGCACGGGCAGCGGCCTGAAGGATGTTCGCGCCGCGGCAAACGCTGTGCCTCCGGCGCCAATTATTGAACCTACCATACAGGCACTGATGAAGGTGATTCATGACTAAACCCGTTTTCACGATTATTGCGCCAATTTTTAACGAGCTCGAAAACCTGCCCTTGCTTTACGCCCGCGTGCGTGAGGAACTGGATAAAACCGAGCAGGATTGGGAACTGATCATGGTCGATGACGGCAGCCAGGACGGCTCCACAGAGGTTATCCGCAAGCTGGCAGCCTCCGATGAACGCGTCCGCCCGGTCATTTTTGCGCGCAACTTCGGCCACCAAATCGCCGTCAGCGCCGGGTTGGATTACAGCCGCGGAGATGCGGTAATCATCATCGATTCTGACCTGCAGGACCCGCCGGAAGTCATCGGCGAGCTAATCGCGAAATGGCGCGAAGGTTACGAAGTGGTTTACGCGGTGCGCACCGAGCGGGAAGGCGAAACCAAATTTAAAACTCAAACCGCCGCTTTGTTCTACCGCCTTATTGACCGCATCACCGATATCAAGATTCCTTTGGATACAGGCGATTTTCGCCTGATGGACCGCAAAGTGGTTGACGTGATGGTATCCATGCGCGAGCATAACCGCTTTTTGCGCGGCATGAGCGCCTGGGCGGGCTTCCGTCAGATTGGCGTGGAGTATAAGCGCAAAGCCCGCCATGCCGGTGTGACGAAATATCCGCTGAAGAAAATGCTGCGCCTGGCGATGAATGCCGTCACTGGCTTCTCCATGTGGCCTTTGCAGCTTGCCACGCGTCTGGGCTTCCTTCTGGGCGCGTTGGGTGTGCTTGCCATCCCTGTCGTCATTGTCCTCCACAACGCGGCCAAGGTTCAGTTCCACGGACTGGCTTCCCTTGCTATCCTGATGACGCTCCTGAGCGCGTTAATTCTGGTATTTCTGGGGGTCATTGGTGAGTACCTTGGCAGGATTTATGACGAAGCTAAGAACCGCCCCCTTTACATTGTCGCGGAGGGTCCGCGGGAACCTTTTAATCCCATCCGCCTGGACCTTCCGGCAGATTCCTACAAACACAATCCAAATTCCTGAACCTGGAGCAAAAATGACCAAAATTGACCTGACCACCAATACGGAAAACCTGCAGCGCACACTCAAACGCGTACGCGAGAAGAGATTTTACATCCCGACGCTTGCCCAACAAAAAAACCCCGCGTTGATTCCAGCCAAAATCCTGGAACAACTGCGGGAAGTGGGGTTGTGGGATTTGAACCCACTGAATTTGTTCCGGATTACCTGGCATAACGAACCCCGCTCCCAGGGAGGGTTGTTTGGGAAGGTCAACTACCTGGAATTTCCATCCGAACTCACAGGCGTGCCGGCGCGCATTGTGGCGCTGGTTGGCAAGTGGTTTCCGACCGGCTGCCACAAGGTGGGCGCGGCCTTTGGCTGCCTGGTCCCGCGCTTGGTGACCGGTCAATTTGACCCGACCCGTCAGAAAGCGGTCTGGCCTTCCACGGGCAATTACTGCCGGGGCGGCGCGTATGACTCCTATCTGCTGGGCTGCGAATCCATCGCGATTTTACCGGAGGGCATGAGCCGCGAGCGCTTTGAATGGCTTAGCAAGATTGCCAGCGAAGTGATTTCTACCCCGGGCAGTGAATCGAATGTCAAAGAAATCTTTGACAAATGCTGGGAACTGCGCCGCAGCGGCGAGGACCTGGTCATCTTTAATCAGTTCGAGGAATTTGGCAACTACCTGTGGCACTACACGATAACCGGCAGCGCGGTTGAGGAAGTGGTGGGCGATATCAGCCGGCCAGGAAACGCATACCGCGGATTTGTTTCCGCCACCGGTTCGGCTGGCACTATCGCGGCCGGGGACTACCTTAAACAGCGCTTCCCGGCCAGCAAAATCGTGGCCAGCGAAGCGCAGGAATGCCCGACTCTGCTGAACAACGGCTTTGGCGCGCACCGCATCGAAGGCATCGGGGATAAGCATGTCCCCTGGATTCACAACGTGCGCAATACCGATTTCATTACGGCCATCAATGACCAGGCTGTGGTCAATCTTGCCCGGTTATTCAATGAGCCTGCCGGCCGGCAGCACCTGATAGACAGCGGCGTGGATGAAGCACTGGTGAGTCAGTTGGATATGCTCGGTTTTTCCGGCATCTCCAATCTGCTTTCTTCGATAAAGTTCGCGAAATACAACGAACTCACGAACAAGGATATTGTTGTGACCGTCCTGACCGATTCCATGGACCTCTATCAGAGTCGTTTGCGCGAAATGCATGAGCAATACGGTGAGTACACCTCCGCCAACGCCGTGGCCGACGATGCCCGGTATTTGAAAGGTCAGCCGATTGATTACATGCAGGAACTGAGCTTTTACGACCGCAAACGCATCCACAACCTGAAGTACTACACCTGGGTGGAGCAGCAAGGCAAAACTTATGAAGAAATCCAGGCGCAGTGGTACGACCCGGATTACTGGCTGGAAATCCAGGCTCAGGCGCCGGAAATTGACGCCCTGATTGAGGAATTCAACCGCGCCGCGGCCTGATAATACCTGTGATGAGCCCGAAAACCGCAGCTCCGCCTGATACCGCGCTGGTCCTTGTCGCGATTGCGCGGGACCAACGCGACCTGGAAATTGCCAGACTGTTGGGGTGGTACCGCATTCCGCTGAAGAGCGCGCCAAAGGTGATTTCGGTGGATTACCTGGCGCTCTACCAGACGGGCGCGTTCAGGCCGGAGGACCGCTGGCAAATTCGCTGGATTGCTCCGATTTTGGGGCACGAGCTGACCACCCGCGTAGAACTGCTGCGCGACCAGCCGGACCATCCCCGCGCGCTGGAGGAGTACTTTAAACTTCAACTCGGTCCGCTGCAGGAACTCCCCAATCCCATCCTGGCGGACAGCTGGAAACGGATCACTTTTTTCTACACCACCTACGGGCGCGTACGAACAGCAGCGGTGCTGGCAGATTTACCGGTTCACGACGAGGAACGCGCCGTTCTCTGGCAGTCACTGCGGGAACGCGCGTTAAAAGCCAATGAATACCAGGCGGCTGAACTGCCGCAAATACCAGTAGACCCAGCAATTCTCGCGCTTTTCAGCGGAGGCTTCCTTAGTCAAAAATCCGATTAGCGCTGATGCAATTTCGAAATCAGAAATTGCCAGCTCATTTACCAGACCGGGGCAAAAATGCGAAAACTCATTAAAAACGGAACAATTGTCAGCGCCGAAAACAGCCTGAAAGCGGATATTCTGATTGAAGGCGAGACAATCGCGCGTGTGGAACCCGGCCTTTCCTGCCCGGACGCGGAAGTGATTGACGCGGCAGGCATGGTTGTGCTGCCCGGCGGCATCGACCCGCATGTGCATATCAACCTGCCCATGATGGGAACGCGTTCCAGTGATGACTACTACACCGCTGGCAAAGCTGCTGCTATTGGCGGCACTACCTGCCTGATTGACTTTGTGGCGCAGGACGAAGGCAGCCTTTCGGAGAACATCAGCCGAAAGCTGCCGGAAGCCCGGGGAACTGCCAGCGTGGATTACGGCCTGCACATGAACATCACCCGCTTTTCCAGTCAGGTGCTGGAAGAGCTGGCAGACCTTCCAGGTCAGGGCATCACCAGCATTAAAGTCTTCACTGCTTATAACAATCGCCTGCGGCTCGGCGACGGGGAGATTTTCCAAACCATGCGCGCGGCCGCGCGGCTTGGATTGCTCACGCTCGTTCATGCCGAAAACGGCGATGTGATTGAAGTGCTTACAGCCGAGGCGCTCGAACAGGGGCGCACTTCGCCGGTTTGGCACGCGCGCACACGCCCTGCCTGGGGCGAAGTGGAAGCCAGCCTGCGCGCTGTCGCGCTGGCAGCCCAGGCGGAGGCACCGGTGTATCTGGTGCATATGAATGTGGCCGGCGAAGTGGACCAGCTGGCGTACGGACGCGCCCACGGCGTCCGCGTGATGGGTGAAACCTGCCCGCAATACCTGTTTTTTACCGAGCAGGACCTTGAGCGGCCTGACGGAACCAAATGGCTGTGCTCGCCGCCGCTGCGAAGCCCCGCGGACCAGCAAGGCCTTTGGCAGGGTCTGGAAAACGGCACTATCCAGGTGCTGGCAACCGACCATTGTCCGTTCTTTTATGATGGGACAAAAGCAATCGCGTATGAAGACGAACTCGTTGCCCTGCCTGGCAAGGAATTGGGCCGGGGATGCTTCACGCGCGTGCCCAACGGCGTTCCAGGCGTTGGGGACCGCCTGCCGGTTTTTTGGACGCATGCCGTGCGCTCGGGTCGCATTACCCCAAATCAGTTCGCGGCGCTCACCGCGGCCAACCCCGCTCGGATTTTTGGTCTCTACCCCAAAAAAGGCTGCCTCAAGCCCGGCTCCGACGCAGATATCGCCATTTGGGACCCGGAAATGCGCGTCAACTACGGCGTTGGGACCGCCAAACACCGCACGGATTACAACCTCTATGAAGGCTGGCAGCTGACCGGCTTTCCGCGGCAGGTTTTTCTGCGCGGAGAATGGATAGTGAGGGATGGAGAATGGCGCGGACGCGCGGGGATGGGGCAGTTCCTGCGCCGCCAGCGTGGAGAGGTCATCTAAATTGTTTCTTGCTGAGGACTTGTGGTAATCCCCCTGCTCATCCTGGTGCTGCTGGCTGCGTCGGCTGCCATCACAATCTTCAACGCCGTAAAACCCAAGGTTTCGCGCGCCTGGATGATCGCCTTAATCAGCGCGTTGGCTGCCTGGCTGGCTTTTTTTGTGCTCAGGCTCTACCTACCATTGGATTTCGCACTGCCGCCGTGGAAACCCGACGCCCTTTTTTATTCAGCCCCCAGCCTCGCGATCAATTATGAAAACTGGCCGTACGCTGTTTCCCTGGTGACGCTTTGCACGGCGGTAATCCTGACGGATTCCACCCGCAGCTTTTTGCCGTCATCCCCAGATTCCTGGGCAGGCGCGATCGCGATTACTGCCCTTAATTTGGTGGGGCTGCTGGCCGGCGACCCGCTCACTTTGATGTTTGCCTGGGTGGTCATCGATACCATCGAGTTCATTCACCTCTATCAGAACCGTCCTGAACGAAACACAGACGCCGGACTGGCAGGTTTTCTAAGTGTGCGCATCCTGAGCGTGATAGCCCTCGCGGCAGGAACAGTGGCAGGCTGGAAAACCTTGCCCGCCTTCGGACTGGCACAGATACCCCAGAACGCCGGCATCTATTTCCTTTTGGCAGCCGGATTGCGTCTGGGAGTACTGCCCCTGAACTTGCCCGCGCTGAACAGCAGAACCGCCAAACAGGGCTCGGCGCTGCTTATCCGCCTGGCGCCGGTTGCTTCCAGCCTGGCGCTCATCGCGCGGCTTCCAGAGGGTTTTTTGCCCGCTAAAAGCAGCTTGCACACTCTCCTGCTGGTACTCGCGAGCATTGCCGCGCTCTATGCTTCCGCCATGTGGCTGACCGGCAAAAGCCAGCACGAAACCCTCCCTTTTTGGATTGTCGCTCTGGCGTCCTTTGCGATTACCTGCGCGTTGAATGACCGCGCGGAAACCAGCCGGGTTTGGGGCGTCGCTCTTTTGCTGAGCGGTGGGGTGCTTTTTCTTTTCGACCCACCCATCCGGCGCATTCGTTTTCTCCCGCTGCTCGGTCTGATTGGCCTAAGCGCTCTGCCTTACACGCTCGCAGCCAGCGGTTGGAACGGTTTGCTCGGGGAGAAGTTCACGCTCAGTGGAGCAGTCATGCTCCTTTCGCACGCCCTCCTGGTGCTTGGTTTTATACGCCACGCTTTTGAAATCAGCGGCACGGTTACCGGCCTTGAAAAACACGCCCGCATTACCTATCCGCTGGGTCTTATTCTGATTGTCCAGACCATCATCATCATCGGGCTGGCCGGATGGCCGGGCATTCTGACCCTGGGAGTCTGGTGGGCAAGCCTTGCCAGCCTGGCTCTAACCCTTCTTGGCACCTTCCTTTATCGCAAATGGGCGGCCAGGTTGCCGCTGTCCAGTATCGCGAACAACCTGCCGTTTTTCCGCCTGTGGAATTTTTTACTTAAATCATTCCAACAAGTGCTCAGCTTGCGGTGGCTCTATCAGGCATTTGCCTGGTTGTTGGAACGCTTTGCCGCACTTGTGGGTCTTGTTAACCAGATTATGGACAGTGAAGGCGGCATCCTTTGGTCGCTTGTGTTCCTGGCCGTCCTGATTACACTTTTCCTTTCGGGGGTGACCCCATGAACAGCGCGGCCTGGATGTACATTCCAGCGGTACTGGCCCTTCTGGCAGCTGGAACCAATCTCACCCGACGCGTCTGGATTGTCAACGCGGCAGCCCTCACGGTTCAGTACCTGGCAGTATTTGTGCTGCTCTGCACGGTGCGCCCTGCCAGTCTGGCAGTGGTCAAGCTTTTAGTTGGCTGGATGGTGACCCTGACCCTCTTCCTTTCCCTCATCACCGAAGGAGAAGTGCGCAAAGTGACGGGCTTTTTCAAATTTAGCGCGGGGGAAGTTTTCAGGCTGGCAGCTGGATTATTCGCTGTTGCTTTCCTGGCTGTATTTACACCCAGTTTACAGTCGCTCGTATTCCCACAGACTTCGCTGCCGATTCTGCTCGCTGTGTTTGGCCTGGCGGTGCTGGGACTGCTCCAGGCAAGCATGATTTCCGAACCATTTTATGTCATCATCGGACTTCTTACCTTCCTTTCCGGCGTGGAATTGCTCTATGCCAGCCTGGAACTTTCCATCCTCCTCGAAGCGCTCTTTGCCGGGGTGAACCTGGGCCTGGCCTTGGTTGGCGCCTTCTTCGTGATTAAGGACGCGGAGTTGAGAGAACCATGAGCACTCCGCTGATATGGATTGTTATCCCGCTCGGATTTGCGCTACTCCTGGTTTTTACGCGCAAAAAACCCATACTATCCGGCATCCTTGCTTCTGTTTTCAGCTTGCTGCTCGCGGTGCTGGCACTGATTTTTCCGCGCGACCTGAGTTTCCTTCTGCCCGACCGGCGTCTGGAAATCGCGAGCACGCTGGTAATTTTCGGCAGAAGCCTGCAAATCACAGGCAGCCAGCTGACCATGGTTGCCTTATTGTACGGCATCACCTTCCTATGGAATCTTGGAAGCACGCTTTTTAGGCCGAGCCTGTGGTTTAATGTCCTCTCGCTTGGAATTAGCGTCCTGTGGATTGCAACTCTTTCCGTGAACCCATTCCTCTATGCCGCGGTATTCATAGAACTGATTGCCCTGCTCAGCATACCGCTGCTTTCACCGCGGGGGGTGCGTACTGAGCGCGGAGTACTGCGCTATCTGGTTTTTCAAACGCTGGCGCTGCCGCTGATTTTGCTTACCGGTTGGATGCTTTCCGGCATTGGCTCCGCCCCATCCGCGAATCCGCTGATTGTACGCTCAGCGATGCTGGTTCTTTTTGGCTTCGCGCTGTGGATTGGGGCTTTCCCTTTCCATTCCTGGATACCCATGATCAGCGAAAAAAGCCACCCCTGGGCATTAAGTTTTCTGCTCGCCGCTCTGCAGAGCGCGCTTTCCGTTTTTCTGCTTCATTTTCTGGACCAATATGCCTGGCTGCGCAATCTGCCCGTGCTTTTTAGCGGCCTGCGGTGGATTGGGGTGATTATGATCGCGGTCGCCGGACTGCTTTCCGCTGTTCAAAACAATTTGGGTAAAGCTTTCGGGTATCTGATACTGTTTGAAACCGGCTATTCCCTGCTGGCCATCGGCCTTGCCCGCACCGGAGGCTTGAATTATCTGGCAATGCTCTTTGTTCCGCGCGTCCTGAGCTATGCTGTCGTCGGCCTTGCGCTTTCGGCACTGACTCAGCACCAGCATCCAGAGGCGCTGGACTACAAAGCCCAGGAGGGTCTGTTCAAAAGAAGGCCGCTTGTCACCGGAGGGATACTCATTGGAACATTCAGTCTGCTGGGTCTGCCGCTTTTACCGCTTTTCCCACACAAGCAAATGCTCTGGCTGCTGACCGCCCGGCTGGACCCGCATTTGCTGGGATGGGTTCTTGCCGGCAGCCTTGGCTTGCTGATTAATGCTGCCCGCTTAATGCGGGTATTCTCCCTCGAAAAACCTGATGCTGTTGAATCCCTCCCCGTGCGAGAAAAGACCGGTTTTGTCATCCTGATGGCAGCGCTCTTTTTGTTGATGCTAACCATGGGCCTGTCCACACAGATACTGGTGCCGCGCTTCTTAGAGATACTTTCTCCCTTCAGCCAGCTTGTTCCCATGCCGTAAGACCGCTGTGGGAAATGTGTATAATCAGGTACAAGAACCCAATACGGAACAGGTGAAAAATGGACGAAATTACAAGTTTTGAACAACTTGAAAAAAGAGTGGAGTGGCTGGATAACGAACGCCGCAACGATAAGACCAACCTGGCCGCGCTGCAAAACCGCCTGACAGGGCTGGAGAGTGAGAATATCGCCCTGCGAAAACAGATGAAAGAACTGGAGCAGGAAATCAGTGCATTAAAGAATCAACTTGCCAGCCTGGATAAATATGACAACCGCATCGAGCGCCTGAACATCGACCTGACAAAACAGGTGCGCGACGTGAACGAACGCGCGGAAATGAATTTAAACGAAGCCGTCAAACGTATTAAGTTGGAGACAAACACCATCAGAAGGTCACTCAACGAGGTCTATCAATTTTCTGAACAATTCGAACCAATCCGGAACGAAATCAAAGCCAATAAAGTGGAAGATGCCCGCCTTGCCAGATTGCTGGAGGAGCTGAAGGTCAAAATTCAGGAAGTGAGCCGCTTTGATGAAGAATACCGCCGCTCCTTGCATCTGTTGGAAGAAAACTACCGCCAGGAGAATAAGCGCCTAAACGACTTCCAGGGTGAATTGGTCGCCCACCGTAAGCGCGTGGAAGAGACCCGCAGCCGCTTCGATGTCTTCAGCGATACCTTCCGGACCCTGGATATGCGCATCGCGGAACTTCAAACATTTGAGAAAGACCGAAAAGAAGCCCAGTCCGTCTTCATTGAGAAAGTCAACAGCGCCCTCCTGGACAAGGAAAAGACTTTCCGCGAATGGGAAAAACGTTTCGCAGATATTGACAAGGTCAACATTAACCTTAATTCCCAGTTGGACGAACTGGAAAACGCCAGAAAAGCGGTAGATAAATCCATCAGCGGCGCCGAGGAAGTCATTGCCCGTTTTGAACGGCGCATCAACGAAATCAGCGAAATTCAGCGATTGAATGACGAACGCTTCCGACAGGAATGGAATTCTTTTAAAGCGGACGACCTGAAGCGCTGGACGAACTACCTGCTCGGTCAGGAAGAGCAGCTGCGCATCATCAATCAGCAGTTGAACGCCGCGCGCGAAGACCTGGAAGCGGTCAAAGATGCTTCCGTCCGAACCCGCGACGACCTGGATAAGCTCACCCGCGAAACCTTCAGGTTTGTTCAGAATATTTTGGGCGCTTACCAGGAATCCATTCAGAGCATGGCTCCGCTGGCGGAGAAGAAAGCCCAGTAGTTCCGTGCACATTGTTGGGACTGCCGGGCACGTCGACCACGGCAAATCAACTTTAGTCACCGCCCTGACTGGCATCAATCCCGACCGCCTGAAAGAAGAGCGCGAGCGGGAGATGACCATCGACCTGGGTTTCGCATCCCTCACGCTCCCAAACGGCGAAAAAGTGGGCATCATTGATGTGCCCGGTCACCGCGATTTTATCGGCAATATGCTCGCGGGCATCGGGGGCATTGATGCCGTTCTTCTCATTATCGCTGCCGATGAAGGTGTCGCCGCGCAAACGCGGGAACACCTTGCCATTCTGGACCTCCTGCACATCACCAGAGGTCTGGTGGTGCTGACCAAGCTCGACCTGGTATCCGACCCGGAGTGGCTGGAACTGGTGGAACTTGAAGCGCGCGAAACGCTGCGCGGCACAAGCCTCGATTCCGCGCCGATCATCAAAGTCTCCGCGCGAACAGGTGCCGGAATCCCGGCGCTGCTCGAAAACCTGCAAACGCTGCTGGAAAACACAGCCACAAAACCCGACCTTGGCAGGCCGCGCCTACCAATTGACCGCGTGTTTTCGCTTACAGGCTTTGGAACCGTTGTGACTGGAACGCTGTTGGACGGCAGTTTTTCGGTGGGGGATGAAGTGGTGAGCCTACCGGAGGGACTCAACGGACGCATCCGTGGACTGCAAACTCACAACCAAAAGTTGCAAAAAGCCTTCCCTGGCTCCAGGACGGCACTTAACCTGGTCGGAATTGAAAAAAGCCAGCTCATTCGCGGGAGTGTCATTGCCAGGCCGGGTACATACAGCCCGACTGCGCTGCTTGATGTGCACTTCAGGTATCTTCCGGATGCGCCGTTTGAACTGCGGCACAATACCCAAGTAAAAATCTTTATTGGTTCAGCGGAAAGAGCGGGAAATGTGCGCCTGTTGGGAAAAGACATCTTGAAACCCGGCGAGCAGGCCTTTCTTCAGATTAAACTTGACAGTCCGGTTGTGGCTGCCCGCGGAGACAGGCTGATTGTTCGCCTGCCTTCGCCCGCGGAAACCCTGGGCGGTGGAATCGTATTGGAGCCGCATCCCGCGCGCCTGCACAAACGTTTCGAAGAGACAGTGCTGCAAAACCTGGAAAGGCTGCTCTCCGGGAAAGAAGCTGACGTGCTGCTGCAAAGCCTGAAAGCGCTGCGTGCAGCCACGGGTGAGGCGGCTGTTGCCAGGGCGGGCCTGGATGCCCAGGCCGGCCTGGCGCTGTGCGCCCGGCTGATCGCGGAGGGCAGCATCGTGACGCTTCAGCCGGAGAAGGAACCTGTCCGCAGCCTTTTGATGGAAAACGAAACCTGGCAGCAAATTCGCGCCAGCCTTCTAAAAACCCTGTCAGATTTCCACGCGGCCAATCCTCTCAAACCGGGTATGTCCCGCGAATCCCTCCGCGCCGCCCTGAAGCTGCCGCCGCAGCTTTTTGAGGCGGTGCTGGTAAAATTAAGCGCTGTCAGGGAAGTCTCTGTTCGGGGCGCGCTAATATCGCTGGCAAGCCACGAAATTCGTTTCACTGCCGACCAACGCGCGCAAATTTCCAGCCTGCTGCAGCGCTTCGCTGAAAGCCCTTATTCGCCGCCGGATGCCTCAGAAGTCTCCGCGCTGCTGGGTCCTGAATTGATGGAAGCACTGATAGCCGCTGGCGACCTGGTCCAGGCTTCAGGGCTGGTATTGTTCACGCCGTCAGCCGTGCAGGAGATGACCGCCTGGGTAAAAGCTCATATTCAAGCGCGCGGAAGCCTGACTCTGGCGGAATTCCGCGACCACTTTGGTACCAGCAGGAAATATGCGGCCGCGCTGCTGGAGTTTCTGGATGAAATGGGCGTGACGCTCCGAAAAGGCGACATACGGGTGCTTAAACAGGTAAAATAACAATACAGAACAAACAAACCACTAATAGGAGAGAACTATGGCATGGAAAGTATTGATTACTGATGGGCTGGAAAGCAACGGAAAAGCGATTCTCACCAAAAACGACATTGCGGATGACAGGAAGGGAATAGAAGCAGCAGAACTGCTGCAGATAATCCCCGATTATGATGCCATCATCATACGCGGGCGTACAAAAATGACCGCGGAAGTAATTGAAGCGGCAAAGAACCTCAAGGTGATCGGCCGCATGGGTGTCGGAGTTGACAATATCGATTTGAACGCAGCCAAAGCGCATCAGATAACCGTTGTGAACGCGGCCGTCGCAACCACGATCGCGGTAGCGGAACTGGCGGTGGGCATGATGTTTGCTCTGGTGCGGGAACTGCCCCGCGCTGATGCGAGTATGAAAGCCGGTCAGTGGCTGAAGAAGGATTTTAACGGCATTGAACTCTTTGGGAAGACGCTGGGTGTGGTCGGCTTTGGCAATATCGGCCAGGTCGTCAGCCGTTACGCGACAGCCCTGGGCATGAAAGTACTCGCGCACGATCCTTTCCGGGACGCCGTGTACATGCACGAACGCGGCGTGGAGGCGGTCAGCCTTGAAGCGCTGCTGGAAAGAGCTGATGTCATTACCATTCACACTCCGCTAACCGACCAGAACAGGCACCAGTTCAACGACGCCTGCTTTGCCAGGATGAAGGACGGCGTTCTCATCGTGGATGCTGCCCGCGGCGGCATTATCGATGAAGAAGCGCTGCTCCGCGCGCTGGAAAGCGGCAAAGTGCGCGGCGCGGCTCTGGATGTCTACGAAAAAGAACCGCCGGTTAGTTTTGAGTTGATAAAGCACCCCAAGGTCATTGCCACTCCACATATTGGCGCGCAGACAGCCGAAGCCCAACTGCGGGCTGCGGAAGACATTTCCACGGAAGTGCTGAACGCGCTGAATGGTCTGCCTCTTCGCTGGAAGATTTGCTAAATGGCCGGCACTGAAGAGAAATTAAAAAGACTGCGGGAAATAACCGCTGAAATCAGCCGACTGAATTCCATACAGGCGCTGCTGGAATGGGACCAGCAGGTGAATATGCCGCGCGGCGGCGCCGAGGACCGCGGCAATCAGACAGCGTTAATTGCCGGACTGGCTTTTGATAAGAGCACGTCCGACGAACTTGGCACTCTGATTGCGGACCTGGCCTCCGAGGTGACAGACCTGGACGCGGATGATGAGTACGCCCGGGAAATAAAAGTGGCCAGGCGCAATTTTGAACGCAGCGCGCGCATCCCCAGGGAAAAGATTATTGAGTTTGTGCTGGCCACTTCGGCAGCCCACGAAGTGTGGGTGAAAGCGCGTCAGGACAATGATTTTAAGAGCTTTGAACCGCATCTGACCCACATCTTTGACCTGCGTCGGCAGCAGGCCGAGCTCTTTCAGCCTTACGAGCATCCCTATGACGCGCTGTTGGAAGAATACGAACCCGGCATGAAAACGGCGGACGTCCGCGCGATTTTTGAAGCTCTGCGGCCGCGCCAGGTGGAACTGCTACGCGCGATCGCGGCTTCCGAGCAGGTAGACAACACGTTCGTCAAGCAGTATTACCCCTTTGATGACCAGCGCAAACTTGGCAGCTTCATCGCCAGCCGCTTCGGCTACGATTGGGAGCGCGGCCGCCTCGACCTGGCGCCGCACCCCTTTACTACCAGCTTTGGCGCCGGGGATGTGCGCATTACAACCCGTTTCCTTGAGAAAGACGGCATGTCCGCGCTCTTCAGCATGATGCATGAGACCGGACACGCGCTCTACGACCAGGGCCTCTCTCCCAAGTACCGGGAAACCAGCCTGGACCGGGCTGCCTCGTATGCGATACACGAATCCCAATCCCGACTGTGGGAAAATATGGTCGGCCGCTCGCGTGAATTCTGCCGCTTCGCCTTCCCGGTGATGCAAATGCTCTTTCCGCAGCATCTTGGCAATATCACTCTGGAGCAGTTTTATCGCGGCATCAACCGCGTGGAACCTTCCTTCATCCGAGTCGAGGCGGATGAAGCCACCTACAACATGCACATCATGCTGCGCTTTGAGATTGAAACCGGCCTGCTGGACGGCAGCTTGCGCGCGCGGGACCTGCCGGAAATCTGGAATACCCGCATGCAGGAATACCTTGGCATCACGCCGCCGGACGACACCAACGGCGTCCTGCAGGACGTCCACTGGTCAAGTGGATTAATTGGGTACTTCCCCACTTACGCCCTCGGCAATCTAATTTCCGCGCAATTATGGGAAAAAATGCTGCAGGACTATCCCGGCATCCCGGACGCGATGACCGCGGGCGATTTCAGCCAGATTCTCGCCTGGCTGCGCCAAAATGTGCACAGTCTTTCCGCCCGGTATGACCCTCTGGACCTTGTGCGGAGAATTACAGGCGGACCCATTGACCCGGAACCATATCTGCGCTACTTAAACACCAAATATCGCGATATTTACCGTTTCTGAGAGCATGAATTGAGGAAAAAACACGGCCGCTTGTCGCGGCCGTGTTTTTTTGCGTTGTCGTTCATGGAATCCGTTCAAGGACCGGTGCTGACTCCGCCGTAATAAGCCGGGTCTGTCGGAGTCTTGCCGCTGGGGTCGTGAACATAAACCCAATCACCTTCCCTGGCCCAGTGATACACCCAATTCGCGTCGCCGGGAGACATATTGACACAGCCGTGCGATTGATTGAATCCCAACACCACCGGCCAATAAACGCCGTGTATGGCCGTGTTGCGGTCGTAAAACATCGCCCAGGGCACCGCCTGCAGGTGATAAAAATCGGAGCGGTCCGCCTCGTAAGCATCCTGCATCGTTACAGTTTCGTACATCTTGTATATCTGAAAGGTCCCCGGCTGGGTATAGAAAGGCGGCAGGCCGGTGGCTATCAGGCTGGCGAAAACCAATTCGCCGCCTTCGTAGACTGCCAGGGTATAGTTGCCTAAATCAATGTTTATCCAACGGTCGCCGGTCACACCCGGCGGGGGAGTGGTATCCACCACCACCCGGCGGGATTTATGCGACGAAACCCATTCATCCTGACTGATGCGGTACCATTCATATCCATCAGCCTCCGCCATCTGGAAAATCTGAATCACTTCATACTTGGCATGCACACGGCCGGTTTTTGGGGAGGCGTAGCCCGGCGCTGTGTATCCTTCCGCGTCATTCACAATCCAGCCAAAGTCATTTTTAGGCGTGCGGGAAAAACGCAGCCCCTGAAAGCGCGTCCAGGAATAAATGGGTTGGGCTTGCATCCACTCGCCGCTTTCCAACTGCACCAAAATGCGGTTGCCGTCGCTGACCTGATTGACCATGGAGACGTAGCGCATCGGCCCTGCGGCCAGCGTACGCAGCGGCGTCCCGCCGTTGCGGGCTTCATCCAGGCTGGCATAGACTGGCACGGCTTCGGAGCTGCCGGCGACGATTTTTGCCACCCAAACAGGCAGTTCAGTGAGGGAATAATCCGGAGAAGCCGCGGGAAGTTCCTCGAGGATGTAAGGGATTCCTTCTTCAGCCAGGTTTTTTAATGACAGGGAAGCCCCCAAAGGAAGGCAGTCTTCCGGGGCGTCATTGTATAAGCCGGGTAGACACAAGGGTAAGTCGTAATAGAACGAGCCATCTGTCTCGGCAGAGGCTGCCTGCACCTTCGCGGCTGGATAAAAACTGAACAGCAGCGCGCTCGCGAGCAGCAGCGCGGTGAGCTTACCATAAATTTTCATAGCGGCATTATACCTGTTCTCAGCAAATGTGCCGCGCCAGGTATAAGCTCCCGGAAGGATAATCAGGCCGGTATTGTGCGACAGCGTCGGGCTTTCGCCTGGCAGGTTTTTCCTTTTTTCAGGCGAAATTCTCTCCACAGACGGCTTGAATTAGGATAGAATCAACAAAACCTGAATAGAGGAGTTCGCCATGAAGATACCTATCTATCATGTAGACGCGTTTGCTGTGGAACCCTTCCGGGGAAATCCCGCGGCAGTATGCCTCCTGCAATCGCCGCGCAGTGCGGAATGGATGCAAAATGTCGCTGCTGAAATGGCGCTTTCCGAAACCGCGTTTCTTTATCCGAAAGGCGAGGGCTATCATTTGCGCTGGTTTACTCCCAAAACAGAAGTAGAGCTCTGCGGCCATGCCACGCTGGCCAGCGCGCACATCCTCTATGAATTCGGTTTTTACGAACCGGATGAAACCATCAAATTTCAGACCCTGAGCGGAACAATCACGGCCAGTTTTTCTCGCGGAACGATTGAACTGGACATGCCCCGGCGAGACCCTGTTCCCATACCAGTTTCGGATGAACTGATTGAAGTTCTCGGCCAGAAGCCGCTTGCGGCTGCCGTCGTTAAAGACCAGGTCATCCTGGCGGAACTGGCAGATTCAGAAGCGGTCCGGAATTTTGTGCCCGATTTCAAGAAAATCGCGACCTTGCCCCAACCGGACTTAATCATCACAGCTCCCTGCAAAGAAAAGTACGATTTTGTTTCCCGCTTCTTTTCGCCTGTCACCGGCATCCCCGAGGACCCGGTTACCGGAATGGCCCACTGCACACTGGCGCCTTATTACGCGGAACGCTTGAACAAAACCAAATTTTTCGCCTATCAAGCCTCAGCACGCGGCGGCGAAATTTGGGTGCGTTTGGGAACGGACCGGGCATATATTGGCGGCAAGGCCGTCACAGTATCCCAGGGTGATTTGCTTCACCAAAAGGACTGACCGCGCGGATTACCTGGCTGATTTTGCGCTCCTGCTAAGCAGAGCAATTTTCACGAAATTGGGTCCGTCTCCGCGGTGTCGCGAGCAAGCGGATGGACGCCCCTTATCATCTATTCACACCCAGGGTCTTAAGGAGTCATTGCATGGAACTGCTCAAACAAAGAATATTGCGGGATGGTAAAAACCTTGGTTCGGGAATCTTGAAAGTGGACCGGTTCATCAATCACCAGGTAGACCCAAAGCTGATGGACGCGTGCGGCGCGGAATTTGCCCGCCTTTTCGCTGGGATTAACGCCCAAAAAGTGCTGACTGCGGAGATATCGGGCATCGCTCCCGCGTTAATGACAGGCAAGTATCTGGGCATCCCGGTGGTCTACGCGCGAAAAACCAAGCCGGTTACCATGCCCAATGAGGTTTACCTGACCGTCGCCCCTTCCCATACCAAAGGCAACAATGTGGAATTAATCGTCTCGCCGGAATATCTCGGAAGGGACGAGCGCATCCTGATAATTGATGACTTTCTTGCCTCAGGCGCCACCATTGCCGGACTGGTACGGCTCGCGCAGGTTGCCGGCGCGCAGGTTGTAGGGATTGGGACTCTGATTGAGAAATCCTTTGAAGGCGGTCGGAGCTTACTTTCGTATCTCAATATTCCGATTCACGCGTTGGTCACCATCACTTCGATGGATGAAGGCAAGATCATTTTCGCGGACTAATCCGGCACGCAGGCATGACAGAAAAAATCATCATTGTAGACTTTGGATCGCAATACACCCAGCTGATTGCCCGGCGCGTCCGTGAAGCCCGGGTTTACAGCGAAATTCTGGCATGGAACGACCCGAAACTTACCGAACCCGAGGTTGGTACGCGCGGGTACATCCTGTCGGGCGGCCCAATGTCTGCCTACGCGCAAGGCGCGCCCGGCATTACCGGCGCGCTGCTGAAAAGCCAGCTGCCAATCCTGGGCATCTGCTACGGCATGCAAGCGCTCGCGCAGGCGCTTGAAGGCGAGGTCAGCCGCGCGGGGGAACACGAATATGGACTGGCGGAGATAACCGTTATTAAAGAAAACCCGCTTCTACCTCAGGGCAATCTCACGGTCTGGATGTCGCACGGCGACCGCATTACCCGGCCGCCCAAAGGCTGGGAAGTGCTGGCAAGCTCGGCGAACTGCCCGATTGCGGCGGTTGGGGATTTAACAAAAAAAAGGTTTGGCTTGCAGTTCCACCCGGAGGTTCGCCACACACCGCTGGGAACAGAAATCCTGCGGCGGTTTGTTCTGGAAATCTGCGGCTGCGCGCCGGATTGGACGCCCGAATCAATCATTCAACAAAGTGTCGCCCGTATCCGGCAGCAAGCTGCCGGAAAACGCGTGCTTTCAGCGGTCAGCGGCGGCGTCGATTCCAGCGTCGCGACGGCGCTGGCGCGCGAAGCGCTTGGCGCGAATGTAAGCAGCGTTTTTGTGGATACCGGCCTGCTGCGCCTGGGGGAAAGGGAACAGGTGGTCAGAGCCTTCGAAAATCTCCCTGGCGAACCTCTGCGGGTCGTGGACGCTTCGGAGCGGTTTTTAACCAAACTGAAGGGCGTGACAGACCCGGAAGAAAAGCGGAAAATCATCGGCGAGGCATTCATTCGCGAATTCGAAGCTTTTGCGCGGGAAGTGGGAAATCCTGGGTTTTTAGTTCAGGGCACTATCTACCCGGACGTCGTGGAATCGCAGGGATTTGGCGCGCAGCAAGCGCAGCGCATTAAAAGTCACCACAATGTGGGCGCTCTGCCTGCTGAGATGAAATTCGAACTCATCGAACCCCTGCGCCTGCTGTTTAAGGATGAGGTGCGGGCGGTTGGCGAAGCTCTGGGCTTACCGCGCGCGCTGGTCTGGCGGCAGCCGTTCCCGGGTCCGGGGCTGGCGGTGCGCTGCCTGGGCGAAATTACGCGCGAACGGCTGGACACGCTGCGGCAGGCGGACGCGATATTTACCTCGGAACTTGAAAAAGAGGGTCTGCTGCAGCTGGTTGAGACCGCCGGAGGGCTGGCGGAAGGCAGTTCGCAGGCTTTTGCCGTCCTGCTGCCCGTCCGGTCGGTCGGTGTGATGGGCGACCAGCGCAGCTATCAAGAGGTCGTTGCCCTGCGCGCGGTCACCACGACCGACTTTATGACCGCGGATTGGGCGCGGCTGCCGCACGAATTGCTGGCAAGAACCGCCAGTCGGATTGTGAACGAAGTTCCGCGGGTGAACCGGGTGGTGTATGATATTACCAGTAAACCCCCTGCGACGATAGAATGGGAATAATCCTGGAATAAGCGAGGAATCATGAACTACTCCGAAATCCTGAAGAAAGCCTGGAATATTGTGTGGAAGCACAAAATCCTCTGGCTGTTTGGCCTCCTGGCTGGATTCGCGCTTGGAGGCGGCCAGGGTTTAAGTTACCGGTTCTCTTCCCGGGATGTTTCCTGGCACCGGTGGTTTGATGGCGGGCCAAAAAACTTTCCAATGTTTGGGCGCATGGCAGATTTTTTCCGGAACCTGCCGACATACGCCTGGTTCTTGCTGGCCGCCGGGATTGTAATCTGCGTGCTTTTGGTCAGCCTAGCGGCGTTCTTTCTGCGCGAGTACGGCCTGGGCGGCCTCATAAAAGGTTCCGCGCTGACCCAAGACCAGCCAGGCGAAAAAATCGACTTCACGGCTGTACACCGCGCGCTAAAGCCGTTCTACTGGCGCCTGGTGCTTCTGCGGCTGCTGGTAATCTTCGCTGAAGCGCTTATCGCCGGTCTGCTCGCTTTTCCTATTGTCATTTTTATCATCGGCACCCTGGGTGTGGGGCTGTGCTGCCTGATCCCGTTCTTCATCCTGCTCATACCGGTCGGATGGGGCGCGCGCGTGCTGGTGCACAATGCTTCCATCGCTCTGGTGGACGAGAATCTCGACGTGCTTCAGGCCATAAAACGCGCCTGGGAGCTGACCCTCCAAAACTTTGGGCCGCTGCTGGTGCTGCACCTTGTGCTGGGCATCATCCGCTTTGTCGCCGGGTTGATAATCAGCGTCCCCTTTATTGCCGCGGCGCTGCCGCTCCTCCTCACGCTGCGCGCTTCCACTGCCGGTATCACCGCGGCCGCGGGCCTGATTTCCGGCCTGCTGTTCTTGCTGCTGCTTCCGCTGCTCCTGGCAGCGCTGGGGCTGCTGAACGCGTACGAGCTGACTGCCCGCGTGCTGGCATTCCGGCAGCTGAAGGAAAAGTCTCTCGCCGTACCGCTCGGTTCGCAGTCTTTGCCGCGGGAAGAGATTAAGTAGGCCAATGCGTTCGCGACAGCTTCGACCACTGGGGGCAGGTTCTCCAGCTGCTGCCCGCTGCGGCAGGCAGGCTTCTTCCCGCGCCTGGCTGTCCTGGGTCTGCGTCTGGCTGCTCCTGCTGGGTTTCTGCCTGCGGGCCATGCTGCCAGTAAACGCGGCCGCGGGAGCCCAGGCCGTGCCTTCGCTGGAAATACTCAACATAGATAAACGGGAATTTCCGCTCATCCGCTTCGAAGTTAAACCACGCAACCTGCCCGCGGGAAAAGCCGCGCCAATTGCCACGGATGCTTTCACCATTCTGGAAAATGGAAACACGGTTCCGGCGCGGGATGTCCAGGAGAATTATCTGGGCATCCATCTCGCATTGGCAGTCAATCCGGATTTCGCGCTTGATTCACGCGACCCCAAAGGAGTTTCCCGCTATTCCAAGCTAATAGGTGCATTTAAACTGCTTTCCAATATTTTTTCATCGGAGGGCAAAGACCGCTTCAGCCTGTACATCAACCCCGATTATGTTTATGAGCAGCTCTCAGATTTCAGCTCCCTCCTCACAGCGCTGGAGGCTTACAGCGGGAACTTCCGTTCCATGAAATCCGACCTTGCCAGCCTGACGCGCGCGCTGGACGCTTTGAGCATTGACGAAAGCAGCAAAGACAAGGTCCTGCTGTACATTACAGGTCTTCCCACAGTGCAGGACGCCAAAAACCTTCAGCTTCTGGCCGAAATCGCGCGGGAGAAAAAAATCAAGGTCGTAATCTGGCTGGCGGGCGAAGCTTTTATCGCTGGTTATCCTCAGATTCCTTACCTTCAGGACCTGGCGGAGAGCAGCGGCGGAAGCCTCTTTATCTATTCCGGGAGCGAACCCCTGCCCGATGCAGAGACCTGTGTTCAGAATCTGGGTAAAACATATACTGTCTCCTATCTTTCTCAGGTGCGCAAAAGCGGAAGCCAAACGCTTTCAGTCAGTCTGCAATTAGAGGACCAGGCAGTCAGCTCCGCGAGCGGAAAATTTGACATTGTGGTGGAACCTGCCAGCCTGAGATTCCTCAATCTGCCAGATTCGCTTTCGCTGCAGCAATCTGAGGACGGCAGCGTGACGCCGGCAGAGCTGCCCCTGGAAGTACTGATAGATTTCGTCGATGGACACCCGCGGAATATTGCAACGGCGCGTCTGCTTGCCAACGGAAAACTTGTGCAGGAAAACATCCAAGCGCCGTATGGAAGCTTCATTTTGAAGCTGGCAGAATTTGCCGGTGCTGAAAAATTGATCCTGCAAGTGTTGATGGTGGACGCGCTCGGCCTCACAGCCAGCACAGCCCCGACAGAACTTGGAATTACCACCATTCCCTCGGCGGGCTCCAGCAGTCTGTCTTTCCTGAAAAGCCCATGGTTGATTGCCGCCCTTGGAGTGCTCCTGGCGGCCTTAGCCTTGCTGGCCGCGCGTCCAGCTTTGCAAAAAGCCAGGGTAAAGCCGCTTGCGGAGACTTCGGCGGATGCTTTGGTGCCAGCGCCGGCGGTTCCGCAAAAATTACTGGCAAGCCTGACGAAGCTCAGCATCGACAATGTGCCCTTACCGGAAAAACCCATCGCGATTACACAGGAAATCAGCATTCTTGGCCGCGACCCGGACCTGTGCAATATCGTTCTGGATGACCCGGCCGTTGAGCCGATGCACTGCCAGCTGCGCATGTTCGCCGACGGCGAATTTCGCCTGACTGATTTCCGCAGCACAGCCGGCACCTGGGTAAATTACGCGCCTGTGGGAGGAAAAGGCATTCGCCTCCAACACGGCGACCTGATACAAATTGGTTCTCTCACTTTCCGTTTTGGCAGCGGCACGCGCGTCGCAACCGCCAGCAGCAGCCAGCTGCAAATAAACCCTGACGAACCCAACCCGGAATAGCGGGAGCATGCCAAACCTCAGCCCATCACTTGGGGAGCGCCGAAATCGGCTAAAATCGTCTTGCCCGAAGAATCGATTTATGTTAGAATAGCTTCCCTACGGAGGGATGGCCGAGCGGCTCAAGGCGCCTGTCTTGAAAACAGGTATGGGGAAACCCATCGTGGGTTCGAATCCCACTCCTTCCGCTCGGGTTGACAACCGAATATGGGGAGGTGCCAGAGTGGACGATTGGGGCCGCCTGCTAAGTGGTTGTTGGAGTAAAATCCAACCGAGGGTTCGAATCCCTCCTTCCCCGCCTGAGTTTTTTCGTGAGAAAGCACCGTAACCGGTGCTTTCAACGTTTAATTCACTCCTTTGAGGTTTGTTCGAAGCCCGGCAGCGATTTTTCCTCTCGTTTTCGTTCTTTCCGGTCATTCATAAAAATAAGCAACCGCATCAACAGCCAAAGGGGAAACTTTGCCGAACGCTGTCCCAATCCAGCCTGAAATTTGCAGAATATGGCTTGCAGCGGATACCAAAAATGCTTGGCTGATAATCTGAGCAGCGAATTCAACAATTAACTGGGGATAAAGGGGCCAAAACCCATAAACTCCCGTAATTCTGGCGCGATTATTGCAACAAACTCAGTGGTGAATTGGCATTTATTCACCATGTTATTGGGCCGCCGGCCAGATGAAATCAGCGCAATGCCTTTCGGCACTCGCGTTTCCCCGCCTCACCTGAGCGGGAAGACAAGAACGGCAGCCATCATCATGAGAGGATTACAGCTTTCTTGCAGGCATTCATATAAGGTTAGGAATTAATCATTTTCGGCATAGAAGGAGTATCGCATGAGAAAGTTAAAAGTATTTTCAATCACGCTGGTAATCAGCCTGGTGTTCGTTGCCATGGCAGGGTTTTACGGACTTCAGACTGCCAAAGCTGAAGACGAGAATCCCCCCAATTCTGAACTTATCCAAGAGAACGCCTGGCTGCTTGGCACCGAACCGCGGAATTCTACTGCGGGCTCGTCCGCGTTTTCACTAACAAGCTGTAATCAGGAATTCTGGGATAACGGAGAATTTATCACCAACCCAGGCGGCGCGTATCAGGGTGTGAATGGCAGCGCGCTGCAGACCGCCCTGGGAATGCAGACTTACGGCTTCACCAACCAATATTTTTCCATGGGCTACCATACTGCCGATGACTTTGTCATCACGGATACCCGCGGCTGGCAGGTGGATAACATTTCCTTCTTTGCGTATCAGGATGGCGATTATGCTTATCCACCTTCTTCTCCAATCGTGGAGGTTTACCTGCAGATTTGGGACGGCCCGCCTAATGATCCCAACAGCAAAGTGGTTTTTGGCGACCTCTCTACCAACCGACTGATTTCTACTTCCTGGACCAAAACCTACCGCGTGGCCGACACCAATCTGCTGGATGACAGCATGCCAATCATGGAAAATGTTGTGTATGTAGGCGCTTTCCTGCCTGCCGGCACATACTGGCTGGATTGGGCCACAAAAGGCAGTATGACCACCGGTCCGTGGGTGCCCCCCGTGACAATTCTTGGCCAGAACAGCACTGGAAACGCCAAGGTGTTTAAGGATTCATGGCAGCCGGCGCTGGACGCTGGCACCGGTACAGGTCAGGACCTGCCATTTATCATCCGCGGCTGCCGTGAACAGGGTCCCTGGCAGCAGCTCCCGAACAGCCAGGTCGACCGGATGGATAATGTTCTGGCCGCCTACAACGGAAAAATCTGGGATATCACCGGGCGCGGCGAGACAGGCGTCGCTTCATTTGATCCGCTTACCGGAATCTGGTCGCTTGTGAGCGGTTCCACGCCGCCTTTCGGCAACAACTATGCCAGGTCGGGATGTCAGGTAGGCAACGAAGTGTTTGTCTACGGCGACGGCGTGACACAGGGCTTTACCGGGCTGTGGAGCTACAACATCAGCACCAACGTGTGGAAGCAGGAGACTCCAACCGGCACCCCGCCAGCCTATCAAGGCATCTGGGCGCCAGCCTGGGTGGCTGACCCAGCAACGAAAATCTGTTACCTCACCGGAGGCGCTGCTGCACCGGGCGGCGGGACTTTAAACACGGTTTACGCCTATGACACAGTTCAGGATAAATGGCTTACTCCCCTCCGCGCTTTTGACAGCGTCCGAAATTATCACGCCGCATTCCTGTTTACCCGCCCGAGCGACAGCCATAAACTGCTCTGCGTCGCAGGCGGTGTAACCACAGGACCGGTGCTCCGCAGCACCCAGTGCTACGACTTTTCCAAGCAGAATTGGAACGAAGAGGATATTGACCTTGGGCCGCTGCCGATTGCGCTGTGGGGCATGGGCTACGCGCAAAATATTATCTCCGGCCAGGTCCGGCTCTGGTTGGTGAATGGCGCGGACGGCGAATTTAAAATCAGCCCCGAAACCTGGATTTTCTCTGCCAAGACCAAATCCTGGGCAAGCGCCGGGCCGCTGCAAAGTGGAGACTTCTTCCGCACATCGGCTGTCACGCTCGATAATGTGGTTTATCATGTCGGCGGTTCGCTTGGCGGCTTCAATTATGCCGGTAAAGCGGATAAATACATTGGATTTGGGCTCTACATTCCCTGCGCCTCAAAGTTTTCGCAGCTGAAGTAAAGAGCAGTCTTTAAAAATTCGTCTGGAAAAGCCGTGGTGAATCGTATCCCACGGCTTTTTTATTCTCAAGGATTGCTTTCCGAAAACCTGTTCAACAGGATAACCACCGCGCCAGGAAAACACAGGGCAACATGCTGCCGGCTTCATTAACAATGCAGGTAGAAAGCCATCCTTTCCAGCCCGAAAAAGAATAGAGCTCCGGTTTCCGGAGCTCCTATTTTGGTTTTTCAAGAGGATGGTCTTACGCACTCTCAGAGTATGCCCGCGATTTATGCGCGGTTGCCTGACTCTTATTTATCGTCCTCAAGCAATCGGCGTTCTCCCTCCAACGCGCGGATACCGCTGACATCCTGGGTCACCTCAATGACGCCCTTGTAAGTACCCTGCGCGTCTCTCAGCGCGAAGTAGCGAATATGAACAAATTTGGGACCCATCTGAATCCAAAATTCCGCTACATCCCGCTTTCCGGCTCGGAAATCATCAACGATGCGCTGGACAACGTGCACACTTTGCGGCGGGTGGCAGTTTTGGACAGCCCTGCCAATGATGGCGGCCGTGCGGACGAAAATCCGGTCGGGCGTCTGAGAGAAGAAACACACCTTATCGTTCTCATCCACAAAGGTGATATCTACCGGCAGATTGCTGAGCATCAGATTAATCTGTTCCTGCGTCAGCGCGCCAGTGGAAAGCGGAATTTTGCCATTGGTTGCGGGGGTTGGTTCAGGCTCGCCTTCCGCCGGCTCGGCAGCTTCCGGTTCCTTTTTAAGGCTCAGGCTCTCCGCCTTAATCATGTCCCAATCCTCCTGGCTCAGGCGGGCTAAAGACTCCGGCAGCAGCACTTTTTCTTCTTTATAGAACATATCCCTAACTGCTTTTGCCAGGTCAAGATATTCGGCGTCAATGGTCTCAAGGTCAAGCGGGTCGCTGTTAATCAATGCCTGCAGGTTTCGGATTGCTTTGCGGATGTCGTTGTGCACGCCCCACATCACTTTGGAGGGTCCTTCAAAGCCGTACTTCTCGAGCACAGGAAAGAGCAAATTCTCTTTCCACTCGTAGTGGCGCTCAATCAACTGTAAGTTGCCTGCCGCCATGCGCAGGGATTTCAGCGCGTCTTTATCACCAGCCAGGAGCCGGGCAAGGCTGCCTTCGACAGATTCAAGCACGCGCCCGATAATCTCGTTTTCCAAACGGAAGTTGTGCACCGGATGGCCAGGTACGGATTCCGGAGCGGCCTGGTTCTCCAACCCCCGTTGAAAAACGGCCACATGCAAATCGCACAGCTTCTGAATATCAGCGACTGGCAGTCCTTCGGCGATGACCTCGCGCTCTGCCTGGGCGATATCCGAGGCGGTGGCTTCGGCGATGATTTCATTGAATTCTTCCTGCAAAGACTCCACGCTTTCTCCGGCATGTAATTTGCGGATGATAGCTTTCAGGGCCTCTTTGCGTTTCGACGCGTTGTTGATAAATTCACTCATGATTTCTCCTTTTGCTAATCTTCAGTGTTCCATGTAATGGTCAATGGGCAATGAATCGCGTTTTCCGGACAGACCGCCTCACATTCCGTGCAGTAAGTACAGGCGTATGGTTCCACGAAGGCCGGCTGCTGACTGTCGACAGTCATCATCAGCGCGTGTTCGGGGCAGGCTGCCGCGCAGGCGCCGCAGCCGCTGCACAACGTGAGGTCAATAATTGGAAGAGCGAAATCGTTTACCATGAGTTGAGTTTACCTGGTTCTGTTTGCAAGCGCTGTGACTTAAGTCACATTACATATGTCAGTTTGACCGACGTGCCGACAATCAGCGCCGCGCTTCTTCTTCGAGCGCTTCCCTGTTTAGCAAGACCAGGTTCTGGCGCTCACGTTTCAGCCAGCCTGCCTGCGCGAAATCCCGCAGCAGGCGGGCGACAATCTCGCGGACAGTGCCGATTTCGGCGGCGATTTCTTCCTGCGTGATGCCTACCGATTGTCCGGGCTCGTCTGCCCTTTTTATCAGAAAGGCAGCCAGCCGGGAGCGGGCGGTCCTCAGGCTGAGGCTGCCAGCCAGACTGCTGATTTGTTCCAGCTTCCCTGCCAGGTAGCGGAGCAGTGTTCGGTCGAAGGCCGCGTTTTTGGCGCACAATTCATCAAATAGACGCAGCGGCAGAGAAACGATTTTTGTCGCCCGGACGGCTCTCCCGCTGGCGGCATGACAGGCATTTTTGTACAATAACAGTGGAACCACAGAAATGATCTCGCCCTCCCGCAGATGCGAGAGGATTTGTTCCCTGCCGTCGGAGGAACACTGAAATACTGCGATGTCACCTTCCAGAACGACCAGGATGCTGGCAATCTCATCACCCTGGAAGAAAATCGGGGCCCCCGGGCTGTACGTACGCAGCACGCTCGTTTCCGCGATGAGACCAAGTTCCTGCACTGAAAGCGCAGAGAACACGGCGGTCTTACCAAGAATCCTAATCAGGCCCTGCTTGTCGTCCATTGCTGTCCACTGCTTCATCCTCACCACTCCCTGACAAGCCCATGCGAGATGGAAGGATGAGCATGGTTATTATCCCATAAAGCCGCCCTGCAATGCGCCCCAAGCCTGTTCATATTTACGGCACCTATGACCGCGTTCTCCGCCAGGGTCGTCAAAAATACCAGGTAGTAAAAAACCGTGTATAATAAACTATAAGTGGTATGACCTCTTACCAAATTAGCCTTGCGCGGAGGAAACAATGCCCGAGTGGAGCGCTCCACAAAAAGCAGCTGAAATCACTGAGCGCCGCCTGCTTGACGCTGTCCTGGACGGCACATTTCCGGTCGGCAGCAAACTTCCCCCTGAACGGGAATTGGCTGAAATGCTGGGCGTCACCCGCCCCACCCTGCGCGAAGCGCTGCAGAGACTTTCGCGGGAGGGCTGGATTGAAATTCATCATGGAAGGTCAACGCGCGTAAGAAATTACTGGCAGGAGGGCAACCTGCTGATCCTCAACTACCTCGCCAAAACGCCCCAGGCGCAGCCCCCCTCCTTCGTTCCTAATCTGCTGGATGTGCGCGCCACAATCGCCCCCGTCTTTACCAGGCTGGCGATTTTGCGCGATCCTGAAGCTGTGGAGCGAAAGCTCGCTCAGATGCAAGCCCTGCCGGATACCGCGCAGGATTTTACCGCCACGGATATCGAACTTCAGCGCGTTCTGACGATTCTTTCCGGAAATCCAATCTACACTTTGATTTTTAATGGTTTCGAAGAGCTGTACCGGGTGATGGGTCCGCTCTATTTCTCCCTTGAAACCGCCAGAAACCGGTCACGCCGTTTTTATCAGCAGCTGTATCAGGCTGCCCGGCAGCGGGACGCGGACGCGGGAGAACGATTGACCCTCGAAATGATGACTGAAAGCATTCACATCTGGGAGACTATACGCAATAAAGGAGAGCAAACTGAATGAACTTAGACAATAACCGGGCTGTAACGTTGCAGTCCCTGCAGCAGGATTGGGACGTCATCATCGTGGGCGGCGGTATCACAGGAGCTGGTGTTTTCCGGCTGGCAGTCGCGCAGGGTTTGCGCGTTTTGCTGCTCGAGCAAAATGATTTTTCCAGCGGCACATCCAGCCGTTCCTCCAAGCTCATCCACGGAGGTATCCGCTACCTGCGCAACCGGCAATACGACATCACCCGGGAATCCGTGCGGGAGCGGGAAGCTCTGCTGCGGGAAGCCCCGTCCTTGGTCAGCGAACTGGGTTTTGTCTTGCCATATAGCACTGCGCGGGGACAGCGCGAAATGTTTCGGCTGGGGACAATCCTGTACGACCTGTTGGCCCCAAAATGGAAGCACCGCGGACTCTCGCTTCAGGAAGTTCACAGGCTGATACCGCAGCTGAGCGCCCCCTGGCTGGCAGGCGCGTATCTGTACTACGATGCGGTGATGGATGACGCGCGCATGGTCCTGCGGTTAATCCAGGAAACCTGCCAGGAGGGCGGGACCGCCCTTAATTACGCGCGGGTGGAGAAGCTGCTTACCCTTCGCGACGGCACAGTTTGCGGCGTCGCGCTCAGCGACCAATCGCCAACAGCGCTTGGAAGCCAGGAATTGCGCGCCCGGGTTGTCATCAACGCTGCCGGACCGTGGTGCGATGGTTTGCGCCGTCAGGTGAATGCGCCGGGGCGCCTGCGTCCGCAGCGCGGTTCGCATCTCATCTTCCCGAAAGAAAAACTTTCGCTTCCGCACGCGGTAACGCTGCTTCACCCAAAAGATGGGCGCGCCATGTTTGCGATTCCCTGGGAGGGCGCCACAATCATTGGCACCACAGACCTGGACCACCCCTCTTCCCTGGATAACGGCGAACCCTACTGCACCCAGGCAGAAATTGATTACATTTTGGAGGCCGCGGACGCGATTTTCCCATCGGTAAAGCTCAATCAGGCCGACGCGCTCTCAAGCTTTGCCGGGCTGCGCCCCATCATCCGCGGCAGCGCGGCAGACCCCTCCGCGGAATCCCGCGCGCATGTGGTCTGGGAAGAGAACGGATTGATTACCATTACCGGCGGAAAATTCACCATTTTCCGCAAGATGGCTGCCGACGCGCTGCAGGCAGCCGCGCCAAGACTCGGTGTCCAGCTTAATCCGCTGAAACGATACTACCGCGCTCTCCCAAAGCAAACAAAGCCGGAATACTCCGCTCTGAATCCGGCGGAGCTGTTTTACCTGGCCGGTCGATACGGACCCGCGCTCGATACCTTCTTATCCACCGCCAGGCCTGCCGAACTCAGCCCCGTGGGGGACCTTCCAACCATCCGCGCCGAACTGCGCTACGCCGCCCGCAGCGAAAGCGTTCAGCACCTGGACGATTTGCTGCTGCGCCGCACCCGCCTGGGCCTGCTCCTGCCGGAAGGAGCGCGCGCTGAACTGCCAACGGTAAGGGAAATCGCGCAGGAGGAACTGGGCTGGGAGGACGCGCGCTGGGAGCAGGAAGCAGCGCGCTATGCGGAGATTTACAAGCGTTTTTACAGCTCCGCGCCCGCGGGGATTTAGCTGCAAGGAGGAATGCCATGCCCAAAAAAGAACACTTCAGACCGAATTGGTACGAAGACGTAACCCCGGCTGGTACCTACCGTTCCTTAATCAAATGGGGCGACCCTGCCGGCATCAAACATCCCAACAGCGGATTGGTTCGCTTAATCATGGACAAATTCCATCTAACTGAAGCTGACCTGAGTGCGCCCATCAATTTGTCTCTGGAGCCGGTTGAAGACAACCTGCCCTGCCGTCTGCCTGCTGAGCACCTGGCGTTCTTCCGGGATTTATGCGGAGAGGAAAATGTGCGCACCGATGCTTATGCGCGCATCAGCCGCTCGTACGGCAAAGGCATGCTCGACGCGCTTCGGCTGCGTCGAAAAATCGTGGAAAACCTACCCGAAATTGTGGTCTCCCCTCGCAGCCGCGATGAAATTGTCCGCCTTGTGGCTTACGCGGACGAGCACCGCATTCCAGTGACGGTGTTCGGAGGCGGCTCCACAGTCACCCGCGGGATGGAAGCTACGCTGGGCGGCATCTGCGTGGACATGAGCAAGCACATGAACCGCGTGATTGCCTTTAACGAAACAGACCAGACCATCACCGTGGAAGCCGGCATGAGCGGCCCAAAACTGGAAGCCCTGTTGAATAACGCCGTCAGGGAATTTGGCGCGGCGCGGGCTTACACCTGCGGGCACTTCCCGCAGTCCTTTGAGTATTCCAGCGTCGGCGGTTGGATTGTCACGCGGGGAGCCGGTCAGAACTCCACTTATTACGGCAAAATTGAAGACCTGGTTATCGCGCAGGATTATGTCACGCCCATTGGTGATTTTCGCACCTGTCCGCAGCCGCGCGCGGCCACCGGGCCGGATTTTGACCAGGTGATGATGGGCGGCGAAGGCGCGTTCGGAATTCTCGTCAGCGCTACCCTGCGCGTTTTTCGCTACATGCCTGAAAACCGCAAGCGCTTCAGCTACATGTTCCGAAATTGGGAAGAAGCACAGGCAGCCTGCCGCGAAATCATGCAGGCGGAGATTGGTTTCCCCTCTGTTTTCCGTCTCTCCGACCCCGAAGAAACCGACGTGGCGATGAAGCTCTACCACATTGAGGGCACCGCCGCGGATGCTTTGCTGCAAAAATTCGGTTATCAGCCGATGCAAAAATGCCTCTTTTTGGGTTTCACGGATGGAGAAAAAGGTTTCTGCGCCAACCTGGACCGCAAAATCCGCCGCATTTGCCGAAAATACCACGCCTTTGAGCTTTCCCTGTTTGGCGTGACCAAACGCTGGGAAAAAGACCGCTTTAGAGACCCGTACCTGCGTGAAGACCTGCAGGACTTTGGCGTCCTGATAGACACGCTGGAATGCGCGGTGACCTGGGAACAGATGCCTCGCGTCCACGCGGAAGTGAGAG
>JAAYUC010000017.1 GCA_012517865.1 Chloroflexota bacterium | reverse complement strand
GGAGAGCCCCAGCTCCTTCAGGAAAGCCGCGTCGTTCTTCCAGTCCTTGCGCAGCTTGACGGTCAGGTCGAGAAACACCTTTTGACCGCTGACGGCTTCAATTTCCACCCTGGCGGCGGAGCCGATGCGCTTAATCATGTCGCCGTTCTTTCCGATAACAATCGCTTTTTGAGCTTCCCTCTCCACAAAGATGGTGGCCTTCACATACAGCATGCCGTTCTCGCGTTCCGAGTATTCGTCGGTGCGCACCGCGATGCTGTAAGGCACTTCATCTTCCAGAAGGTCCATGCAGGCAGCCCGCACCATCTCGGCAGCGATGTCGCGCTCAAAGCTTTCGGTAATCTGGTCCGGAGGATAATACTGCGGGCCTTCCGGCAAGAGCTCGCGCACAGCCTGCAGAAGATTTTCAATGCCGCTGCCTGTCTGTGCGGAAATGGAGACGACGCGCGCCTCAGGCAGTAAATTCTGAAAGAGAGCTTTGTTTGCGGCCAGGGTTTTGCTGTCCGTCAGGTCAATCTTGTTCAAGGCCAGCAGCACGGGAATATCTTTTTGCAGTTCCATCACCAACGAGGCCAGGGTTTCATCCATTTTGTCGGGCTTCTGCGAAGCATCCGCCAGAAAAAGAATCACATCCGCGTCGTGCAGGGCGTACTGGGCCTCCGAATTGATGAACTGACTCAGTTTATCTTTGGGTTCGTGCAAACCGGGCGTGTCCACAAAAATAATCTGGGCTTCGTCAGTGGTGAGGATGGCCAGCTGACGCTTGCGGGTTGTCTGCGGCTTGGCGGAGACGCCCGCCACCGGCTGCCCAAGCAGGCGGTTGGTGAGTGTGCTCTTGCCGGCGTTGGGCTTGCCAACAATGGAGACAAAGCCGGACTTGTAAGCGGGGGGTAGTTCGTTCATGAGTTTGCTCCTGAAAATGAACGGGGGTAAATTTTGCCATCCTGAACACACAGACCTTCGTGACGCAGCAGCCAGGCTTTCGCGCGGATGCCATCGGGCGCGGCGAAGCCGCGCAAAGCGCCGTCAGAGCCAATGACGCGGTGGCAGGGGATGAAAAGCAGCAGTGGGTTGCGCGCCAGAGCGCTGCCCACCGCGCGGCTCGCCCCAGCCGAACCGATACTCCGGGCAAGCTGCGCGTACGCGCGCGTCTCTCCCCACGGGATTTGCGCGGCGGCAAGCAAGACTTTGACCTGGAAAAACGGCAGGCCCGCCAGGTCCAGCGGGATTGAAAACGCCTTTCTTTCGCCCCGGAAGTATTCCCGCAGCTGCTCGGCAGCCTCCCGTAAAAGCGGAGTCTCCGGCTGCGCGGAGCGCAAATCCGCGCCCTCGCTAACCTCACGGCTGCTCGCGAACGCGCAGCGGCGCAAACCGGCGGGGCCGGCCTGCAGGTAAAGGTTTCCGACGGGAGTGAGGATATTAAGGGCAGAGTAATTGGAGGGCGGGTTCATCAGTAATTGGATACCATGTCAATGTTGCCGCGTTCCCGGGCAATGAAGTCTAAACGTTTGTACACCAGAGCGGCAATCACTAGGTAAGCCAGGGTGAACCCAAGCAGGATGAGGATAAGCCGCCCATCGGATACATCGGTGTACATCGGATATGCCCTGCCAATCTCCGGGACCAGGGCTCTTCGGATAAGCGCCAGCCAATAGCTGATGGGTAGCGCGCTGCCAATCCACTGCAGCGGCGCGGGAAGGATATTGAGCGGGAACACCGCGCCGGAGAAGATGAGCAGGCCGGCGCCAAGGCTTTCCCCAAGCGACCAGGCGTTGTTCTTGATAATCAGCGTCCAGCTGCCGAGGATAATTCCCAGGCTGATCATCGCGAGCAGCCCAAGCACAATCGCCGCGAAAAACAGCCCCCAGTTGATTTCTGAAAAGACGATTGGAATTTTCAGGAAGAACGCGCCAAATAAGAGCGTTATCAGCACTGAGAACATTGCGACCAGGATACTGCCAAAACTGCGGCCAACCAGATAGACAGGCACTCGAATGGGGGCAATGTAAATGTACTTAAGCGTGCGGTAATGTTCGCGGTCGTCCAGGATGCCGAAGGACACCCCCTGGATTGCCGCCCCAACCAGAATAAAGAAGGCGTTGCCGATATACATATTCACAAAATCCGGCTGGCCAAATTCTCCGCCGCGAATGACAAGGTACATCACAATGAGAATCGCTGCTGTGGAAATGGGACGGATAATCGAATAGATGGCGAAAATCAGGGGGTCAGTCCAGTTCGATTCAATTTTCCAGCCCAACCAGGCGCTGGTGCGCATGGTTTGCAGCGCGCTGGTTTTTGCACGGACGTCTGGAGAGAGTTCTGTGCTGGTCATGTTTTCATCCCAATCTATCGGTTATTCTGCCCAGGCGAATCGCCAGCCTTTCCATTAGGCGCAGCGTATAGAACGCTCCGAAAAGAAAAGCCACAGAGAGGATGGACAGCACAATCAGTTCAACTTTTACCGATAAGAATCCCAGCAGCGGTCCGGAGGGAAAAACAAGCTGGCGTATGGCATCCATGCCAAGCGTAAGGGGGATAATTGAGGCTGCCGCGGCTGCCCAAAAACCAAAGACGCGGACCGGGAAATAGAAACCGGAAAAAAGCATCACAGGGGCCTGCAGCAAATTGGCGGTATGCCAGGCTTCGCGGTTGAATAGCAGAAACAGGGAGGAAAGCATCATGCCCAGCCCGTACAGGGCGGCCATGGTGAGCACGAAGACCAGAAAGAGCGCCCAAAAGCTGACCACCGTGTAGCTGACATGAAAAAGCCAGTTGCCAATGACCAGAATGACCAGGGCGCGCACGGTTGTGGCAAAAAGACCGCCGCTGGCCATTCCAAAAAGGATGGCCATCATTGAGGTGGGTGAAATAATATAGAGCGCGAGGTTGCCGGTCTCTTTTTCCCAATAAAGCTGGCTGGACATTGCCCACAGGATGTTCAGCCAGTAAGCCGTCATCGCGCTGCCCAGAACCACGAAGCCGATATATTCCTCCGGAGCTTTGAGGGCGCGGTAGATGTAAACATACGCGACCATGCTCAGGAAAGGGAGAAAGATATCGAAGAACAGCCAGGCCAGGTCCCGCTGCGTCCCGATGATGCGCGGATAAGCTCTGCCGATAACAGTCTGGAAAAAGAGCCTGGGTCCGCTTCTGCGCGTGACCTTAGTCTGCAGCGCCATTCTCAACATCCTTCATGGATTTGCCGACCAGGCTGATAAAAACATCTTCCAGAGTGGCTTCGCGTTTGTGCAGGGTGATGATGCTGCTGCCTTTGGCTGCCAAAAAACCAATCAAGCCGGCTAGCACGCTGTCATCAGCCAGGACTAATTCCAGTTCCGCGCCGCTTTCGATTTGTTTGATAGTTCCCTGCCGGAAGCCGGGTATTTGTTTCAGTTCTTCGAATTCCGATTGGTCCAGTGCGCTCACCTGAATGGAGAACACGCCTTCACTGCTGAGGCTTTCTTTCAGCCGCTGGGGAGTGTCGCAGGCAAGGATTTTTCCCTGGTTAATGATTGCCACGCGGTCGCACATTTCTTCCGCTTCCACCATGTAGTGCGTGGTCAGCAAAAGCGTGCGGCGCGGGTCTTCGCTGACCCATTCCCGCACAAAGCGGCGCACATCGCGCGCGGCGCCGACATCCAGCCCCAGGGTTGGTTCATCCAGAAAAAGTACCGTCGGGTCGGTCATAAACCCGCGCACAATATTCATTTTCTGGCGCAGGCCTGTGCTGAGGTTGCTGCTTTTGGTATTGGCGCGGTCTTCCAGACCAACGATTTTTAATAATTCCATGATGCGCTCGTTGGCTTGCCTGGAGGGGATGCCGTAAAACTGGGTGAACATCCACAGGTTCTCCCGCACGGTCAGCAGCCCATAGCCCGAAGTTTCCCCGCCGGACACCATGTTAATTTGCCGGCGAATTTCCTCCGGCTGGCGGGCAACATCCAGACCGTTCACGCGCGCGGTGCCGCTGCTGGGACCAAGCAGAGTGGTCAGTACCTTGATTAAGGTGGTCTTGCCCGCTCCGTTGGGTCCGAGCAGTCCGAAAAGCTCTCCTTGATTGACTTTGAGGTTTACATTGTCAAGGGCTATCAGGGTGTGGGCGGGTTCTTTGCGGGTCTTCTTAATCTTGTAAATTCGGCCAAGCGCTTCGGTTTCAACAGCAAACATGTAATCCTCAAAATCGTAGGGTAATCGTAGGTTAAGCGTCAAGCAGCGTTGGGATATATTGTATATGATATTAGTTGAAAGGGCGACTTCTCTTCTTCTTCTCCTCCTTAAACCTAGTGCCGGGGTCGGCGTCCCTGGCACTAGCTGATTCTGAGGGGATTTTTTGTTGTTCCCGCCAGCAATCTTTCCCTCCCGCGTCACTTTTCGTTTAGAATCCAGGTAGATTTGTTTCAGGAGGTATTATGGAAAACCAACGCGCGACTTATCCAATCGATATCGCGGGAGTGCATCGCGAACTTCCGCTTTTTGAAGTGAAACCCGGCCTGCGCATCGCCATTTTGAACATACTTGGCGATGTGGAACTGGTGAATGCCTGCGCTAAAGCCCTGGCGGAAAAACTGAAGGACCTGCAGTATGATGTCATCCTGACGGCTGAATCCAAAAGCATTCCGATCGCCCATATGCTGGCATCAGAAACCGGCAAACCGTATATTGTCCTGCGCAAAGAATGCAAACCGTACATGGGCAGCGCGCTGCGGGCAGAGACGCTCTCCATTACCACCGGAAAACCTCAGAAGCTTTATTTAGACGAAAAAGACCGCGCGTTAATTGCCGGCAAGGATGTGTTAATCCTGGATGATGTTATCAGCACTGGCTCCACCCTGCAGGGCATGCGCCTGATTGTGGAGAAAGCTGGCGCGCGCGTTGCCGGCGAGGCATCCATCCTCACCGAGGGCGATCGGGCCGAGTGGATGCGCATCATTTCTCTCGGGCACCTGCCGGTTTTTTATGATTAACAAGCTCTGAGAGGAAGCCGGGCCGCCATGCTCATCCGGGTTGGATTGGAATACATTGCTGGGGGGCGCGTCCTGGCGTGGGGTCTGGATTTTCCCGGCTGCTTTGCTTACGGCAGCGCTGACGCGGATGTGATGATGCGCTTTACGCGCAAACTGCTGGAATTCGAAGAGTGGGCTGCTTTGCACAGCGATGAGCTCTGGTTTCAGCTGGTAAATCTGGATTTTCGGATTGTTGAGGCTTATCGATTCCCCCCCGAGGC
>JAAYUC010000003.1 GCA_012517865.1 Chloroflexota bacterium | reverse complement strand
GAGAGAGTTTCTTCATATAATCGAGTCATCCCATCAATAAAGAGGTAAACATGAAAAAATACCTTCTGCCGGTTTCCACCGCGATAGGGCTGCTCTTCGACCTGTTGTTCTGGAAGAAGGCCCCCGGCATCTCCTTCCCGCTGTTCGTCCTGTTAGGTGTATCCGCGGGATGGATGTTGTTAAAAACAGACGGCAAATCACCGAAGCAGATCAACTATTGGCTGCTAGTCCCTATCCTTTTCTTTTCCGCAATGACTGTTTTGCGCCGGGAACCGATGACTGTTTTCCTGGGTTTTCTTTTCACTTTTTTCAGCGTGCTCCTGCTGCCGGTTTCCTGGCTGAACGGACTGTGGCCGGCTTTCAATCTGGCGGATTATGCGGTTAACTTCGTGAATCTGCTGGGCGGGATATTGACCTTGCCCTGGCGGGAGCAAAAGGCCGCCGGTGACGAGCAAATCGAAAAAGGAAAGAAATCGCTTGGCCCCATCCTGCGCGGGTTGGCGCTCTCGCTGCCGGTTTGGCTGGTGTTCATTGTCCTGCTTTCTTCCGCTGATTTGATCTTTGCCCAGCGCCTGGATGCTTTGCTGAAAAATTTCAATTTAGGCAATATGTCAGAATTGCTCGTGCAGGCGATCCTGGTCGCTCTGGTCGGATTTTTCTTTGCCGGTGCGTTGCTCTTTGCCGCGCGGCGCAGCGCGCGCGTAAAACTGGCGGGTGCGGATAAACCTTGGCTGGCTCCCTTTCTGGGTATGACCGAGGCTGCCATCCTGTTGGGCGGCGTGATTCTGCTCTTCGGCGTGTTTGTCGGCATGCAGTTCCGTTATTTTTTCTCCGGTCAGGCCAACATTGCGCTGGACGGCTTCACTTACGCGGAATACGCGCGGCGTGGCTTTGGCGAATTGCTGGGTGTGGCTTTTCTGAGCGTCCTCCTGCAGCAAGCTCTCAGCTTGATGACCAGGCGCGAGACTCGGTGTGATCGCCGCGCTTTCACTGCCCTTTCCCTGGGCATCATTGCCTTGGTACTGGTGATTCTGGTTTCGGCTTTCCAGCGCCTTGCGTTGTACGAGACCGCCTACGGTTTCACGCGCATGCGCACGTATCCGCACGTCTTCATGATTTGGCTGGGCGTCCTGCTCGTGGTGGTCGCGGTCATGGAAGTGCTGGGCCGCCGGCGCTGGTTTATCAACGCGGCCATCCTGGCTGCCATGGGCTTTGGCGCGACGCTCGGCATAATGAATGTGGACCGGCTCATCGTCCAGCGCAACCTGCAGAACGCCGCCGCGGGCATGCCGCTTGACGTCGGCTATCTCGCCACGCTCTCCGATGATGCCGTCCCGCCGTTGGCGGAGGCTTTCACGGACGCGGCATTGCCTGCCGATGTGCGCGAAGGAATGGGCGCCGCGCTGGTCTGTTATCGGGATGCGGCTGCAACCGACAATCTGCAAGCCCGCCCCTGGCCTTCGTACCACATTTCCGTAGCGCGCGCGCAAAGCGCTCTGCGGGCTGTCAGTATGCAATTAGCAAGCTATCGGATCAATACCGAAAATTGGCCGGCGGTGGTCACCGCCCCTTCCGGCAAGGAGTATTCCTGTCAGAGTATGACCGGCATGGATTGAACAAGAATAGAGCGATAGATCATTTACAAGTCAGAAGGGCAAAATACGGAGGAATTTGTAATGCTTTTCTCCCTCTCCATTTCCGGGTTTCGAAATGGAGAGGGGAGGGGTGAGGTCAGTACTGACTTAATACAAAAGATCGTTCCTTGAGTTTACACTGAGGAACGGTCTCTGATTACTGCGAACTAGCTCATCCGCTCACGCTTCTTCATCTCCAACCACTCCGAACTGGCCAGCACGCGGCTGAGCGCCCTGGCCGGCAAATCCATGATCTGCCCGTTTTGGAAAAAATCGAAATTGAAAAAGGTCTTATCGCCGCTCTTTAATCCCGGCACAGGCATCAGGCGCGCGGTCAGCGGCTTGTCCAGCCGCAGGGATAAAGAACAAATGTCCATCAGCAGCGGCGTGATCATCTCCGCGCTAACGTCCCCTGGCAGCGGCACGGTGTCCAGCCCTGTCCCGCACACCGCCGAATACAAAAGCAGATCCTTGATGGTAAATTGCGCGTTCTCGGTGCGCGCCGCCAGCGTGCTGTCCTCCAGCACTGGCATCATCAATCCGTTGTATCCGATGCGTTTCCAGCTTCCCTGGTCAAGGGCATTGGCCAGCAGAGCGGCTGCTGTCAGGCTGCCCAGGTAGCCGACCGACGGGATGCCGACATTTTCAAAGGCTTTTCCCAGCGAGCACCATTCCTCCGGGAAAGGTGCCAGTGAAAAATCGAAGCCTTTGAACGCGATGCCGAATTTCTTTT
>JAAYUC010000016.1 GCA_012517865.1 Chloroflexota bacterium | reverse complement strand
TGGAAAAACAGCTGGCCGAGGCGGCTTACTTGAATCGCCTCAAACGCAGGCTGTTGGTAATCACGAATATGCTGCTGAAGGACATCGCCCCGGCTGCCAGCATGGGATTGAGAAAGCCCGCTGCTGCGGCCGGGATGAGAATGACGTTGTAGAAAAACGCCCAGAAAAGGTTCTGCTTGATGGTCCTGAGTGTTTTGCGGGAGAGGCGCACCGCCAGCGGAACCGCTTGCAAATCGCCGCTGATGGATACAATTGGGGCGGCTGCGATGGCTACGTCCGTGCCGGTGCCAATGGCAATACCCACATCCGCTTGCGCCAGGGCAGGCGCGTCGTTGATGCCGTCGCCAACCATGGCGACCTTGTGCCCGGCAGCCTGCAGTGCTTGCACCTGTCCGGCTTTGTCTTTGGGGAGCAAATCGGCAAAAACCTGGTCGATTCCAGCCTGTTCAGCAACCGCCTGGGCGGTCCGGGCGTTATCGCCGGTGAGCATGGCCACCTTCAGACCGAGTTTGTGAAGCTCGGCCACCGCGCTGATTGAGTTTTCCTTCAACGTATCCATAATCCCGAACGCGCCGAGCAGCTGTCCATCGGCTGCCAGCATAACAACCGTGCGGGCCTGCTTTTCAAGCTCCGTCAGGGCGTTATCCGCGCTGCTGGTATTCACCTGCAGCCCTTCCAGGTAGCGCCGGCTGCCGACCATCACTTTTTTTCCATCAATTTCCGCGGAGACGCCTTTTCCGGAAGAGGACCTGAAGCGGTCCACATCCCGCAGAGTAAGGGCGCGCGCTTTGGCGGCCGCGGTGATTGCCTCGCCGAGCGGGTGCTCGCTGCCAGCTTCCACGGAAGCCGCCAGCGCCAAAATCTGGTCTTCTGTCCAGCCCTCTGCGAGAGGGATGATATCGGTTACTGCCGGCTGTCCGCGCGTAAGTGTGCCGGTTTTATCCAGAATGATTGTGTCTATCTGACCGGCGATTTCCAGGCTTTCACTTGTTTTTACCAATATGCCAAGTTCCGCGCCGCGTCCGGTACCCGCCATCACGGCTGTCGGGGTCGCCAGACCCATCGCGCAGGGGCAGGCAATCACCAGGACAGCGACCATGTTAATTAGCGCGCGGGCCAACTGCGAGACCTCCGCGTCCGGCGCTAAAGGCACGAGGAAATACCAGATGACGAAGGTAAGCACCGCGATGCCAATAACGATTGGAACAAATACCGACGAAATTTTATCCGCCAGCTTTTGGATGGGCGCTTTGCTGGCCTGGGCGTTCTCGACCAGTTGGATGATTTGTGAAAGCACGGTGTCCCGGCCGATTTTTGTGGCCTCAAACACCAGCCTGCCGTTCTTATTCAGCGTGGCTCCAAAAACAGGGGAACCCGGGCTTTTTTCCACAGGCAGGGATTCACCGGTGAGCATGGATTCATCCACGCTGGAACTGCCCTCTCGAACCACACCGTCTGCCGGTATTTTTTCGCCGGGGCGCACCACGATGATATCCCCGATGAGTACCTCTTCGGCCGGAATTTCAATTTCCATTCCATCCCGAATGACAGTCGCCTTTTTGGGCTGCAGGAAAAGCAGTTTGCGGATGGCTTCGCTGGCGCCGCCCTTGGCGCGCGCTTCGAGGAACTTACCCAGGCGGACAAGCGTAATGATGACCGCGGCTGTTTCAAAATAGCCGTGCCCGGGCACCGCTCCAAAGAGCACAAATAGCGAGTAAAAGTACGCGGCGGAGGTGCCCATCGCAACCAAAACGTCCATGTTGGCGGATTTATTGCGCAGAGCCTTATAAGCGTTGACGTAATAACCCGCGCCTACATAAAACTGAACGGGCGTTGCCAGGCCAAAAAACAGCCACTCCATCCAGGGGGCGTGCCCAATCGCCATCGGCAGCAGACCAAAGTCCCTGCCCATTGAAAGCGCAAAAAGCGGCAAGGTGAATAAAAGCGCGATGAGCAGCAGGCGCTTTTGATGCGCGGTCTCCTTCTGCCGGGCGGCGGCTTCGGGGTCTTCTGTGCGCGTGTTTTCCTCCGCCAGTTTGAACCCGGCCCGAACAACAGCCTGTCGAATTTCAGTCTGGCTGAGAATGGTGGGAACATAGCGCACAACCAGGCGCTCGCTGGCCAGGTTTGCCTGACTGAAAAGCACGCCTTCCAAGGCGTTCAGAGCCTTTTCCAGACGCGCCGCGTCCGCCGGGTCAGAAAGCCCGATGACGCCAAGCGAGGCCTCACCCAGGGCGACATCGTAGCCAGTCTGACGAACCTGCGCCACAAGCTCGGAGATGTCGGTCTTTTGCGGGTCGTAGCTGACTGAGGCGCGTTCCGAGCTCAGGTTGACCACAGCCGCGTCTACGCCTTCCACTTTGGATAATCCGCGTTCGACGGCGGCGACGCAGTTGGCGCAGGTCATCCCCAGGATTGGCAGGGTGACCTGCTGTTTGTCAGACATTTAGACCTCAGCCGGGTAATCGATTTCCGCGAGAGCCTTCAGAATTGCTTCCTCTGTTGCCGGAGCAGAAAATTCCACCTCCACTTCGCGGGTCTGAACATTGGCTTCCACGTTTTCAACACCTTCGATTTCTCCGAGGCGATTCTTGATGCGCATAACGCAGTGCATGCAGTGAATATTCGGGATAAAATACGTCTTGCTGGTCATATTTTCCTGCTTTCTTGTGTGTTGTAAGGTACATTGTAGTCAGGTGGAATTAAATTACAAACAGCGAGTATATACATGAAATCACTGCAAGACGCGCGAGGCTTCATTTTGGATATGGATGGGACTTTCTTTTTGGGAGATCACCTTTTGCCCGGCGCATTGGAGTTTCTGGCGCTCCTAAACCGACTGCAGAAACCATTTTATTTCCTGACCAATAATTCTTCCCGGAGCAGAGCGGATTATGTCCAGAAGCTGGTCCGGCTGGGAGTGCGGGAGGAGGACGCGCGCGTGTTCACTTCCGGAGACGCCACGGCGCGCTACCTCTGCCAGCAATTCCCCGGGCAGGGCGTTTGCCTGATTGGCACGCGCAGCCTGCGGGAAGATTTTCGAGCTGCCGGAATCCGCCTGGATGACCTTGAGCCAGCGGTGGTTGTACTTGGGTACGACACGGAACTGACCTATGAAAAATTGGTGCGCCTGTGCGGTTTCGTGCGGAAGGGGCTGCCCTACCTGGCGACTCATCCCGACGTGAACTGCCCGACGCCGGACGGTCCCATCCCGGATATAGGCGCGATGATAGCGCTGGTGGAAAAATCCACCGGCCGCCTGCCGGATAAAATCTTTGGGAAGCCGGACCGGAATCTGGTCGAGCAGCTGGCAGCCAGCCTGAAGCTGAGCCCTGAAAGCCTGATAATGGTTGGAGACAGGCTTTATACAGACATCGCGATGGGTACGACCGCCGGGGTGGGGACGGCGCTGGTGCTCAGCGGGGAAACCAGGCGGGAGGATTTGCCGGGCTCTCCGTTCCAGCCGGATTTTGTGGTTGAAGACCTGGCTGAACTGGGGAGTTTGCTGGAGGCGGCGCCTGAACAGCAGGATAGCTAATCACCGCTAACCCCGCTGATTAGCGCGCTAACGGGGAAAGAAAACAAAAAGACGCGCGGAAAACAACGGGGGACAGGCAAAAATTCGCCGCTTGTTATTCGGTCTTTTTCCAAAAAAGGGGAGAGCTGGCAAGAAAAAGAGGCGACGATGGGATTTGAACCCATGGTGAGAGTTTTACAGACTCTTGCCTTGCCGCCTGGCCTGGCCGCGCGCAGCTGAAGCATTGTAATTGCCCCCCCATTACCAACAAATGCGGTATTGTTCTCAGCCAGGACTTTTGCCGGGGATTGCCATCGTTCCTGAACTTCGAATTCTATTCAGGTGAAATTATCAACATCCCAGCTTGTTATGCGCACGTTACCCGTATCCGACACCATCTAGGGAAGATATCTCCCTGAAACTCAACAGGAAAGTTTGCCTGAAATATTCAATGGTTATGTCATTCAACCATCAGGTTAATTAATCACAGGATATTTTCACGCACGTGTCAAATGAGCTGTAAATAGCTCATTTCCGAAAGCGGAAAGCCCTTTGGGACGTCAATAAGTATTGCTACCTGGAAATCATTGGCAGGAAGGTCACGCCAAATGGCAGGTGTTCTTTCACAATTAGAACATCAGATTCATAATTATGGGGATTCACTGCTGCTAAAAATGCTGTTGACGCAGCAGTTCGTACCCACATGCTGGCAGAGTGAGAACCTTCTGAGAGACCGCTGAACATGCCGGTGAACGAAACCAGCACAGACTGACCCTCCTCAAGATCGCTGAGACTGGCGCGGGCAGTCCCAATCGTTGAAGCGGCTCCGTCCACTCTCATTTCAAAATAGGCAACCGAAGAGGGCTCTGTAAAATTCGCGATAAAAACCCGACCAGTAAAGATCAACTCCACCAGGGAGTCGGAGGAGTTGACAGTGAAAGTGGCGAGATCCGTTAACTTCGTCCACGTGGAATTCACATTAGCAATACTTCCACTTTCCACATCAAACACTGTCACAGCAAGCATCTGCGCTCCAGAAGTCTGCGACGCGGCCTGAGTAGTCCTTGGCGATTGGACCAGGGAGAAGACCAGGATGATTGAAAGCACAACAATGACCAGACGATAGATGGTAACGCGGCTATTGCTCATACGATGCTCCTGATTCTGTTTTTAGTTGGAAAGGTGGAAACTTAAAAGGTTATGACAAGATGGATTAAAGATTCAAATCACTACTTAGGAGAAAATAATGTCAGCTAACACCCTTTTCTTCCAACCCATTGTAAAGCAAATCTCCTCAAGTCGCGCGAAAAAGGTCAAAAGAAGACATTTTTGACATTTTTCCATCTGCTCATTATTGCCAATGCTGAAAAAACAGGCAGTGCTTTCCCCTCCGTAGCTTGAACCCTCCCGTACGGCTTTGGTGGTAAGGGTCAATCTGTATTTGTCGGCAGGCAGGCAAATGCTAAAGAACACTGCCAGCATAGTCATTTTCCTAACAATTCGTAGAAGCAGGCCTGCCGCAAACAAAACTTAGTTTTCCCCCAATACAATTACAGCCGGAGCGAGAAAGGAAAGCATGTGAGGGAAGAGAGGTCATAGGTAAATTGGCTGCTTTTGCAAAAGACTTTGTCTTAGTTTTTTTTATTGGAAGGGTTGACGCAGCAATTAAAAAACACACCTAAAGACATGGTGCGTTTGACAAGAAAGCTGACGGCAGGTCGGAAATTCTGGCAGGAAAAAGAGGCGACGATGGGATTTGAACCCATGATGAGAGTTTTGCAGACTCTTGCCTTGCCACTTGGCCACGTCGCCTGAATAAAAAACTGATATAGCTATTATATCAGTTTCTTCAAACAAGCGGGCGATGGGGCTCGAACCCACGACCTTCTCCTTGGCAAGGAGACGTTCTACCAATTGAACTACACCCGCGCCTATCTGTGCCGCTCAGCTTTTTTGGGCTGAAGTGGCACAGATTTTAGCATAAGGAAATGCGCTTGTCAAATCCAAAAAACACAAAAATGACCATTTGAAATGCGCGCTCTGTCAAACAAGAATGGAGAGGTGAGATTAACAATCTGGCTTTGGCTGCTGAGTTACCAGCAGGACGAACCTGAATGGATACGCTTCTATCAAGCTTGCTTGTGCGCTTCTATGGATGAACCAGGCCTACGCGTTTGCCTTCGCGCCGTCCTTGCGCCGCACGCGCAGCACGGTGATTTTTGTGGGGTGGTTATAAGGCGCGGGAGAGACAGGCGGGCTGTCTTTGATGGTCTCTGGGTAACCGGTAATGTCTTCCGGTATTGGCACGCGCGTTTCCATCTGCAGGTAGCCGGACTGAGTGAGCTGCTCCAGGCTCGCGCAAAGTTCCGCGCCGGAGAGATACAGCGCGTTATTGATGGCAATCAGCAGGCCGCCGTCCGCGACCAGCGGGCGCACCTTATTCACGAGCGTCAGCCAGTTTTCGGTCAGGCTGACGGTGCCGTGCTCGGTGGTGGAATACAGAGGAGGGTCGAGAATAACAATATCAAACAGCGTGCGGCTGGTTTTTAGCCGGCTGACCGCCTTAAAAAAGTCCAGGGGAAGCAGATTCATGCTTCCGGAGAAGTGGTTCAGCCTGAAGGAATTCCTGGCCAGCCGCAGGGCTTCCGCGTTCAGGTCAGTCTGCAGCACTTTTCGCGCGCCGCCCGCCAGCGCGGCAATGCCCAGAGCGCCGGTGTAGGCGAAACAATTCAGCACGGACTTTCCGCCTGAATTCTCCTGCAAAAAGGTCCGCAGCATCCGCGTATCGAGGTAAAAGCTGCTGTCCTGGTTCAGACGCAGGTTCAGGGCGTAGCGCACGCCGCCTTCCTCGATTTCCGTGGCTGGTTTTCCCCCGAATACTATCTCTCCCCGCTGCAGGTCAGGGTCCCTGACCGCGCGCCGTTTGACCAGCACGCAGCCAATCCGCGGCAGCTGCTGCCGGTAGAATTCAAGCGCTGTTCGCGCGGCAGCTTCCAGGCTTTCAGGCTCGCGGGCGTGATTTGAGATGACCAGCGTACTTCCGTACAGGTCTGCCACCAGGCCCGGCAGCCCCTCATAAAATCCATTGAAGAGCCGCAGAGCGCTGTTGTTATTGAGTAAACCGGGACCGCGGGCTTTCAGGCAGGCTGCCAGACAATTTCGCAGCATCTCCGCCTGTTTTTCTTCAGAATCCGACTGCGCAGGACTGGTTTTCATCAGGTACAATTGCTCCAGTTCAATCTTATCATTTTCAGGTGGCGTATGCTCGCTTTTTTTTCTGGTCTCACCCCTGTTCTTCAAGCGCTTTTGGCGACGGCTTTTACCTACGCGATGACTGCGGCAGGCGCGGCTGGCGTATTTTTTGGCAGAGAAATAAACGTCCGGGTGATGAACGGCATGATGGGATTCGCGGCTGGGGTCATGATAGCGGCCAGTTATTTCTCGCTGCTCGCCCCAGCGATTGAACTTTCGGGCGATCTGGACACTCCGGTGTGGATGCCGGCTGTGATTGGATTCATCCTGGGCGGTGGGTTCCTTTACAGCGTGGACAAACTGCTGCCGCATTTGCATCCCGGGGAGAAAGACCCCGAAGGCATTAAAACCTCCTGGCAGCGTAGCGTGCTACTGGTATTCGCGATTACACTACACAATATTCCGGAGGGGCTGGCAGTGGGTGTGGCATTCGGGGCGGTGCACGCCGGCCTGAGCGGCGCGACGCTGAGCTCAGCCATCGCGCTGGCGCTGGGCATCGGCATTCAAAATTTCCCGGAAGGGATGGCTGTTTCCATGCCCCTGCGCCGCGAGGATATCAGCCGCGGTAAAGCCTTTTTCTGGGGTCAGCTTTCCGGCCTGGTGGAGCCAGTCGCGGCGGTGATTGGCGCGTTTGCGGTGCTTTCTATGCGGAACATGCTGCCTTATGCGCTGGCATTCGCCGCCGGGGCTATGATTTACGTTGTGGCGGAAGAACTCATCCCGGAAGCAAAAAACAGCGCGGGCGACCATTCCGATATTCCCACGATTGGCGTCATGCTGGGCTTTGCCACGATGATGCTGCTGGATATTGCCCTGGGTTAGGACAGACTTCAGGACGGCCTGGACCAAATCTGATAGAGCGCCAGGTTTCCGGTTTTCCCATCTGAATAAAATTCATCGCGCAGCATCAGGCCTGCGCCGAGCCCGAGAGCGCGCAGTTCCTCGGGAGTGAACACATGCACGTAACGCTGGTCAATCCGATTGCCAGCGCGCCAGTCCATCAGGCAGTCACCGGCTTCTAAATCCGAGCTATCTATCGCGGCGGAATCCCACGGCAGTAAGCGGGCTTTTAGCCGGGGATTGTTGAAAAGCTGCCAAACCGATAAAAACAGCCTGCCTTCAGGCGAAAGCAAGCCAGAAACGATGCGTAGGAAAGCGGCGCGGGCTTGTGAGTCTGGTATGTGGTGGAGAACAGCAAAACAGGTTATTACCGGATAAGCCCTGCCGGATAGCGCCGCGCTCCAACCGCTGCCGGTGAGGTCGGCCTGAATAAATTGGAAAGAGGCTTTTGGCCGGGCTTGCGCGAGAGCGGCGCGCGCGTCTGTTAGCAGGGCTTCCGAAGAGTCCACGCCCAGGTAACTGCCGGAATAGGCGGTTTTGGAAAGCGCCAGCGCGAAATTACCGTTCCCGCAGCCAAGGTCGAGAATGTCCGCCTGAAGAGGCATTGCGGCAAGCAGGCGTCTGACGCCCGGCTGCAGCGTTTTGCGGGTGGCTGAAAAAGCAGGCGCGCTGCGTTCGTAGAATTGGCGGTTAATATTGAGCAGCTTTTCCCGGGTTTCAGAACGCATACTGAGAGTATAACAGGTTCGGCAGTGGAAAATTAGCGCGCGGGAACAGGTAAAATAAACGCATGCGCAACGCGGATGACTGGCATAAAAAAAGAGATTACAGCCCGGAAGAGCTGGAACTGGCCAAAGCAGCTTTGGCGGATATTCGCCTGGGAATGGACCTGCAAAAAGCGCTGCGGCGGCATCCACTGCCCGATGGGCAGGGATTCCTGGCCAAACACACGCTGGTCGCGGCTTACCGCGACCTGGTAAACTCCGGCGAATGGTCAGCTGATGTGGATGTGCTCGCGCGCATACGGATGAAGCCGGTGCGCACGCTCTCCGGGGTCACCACCATTACCGTACTTACCAAACCGTTCCCATGCCCGGGAGAATGCATCTTTTGCCCGTCAGAGCCGGACATGCCGCAGTCTTACCTGCCGGATGAGCCCGGCGCGCGGAGAGGCGTTGAAAATGAATTCGACCCTTACCGCCAGGTCAGCTCCCGTCTGAAAGCCCTGCGGGAAGTGGGGCATCCAACGGATAAGATTGAACTTCTTATCCTGGGCGGCAGCTGGAGCGCTTACACGCGCGATTACCGCGAATGGTTCGTGCGGCGCTGCTTTGAAGCCCTGAACGAGGAAAACCCCGCCGATAACCAGGCAGGCGCCAGCCTGCTAAGCGCGCATACCCGCAACGAAACATCAGCGCACCGCTGCGTAGGCCTGGTGCTTGAAACCAGACCCGATTTAATTACCCGTGAGGAGTTGGTGTTCAACCGCTGGCTTGGCGCGACAAAAATGCAAATCGGGGTGCAAAGCATGGATGACCGCGTGCTCGCGCTGAACCGCAGGGGGCACAGTGCGGCCCAGGCAGCCGAGGCGGCAGTTCTCATCCGCGCGGCCGGGTATAAGCTGGTGGCTCATTGGATGCCCAATTTGCTTGGCGCGACTTTGGAAAGCGACCGGGCAGATTTTTCGCGTTTGTGGGAAACCGGCAGCATTCAGCCGGATGAGCTGAAAATTTACCCCTGCCAGCTGCTGCGCAGCGCAGAGCTTTACCAGTATTGGGAACGCGGGGAGTACCAACCATACACCGAAACTGAACTCATCCAACTTTTGGCGGATATTAAACCCACTGTGCCGCGTTACTGCCGCATCAACCGGGTGATACGCGATATCCCTTCGCCGAATGTGGTGGCCGGCAACCGCAACACCAGCCTGCGGCAGGACGTGGCCCGCGAGCTGGAACTCCGCGGGACGCGCTGCGATTGCATCCGCTGCAGAGAGGTGCGGCGCGGCAAAGTGGATGTGGGCGCACTGCGTCTGAACGACCTGATGTATGAAACCGAGAGTACCGAAGAGCATTTCCTTTCATTTGATACGACTGAAGATAAGCTGGCAGGCTTTCTGAGGCTTTCTCTGCCGCAAAAAGGTAACATCCTGCAGCTGGAAGACCTGGAAGGCGCGGCGGTCATCCGCGAAGTGCATGTCTACGGTCAATCCATCGAAGTGGGGGCAGACCTGCCGGGAGCCGCCCAGCACGCCGGCCTTGGCACGCGTCTGCTTTTAGAAGCCGAACGCATCGCGCTGGAACGCGGCTATTTCCGGCTGGCAGTCATCTCAGCCGTTGGGACGCGCCAGTATTATGCCGCGCGCGGCTTTGAGCCGGCCGCACTTTATATGGTAAAAAGCCTGAATTCAGGCCAACATGCGAATTGATATTAAGCCCGCGGCACCCTGCGCGCCGCCAATCGTCTGATTGAGTCTGAACCAAGCAAAAAAAAGCAGGCTGTTTTAAGGAAAACAGCCTGCTGACCTTTAATGATTTGAATTAACCTTTTGCAGGAAGGAAAGGCTTGAGCCGGGCGGCAAACCCGGAAACATTGACGGTCTGCAGGTAAACTTTGCCGGGACCTTCCAGTACGGTCAGGAACAGGCCTTCGCCGCCAAAAAGGATATTGGTAAAGCCTTTGACTGTTTCGACTTCGTATTTCACGGTGCTTTCAAAAGCCGCCACATTTCCAGTATCCACCTTGATGCGTTCTCCGGGCTGTAACTCTTTTTCAACCAGGGTGCCGTCAATTTCAAGGAAGACAATTCCGCGGCCTGCTAATTTTTGCAGCAAAAAGCCCTCTCCGCCAAACAACCCAACCTTAAACTTGCTCACATAGGTAGAAAGCTCCACGCCGGGAGTGGCGCACAGGAAAGAGGACTTCTGGGCAATCCAGGTCTTGCTCCCATCTAGTTCAATCGGAAGAATTGCACCGGGGAATGAAGAAGCCAGGGTCAGCTCAGCTTTGGGGGCCCGGGCTGTATAAGTGGCCATGAATAAGGACTCGCCGGTAAGCATTCGGCCCAATCCTTTCATCATGCCGCCCTTGACGTTGGTTTCCATCGTGAAATTATCTGTCATCCAGGTCATTCCCCCCGCCTGTGTGTAAATGCTTTCACCAGCTTCAAATTCGATTGTAACAGCAGGAAGTTTATCTCCAAAAATGCGGTATCTCATAGGGCCTCCATCATGTAACTATTTTGGGTTGATTGCAGGAATTATAGCGTATCTTCCTTACCAGGTTCCAAGATAAACGCTGTGCAAAGGCGGCTCAGAGCGGCTGTGTGCCTTCGTAGGGCAGGGCAGCGCCTGCTTCCGATTCGGCATCCGGCGGCTGGACCTTGACCTGCGAGCCGGCTTCCTCTCCGGGAGCGGTAATTGCCGGGGGGACCGCGTTCCGCTGTTCGATGCGGGTAATCATATCCAGGCGGCGCTGATGGCGGTCGCCTTCGTAGCTGGCATTTAACCATCCTTCGGCGATTAATGCTGCCAGCCCGCTGGCAACAACTCTCGCGCCCAAACAAAGCACATTGGCATTATTGTGTCGTTTTGCCAGGATGGCAGAGTAGGGTTCGCTGCAGGCTGCCGCGCGGATGCCCGGGAATTTATTGGCCGTGATAGACATGCCAATCCCGGTACCGCAGATTAAAATTCCGCGGTCAAATTGGCCTGAAAGGATTGCTTTGCAAACTTTCTCGGCGATGCGCGGGTAGTCGCAGCTTTCAGCCGTGTAGGTGCCAAAATCTTCGTATGGAATAAGGCGGCTGTCCAGATAGCTCATCAAAGCGCTTTTCAATTCGAGCCCAGCGTGGTCACAACCAATTGCGATTTTCATGTGCGTCCTTGTCCACTAAGTTTGATTGCTTTGGTCATTATACCTAAATCCCACCGGTAAGTATTCTTCATCTTTTGCCCAGGTCCGGTTCATTATCCTTTTGGGTTAAAAAAATGTATAATGAAAATATCCATATTTTGATTACAGTCGCAATCTAATCACATTCGCCAGTACGGTTAAGCGTTAAAACATCTAAGCCTGAATTACTGTGGAAAATAACTTACCGCTATTCTCTCTTGTAGGCCTGGAAAAACAGGCAATTGGAAAGGCAGTGGCGAAATGGCAAGATTACAGAAATCGCGAGAAAAGATTCTCGAGACGGCTGAACGCCTCTTTTCACAAGACGGCTACGACGCTACCAGCGTCCACGAAATTTGCATGACCGCGGGGGTGAGCAAGGGCGCTTTTTATCATTACTTCTCGACCAAGGAAAACTTGTTTCTTGCTCTGATGGAAACCTGGCTGGACAGGATGGGGAAAACTTTGGCGGGGTCTGATACTGCGCAAATGGCTTTTCCTGAAAACATGCTATTAATGGCTGACCATTCTGTAGAACTTTTCCGGACCATAGAGAGGCATTTTTCAGTTATGATTGAATTTTGGAAGGAAGCCATAAAAGACCCCATCATCTGGGAGCGAAGCGTGCGGCCGCAGCAGGAGTTGCTTAGTAAGCTCAAGAGCCAGGTTGCGGTTGCTCAGCAAACGAATGCCGTTCGCCGCGATGTAGACGCGCTTGCTGCCGCTCACCTGCTGCTGGCATGCGCTCTGGGATATCTGCTGCAGGCAGCTCTGAATCCTGAACATCCGGATTGGACGGCATTGGCGAGGAATGGTTTCGAGTTAGTGGTAAATGAATTAAGGAGTTAGGGCAATGATTTTAGTGACAGGCGCGGGTGGGCACCTTGGTAATGTTTTGGTGCGCGAACTGGTAGCCCGCAATGAAAGAGTGCGCGCGATGGTCCTTCCCGGGGAGAACCTTACGCCGCTCGAGGATCTGGATGTGGAAATATTCGAAGGGAACATCCTCGATTTTGAGCGGATGCTTGAGGCTTGCCGGGGCGTAGAACTGGTTTTTCACCTGGCTTCTCTGGTTGCCATCACAGAGGACAAGATTGACTTGATGCGCAAAGTGAACGTGGAGGGCACGCGTAACGTAATTGAGGCGGCCCGCCAGTCCGGGGTGCGCCGTCTGGTTTACACCAGCTCGATTCATGCGTTGGAACGCCCGGCTGCAGACATCACCATTGATGAGACGCTCCATTTTGACCCGAATAATCCCGCCGGTCCGTATGACCGGACCAAAGCGGAAGCAACCCTGCTGGTTCTGAAAGCCGCGGAAGAAGGCTTGGACACAGTTGTAGTCTGCCCGACCGGTGTTATCGGACCTTATGACTACAAACGCTCCGAATTAGGCGAAATGATGCTTTCCTGGATGAAAAAAGGCCCATCGTTATCAGTGCAGGGGAAGTTTGACTTTGTGGATGTGCGGGATGTCGCGCTTGGGCATATTCTGGCCGCGGAAAAGGGGAAGCGCGGAGAGACCTACCTGTTATCTGGAGAACAGCTGCAGATCAGCACAATGCGAAGTATTGTGCAGCAGGCGGCGGGTATTGATACCACTGAGATTAAATTCCCGGCGCGGCTCGCGGCCTTTGTGGCGCCGTTAGCGGAAGTGTTCTACAAAATCACGCACACCAAACCCAAGTTCACGCGCTATTCCATCGAAACCTTGCGCAGCAATTCCAGAATCTCTTCTCGCAAAGCGCAGCGTGAGCTGGGATATAAACCCCGCCGTATTTACGACTCAATTATGGAAACCGTGGATTGGTGGAAGGCCAATGTCCACAAGACAATTTCTGCCTTGCGGACGAAAACGCAAAAATCGTGAAAATCTGAAAAAGTCGGGCCGGCACACGCCGGCTTTTTTTTATGCTTTTCTGGCGACTACAATCAAATCTGCGCTTTTGCTTAAATCGAAGGGTTCGCCTTTCATATTTCCATAATAACGCGCGTCTGTGAAACCGGCTTCTTTAAGAGCGCTTTGCAAGTCCTGGAAAAGGATTGGGAAAAGGGTGGTAGAGGTGAGAGAGCTTTCCCACGGACTGCCGGGTTTTCTTGTCAGGGTCAGGATGTTAAATTGAATCAGTCCCTGCGGTTCAAAATCATAAAATCGGAAAAACACCCGTTCTTCTTCCGCGGTGCTGTAGGTTTGCGGGTCCATAAAGCGATTCTTTGCACTCATGACCGCGTCAAAATTACGCTGCTGCAGCAGAAGCAGTCCGCCGGGGACTGTCACCTGGCCGAAATCTGCCAGCGTCTTCAGCAGGTCAATCTTGGATTTTACATGCGGCAGAGAATTGCCCAGGCATAATACCGCGTCAAAGCGTTCTTCCGGGAACACACCAGCAATGCTGCCGAAGCCGGCAGTCTTGAAGCGAATATTGACATCCGCAGCGAGGGCGTTGGTGTTTGCTAAACTCAGCATTTGTGGAAACAGGTCGGTACCGGAGACGTTGTAGCCTAAACGGGCCAGGGCGATGGCGTGCTGCCCGGTTCCGCAGGCGGCGTCCAACACCTTTAACTGTTCCGCGGGTCCGGCCAGGCTGGAGAGCTGTTCCTGGATGAAAGGCATCTCGAAGGCCAGGCGCGACTTCCAGTTTACAAAGTAATCGTATTGTGAGGCGAATTTATCATACATTTTGGCTGCTTCTTTCCGGCTGGCAAACGGGGCAAAAGTGCGTTCCCCGCTGTCCCACCCTGGATTTTTGGACTGGCGCGCCGCAGCGCGGGCAGGTTTCTCCCGCGCGCTGGTACACCTGAAAATGATTCTGGAAATTCCCACCGCGGTACACCCAATCGATGCTGGAACCATGTTCCCGGATTCCCTTATTCAGCACCATCCGGATGGCAGCCAAAAGTTTGCTGCTTTCCTCTTCCGTCAGCGTACTGCTGACGCGCAGTGGGTGCAGGCCGGCCGCGAAAAGGGATTCATCGGTGTAAATATTGCCCAGACCGGCCAAAAAGCTTTGGTCCATCAGCAGCGGCTTCAGCTGCCTGGAACGCGACAGCATCATCGCCCGGAATGCTTTGTCAGTAAGCGTGGGGTCCAGCGGCTCGGGGCCTAACGTTCCGAGCACGGTTTGTGGATCGGGGGTCAGCCAGGCTCTGCCGAATTTGCGCGTGTCGTTAAAGACGAGATTCCAACCTGAGGCCAAAAATAAAATCAACCGGTCATGCGGCGCGTTTTCCGCGCGCTGCCGGCGCATGCTCAGGTCGCCGCTCATGCGCAGGTGAAAGATGAGGAAGAGGTCATCCACCCGGAAAAGCAGGTATTTGCCCCTTCGATTGACTTCACGAATGGTGGTTCCGCGCAGCAGTCGGGCGAATTCCCGCGGGGAAGGGCGCGCGACGGTCTTTTCCCACAGAATGGATACGTCCGAAACGCGCTGTTCAAGCAGGGACGGCGTGAAGGAATCCCCAGCAACCAATCCCCGGCGAATGGTTTCCACCTCCGGCAGTTCAGGCACGGCGCGATGCTCCAGATCTGGATACTTTACTCGTTAAACATTGCCCCGACGCTGGTGCCTTCATTGGCGCGTTTTATGACTTCGCCAATCAAAGGACCGATGCTCAGAATGGTCAGACGGTCCCCAAACAAGGCTTTTTTATCCGGAGCTATCGGGATGGTGTTGGTGGTAATGAATTGCTTGACAGGCAGGCTGGCCAGTCTTTCCACCGCGTTAGCGGAAAGCACCGGATGAACGAATACCACCAGGATTTCTCCAGCGCCATATTGTTTGGCCAGATTGACGGCTTCGCAAATTGAGCCGCCAGTATCAATCTCGTCGTCAATCAGGATGACATCCCGGCCGGAGACCTGCCCAATGATGGACAGGGCTTCGGAATGTTCTTCGTTATCCACGCGCCGTTTTTCAATGAATGCCAGTGGAATATTGAGCGCCTGGGCGTAACGGCGCCCGCGCTTTGCAAAACCAAGGTCGGCCGTAAGCATCACCGGTCGATTCAAACTTGGCAGGAGGTCCATCAGATAGGGCTTGATGATGTGATAGCCTGAGAGAACGTCTCCGGGTATTGAGAAGAATCCTTGTATCTGACCAGCGTGCAGGTCCATGGTGATGTAACGGTCCGCGCCGGCGACCTGAATCATGTCGGCGACAAGGCGGGCAGTAATCGGGACGCGCGGTTGGTCCTTGCGGTCTGAGCGTCCATAACACATGTAGGGCACAACCACAGTGATGCGCCCGGCGGAGTCCAGGCGTAAAGTCTGGGTCATAATCAGCAATTCCATCAGATTGCGGTGTACCGGTATGGAAGTGGTCTGGATGATGTAGCAGTCCTGTCCTCGAACAGATGAATGCAGCTTCACAAACAGGTTTTCATTGGTAAATTCAATGACATCCCTTCCGCATAAAGGGATATTCAAATAATCAGAGATTTCCTGAGCAAGTTCGGGGGTGGAGGTGCCGGCAAACAGGCGGATATTTCCATACAATAAATCGTGCCGCATATTTGGAGAAGTCATTTTATTCACCTTTCACTATGTTTTGTGAATCCCATTCCTGGCGCAGAACGCTCATCAGGAGCACATCGTGATATTTCCCGGCCTGATAATGACCTTCCCGATATATGCCCTCATGGCGAAAGCCGGCTTTTTCGTAGGCTCTTATGCCGCGTTTGTTATTCGCGTAGACCTGCAGCCAGATGCGGTGCAGATTAAGTGTTTCAAAACCGTGGCGCAGCATAGTGCGCATCGTCTCCGTTCCATAGCCCTTATTCCACCAGGTTTTTTCCCCCAGCATGATGCCAATTTCCGCGCAGCGGTCGATATCCAGGATGGATATAAAAGCGGTGTTGCCGATAGGGAGCCACTGCGGTTCCGGGCTGCCCGCTGCCGGCGGTAATTTGGCTTCTATCACATAGACGTGCTCGGCTGCCGGCCGGGCAATCATTTTTTCGAACCAAATTTCTTCCTCCGCCAGGGCCATCGGCAGGCGCAGAAGCAAGTGTTCTGTCACTTCCGGATCGCTTATCCAACGCACAAACATCGGGATATCAGCCCGTTCGGCTGCCCGCAGGCGCAATCTCTCGCTGTAAATTGACGGCATGTTTGCTCCTAAGGTTCCAGGCGGTTTGGTCCTCTGAACAGGTAAACAGCTTCGCGGATATTGGGCAAATCCAGTATTACCATCAGCAAACGGCTGAGCCCGAGGCCAAGACCTCCATGCGGAGGGCATCCATAACGGAAGTAATTCAAATAGTTTTGAATTGGCGGCAGGGTTAGGCCTTTTTCCAGGGCCTGATTCTTTAAGACCTCGTAACGGTGTTCGCGTTGGGCTCCGGTGGTGATTTCCAGCCCGCGCCCAAGCAAATCAAAACTCTTGGTGAGGGTTGGGTTGTCTTCGTGCAGCATATGATAGAAAGGACGCACGGTAAACGGCCAGTCTTTCACAAACACAAAGTCATTCCCGGTTTTTTCCTTCACGTATGCGCCCAAAGCGCGTTCAGCCCCGGGGTCAAGGTCGCCCTTGCGTTCCGGAGGAAGTTTGTAACCCTGATCCTTGAGAATCTGGTATGCCTCCGCCATGGTCAGGCGGGGGAACGGAAGCTCGGGAACCTGCAAATCCACATTGAATACAGCTTTTATTGCCTCGCCGTGTTTTTCCTGTACCCGTTTGTACACGTGCGCCAGCCAGCGCTCCGCGAAGGACATAACGTCCTCGTGGCTGTCAATCCAGGAAATTTCAAAGTCCACGCCTGTGAATTCAGTCATGTGGCGGGAGGTGAATGACGGGTCAGCCCGGAAGACCGGTCCAATTTCGAAAACCTTTTCATAACCGGCTGCCATTGCCATTTGCTTATAAAACTGTGGCGACTGGGCAAGGTAGGCGGTGGTATCAAAGTATTTGAGGCTAAAGAGTTCCGCGCCGCTTTCACTGGGGGCTCCCATAATCTTCGGGGAATGCATTTCGATGAAGCCGTTTTCCAGCCAGTACTCGCGCATCGCGGCTTCGAGAGTGGTCTGCACTTCAAAAATCAGTCGGTTGCGTTCCCGCCGCAGGTCCAGAAACCGCCAATCCAGACGGTAATCCTGGTCCGGCAGGGTCTCCGCGAACGGGTCAAAAGGCAGCGGAATTTCCGCTTTGTTTTCCACGACAAGGCTCTCAAGCTGCACTTCAATTCCACCCAGCCGGACGACTTCGTTTTCCACAACTTTGCCGGTGACTGTAAGCGCGGATTCCGTGCCGAGCGTGGAGATGAGCTCAGCCAGTTCGGGGTTGCCCTTTTTCCAGTGGGCAATCTGGACGAGACCTGTTCGATCGCGCAGGATGAGAAACTGCATGCTTTTCTGGTCGCGCAGGGTTTGCAGCCAGCCTTGCAGTTTTACCACCTCGCCGACGTGCTGTTTCAGGTCTCTTATTGGTGTTTTTTCCATAATAATGACTCCGATAAAAACAAATTTTACTTATTTTGAATTATACGCCAAGAGCGCGCGCGCCGCGGCCCGGGGAGATATTTCCCTTTGTCTCAGGGCTCTCAAGACAGACTCATACAATCCCGGAGCCAAATTCTGCTTCCAGTTGTTGGAAAGTTCTTCAAGCACCAGTTTGTTTACAATCAGCTGCATCGCGGCATTTTCCTTCTCGTGCCAGGCGTTGGTGGCGCGCAGGTAGGTCTGATGCTGAAGGATCGCATTCATCAGGTCCGCAATTCCTTGCGCGGTGACGGCGGTAGTTTTCAAGACGGGAGGTACCCAGCCGCGCGTCTCCTCAGGCCGGTCTGTGGGCGCGTTGGCAGAGCGGTGATGCCCGCCGTTAATGCGTCCTGTTCCCCGGTAGCCCATTTCTATCATTGCCGCGAGGTTGCGGTAAGTCTGGTCCGCTCCGGGCAAATCGGCCTTGTTCACCACCAGGATATCGGCGATTTCCAAGATGCCTGCTTTTATGGTCTGAATATCATCGCCCATGCCAGGGGTATCGACCACGATGGTGGTATGCGCGAGGTTGACGATATCCACTTCGGCCTGTCCCGCGCCGACTGTTTCAATGATGATGTATTCATAGCCCGCCGCGTCAAAAACCTGACTGAGCGCGAGGGTGGCATCCGCCAGCCCGCCCAGCGCGCCGCGCGTGGCCATCGAACGGATAAAAATACCGGGGTCATTCTGCAGGTCGGGCATGCGGACGCGGTCCCCCAGAATTGCGCCGCCTGTGAACGGGCTGGTCGGGTCTACCGCGATAATCGCGACGCGCGCGTCCGGGAAAGCGCGCCGCAAGTGGTGCGCTAGGGCGTTTACCAAACTGCTCTTGCCTGAGCCGGGGGCTCCGGTGATGCCAATTTTGTGCGCGCTGCCAGTAAAAGGGAAAAGCGCGTCCAGCGCGGCGCGGCCGGCTTCATGGTCCGCTTCCACGCGGCTTAAAACGCGAGAAAGGGCAAGTTTATCGCCCTTTCTGATTGTTTCCAACGAAAAATCGGTCATGGTTCAGGCGCGGTCCGCCAGCGCCGCGCGGATGTCTTCACAGACAACACGGGTATCCGTGCCGGGTCCGTAGATTTTTTTGACTCCCAGCGCGAGAAGCCCGGGAATGTCGCTTTCAGGAATGATGCCGCCGAGAAAAACAAATACGTCATTCTGGCCGTTTTCTTTAAGCTTCTCAAGCACCTGAGGGACCAGGGCATTGTGCGCGCCTGAGAGAATGGACAGGCCCACCACATCCACATCTTCCTGCAAGGCGGCTTCCGCAATCATCTGGGGGGTCTGGCGCAGGCCGGTATAGATGACTTCCATTCCGTCATCTCTGAGCGCGCGCGCGATTACCTTCGCGCCGCGATCGTGGCCGTCTAAACCGGGTTTGGCAATCAAAACTCGAATTTTCTTTTCAGACATCCGTTTTCCTCCGCGTTGATACTGAAATTATACTGCGATTAATGCCGGCGCGGTTCAGGCGGCAATGAATTTGGGCTCGGCGCGCACTGTTAGCATCTCTCCGTAGTACATGCGGTGGTAATCCCGCGCGGGGTAATTGCGTTCTATATCGGGGTCGATAAATTGAGCTGGGTTCAGGTCCACCCAGTAAATCTTTTTGCACTCAATAACCAGCTCCGCTTCGGCGTAGCACGGCGCGCTGACAAGTTGGGAAGCCTGCGGAGTGAGCCTGGTGCGGCTGAGTTTGTCTTCATCTCTGCCCGAATGCGTGCCCAGGTAAAGCACATCCCGCTTGAAGGTCTCTGGAAAGGCGCACAGGGTAAAATCAGGCGAGTTATCGATGAATTCGTAAGTGAAACGGGTAGGCCTTACTGGCACAATCGCGCAGGGTTTATTCCACATCGAGCCCAGAAAACCCCAGCCGATAACCATCGCGTTGAATTTCCCCGCGGTGTAACTGCCGCTGGTCAGAACAAGCGTCTGATATTTGATTAAATCAAAAGGTTTCACCAGGAGTTCGGATGGGGAGATGGTTTGCAGCGTCATGTTTTCCTCCAGAGGTGTCGTATCGAGGCAATTCTATCGCATTTGGCGGGTAAAACTTTGGCTGAAGTATAATATTCGCGAAACGAGCCCTTTCTGCTATGAAGAAAAACACCAAAATCAACTGGAACCTCATTATTCGCTGGGCAGGGACATTATTATCCATCGGAATCCTGATCTATCTCTTCAGGCAGATTGGCGCGGCAGAAACCTGGGCCGCGGTGCGAAAGATTTCTGCCTGGCGCGCGGCAGCGGTGCTGGGGCTGGTTTTTATCTCGCGGCTGGCCACATGGGGGCGCTGGCATACCTTGCTGCAGGTGCAGGATGTGCACGTGCGGTGGCAGGATAGTTTGCGGCTGACTTTTGCCGGATTATTCGCGTCAAATGTTCTTCCCACTACGATTGGCGGGGATGTGGTGCGCCTGGCTGGGGCTGTCCGGCTTGGGATTGGCGCGTCTTTGGCGGCCGCTTCGCTTGTCGCGGACCGCTTGGTGGGGATGACCGGCATGGCGCTGATGCTGCCTTTCGCTGTGCCTTCCCTCTCAGCTTATCTTCGAGCCGGGTCGGAGGTCGGTATTTCGCACGCCGCGGGGGCAGCTGGCTTTTTTCCGACTGTTTACAATAAAGTCAAAGGGGCCGCGGCCAGGGTGTTTGCCAACTTCAGTTACTGGCTAAAGCACCCGTTAATTCTGGCGCAGGCGCTGGCTTACACCTTTATTCACATGCTCGCGATTTTTCTGATTGTTCGCATCCTGGTGGAAGGTATGGGCGAGAGCATTGCCCTTCCAAAAATCGCGGGTCTGTGGAGCCTCACTTATTTCATTTCCCTGATACCCATCTCCATCAATGGTCTGGGACTTCAGGAAGTGACCATTACCAATCTTTTTTCCTTGCTGGGCGGGCTGCAGCCGTCCACGAGCATCAGCCTGGCGGTAATCCTGCGGGTAGTCTGGATGATTGGAAGTCTGCCTGGCGCGTTTTTTGTCGGCGGCATTCTGGGGGGCAGAGGGCAGCCGGCCGGAGAAACGGAACCGTAGATGGACACGCGGAAATTCAGCGCTTTTCTGAATCAATTTCTGATGGTCTGCCTGAGCCTGGCGGCAGTCTTTTTGCTGGAAAACAAGGCTGAACGGGGACGTTCCTACTGGGGAGTGGCCGTCCTGATTCCCTTGCTGATAATAGGCACCTTGTTAGTAAAACGATATGTTCAAAACCATGAGCGCATTCAGTTAGTGATACCCGGCTGGACGGCTTATCTAATCAGCGCGCTGCTGCAGTTTGGGCTGCTGGCTGTTCTGCTCACGAACAGTTTTCAGTTAATTGATTCAGCGGTCGGCCGGCTTCTGTTGGCAGTTCTGGCTGCTGGCGCGTCCGCGCTGCTGTTTTTTGTCGCGAAGTCGCCCAACCAGCCCGAAAGGAACTTCATCACGGCGCTGCTGGTATTTGGGGTCCTGTATCGGGCAGCAGCCTTCCTGCCAGAACTCCAGCCGGGTCCTTTCGCGTTAGGATGGTCGGAAGGCAGCCGTTATTACAACGCGTCGCTCTTTCTTTCGGAACGAATTTACGGGCAAAAACTGCCGCTGCCAGTCCTGCATCCTTCTCGTTATCTCATGCAAGCCCTGCCGTTTTTGCTGGGGATAAAGTCCATCCTCGCTCACCGCCTCTGGCAGGTTTTGCTCTGGTTGGGGATGAGCGCCTGGGGGGGATGGCTGGCTGCCAGACGCCTGGCAAAAGGGGTAAATATTCCTATCTGGCTGCTGACTATCTGGATAGCCCTCTTTTTCTTTCAGGGCGCGGTCTACTATCACCTGATGGTCTGCGTGATTCTGGTGCTCATCGGTTACAAGAAAGACGCCCCCTGGCGGACACTCCTATTCGTCCTTCTGGCATCGCTCTGGGCGGGCATCAGCCGCGTCAACTGGATGCCTCTGCCAGGCTTGTTGGCGAGCGCGCTTTACCTTTTAGACCATCCCTTTCATGGTCAGAAATGGCACAAGTACCTTTTGCCTGTGCTTATCTGGGCAGCGCTTGGTTTTGGCTCCGCCTGGCTGGCGCAGCAGGCCTATATCCGCATATCGGGGGAAAACCCCGCGCTCTTCAATTCAGCGTTCAGTTCTGCCTTGCTCTGGTCCCGTTTGTTCCCGAATGCCACCTTTAAGCTTGGAATCCTGCCGGCCGTTCTGTTGGTTTGTGTGCCGGGGTTGGGAATGCTGCTGAGGCATGCTCGTCGAAAAGAAGCCTTTTCCCTGCATTGGCTGCGTTGGCTCGGACTGCTGGGCATTCTTAGTGTTTTCTTCCTGGGCGGGGTTCTGGTAAGCTTGAAAATCGGCGGCGGGGGAGACCTGCATAATATGGACGGCTTTTTGGTCTTCTGGGTACTTATTATCGGGAGCCTGCTTGCCGGCGCGTACGCACCAGAAAACAAACAAGACCTGCCGAAGCCCGCGCCTTCCGCCGCTGGAATCTGGCTGGTTTTGGCGGCTGTGGTGCCGCTTTACTTCGCGCTTTCCCATGCCGCGTCCCTGAATTTTCAGCCGGCGGCTGCCCAGCGCGCGGAACTTGCCCGCATGCAGGCAGCTCTCGATTTAGTTGATGGTCAGGCTGGCGATGTGCTGTTTATCTCGGAGCGCCAGCTGCTCAGCTTCAAAGCGCTGCAGGGCGTGCAGGTCGTACCTGAGTACGAGAAGGTTTTCTTGATGGAAATGGCGATGGGCAACAACCAGCCTTACCTGGAATCCTTTTACGCCGATTTGGAAAATCACCGCTTCAAAGCCATTATCACCGACACGATTTCCACGCGCATGCAAGGGGACAGCAAATCCTTTGGCGTTGAAAACGACGCCTGGGTCACAAAGGTTTTGGAGCCGATGCTGCGGGAATATGAACCGGTCCTGAGTTGGAATCACGGAAGCGCGCACCTGCTGATACCAGTTGGTCAGCAACCACTGAAAGATGAATTGCTGCGGCTCCAGCCGTAATTAGCTCCTGGCGGTCTTGGCTGAGTCGGGGGCGATGATTTCGCGCACATCATAGGTGCGCTTATTCTGGGATTCGTAATAGGTGCGCATCAGCAGTTCGGCAATCAAACCCAACAAAATGGACATAAATCCCAGGATGAACGACATCACCGAGATTTGGAACCAGGGAGAACCAAGAACCGGAGTGCCGACTGCCACGCGGCGGACGGCCAGCGAGAGCAGCACTACAAAACTGCCGGCCATCAAACTGAGCCCCACCCCACCAAACAAGTAAATCGGCTTTTTGGCGTAACTCAGCAAAAACTTGATCGTGATCAGGTCCAGAACGACCTTGAAGATGCGCTCAAGGCCGTAGTTCGCCTTGCCGTGGATGCGCGGGTGGTGATGGACCACCACCTCGCTGATTTTGCCGCCGGCTTCAGCGGCGTACACGGGAATGAAGCGGTGCATCTCCCCGTATAGATTTATCTTGTTAAAAATCTCCCGCCGGTAAGCCTTGAGAGTGCAGCCGTAGTCATGCAGGTGCACGCCGGTTACGTTTGAAATCAGGCTGTTGGCAATCTTGGAAGGAATTGTGCGGGTGAGCTTGTTATCCTGCCGGTCTTTGCGCCAGCCGCTGACCACATCGTAACCCTTGTTCAGTTCTTCCAAAAGCAGGGGAATATCCGCCGGGTCGTTTTGGAGGTCGGCATCGAGGAGAATCACGATATCTCCGTCCGAATGGTCTATGCCGGCTGTAATCGCCGCGGTCTGGCCGTAATTGCGGTTAAGTATTACCGCGCGGACGTGCGCCTGGTCATCAGCAGCCATTTGCCGCAGTACCGCGGCGCTGTTATCTTTGCTGCCGTCATCGACCAGGGTCAGGTCCCAATCCATACCCAAAGGCTCAACCGCCTGATAAATGCGCGGGAGTAATTCGGGGAGGTTTTCCTCTTCGTTATATACCGGAACGACCAGTGAAAGCTTCATGCATCCTCCAGAAGGGCAAAAGTTCCCTCCGTTTGAAATAGTATGGTAATTATACTCAGAGAAGCGCCGGGTTACCGATTCCCCAGAAGATACCCCGTTCTGATACCGGCAGAGCGCAGTCATCCGACTGCAAAGGGGAAAACGGGTATAATTCCGACAATGAGCGTGAGAGAAAATGACAGCATTCTCGCCGGGCACAAACAACCTGATGACCCGGCGGATATCGCCCTGCGGCCTTCCACCCTGGATGACCTGATTGGTCAGGAGCAGGTGAAGCAAAACCTGCAGATTCAAATTTCCGCTGCCAAACAGCGCGGAGAAGCTCTTGAGCATGTCTTGTTTTATGGGCCGCCCGGGCTTGGAAAGACCACCCTTGCCCATATTCTGGCCGCTGAAATGGGGGTACACATCAAGGTGACCTCCGGACCGGCCGTGGAACGCGCCGGCGACCTGGCAGCGATTCTGACGAACCTTCATGCCGGCGACGTCCTTTTCATCGACGAAGTACACCGTCTGGGGCGCAACGTGGAGGAAATTCTCTACCCGGCTATGGAAGATTTCGCGCTGGATATCATCATCGGCAAAGGTCCCGCCGCGAAGTCGGTGCGTCTTAAACTGCCGCGCTTTACAGTGGTTGGCGCGACAACGCGCCTGGCACTGCTGACCGCGCCACTGCGCGCCCGTTTTGGCGCGGTGTACCGCCTTGACTATTACGATGAGGAATCCCTTGCGAAAATCCTCCGCCGCGGTGCGAGCTTGTTGAATGTACCTTTTGACCAGGAAGGCATTCTTGAAATCGCCCGGCGCTCGCGCGGTACCCCCAGAATAGCCCTGCGCATTCTCAGGCGCGTGCGGGATTTTGCCGAGGTCCGGGCTGACGGCTGCATTACCCCCCAGGTGGCGGTGGAAAGCCTGCAATTAATGAATATTGATGACATGGGCCTGGACGACCTGGATCGCCGCGTACTGCTGTGTATCATTGAAAAATACAACGGGGGCCCGGTAGGATTGAACACTGTAGCGGCATCCGTAAGCGAAGAAGCTGATACCATCATGGACGTGGTGGAACCCTACCTGATGCAGTTGGGCTTTTTGGAGCGCACCGCACAGGGCAGGGTGGCAACACCTCTGGCACACGCGCACCTGGGCAAACCCTATAATGGTTCCCGCGAGCAGCCAACCCTTTTCAATCACAGCAATTAATCCCTTGTGGCCGCGATGAGAACAAACGATTTCGACTATATCCTGCCGCCTGAATTTATCGCCCAGACGCCGGCTGAACCGCGCGACCATTCGCGATTATTGGTAATGGACCGCTTTTCCGGAAGTATTTCTCATGATTATTTCTACAATATCGGCAGCTACCTGAAAGCAGGGGATTTGCTGGTCGTCAACCGCACGCGGGTCATCCCGGCGCGCCTGTTTGGCCGCAAATTACCGGGCGGCGGGCGGGTGGAAGTGCTGCTGCTGCGGCAATTGGATAAGAAAACCTGGGAATGCCTGGTAGGCGGCAAAGGCCTGAGCGAGGGCGCGGCGATAATTATTGAAAATGGCCCGGAAGCGCGCGTGACAGCAGTTCTGGAAGGCTCCAAGCGCGCGGTAACGTTTGACCAGCCCATCGAGCTGTTCTTTGCCTCAGCCGGGCATGTGCCTCTGCCGCCGTACATCCACAATGAAACCGTGGACCCCGAACGGTACCAAACGGTCTATAACCAGGTACCCGGCTCTGCCGCCGCCCCCACGGCAGGCCTGCACTTTACTGATGGCTTAATTGCTGAATTGAAGCAGAAGGGCATTGGCATGGCGGAGCTTACTCTGCACGTCGGGCTGGATACCTTCGCGCCGGTGACAGAAGATGACCCCACCACGCACAAAATCCACCAGGAATGGTGCGAACTCAGCGCGGAAACCGCGGAACAAATAAACGCGGCAAGAGCGCGGGGCGGGCGGGTGGTCGCCGTGGGAACGACTTCGGTGCGCACACTGGAAAGCGCCGCGGCAGCCAATCCGGAGGGCCTGGTTTCCGCTTTTTGCGGCCAGACCGGGCTGTTCATCCTGCCAGGCTACCGCTTCCGCGTGGTTGATGCGCTGATTACCAACTTCCACCTGCCTAAATCGACGCTTATCATGCTTGTCAGCGCCTTCGCCGGGCGGGAAAATGTGCTGAACGCCTACGAGATTGCCAAACGCGAAGCCTACCGCTTTTATTCCTTCGGCGACGCAATGCTCATTTTATAAAGTTAACTAATTTCTTACTTCCATCCAGTACAATCCTGCTGGTACAAGTATTGCAACAGAAACTAAAAGTCAATGATACATTGAGGCAACCCGATTATGATGCGTTTTGATAAGTTTTCTGAAAGAGCGCAGGATGTCGCGGCGCGTGCCGCCGAAATAATCCAGCGCTATGGACATACCCAAATCGACACAGAGCATCTTCTGCTTGCTCTGATTGAGCAGCCCGAGGGAATGGTTTCCCAGATTCTTGACATGTTGAAAGTTGACTCGTCTGAACTGGCGGAATTCTTGGATAACCTGTTGCGGGTCACGCCCAAAGCGAATATTTTTGGCGGGCATTCAGGTCAGATTTTTATGACGCCTAGGGTCAAAATGGCGGTGGACATTGCCAAGAACGAAGCCAGCCGACTGGGTGACGAATACATTTCCACCGAGCATCTTTTCCTGGCGATTTTGGCGGAACGCAACAGCCTGCTGGCACGCAAGCTGGAGGAATACGGAGTTACCCGCGCCAAAGTGATGGACGCGATCCAAGACATTCGCGGCGGAAAGAAATTCACGGAAACGCGTACTGAACCGCGTTACAAGACTTTGGACAAGTATTCGCGCAACCTGACCCAGGCCGCACGCGAAGGAAAACTTGACCCGATTTACGGCCGGGAAGTGGAAATTTCCCGCCTGATCCAGATATTGTGCCGCAGGACAAAAAACAACCCCGTTCTGATTGGCGAAGCCGGCGTAGGCAAGACCGCGATTGTGGAAGGCCTGGCTCAAAAAATCGCGAATAATGATGTTCCTGAAATTTTGGAAGACAAACGCGTCGTAGCGCTTGATTTGGGCGCCATGATCGCGGGCACTCGCTTCCGCGGGGAATTCGAAGAGCGCCTGAAAGACTCCATCGAGGAGATTCAAAAATCCGCGGGCGAAGTAATCCTGTTTATTGATGAACTTCATACTGTGGTGGGCGCCGGCGCAGCTCAGGGCGCGATGGATGCTTCCAACATGCTCAAGCCGGCCTTGGCGCGGGGAGATTTGCAGTGCATCGGCGCGACAACCCTGGACGAGTACCACAAATACATCGAAAAAGATGCCGCGCTTGAAAGACGCTTCGCGCCAATTTTTGTGGAAGAGCCGAGCATTGAAGACACTATCCAGATGCTGCGCAGCCTGCGCGACCGTTATGAAGCCCATCACAAGGTTACGATCTCGGATGAAGCGCTCAGCGCCGCGGTCAAACTCTCATCACGATATATGACTGAACGCAAACTCCCGGATAAAGCCATTGACTTGATGGACGAAGCCGCCGCGAAACTGCGCGTCGCGCTGTATTCCATGCCCGAATCGCTGCGCGAACAAAAAAGAGAGATTGAGCGCCTGGCCGCCGAGGAAGAGCAGGCCAGCGTGGAACGGGATTACGAGCGCGCTGTGAAAATGAAAGCCGAACGGCTGCAGCTTGAACAGCAGTTCAACGCACAGCGGGAGAAGTGGGAGATCGAACAAAAGCTGGATGAGGTCGTGGACGTCAACGACATCGCCGATGTCATCCATCAATGGACGGGAATCCCTCTCACACAGCTGATGGAAAGCGAAGCCCAAAAGCTCCTGCACATGGAAGACCGCCTGCACGAGCGCATCGTCGGGCAGGACGAGGCGATTAAAGCAATTTCTGATGCCATCCGGCGGGCGCGCTCCGGGATGAAAGACCCGCGCCGCCCAAGCGGTTCGTTCATCTTCATTGGGCCCTCCGGTGTTGGGAAGACTGAGCTTGCCAAGGCGCTGGCAGAATTCCTGTTCGATGATGAAGACGCGTTGGTGCGCATAGACATGAGCGAGTATCGCGAGCAGCATACGGTTTCCCGTCTCTTTGGTGCTCCTCCCGGTTATGTGGGTTATGAGGAAGGCGGCCAGCTGACCGAAGCCGTTCGCCGCAGACCTTACCGCGTGGTGCTTTTTGATGAGATTGAAAAAGCCCATCCCGAAGTCTGGAACGCCCTGCTGCAAATCCTGGACGACGGCAGGTTGACAGACGGTCAGGGGCACATAGTGGACTTCCGCAACACAGTGCTGATTATGACCAGCAACCTTGGAACTGAATTCGTAAAGAAGGGCGGCGCGCTTGGCTTTTTGGATGACAGCAACGATGCCGATGTGAGATCTTCTCAGGAAAAAATCCAGAAGGCGCTGAAGAACGCTTTCCGGCCGGAGTTCCTGAATCGCATCGACGACATTATCGTGTTCTCGCCGCTTTCGCACGAAAATGTGATGGATATCGTCAGCCTGCAGCTGGCTGAACTTCAGGAGCGTCTGGATGAGTACGGCGTGAAGTTGGAAGTCAGCAGTGAAGCGCGGTCCTGGCTGGCGGAACAGGGCTATGACCCACTGCTTGGGGCCAGGCCGCTCAAGAGGGCGATGCAGAAATATTTGGAGAGCCCTCTGGCAACCCAGCTTCTGGCCAGCGGTTACCAGGCTGGCGATGTAGTCTTCGTGGATAAAGACCCTGAAGGCGCGCTTAGCTTTACGAAGCGGGAGCACGCGAATTCGGAAAGCGACCCCGCCGCTGAGTGAGGATGGTAATTGATGGGTGCTGCCCGCGAAAGCGGGCAGCGCTGCAAGACCATTGGTTAAAAGCGTCTGAAAGCTGTTTCACAGTGGAGCAGCAGAACAAATGAGTATGCCCGCAAACGCGTTAAAAGATTTAATGTCTGCACATCCATTATTCAGTTTACTGGATGAAGACAGCGCGCGCGGACTATCTGCCGCCGCGCGATTTGTCACGTTGGAAGCAGGCAATTTGCTGTATCGTGCCGGGGCGGAGGCGGATGGAGCGTTTTTAATCGCCGCGGGAAAGCTTGAACTTGCGCCCGCGGAGAATCCTGAAGATACCTGCACAATTATCAGCGGAGAGCTGATTGGGGACGAATTCCTGGACGGGCTGAATATTCGCGCGCGCACCGCGCGGGCGCAGACAGACTGCGCCTGCTGGTTCTTTCCAGCCAGTCAGCTGCGCGAAGCGTTTCTGGGCAATTCGCGGGTTTGGAAGGCGCGTGCTGTGCTTTTGCGGAGCAGGGAGCTGGCTGAACGCGTGCGCATGAGCTGGCTTGAAAAAGATGAACAGGTGCACTTTATAACCCGCAAGCACCCGATTTTTCTGCTGCTCAGCTTGCTTTTACCGCTGGTCAGCTTCGGGCTGTTAGTAGCAGCTGCGGCGGTTTTTTGGGCGAACAGACTGGATTTGGCAGTGCCCGTAATCATCGCCGGATTCATTTTCGCTTTGCTTTGGTTGGCGTGGAACAATCACAACTGGGCCAATGATTACTACATTATCACCAATCAGCGCATGGTCTGGGTGGAAAAGGTCTCAGGTTTCTATGAATCCCGACAGGAAGCCCCGCTGGGGATGGTGGTGTCCGTTGGCGTTCAGAGCACTCAGATGGGACGGATTCTTGGTTACGCGGATGTGGTGGTCAGAACCATCATTGGGAATGTGCGCTTTAGTCGGGTGGAGGATGCTGAGATAATTGAGCACCTGGTTGAGGTGTTTTGGCGGCGCCGGCAGTCTGAAGAAGCTGCTTTTGAAGAAGAAAAAATGCGCGCTGTCCTTCGCCAAAAAATCAGCGGAGCCGGGGATACGCACCAGGTGCAGGCCAAAGAGGATACCAGCCTGCCAATCGAATCTGATCTGCCGCTGCGGGAAAAAAGCTTTTTTGCCTGGATGTTTGGTGATTTTCTCAAGGTGCGCAATGAAATTGGCGGCGTAACCACTTACAGAAAACACTGGTTTATCTTGCTGCGCAAAGCGCTGCTGCCTTTGCTGGTTTTGGCCGGTGCGATCACCCTGCTCGCGGCTGTTTTCACCTGGAATTTCACCCTTCTCCCGTATAATATCTCAGTTTTCCTGGGCGCTCTTTTGGGGGTGTCGGCTCTTTTGTGGCTGATTTATAACTACGTGGATTGGCGCAATGATATTTACCGCCTTACGCCCGACCAGGTCATTGATATTGACCGCAAACCACTTGGCCGTGAGTCGAAGCGCAGCGCGCCGCTAGACAAAATCCTGGCAGTGGAATATGAACGCCGGGGAATTATCCCAATGCTTCTCAATTTTGGCACGGTATATATCCGCGTATCCACAGAAGTGCTGACTTTCGACAATGTTTACCAGCCTTCGAAAGTCCAGGAAGACATCTTCCGACAGATGCAGGCTGCCGCCGCGGCGTCCCGAGAACGCGACATCGACGAGGAGCGAGAACGCGTGGCGCGCTGGTTTAATGTGTACCACCAGCAAACGCAGGCACAAGACCCTACAAAAAGATTGAGTCCACCACCTCTCTAAGGTACAATACTCCCAAATAACACACAATTTTGGAGTCATCGTGGCAGTTCGCGAGATTGTAAAGTTCCCCGCGCCTTCACTCAGGCTGAAGGCGAAACCCGTCCAGGTTTTTGATAAAGACTTTCAGGCCCTGGTGGATGATATGTTTGATACCATGCGGGATGCTCCCGGCGTTGGGCTTGCTGCCCCACAAATTGGGGAATCTTTGCGTGTTGTCGTGGTGGAATACACGGATGACGAACGCGAAGATGCCAAACCTAAGAAATACGTCCTGGTGAACCCTGAGTATGTGTACAAATCTGAGGAAACCATCAGCGATGTGGAGGCCTGCCTTTCGGTTCCCGGTCTGGCTGGTGAGGTCGAAAGACACCAGAGCGTAAAAATCCAGGCTAAGAACCGCTTTGGCAAACCCATCACCGTAAAGGCCAGCGGCTGGCTGGCGCGCATTTTTCAGCACGAAATTGACCACATCGACGGGGTCTTGTATATCGACCGCGCGGCGCGCGTGTTCCAGCCCACGGTCGAAGAGATGGAACAGATAAAAGACTGATGCATCTCACCAGGCTCGCGCTGACCAATTTCAGGATTTTTTCCCGACTGGACCTGCAGTTACCGAAGAAGGTCATTCTCCTTGCCGGTTCCAATGCCCAGGGGAAAACCACCATCCTTGAAGCAGTCGCGTACCTGGCGACTTTTTCTTCTTTTTTTGCCGCTGCTGATCGGCAGCTGCTCAATTTTAACCTGCAGCCAGAGCCTGTACTGGTCGGCCGCATTGTGGGCGAATACCAGCGCGGATTAAAATCCCACACCCTCGAAGTCCGCCTCATCCAGGAATACAACGGAAACCCAAACGCGCCGCGCTTCCGCAAAGAAGTGCTTTTGGACGGCGTGCGCAAGCGCATGGGAGAGGTATTTGGGCAATTCAACGCGGTAAGCTTTTTGCCGCAAATGTCGCGCATCATCGAGGGCTCACCTTCCGAACGAAGGCAGTATCTGGATGACGCGCTTTCGCAGGCGCAGGCAGGCTACGCCCGCCACAACGCGGACTACACCAAGGCCTTGAACCAACGCAACGCTTTGCTGAAGATACTTTCGGAGCGCGGGGGGGATACCCGACAGCTGGAAGTATGGGATGAAATGCTTGCCCGTCACGGAGCGGAATTGATGCGGGCGCGCATCCGCCTTCTAAAAGAGTTGGAGGAACAGGCCGCTCCCATTCACCACCAGCTGACCGGCGGGACAGAATTATTGCGGCTGCTGTACAAACCCTCCTATGAGCCGCTGCCAGCGCCTAAAGGACAGCTTTCTCTGCCGGTGCAAACTGCCGTGGATCGTTCGCAGCTCACGACCGAGGAAATTGAAGAAGGTTTCCGCAAGGCGCTGCATGCCGCTTATCGAGAAGATATCAGCCGGGGGATGACAACTCTGGGCCCGCACCGCGATGAATTTCGCTTTATCGGCAGCGGGATAGATTTGGGTGATTACGGCTCCAGAGGACAGGGAAGGACAGCGCTTCTCTCCCTCAAAATGGCTGAAGTACAGTGGATGCGGGCAAGAACCGGCGAGTGGCCGGTGCTTCTGCTCGATGAAATTATGGCGGAACTGGACCCCGAACGGAGGGCGAGCATGCTGACGGTTCTGAGCCAGGTTGAGCAGGCGCTGCTGACATCGACCGATCCTGATATGTTCCCGCTTGACTTCAAGCAGAATCACGAACTCTGGCGGGTGCAGGACGGGATGGTTTTCCAGGACTGACCAAACCCCGGGAGAAAACATGATGAACGCTGAACCACAGGCAGCAGCGAAGACCAGGATTTGGATTGCAAGAGTGCTGATTGCTGTGGTTTTGGCGGTCAACCTGCAGGCGGCTGTATCTTACCTGCTGAATCCGCAGGCCTTCAGCGCGTCCTTCGAACTCAGAGGGGCGCCGGGGTCTGCCGCCGTCGCGGGCGTTGGTATTTTGTATCTCATGTGGCAGGTGCCCTACATCTTCGCGCTTTCCAATCCGATTGTCCGGAGAGTATCACTGCTCGAAGCAATTCTTATGCAAACCATCGGGCTGGTCGGGGAGACCTGGCTGCTTGGGCGGATTGATGCCGGCCACGCGGTCTTAAGGTCCAGTATAACCCGCTATATCGTTTTTGACGCGGCCGGCCTGGTTTTCCTGGCTGCCGCTTACTGCGCGGCGAATTGTCCGTTTTCGCTTTTCAAGAAAGGTGAGACAAATGTTTAGAGATTTGGTGTTGAAAAACCGCAGTTACCGGCGCTTCGACGAGAGCGTTCGCATTTCCCGGGAGACTCTTGTGGAACTGGTGGACCTGGCCAGGCACGCGCCCTGTTCCGCCAATTTGCAGGGGCTCAAATTCTGCTTGATACAGGAAAAAAAGATGACCGACCAGGTTTTTCCGCTGCTTAAGTTCGCGGGATACCTGAAGGATTGGGGCGGTCCTGCGGAGGGCGAGAGACCGACGGCCTATATTGTGGTGCTCGGGGATACGCGCATCAAGCGCCAATACGACCTTGATACCGGTATTGCCGCGCAGACCATGATGTTGGGCGCGGTGGAAAGGGGTTTTGGCGGCTGCATGATGAGCTCGGTAAAGCGTGAGGAACTGGCTGCGCTGCTGGAGCTTCCGCCTTACCTTGAAATTGTGTTGGTACTCGCGCTTGGAAAACCTGCTGAGACGGTTGTGATTGAACCGGTCGGCAGTGACGGCGATATAAAATACTACCGCGATGCGCAGGGCGTGCACCATGTGCCCAAGCGCGCTCTTGAGGATTTGATAGTTGGATAATATCCTGCTCCTGGCCGGGTAAGGTTCACGTCTCAGGCAGTCTGGCCAGAGTTCTTGATGGATAATGAAAACGCGGGCGGATTTTTCCGCCCGCCTCATTACGGCTTCTATCCTTAAGGTTCGGAGCCGGGAAGCGTTGGGGTGACTGTGCCGCTGGGGCTCGCGGTCGGGGTTGGGGTGGGGGTGAATGACGGCGTCAGGGTCGGGGTGGGCGTAGCTGTGGAGGAAAGCGTCGGTGTGGGCGTAGGCGTCGCGCTCGCCGTCGGGGTGAGCGATTTGGTCGCCGTCGGCTGTGGGATGCGAATGTTGAAGCTCAGGTCCGGACCAAAGAGCGCGCCTTTCTCTGTTTGCAGGCGCCAAACTCCGGAATAATCGCCCTGGTAGCGCGGAGCAATCAGGTCAACCGAGATATTCATCACCCCTCCAGGCGCCAGGTCGCCGATTCTGGTCGGAGATTTACCGCCGAGCAGATTCCCGCTAATAAATACCAGCTGATAAGCGCTCCACGAGCAGGTTCCGGTGTTTTGCACGCGCCAGATCTTGGTAAAGGTTTGCCCGGGCTCCAGCACCGTTCCAGGGGGGATGCTGACATCCTGCAGCAGCGCGGCCTGGGGCGCGCACTCAGTCGGACTGACCCGCATAGTCGGGCTCGCGGTTGGGGTTGGGGTTGGCGGGGCAAGGGTGGGTGTGGGGCTGGGCGTGCCCACCAGCACTGCGACTTCAGCTTTAGCGATGCGGCGTTCCTTCGCGTTCACTGCCACGACGCTGATTAGCACCGGGCCTTCTGTGGTTGGAATCCAGGGCTGTTTGACGATGGCTGAATAGGCAGTTTCCGGCTCGGAGGAGTCAACACGCACCAGCTCTCCGTTCGCGTAAAGCTCCAACCGCGACCAACCGCGCCGCGCGGTAACCTGTGAGATGATTTGGGCCTCCTGGTATACAGGCAGAAAAGCCCCGGAGGAAGGAATGACAACAATCACCAGATTATCCGGGCGGGAAGAGCATGCGCTGGCGCTTAGAATCAGCGAGAATAAAAGCGGAAGGAGAATGCGAATGTAGAGATTTTTGTTTTTGGTCACGGCGCGATTTTGATGAATACGTCCTGTCAGCATCATTACGAAGCACTCAGGTCAGCCTGTAAGCCGTATTCTGTCGGGGATGTGCATCTATCTCGACGACCTGTCACCAGGCCGCTCATGCGGTCTACCCGGAGATCAACAGCGCCGAGCCAGCGCTGGCATCCGAAGATGCTTCTCTCCTGTTTGACCTTGCACCGGAAGGGGGTTGCCTGGCCGCGGGCATTGCTGTCCGCGCCGGTGGTCTCTTACACCGCCTTTTCACCCTCACACGCCTGCGCGTGCGGTATGTTTCTGTGGCCCTGTCCAGAAGCTTGCGCCTCTCCAGGCATTACCTGGCTTCCTGCTCTGTGGTGTACGGACTTTCCTCACTGCCTGATTGGCAGCGCGCACACCCGACTGACCTGAGTGATTTCATCATATCCAAAACAGGATTAAAAGTCAATCGGATGGGCTGCCGGCGCGGGGTGGAGACGGCCGCAAGCTCGTCCCGGCCGTGATGAAGACGCGAACATCGCAAACAGAAAACACTGAAAATGCGTGTAAACCCAGCATTTTTGCGGTAGAATAACTGCCGACGGCGGTTTTACCTGATTTAACTCTCACAGCATCCCAGTTTTAACTGGACATTTTCAGTTTTTGTTGTAAAATAAAAGTTCGTGAAATTGGAATTATCGTTCGGAGGAAGAAGTTGGCAAATATTAAGTCTCAAATCAAACGGAATAAACAGAACCAGGTGAAGCGACAGCGCAACCGCGTTTATCGTGGCGCGGCGCGCACCTTTGTCCGCAAAGCGAATGCCGCAATTAAGAGCGGCGTGGAAGAAACCGCGCAGGCAGAAGTGAAAAACGCCATCAAGGCTCTGGATAAAGCGGTTACCATGGGCGTCATTCACAAGAACAACGCTGCCCGCCGCAAATCCCGCCTGGTTAAGAAACTCAATTCCCTGCAGTAGGCGCTCAGACGGCTTGTTCATACGGGAGCCTTCCGGCTCCCGTATTTGTTGTTAACCGACAAAAACGGCGTGTTCGGAATGATATAATCCACAAAATAAAGCACAGGATAACGGCATGTTTGAACAAGAAAAACAAATTCTGGACGAACTGATTGCCCGCTTTTGCCAGGAGCGTTCCCTTCCGACGGGCAAACTTGAGTGGCGCAGTATCCCTTTCAGCGGGGAATGGGGCATCGCGGCGCCGCTTTTCCCTTTGGCTGCCGCTGACCCGGCCCGGACGCAGCCGGTGCCGCAGCACGCCCAGGCGCTTGCCGAAGCGCTGCGCGACAGCATTAAACTGCCTGCTGGCTTCAGCCGCATGGAAGCTGTGCGCGGGTACCTGAATCTCTACTACACGACCAGCGAATACGCCAAAAAGGTTATAGACTCTGTGCTCGCGTCAGGCAGCCGCTACGGCAGCCGCGAGCCTGAGGGCAAACCTATCATGGTGGAGTATTCCAACCCAAACACCCATAAACCGCTGCACGTCGGGCATTTGCGCAATGTCATCCTGGGTGGGTCCACTTGCAATATCCTGGAAGCCAGCGGCAAACGCGTGATTCGCGCCAATTACCTGGGCGATATTGGCCTGCACGTTATCAAGTGGTTGTGCAATTACGAAAAATACCATCAAGGGGAACAGCCTGGAGAGGACAAAACCCGCTGGATGGGCGACCTGTTTGCCGAAGCTGACCGGCGCTTTGCGTATGAAGAAGGCTTTGAAGCAGAAGTAAGAGCTTACTTTGCCCGCTGGGACGCGCGCGACCCGCACATTCACGCGCTCTGGAAGGAGACGCGGGAGTGGTCGCTGGAGGGCTTCAAACAGGTTTATGACCTGCTTGGGGAGCACTTTGACAGGATTTACTTTGAAAGTGAAGTGGAAGAGCCCGGAAAAGCGGCTGTCGAGCAGTTGATTAAATCGGGTTTGGCGGAAGACGGCCGCCCGGACCTGCCGGTGGTGGTTAATTTGGACCAGATTTTGGGCACCAAGGAGGAATACCGCGTGGTCATTGTTCTGCGGTCCGACGGCACATCGCTCTATGCCACCAAGGATATCCCGCTGGCGGTGATGAAATTTAATGAATACGACCTGGAAAAGTCCATCTATGTGGTGGATGTCCGGCAGACTCTGCACATCAAACAATTCCGCAAAATTCTGGAGTTGATGGGCTATCCCTGGGCGGATAAAATTCACCACCTTGCCTACGAGATTGTCAACCTGCCCGGCAATGTGACCATGTCCTCGCGTGAAGGAACGGTAGTCCTTCTGGACGACCTTATCCGTGAAGCCACCCGCCGCGCGTTGGAAGTGGTACAGGAGAAAAATCCTGAATTAGATCCCGCTCAAATGCAAGCGATTGCAGAAGCGGTTGCTCTGGGGGCAATCAAGTATCCGATGCTCTCCAGGGAAAATACCAAGATGGTGACCTTTGATTGGGAGAGCGCGCTGGATTTCAACGGACAGTCCGCGCCATATATCCAATATGCGCACGTCCGGGCGAACAGCATTCTCAGAAAGGTTGGCTTTCAACAGGAAAGCGGTGCCGACTTTGGCATGCTGACGCACCCAAGCGAAGTGGATTTAGTTGAGCTGATTGCGCGCCTGCCTGAGGAAGTGCAGCGCGCGGCCAGGGAACTCAAACCGAATTTGCTCGCCAATTACGCCTACGATCTGGCGAAAGGTTTTAATGATTTTTACAACCAATGTCCGGTCATAAACGCAGAGCCCGCCCTACGGGCAGCCCGACTGGCGTTGGTCGCGGCAGCGCGCTGGTGTCTTGGCAACACGTTGAGACTTTTGGGAATCCGCGCGCCCGAAGTGATGTAAAATGAAGCGTTACTAAAACAATAAACAAAAGGAGATTACGTTATGAGTCGTATCCGCACAATCATCATGGGGGCAGCAGGTCGGGATTTTCACAATTTCAACACCTTCTTCCGTGATAACGAGAAGTACGAAGTTGTGGCATTCACCGCCACGCAAATACCTAATATCGAAGGCAGGAAATATCCGGCCGCCCTGGCGGGCAGTCTTTACCCGAATGGTATCGATATTTACCCCGAAGCGGAACTGCCCCGGCTGATAAAAGAACTTCAGGCGGATGAGGTTGTTTTTGCTTACAGTGATGTGCCGCATTCCTATGTGATGCACAAAGCCTCTGAAGTAAACGCTCTCGGCGCTGATTTTCGACTGATGGGCCGCAATACCACCCAGGTCAAGTCCATCAAACCGGTCATCGGCGTCTGCGCTGTGCGCACTGGTTCCGGAAAAAGCCAGACCACACGAAAAGTTGCCTCAATCCTAAGGAATATGGGGTACAAAGTGGCTGCCATCCGCCATCCAATGCCTTACGGAGACCTGGTCAAGCAAAAGGTTCAGCGCTTCGCGACTTATGCCGACCTGGATAAGCACGAGTGCACCATCGAAGAGCGCGAGGAATACGAACCTCACATCGACGCGGGTGTGATTGTCTATGCCGGCGTGGATTATGAAGCCATCCTGCGCGAAGCAGAAAAAGAAGTGGATATCATCCTGTGGGACGGCGGAAATAACGATTTCCCGTTCTATGTCACTGATTTACTGATTGTTGTCGCGGATCCGCACCGCCCCGGGCACGAATCAGAATATTATCCGGGCGAAACCAATGTGCGCATGGCGGATGTCTTCGTCATCAACAAAGTGGATACTGCCAATCCGGACAGCGTTATTGCGGTGCGCGACAATCTGTTCCGCATGAATCCTAACGCGATTGTGGTGGAAGGTGCCTCGCCCATTTTTGTGGACAATCCGGAAGCCATCCGCGGCAAGCGCGTGTTGGTCGTCGAGGATGGGCCGACACTCACTCACGGCGGCATGGCGTACGGGGCGGGCTATGTTGCTGCCCGACGTTACGGCGCGGCTGAAATTGTGGACCCGCGTCCCTTTGCGGTCGGCAGCATCCTGGAAACCTACAAGAAATACCCCGGCACGGGAATCATCCTCCCCGCGATGGGGTACGGCGAGCAGATGGTCCGCGACCTGGAGAAGACGATTGAAAACGCCGACGTGGACATGGTTGTGATTGGCACGCCCATCGACCTGACCCGCGTTTTGAAGCTGAACAAGCCCAGCCAGCGCGTCCGCTACGACCTGGAAGAAATTGGCAAACCGACCCTGACCGATATTTTGACAGCGAAATTTGGCAAGTAGCCCTTTAAAAGCTTAACCCAAAGGTGTTTCAGGGGTCAGGTATGCCTGACCCCTGATTTATAATGAGGGCGGCAATTAATTAAACGAGGAAACAAGATGTTCATCGATTCAGTGACTATTACAGTGGAGTCCGGCAAGGGTGGGGACGGCATGGTGCACATGCACCGCGAAAAATACCGACCCAGAGGCGGACCTGACGGCGGCGATGGGGGCAAAGGCGGCAGCGTCATCCTTCAGGTCGTTCCGACGCTGAACACCCTGAACAAATTCCATCACAACGAGGTTTTTACCGCGGAGAATGGAAAGAACGGCGGTCCTTCCAATCAATCGGGGAAATCCGCGCCGGATTTAATTATTCCTGTTCCGCCGGGAACCATCGTCTACGATGAAGAAAGCGCCCAACTGCTGGGCGACCTGGTGAAGCCCGGGCAAACACTGGTTGTTGCCAAAGGTGGGCGCGGGGGCAGGGGCAACCAGCATTTCGCGTCTTCCCGCAACCAGATGCCGCTTACTGCGGAGCGCGGCGAACCAGGAGAAGTCAAAACTCTCCGGTTGGAGCTGAAGTTAATCGCGGATGTCGGGCTGATTGGAATGCCTAACGCTGGCAAGTCTTCATTCTTGGCGGCCACGACCAATGCCAAACCAAAAATCGCGGACTACCCGTTCACCACATTGGAGCCAAACCTTGGCGTGGTCGAGTTGGACCAGGAAAACAGTTTAGTGCTGGCGGATATTCCGGGCTTGATTGAAGGCGCGCATCAGGGCGTTGGTCTTGGATATGATTTTCTCCGCCACATTCAGCGCACTCGGGTGCTAATCCATATTCTGGATGGACTCTCCCCTGACCCTTATGATGATTACCTCACCATCAACCAGGAGCTGCAGCTGTTCGACGAACGCCTTGGAAGGCTTCCACAAATTGTGGTCTTCAACAAGATGGATTTGCCCGACGCTGCCGCTGCTTTTGAAGGACTGCGGAAAAAATTCGCTCAGGAAGGCAAGGAACTGCTGCCGATATCCGCGGTCGCCCAGACCAATCTTAAAACAGTTTTGTGGCGCGCGCATGAAGCTCTCAAAGAAGCGCCAATTGAAGAAGTGGAACCTGAGCTTCCAGTCTATCGCGCTGAGGAAGACCCCCGCGGATTTACTATCGAGAAGGAAGATGACCTTTGGGTAGTACGCGGCAAGATTATTGAGCGCGCCGCTGCGATGACTTTTTGGGATCAACCCGGTTCTGTCAGGCGCTTCCAGCGCCTGATGACCAGCCTGGGAGTGGAGAAAGCTCTCCGGGAAGCTGGCATCCAGGAAGGCGATACTGTCAGCATTGGCGATTATGAGTTGGAGTGGCAGGATTAAAAGTGTTCACCGACTGGGTGAGGGGGGCACCCAATCGGTGAACGGCACAATTTAACCACAAGCAAAAAATATTGTCAAGGGCTTGTTATCCTGTAATTACAGGTTATTACGTAGCTGAAACAAAGCAATATTACTTTCGAGTCCTTAAGGCCGGCTGCTGGCATGGATGGCTGTATCTTGTGCAATAACAGCTCCCGGGCTGTTTTCTAATCGAGAATCAACTTCTCGGTGCCAGCCAGGCGGTCCAGGATGCGCTGCGTGACGAGATCCAGCTGCGCCGGTTTATTCACAAAATCCACCGCATCGCTTTCGATGGTAAGAACGGGGCAGAGGTCAAAACTGTCAATCCATTCCGCGTAATACTTATCAAGCAAGGCCAGATAGTCCGGATCTATACTGTCTTCAATTGAGCGCGCCCGGATTTGGATGCGCTTGAGCAGGACGTTCACAGGCGCCTTGAGGAAGATCAGCAGGTCCGGCCTGGGAAGAGTGCTCACAATCAGGTCGTAAAGGCGCAAATAGGCCTGATATTCCCTGTCCTGAAGGTTGCCCATGGCATTCAGCGCCCGCGCGAAGATGCGCGCGTCCTCGTAGATGCTGCGGTCGATGATGGCTGAACGCGGCGACTGGGCCAGTTCGATGTGCTGCGCGGCGCGGTTTCCCAGGAAATACACCTGCAAATGGAAGGACCACTGGCGCATATCTTTATAAAAATCGGCAAGGTACGGATTGTCGGAGACGGATTCGTAGGCTGTCTGCCAGCCGAGTTTTTCGCCGACCAGCCGCGTCAGAGAGGTTTTTCCGCTGCCGATATTGCCGGCCATCAGTACGAATTTCTTAGATCTTAGCTTAGAGGTCATCTTATCCTTTTTGGGGTGGGTAATGGCTTCGCAGGAAGGTTTGGACTGAAGAGAGGAACGCTTCAGGGGCGTCGTAATGCAGGTAGTGGCCCGCGCCGGGGATGCGGCACCACTGCATGCCCGGGACCGTTTTCAGGGCCTCCCGGGCAAAACCATCCGAAATCAAGCTGCCCCGGCTGTTCTCTCCGCTGATAAGCAGGGTTGGGAATGTGAATTTCGCGGCGGTTTCCCGCCAGTGCGGTTGTTTTTGGGGCGGCTGTAAAAACCATTGGGTATCAAAGCGCAGCTTGGATTCAGCCCAGGCTCTTCGGGCGGATTCGTTCCAATGGGGGAAGTGCTTGGCGCAGTAGGCCAGCGCCTGTTCCGGGCTGCCCGCGGCCAGGCTCGCGATCGCAGTCGGGTTTGCCGCGCTGTAACTGTCTTGCGGGATTACAGGCAGAGCCGCAGGGTCGAACCAAGGGATATCCTCCAGGATGAGCAGCACGGTAAGTTCAGAGTGTTCCGCCGCGAACTGAGCGGCAGTGAGAGCGCCAAGCGAATGACCCAGAAGGGCTGCCTTTGCCAGGCGCAGTTCCGCGAGCAGGTCCGCAAGGTCTTGTTTAAGGTCTACGAGAGTGCCGGGGGTTAGTCGGTCGGATTTACCGTGACCAATCATGTCCGGCATGACCAGGTCGTATTCATTTTCCAATCCTCGCGCGAGGTCAAACCAGGTGGAACTGTCTTCCGTGAAGCCGTGCAAAAGAACAACAGGCGGCCGACTGCCGCCAGTGCGCGTGTAAGTCAGCCGCTGCCCCCGGATAAGACATGTACCTTCGGTCCAACTGCTCGTAGGACTTATCCTTTGGTAATTAGCACTCGCTGTGTCCGCAAGTATAGCACTTGCGGCAGCCTTCTTCGTAAATCAGGGTGGCCTGACCGCACTCGGGGCAGAGTTCGCCGATTGGTCGGACTTCTTTTTTATCATCGAGGAAGGGAAGCGGTTCGCCCTGGGGAGGCTCCGGCTCTTCTTCCTTCTCCCAGTGCTGCTGGAAAAGGTATTCATCCAGCGCTTTGGCAATTCCATCCGGCAGTGAGCGGACGCGATTTGGACCAAAACCCAAAGACCTGCCGCCGCCTATGCCAGCCAGCTGCTCCATGACCACTTTCAAGCGCTCTCTTGGCTCGATAGACGACGCGATTCGCAAAACATAAGAAATCAGGCGCCCGAGCGCTTCTGAGTGCGCGGCAGTCTCCGAGCCTGCCTTGGCTGTGTTGATAAAGACTTCAAAGGGTTGGTCGCCGCCGTTCTCGTTGATGGTGATGAAGGCTTTGCCAAGCGGCGTCTCGATAGAATAGGTATAGCCTTTCAGGATGCGAGGCCGGGGTTTTTTGGCATCCTTCCAGAATGCCGGCTGGCTGACCGCCGCTTCGGCTATTGGGGTTTGCTTTTCCTCCGCCACGGCCTGCTTGGCTTGCATGGTCGCCTTGGTCTCGAGGACAACCTTCTCCCGGGAGCCGGTGATATAGACGGTGATGCCTTTGCAGCCTAATTTCCAGGCTTCCATAAATGCGTCAGCGACTTCCTGAGGGGTGGTGCCAGCCGGGAAGTTGATGGTCTTGCTAAGGCTGTTATCCACAAACCGCTGCAAGGCTGCCTGCATGCGGATGTGTTCGTGCGCGCTGATATCCGCCGACACGACATACACATTGCGCATAGCTTCTGGCAGAAGGGTGATTTGCTGGCAGGTCCCGGCTTCTATGACCTGGCTGATGATTTGTTCTTTCTGTTCGGGGGTGAAATCTGCTTTGTCCAGGGCGGCCTGGAAGAGCGGGCTGGCGTAATTCAAGGTCAGGTCCTTGCCGTGGTCATTGACGTGACGGACGTAGGCCAGCGCAAAAACGGGCTCGCAGCCGTATCCTTCGCATCCGGCAACCGTTCCAATTGTTCCGGTCGGGGCGATGGTGGTTTGCGCTGCGTTGCGGATGCCGTATTGGCGGATGCCATCCACAACCGCCTGCCAATCCACTGCCGGCCGGCCCCAATCCCGGGTATACGGGAACAAAGGTTCCGGGGGCGACCAGCGTAAATTCTCAGGGTCATAGATGCTGCCTTTGATTACCGGAAAAGGTCCATTCTCCCGGGCAAGATTGATGCTGGTCAGCATACTGTGATAGCGGATAAATTCCATCACCTGACCGGCAAATTCAAGCGATTCTTCGGAGCCGTAACGGACGCCTACATGGTACATCAAGTCCGCCAGTCCCATAATGCCAAGGCCGATGCGGCGGGCATTCAGGGCTGATTGTTTCAGTTCAGGAATCGCGGGCACATAAGCGTTTTTATCCACCACATGGTCCAAAAAGCGGGTAGCCAGAATAGTTGTCTCGCGCAGTTTCTCCCAGTCGACTTTCCCATCGGGCGCGCAGTGGGTGGCAAGATTTACGGAGGCCAGGCAGCAGTTTTCGTAGGGTCCCAGCCATTGTTCGCCGCAGGGGTTGGTGGCTTCCAGGTCGTATAAGTGCGGCACGGGGTTTGTGCGGTTGGCCGCGTCCAGGAAGAGGGCGCCGGGTTCGCCGTTGTGATGCGCCTGTTGAACGAATTTGTTAAAGATTTCGCGCGCTTTGACCGTTTTATAGGTGCGAATCGGGATTCCGGCGCGCTCCGCGGCCTCCAACGTGCCGGAAAAATTTTTATATGCAGGATTGCTTACGTCTGGAAATCGCAAATCCCAATCCGCGTCCTCTTCGACCGCCCGCATGAAAGCGTCTGTAATCGCGACGGAGATGTTGAAATTGGTAATGGCGTTTTCGCTGGTTTTGCAGCTGATGAACTCTTCAATATCCGGGTGGTCAACACGCAATATGCCCATATTCGCTCCGCGGCGTGTGCCGCCCTGGGCGATTTCGCCAAAAGCGTGGTCATAAACCTTCAGGAATCCCACCGGTCCGGTAGCCTGCCCGGAAGAGGTTTTGACGATGGCGCCCTTGGGGCGAATCCTGGAAAAATTAAAGCCGTTTCCGCCGCCTGTTTGTTGAATCAGGGCCGCGTTGCGCAGGGTGGTAAAAATTCCGTCAGAGGCCTTGCCCATATCATCAGAGATGGGCAGCACAAAACAGGCAGCCAGCTGCCCGAGGGGCGTGCCCGCGCCAGTGAAGGTGGGGGAGTTGGGAAAGAAGGATTTGGAAACCAGCAGACGGTAGAACGCCCTGGCTGTTTCTTCAGGATTTTTCTCAGACTCCACATCCGCGATGTGCCAGGCAATGCGCCAGAACATCTCTTCAATGCTTTCCACAGGAGTGCCGTTCTCGTCTCTGCGCAGATAACGTCTGGTGAGGATTTGTCGGGAATTTTCACTCAGAGAGATGGCGGGTAAATCAGAAGGCATTGGGGGGGTCGGCAAGAGCCCCGCGGAAGGGGTGACTGATGGTTCCATTGTCTGTCCTTATTTGGTTTCTTCGGAAAGCAAATGATCAATTTCGTTGCGGATGGTATGCAGGTCATCCATCCGCAGGTACACGATGGCATAGCGAACGTAGGCAATATGGTCAAGTTCTTTTAGGCCTTTGATTGCCAGATCTCCAACAATCCGGGAATTCACTTCCGGGCGGCCTTTTTTTTGCAGCTCGGCTTCGATGGAGCTTGCCAGCTGCTCCAGAGCGGCTGCAGAAACGGGGCGTTTGGCGCAGGCAATGCGCAAACCCTGCAGCAGTTTTTCCCGGTTGAATTCTTCTCGCGTGCCGTCGCGTTTGATGAGCATTGGGGTAACAAGAATCGCCCGTTCCATTGTGCTGAAACGCTGATGGCAGGATGCGCATTCCCTGCGCCGGCGTATGCCGCCGTGCGAATCTTTGGTAGTATCGATGACCCTGGAATCCGGGTGCTGACAAAACGGGCAATTCATCGCATCCTCCTTTACAAGATTTACCCCAATATATGGTGGTGGCTTACCTTTTCTCCCCCACCTATAAGGTTTTCAGATTTTAGCATGCTTTTGGGATAGGGACAAGGTTATATTCGGGCTCAACCTTAAAAAATGCGGGACTTTAAGGTTGAACCTGCGCCCATAGTTAATGTTGGAACAGGATTTTACCAGTTGCAACCCGGTCAGGATTTCCTCTGGCTTTTCTCGTTGATAACTCCTGCGCGAGCGCGTTTTGGCTGAAATTAGATATCCATGTCAAGCCCATGTATTTTTGTAATATCGCCTGAGGTATTAGGACTTGCAGATAGGAAAGAACCGGGCTGCTATGAGCGAAAAATGTGCCCTTCTTTATGTTTATCTTCAATGTTTGCTGTAAGCCCTTTGCTAGGTCATGCGAAAACAAACAGCAATCGTGTTTCCATGTGGGGCTGAAGGTTAAAATCAAACACTGCCCTCATTCGGTTCTCATTGAGCCAGTGGGCAGCGTCGAATACTAACGATGGAAACTAAGGCAGGTAAAACTGCTCGGCCAGGCGCGGTAAATGGCGCTCTTTCAGAGTTCTTCCTTGTGATTCCGGCCCGGTATGCTTCCTTCCTCCGCTGATAACGGGGAGGAAGGAAGCCATTGAGCGTAAAAAACCCAAGAGGAGGTCAGGCGCGCTAATCCGTACTAGTACCCCTGCTGGTCGCGGCGTTTCCGAAGAAAGGTTGGCACGTCGATATCCGCGCCGGAAGCATACGAATAGTCTTCGGCAGGTTCCTTCGCTTTGGGCTCAGGTTCCGCTCTTCTTAGGTAATCCGCGGTTGTTACCTTCTCCGGTTTTCTGGGGGGCGCGCTGTGAAAAAACGCGTTGCTCTCCACCTCTGCAGGAGTATGGGCACTATCAAATCCGGTTGCGATAACGGTGATGCGAACTTTGTCGCCCATGGACTCATCGACCACTGCACCAAAGATAAGGTTTACATCGGGGTGAGCGGTTTCTTTGATGATGTCCGCTGCCTGATAAACTTCATACAGCGAGAAGTTCGAACCGCCGGTCATGTTGAAGATAATACCGCGGGCGCCGTTGATGGTCACATCCAGGAGCTGGCTGGAGATTGCCTGCCCGGCGGCTATCCTGGCGCGGTCTTCACCGGAGGCTTCGCCAACAGCCATGAGCGCGGCACCGCCTTCGGACATGATGGTGCGAACGTCCGCGAAGTCCAGGTTAATTAATCCGGGAATGGTAATCAGCTCGGATATGCCCTGAATGCCCTGGCGCAAGACGTCATCCGCGATGCGGAAAGCGTCCTGCAGAGGAACATTCTTGCTTACGATTTGCAGCAGCCGGTCGTTGGGGATGACGATTAAGGTGTCAGCGTGTTCCTTCAGCCGCATGGCGCCTTCTTCCGCCGCTTTCGCGCGGTGATTGCCCTCAAAGCTGAATGGGCGGGTGACCACGCCAATGGTCAGCGCGCCAATTTCCTTGGCGATTTGCGCTACCACCGGAGCGGCTCCGGTGCCTGTTCCGCCGCCAAGGCCTGCTGTGACAAAGACCATGTCGCTGCCTTTCAGCACCTCATACAGCTCTTCGGCTGATTCTTCCGCGGCTGCCTGACCAATTTTTGGGTCACCGCCGGCTCCGAGGCCGCGCGTGGCTTTCTCGCCAATCCGCACGCGCGTTGGCGCGCTGGATTTGAGCAGTGCCTGGGCGTCGGTATTAATCGCGATGAACTCGATTCCCGAAAGACCTTCGGCGATCATGCGGTTGATGGCATTGCAGCCTCCGCCGCCGACGCCTACTACTTTGATTCTTGCGTTTAGTTCAGTCTGTTTAGCATCCATTTCGATTCTCCTCTTGAATCACAACTATTACGGCAACAATTTCCCAAACCAACTCTTTATCTTCTCCGCTTTGATATCGAATGGTTTTTTGGATTTTCCAGAATGCTCCGCAGCAATCTGGTTTGTCTCACTCATCAAAATTGCCCACTGCAGCAGCCCGACGCTGGTCGCGAAGGCGGGTGTGCTAATCTGGTCAGTCAATCCGACCATTTTTTCCGGTTTTCCGATTCTGGCAGGCAAACCGGTGACGCGCGTGGCCAGTTTGCGAATCCCTGGCAGCAGACTGCCGCCGCCCGTCAGTACCAGGCCGGCCGGCAGCATTCCATCGTAGCCCGAACGCTTAATTTCCTTGTGGACGAGCATGAATATTTCCTCCACGCGGGCTTCGATAATATCGGTCAGTTCCCGACGGGAGACTTTTCGGCTTTGTTCTGAACCGAACGACACAATGTTAAAGCTTTCATCCTCTGGAATTTCTTCCAGCACCGCGTAGCCGTGATGCAGTTTGACTTCTTCCGCCACTTCCACCGGCAGCCGGAGACCCTGGGCAATATCCGAGGTCACGTGCCCGCCGCCAACATTCAGGACATTCGTGTACCAGACATCGCCGTCGATATAAATTGCCAGGTTAGTCGTTCCGCCGCCCAGGTCCACCACCGCCACGCCCATGGCGCGCTCGGAATCCGAGAGGACCATCTCTCCCGCAGCCAGTGGGTTCAGGACAAATTGCGAAACCTGAATGCCGGCCATCGAAACGCACTGGCGCAGGTTTTCCACTGTGGAGGCCGAAGCAGTGATGATGTGCGCCTCGACTTCCATCCTGAAACCGTGCATTCCTACGGGTTTGCGAATCCCATTCTGCCCATCAACGGTGAAACCGCGCTGAATGACATGAATGATTTCGCGGTCGTGAGGGACGGCAACTGCCTGGGCGGAATCCAGGGCGCGGTAGACATCGTCCTGGTCTATGACCCTGCCGGAAATACCCACGACCCCGCGGCTGTTCATGGAACTAACGTGAGAACCAGCCAGGCTCACCAGGGCGCTGTTGATTTCGTAACCCGAGGTGCGTTCAGCTTTCTCGATGGACCGCGCAATGGACTGCGACGCCGAGTTTATATCCACGACGGTTCCTCTGCGGATTCCTTGGGAAGGTTCAATCCCGACGCCCAGGATGCGTAGGTTGGTGCCATTTTCGATGCGGGCAACCAGAGTGCAGATTTTTGAGGTACCAATATCAAGTCCTACTACAATGGGCTCTTCCATATTAATGCTCCAATCGATAATAAGGTGCGTGTAAGTATTCGAGGTTGATAAGAACAGGTTGCAAGTTTCTCTCCAAAAGATGGGCAACAATTACTTGATACTCTGCCAGTTTCATATCGATATCTTTTGGGTCTGTTCCAAGATAGACCTGCCACCCTTTGGGGTCGGTCCAGCCCAAGCCGTGTTCCGGGCTGTACAACAGCGCGGTTCCTTGCGGCAGTATTGGCCGCAGCTTGAGGACCATCTCCACAAACTGCGGGTCAACTGAAGGCTTTGGCTCTGCAGGAGCCTGGTCCGCTTCCTCTGGCAGGGCTGATTCCTGCGCTGACGCGTAACCCAAAGGACGGGGAGGTTCGCCGCTGGCATGCACGGTCAGCGGAATGCTGGCTTCTCCGCGCACAGGAAAGGTGTAGCCTTTTTCATCCACCCAATAGAGCGGGGTGTCATTTTCTACCCATGTGATGGCGGGGATGCGTTCCTGCACGGAGACGTTCACCTCTGCCGGAAAAGAGACGCTGACTTCCGCGGAGGCAATATCGGGAAATGCCGAGACGATTTTTTCCTTGATTTGGTCCGGTGTGATTTTGATGACTTGCGTGCCTTCCAGGTCAATCGTATCCAGAATTTCCTGAGCGGATACGCGCACAGCGCCGTTCAGGTTGATGGAAGAAATCAGGAAGGTGGGAGAAGAACTGACCAGATAGATGCCAATTCCTGCCAGAATCGCGAGAAGCGCCGAAGCCAGCCGCCAGCTGAGTTTGACCATTGGCAGGGAAGGAAGTTCGATTTCTGTGCCGGAAGCTTCGGAGTGAACATAAAACTTGCGGCGGTGCTGCGTGTACGCAGAGGAGGTCGGTTTGGCCATGTTCAAATCCGCCCGCCGTACTGTGACGCGCGCTGAACTCTCGGCATTCCGTTTGGAATACTTTTCCGGCTGCGGAATTGGCTTACGGCGCGCGGGTTCAATGCTGCGGCGCGCTCTTACCTGGTCCGCTCTGGTCATATTCTCGTAACGAGGTGCCATCTTAATCCCTAATCCTCATACTTTCGAACGGTCGCATCCTGGTCCGCTTTGCGCTCCAAGGCGAGCGCAATGAGGCGGTCTACCAGGTCCGGGTATTCCAGACCGGAGACTTTCCATAGTTTTGGATACATACTGATGTTGGTAAATCCCGGCATGGTGTTAATCTCGCTCAGAAAAAGTTCACCGGAATCTTTATCCAACAGGAAATCCACCCGTGAGAGCCCGGCGCCGTCCACCGCGCGGTAAGCCCGCAGGGCGTATTCCTGGATAGTGCGGGTGGTCTCCTCATCAAAAGGAGCGGGAATGATGGTTTCCGGGTCGCCGCTCAGATATTTGTCCTTGTAGGTGTAGAACTCATCTAGCGGGACAATTTCTCCCGGGACGGAAACAACAGGGTCGTCGTTTCCAAGCACGCTGATTTCAATCTCGCGGGCGTTGATGCCGCGCTCTACCAGCACGCGCCGGTCGAAACGCGCAGCTTTTTTCAATGCGGCGCGAAGTTCTTCACGACCCCGGGCTTTGCTGATACCCACGGAGGAACCAAGATTGGCGGGTTTCACGAACAGTGGGTAGGCGGATACGGCCTCGGAAAGGGCAACGACATCATCGAGATAATTGTTGATTTGACTGCGGCTGAAGACGCGATACGGAAGCACCGGGATGCCCGCGTTGTGGAGAAGGTCTTTGCAGACTGCTTTATCCATGCAGGCGGCGGAAGCCAGTACACCCGCGCCGACATAGGCGCAGTTGAGAATTTCGAATAAGCCCTGGATGGTGCCGTCTTCCCCGAATGTGCCGTGCAGGACCGGGAAGATGACATCCAGCTCCGAGAGCAGCTCCAGCTTTTCGCTTTCGAGACGATAGAGTCCCACTTTGCCCGCGATATTGAGAAGGCTTACTTCGTACAGGCTGCTGGTATCGCCTTGTTCAAACGCTTTCAGGGCGTCCGGCCCGCTCAGCCAGATGCCGTCCAAAGTAATCCCGATTTCAATCACGTTATACTTTGCGGGGTCCAGGACGTCCCGGACAGACCGGGAAGACCTGAGCGATACCGCGTGTTCCCCCGAACGACCGCCAAACATTAATCCGAGGTTGAGCTTAGTCTTCGTCATCAAATTCACCTATCAATTCAATTTCAAGTTCCAGCGCGACGCCGAATTTTTCCATGACAGTTTTCTGCGCCAGGCGGATCAGCTTCAGGTATTCCTGCGCGCTGGAATTGCCGTCATTCACAATGAAATTCGCGTGCAAGCCGCTGAAACGGGCATGACCATCCTGCAGTCCCTTCAGCCCTGCTGCTTCAATCAGCCTTCCCGCGTAATCTCCGGGCGGGTTCTTGAAGGTTGAGCCGGTGGACGCGCCGGTGGGTTGCGTGGCCTGCCGTTTTTCCGACATCTCCATCAAGGTTTTCCAGGCGGCTTCCCGCGAACTGCGTTCGGCTTGCAGGGTGGCAGAAAGGATGAGAACATCTTTCTTTTCCCGCTTTAAGCAGCTGCTGCGGTACGCGAATTTAAGGTCTTCGGCTGTTAAAGTCACTTCTCCCTCGCCGCGCAGCAAAGCCTGGATGGAAATGAGCGACCTGGAAATATCCGAACCGAAGGCTCCGGCATTTCCGTAAACCGCGCCCCCAACCGAACCAGGCACGCTGCCGGCCCACTCCAACCCGCTGAGACCGCGCAAAGCGCTTTGGCGGGCAATATTGCTGAGGTTTGCGCCGCTTTCAGCGAAAATCGTTGGCGGCTCCTTTTGGGTGTTTATCCGGATGTTGTGGCAGTGATTCAACAGGATAATGCCCGCGTAACCTTTATCGCTGACCAGAATGTTTGAGCCGCTTCCAATCAGTTTGAACGGAACATCCAGGTCCCACAGCGTGTTCGCGGCTTCCCGCATTTCGTCCAGGGTATTGACCGCAATCAACCCCAGGGCGGGGCCACCCACCCGTGAGGTGGTGTAGTTGGCCATGCGCACATTCTCCTGCAGCCGGCCGCCAAAGATTTCCTGTAATTTGCGGATTGGAACGCTCATCATGCCTCCTCCCCGCTCTTACTAAGGATTCTTTCCCGCAGCAGGGCGCAGATTTGCGGGCCCTTGCCGGCGGAAAGGAAGACGACAACATCGTTGCCGCATAACTGCTGACTGATGGCTTCCACAAGCGCCGCGTAATCCGGGAAGTACTGGGCCTTTCCCTGCGGCATCAGATCCACAACCGCCTGCGGGGTAAAGCCGTCATCCGCCTCGCGGGCGGCGTAAATGCGGGTAATCATGACCGCGTCGGCCAGCTCCAGCGCGCGGGCGAATTCCGCTTTCAGCGTTTCGGTGCGGGTGAAGGTATGGGGCTCCCAAACCGCCCAGATTTTCTTGTGAGGGAACAGGTCCCGCGCGGCGCTCAGAGTCGCGCGAACCTGCGTCGGATGGTGTCCGTAGTCGTTTATTAAGACCTCACCGGCGCTTTCAAACACGATTTCGAATCGGCGCTCGGTGCCGGCGTACTCTGCCAGGGATGGGGCGCAATCCGCGGGGCTGCCGCCCAGCACATCCACGACCGTTAGCGCGGCAGCAGCGTTCGCCACATTGTGTTTTCCCGGCAAGCGCAAAGCAAATTCCCCCAGCTTTTCGGGCGCACGATGGGATTTAACGCGCGTCAGGCTAAAGTGAGAAGCGCTGCCGTCCCAGGCGTAATCCGAAATGCGGTAGTCGCAGTCCTCGCTGAATCCGTAAGTGATTAAGGCGATATCCGTGCGCAAATCCCGTTTCATCAGAGCGGCCACACCCGGATCGTCCCCGCAAAGGATGGTTTTTCCATTGGGCACTGCGCGGTTGATAAAGTTTTCGAACGCGTGCAGATAATCCTCCATGGTAGGGAAACAGTCCGGATGGTCGTGTTCAATATTGGTCACCACCGAAACCTGGGGGGTGAGGCCAAGGAACATGTTGTCGTACTCATCGGCTTCGATGACAAAATGTCGGCCGACGTCCCAGCGGGCATTCGTGCCCAGCTCTTTGATTTCCGCGCCCACGATGAAACTTGGATCGTAGGTGAGAGCGTCCAGCATGCAAATGAGCATTGCCGTGGTTGTGGTCTTTCCGTGGGAACCAGCCACCGCGATTGTTTCTTTTCCCCAGGTGAGCTCGGAGAGGAAGCCTTCCCGCTTGATTACCGGGATGCCGGCGGCTCGGGCTGCAGTCACCTCCGGGTCATCATCCCGCACAGCGGAAGACCGCACGACGAGGTCCGCGCGCAGGGCCAACTGGGGATTGTGCCCCAGCGCCACTTGCGCGCCGCGTTTGCTGACCATCTGGAAATAGGCAGATGCCGTCAGGTCAGAACCGCTCACCTGGTACCCCTTTTCAAGGAGCACCACGGCAATCGCCGACATGCCAGTTCCACCAATTCCAATCAAGTGCACGCGCTTCATCAGACAAAAGCTCCAATCAGCATGAAGAAAGCAATCACGACCGCGTAATAAATGACCGGTGCATGCATAAAGGTCGGGAAGGCGGACGCGAGGATTTTCGCGGCGCTCTGACCCATTTCCGTCGCGAGGTCCGGCGGTGTAATCGCTTTGAAGGGATAATTTGCTTCTGCCAGATAAAACCAGAGCGAACTGACGATCATGTACCCGTTGATGGCTCCCATCAGACCGCCCGCAAGCATGTCGCGGAAAGGTCCGCGCTGAAAACGGATGTTTTCCGCGAACCGGCGCAAATTCGGGGTTTGGTAACCAGCAAAGGCGCACACAACGACCACAATGGTATTGATCCAAAAGCGTTTGGAACCGCCCGTGTCTCCGAAGATTCTGGGAATGACCACTTCAATCGTGAAGAGCGCCAGAATACTGGACGCGCAAACCACGATTTCCTTACCGAAACCGCGCATCGCGCCAATCAGGACGAATAAGGCAATTAGCACGTAGAAGAGGACACTCAGGCTGATCATCGTTGGCGCTCCAGTTTCATGTTCCAGCCATCTCCAATAAAAGTTCAGATATTGCCAGCGCCGCGTCTGGGTTGGCCAGCGCGGACATAGCAGCGCTCATTGCTGCCAGGCGCCGCGGGTCTTCCATCAGGGCGGTGATGGTGGGCAGCAGCCTGGTTTTGAGGGACTGGTCCTCCAGCAAAATCGCGGCTCCGCGGTCCACCAGATAATCAGCGTTCACCTTCTGATACTTCCAGGCATAAGGGTAGGGGACCAAAACGGCTGGCAAACCGAAAAAGGGATACTCCCCGAGCGTGGACGCCCCAGCCCTGGAAACAACCAGGTCCGCGCAGGCTAGGGCGGCGCCAACTTCATGCAGGTAGGGGAATGCCTGATAGCGCGGACCGAGTTGTTTGGTTTGGTTTTGAACAACATCCCAATCCAGATGCCCGGTCAGGTGAATCACTTGATAATCCGCGATCAGTTTTTCAGCGATTTCCATCACGGCCTGATTGATTGACCGAGCGCCGCTGCTGCCGCCCAAGAAGAGGATGGTCTTAACTTTGGGGTCAAATCCAAAGTAAGCCCGCGCTTCGTCTTTGCTCCATTTTTTGAGGTCTTCTCTTAACGGATAACCTGTCACCGTAATTTTCTCCTGTTGTTTAAAAAACCTGCGCGATTCCTCCACGCTGACCGCGATGCGGCTGGCGAAGCGGGCAAGTACTTTGAGCGCGAGCCCCGGTTCAATATCCGGAACGAAGAGCACGGACCGCCGTCTGAGCCCCGCCACTGCCATCGGAATGGCCACATAACCTCCCGTGAAGAAGAGCACATCCGGGTTGAACTGCCTGAGCAGCTGACGGGACTTCCGGTAGCCTTTCCAGAGCCGGACGAGGTTTCCAGGCAGCTTCTTGAGGGAAACCCCATGCACACCGGCGGCAGGCACGGCTGTGAAAGGAAGCCCGGCGCGTTCCACCAGCGCCTTCTCCATCCCGCCATCACTGCCGACCCAGAGCAGCTCGTGGGCATCATTCCTCAGGGTTTCCATAACGGTTAGTGCCGGATACACTCCGCCACCGGTCCCGCCCGCGCAAATCAACAATCGCACTGGTCTGGCTCCTTTCTGCAGTTTCTTTTGCCACGCCTTGTCTGGCAACGTTCATCACAATCCCAAGGGCGCCCATGGTCGCGAGCATGCTTGAACCGCCCGCGCTGATGAGCGGCAGGGCATTCCCCGTGAACGGGAATAAGCCCACAATCACGCTGATGTTCATTAATGCCTCAAGCGCAATCCAGTTGATGAGCCCGAAGCTAATCAGCGCTCCAAGCTGGTCCGGCGCGCGTCTGGCAATTACCAATCCGCGCCAGAGCAGCAGCACGTACAGCGTCATGACAAAAATCGCGCCTACCAGCCCTGTTTCTTCTGCAATCACCGCGAAGATGCTGTCCGTATGCGGCAGGGGCAGGCCGGTAAATTTGGTATCCGCTTCACCGATGCCCACGCCGAACACGCCGCCTTTGATAATGGCTTCATAGATGCGCTGAACATGGTAGGAACTGCCGGTCAGGTCTTTGAGGCCGCTCAGATAGTCGCTGATGCGGGCCTGACCGGTGCGGGAAATCGAAACCACAATTGCGCCGATGCCGCCGACAAACACCACAAAAATCAGCAGTTTTTTAAGGTCGCCGCCCGCCAGGAAGAAAAGCAAAATACCCAGCACAACGACAGTCGCGGCTGCGCTCAAATCCGGCTGGAGGACAATCATGCCGGCGGTGACGCCAACGACGAGAAGCAGCGGAAATAAGCCGTCCGAAAGGAGGTTCATCGTCTCGCGGTGAGAGGAGAGCCAGAAGGAAAGGTATAAAATGATGCCGAGCTTGGCGAATTCCGAAGGTTGGAAAGAGCCCTCAAACAGCGCGCGGCTGGAGTTGAAGCGTATGTCGTTGCGGATAAGCACAACCAGCAAAAGAATGATGATGATCCCCAGACCCCAGAAGACGTAGGGTTTGTAGATGTGGTAGTCGATGTAGCTCAGGCCCACAGCCAAGCCAATGGAAAGCAGTACCCACATAATCTGGCGGGTAAAGAGGTAGGTGGGTTCCTTGCCCATGCGCAGAGAAGCGTCCAGGCTGGTGGAATACACCATCAGAAGCCCGATGACCAGCAGGCTGGCAATTATCAGCAGCAGCGGAACGTCAAAAGGCAGTCTGGATGCGCTGCTCCGCCGCGCAGCTGGTTTCACGAAATCATTGGTCACAGCGCGTTCACCCATTGTCTGAAGTACTCTCCTCGTTCCTCAAAATCCTTAAAGGCGTCGTAGCTGGTGCCGCCCGGCGAAAGCAGCACGGTATCGCCTTCGCGGGCGAGTTCCGCGGCTTTAACCACCGCTTCCTGAAGCGTCGCGCACTCAGTAATGGACTGAAGCGTCTCGCCGGCTTGGACGGTTCCCAGCGCCCGGCCAATCAGTCCTGCGGCTTCTCCAAACAGGACGGCATGCCGCACGCGGCTGTGCACTTGCGCAGCCAGCTTATCCCAGGGCAGGTCCTTATCCCTGCCGCCCAAAAGCAATATCAGCGGGCCCTGGAAGGATTCAAGCGCGGCAAGCGTGCGCTCGGGCGCGGTGGCGATGGAATCGTTATACCAATCGGCGCCGCGCACGTTCCGCACGAACTCCAGCCTGTGCGGTACGCCGGTAAACTCTTCCACAGCGCTTTGAATGGCCGGCAGCGCCAGCGAGGCCGCCGCGGCCGCGGCGCAGGCCGCCAGCACATTGCTGATATTGTGCTGCCCGCGCAGTTGAATCCAGTCCAATGGAAGCATTTTCAGCTGCTGACGGTCAATCTGCAGCCAAATGGAGTCTTTCTGTATGTATGTTCCGTATTGAGTCCCCTCAGGACGATTGAAGCCAAAACTGATCAGGTCGCTCTTCAACTGCGAGGATAGGTCCCAGGAGCCAAAATCATCGCGATTCAGAACCGCCACATCTCCCTGGTGCTGAAAATGCAGTATGCGGGCCTTGGCAGCTGTGTAGGCCTGCATGGTCCCGTGCCTGTCCAAATGGTTGGGGGTGATGTTGAGGACAACTGCCACCTGCGGGGAAACTGTCATCAGTTCAAGCTGGAAACTGGAAAGCTCGAGGATGACCAGGTCATCTTCGTGTATCTCCGCCACCTGGTCAATCAGGGGATTTCCAATATTGCCGCCGACCCAGGCGCGCCTGGGGCTGTTCTTCATTTCAAAGTATTTTCGCGCCATCAGTCCGAGCAGGGCGGTGGTGGTGGTTTTTCCTGCCGACCCGGTGATGCCAACAATTGGAGCAGGGCAGGCTTCCATGAAAACCTGAGAATCGTTGGATAGTGTTATTCCTCTGCGAGAAGCTTCCTGCAGGAATGGGATGGTGAGGGGCACGCCTCCCGAAACACAGACCATGTCCGCACCTTCGAGCATTTCCAACGGATGCCCGCCCAGCCGCAGTTCCACGCCGCGGTCCTGCAGCGCTAACGCGTCCGCTGAAAGGGATTCGGGACCGCGCAGGTCTGTAAGGATGACGCGCGCGCCCTGACCCGCGAGGTAGCGTGAAAGCGCTGTTCCCTGACGGGCAGCTCCCAGCACGATGACTTTCATATCCTTCCAGCTTTTCATAATCATCCTAAAAAGGTCAGAGCAAATCCGATCATTGCTCCGATGAGGCCAATCAACCAAAACCGCGCCACAATTTGGTTTTCCTGCCAACCCAGCATTTCAAAGTGATGGTGGATGGGCGATTTTTTGAAAACACGCTTCCCATGGGTGAGCTTGAAGTAAGAAACCTGAATAATGACGCTGAGAAGCTCCGAAACAGGAATAATGGCAATGAGCGGAAGGAAAACCCAGCGCCCGGTCATCAGCGCGACGACTGCCAGCATCGCACCCAAAGCTTGCGAGCCGGTATCTCCCATCATCAGTTCCGCGGGTTTGACGTTGAACCACAAGAAACCTGCCAGGGCGCCGACGATGCAGAAGCAGAAGCGCGCAAGGTAAACCTGACCCTGGAAAATGGCAATAATTCCGTAAGCGCCAAACATGGTCATGCAAATCATGCCGGCCAGCCCATCGATGCCGTCCGTAAAGTTTACGGCGTTCGCCATGGCGACGATGATGAAAGCCGCGATGGGAATGTACCACCAGCCCAGGTTCAGCGGCACGGGAGAAGTCGGCCAGAACAGGTTGGGGACTACCAGCAGCTCCTTCAGGCTGTACGCGATCGCGATGGCGACCAGCGCTTGCAGCGTGAACTTGGTGCGCGCACTCATGCCCAATCCGCGCCTCGGTCCGCGAATACCTTCCCAGTCATCAACAGCGCCAATCAGCGCGAACAACCACAGCGTCGCCAGGGGGACAAAAATTGATGACCCAAAAAGGCGGGAGCCGAACAGGGAGACAGCGTTCAGGATGACGGTCAGGATGGTAATCGGAATCAGGAACATGAATCCGCCCATCGTGGGGGTATTCATCTTCGCCAGATGGGATTCCGGCACGTCCATGCTGATAATCTTGCCAATCTTTAGGTGCTTAAGCAGCTTAATGAACGGAGAGCCCCAAATCACCGTGAGTAAGAAACTAAAACCGCTGATGGCAATAGCCAGGGATGATCCGCGCATCAGGAAACAATCTCCAAACTGGCCACGATAAGGTCCATGTGCATGGCGTGTGAACCCTTAATCAAGGCGATATCATGTTCTTTCAACGTATCTTGCAAATACCGGGCAGCCCCGCTTTGGTCCGGGAACCAGTGGATTTTTTCTGGCGGGAAACCGCTTTCGATCGCGGCCGCCTGCGTCTTGAGGCTGCGCTGACCAACAAGCACTATCTCGTCCGCGACCTGGGCGGCGCGGATGCCAACGCGCTGGTGGCCGTCATCTTCATACTGACCAAGCTCCAGCATGTCGCCAAGCACAGCCACCTTGCGTCCGGAGAGGTCATCGAGCAGGTTCAACGCCGCGAGGGTTGAATCCGGTGAGGCGTTATACGTGTCGTCTATCAGCAGAGCGCCGGAGGCGGTTTTTGTGGTGGCAATGCGCAGCTGCAGATTGCTGGTTTTCAGCGCGTAGAAAATCCAATCCCAGGAAAAGCCAAGGCTGAGCGCCGCGGCAGCGGAACGCAGCATGGTGTAGACCGAATGCCGGCCAATCAGGGGCGCTGTAACATAAAAAGAATCTCCTTGATAATGAATGCGGCAGCGTATGCCTTCCAAACCCATGCTCTCAACTTGGTCAGCCCACAGGTCAGCCTGCGGGCAGAGGCCGTAGGTAAAAACGCGCGCTTTGGTCTTGGCGGCCATAGCGAGCACGCGTTCGTCATCATAATTCAGGATGGCGACACCCTCCGGGGCGGGAGGAAGCGCCTGCACCAGTTCAGCCTTGCCTTGCGCGATGACATCAATCGAACCGGCGCGTTCCGCATGGACCGTACCGATATTGGTCACAATGCCAATCTGCGGCCTGGCAATATCGCACAGCAGTTTTATTTCTCCGGGAACATAAAAGCCCATTTCCAATACCGCGACTTCGTGCTCCTCGGTGAGTTTCAAAATCGAGAGCGGCATCCCGATTTCGTTGTTCAGGTTGCCCGGGTTTTTGAGCGTTACCAGGCGTTTGGAGAGAACGTTTGCTGTCAGTTCCTTGGTGGAAGATTTGCCCACACTGCCTGTGATGCCAATAACCTTGATGTCAAATTGACTGCGCCAATAAGAAGCGATTTTTTGCAGGGCTAGCAGGCTGTCATCTGTCAGCAGGCTGAACGGCGCGCGCTCCGGCAACTTTGGTTCCGCGGCGCGCAGGTCCACAATCGGATAAGCGCTTTGAATTGGGCGGTCAATGACAGCCAGGCTGGCACCGCCGGCAAAGGCGTCATCGACGTATAAATGGCCGTCCGTTCTTTCCCCGCGAAGCGCGAAGAAGAGGCCGGACTCACTGACCGAACGGGAGTCTATGAATGCCTCCGGGAGCTTGAAGTCAAGCTCTCCGATACCGTGCCCAAGAAGGGCTTTCAGGACGTGTTGGAGGGTCAGCATATTAGTGGTCCTCCGCGGATGCCTGCAGGCGAATTTGATCCGGCGGAATATCCATCAGTACCACCAGCTTTTGCACGACTTTTGAGAAGACCGGAGCCGCAACTTCGGAACCCCAGATGCTGATGGTCGGTTTTTCCAGCCAGACATAGACCAGGAACTTCGGATCTTCAGCCGGCCCCCAGCCGACGAAGGAGGTGTTGGTGACCGAGCTGGTATATCCGAAGGGGGTCGGGATTTCAGCTGTGCCGGTCTTCCCGGCAACAGAGTATCCTTCTACCAACGCCACGGAGGACTCCTCCTCAAGAGAGGTAACCAGCATGCGCGTCAGCGTTTCCGCGGTTTCGGCTTTGATGGGATTGCCAACAATGACCGGATTGATTTCGTACTGCTGACCGTCGATGATGATGGCCTTCACGACATGCGGCGCCATCATACGGCCCTCATTGGCTACCGCGCCGATGGCCATGGCCATCTGAATTGGCGTCACCGAGATGCCCTGGCCAAACGAGTTGGTCGCCAGGTCCACTTCATACCATTGGTTGTCGCCGGGCAGTTTCAGCGGCCAGTGCGATTCACCGCCCAGGTCGATGCCGGTATTGCGGTCGAAACCAAAATTCTTCAGGTAGGTATAAAACTTATCCGCGCCGAGCTGCGTGGCAATCCACGACAAACACACATTCAGGGAGTGCTGCATACAGCCGGTCATATCCTGCTCGCCCCAAGCGCCGTAGTTCCAGTTGGTAATCGTGCTGCCGCCAACCATGATTGACCCGGTGTCGTTAAAGATTGTGTCCGGTTTCACCGCGCCGGCGTCCAGCGCGGATGCCATCGTGATGACTTTGAAGACCGAACCGGGCTCGTAAGTCTCACTGATGGGGCGGTTGAACGGCGTGCTGCCCGGGAAAACCGAACCCTGAGTCCAGTAATAATTGGGGTCCATTCTGGGCGTGGTCGCCATCGCGATGATGCTGCCGTCTTCGGGGTTGTAGACCACGATGGTGCCGGATTCCGCTCCGGACCATTCGATGGCTTCGGCAAGCTGCTCTTCCACCATAGCCTGGATTTCCCGGTCAATCGTCAGGACGAGGCTGGCGCCGGGCGGAATATCTTCGACGGAGCTGATTTTCTGCGGGTCAAAAGGCGTGTACACCTGCTTGGGTGTACCTGCCAGCAGGTCGTTGTAGGCCTCTTCCACGCCGTAATAACCGCGGCCGTCCACGCGGTCGAGGAAAGAATAAAATCCAAGCAGATTGGCTGCCACGTCTCCTTCGGGGTAACTGCGTTTGTTGTAAGGAGTCCAAATCAGGCCTTCGAGACTTGGGCGTGTTTCGTTTTTACCTATCGGCCTCGTTTTGTAATCTTCTTCAATCAGTTCCAGCTGCTCGATTTTTTCCTTTTCAACGAAAGAATCCAGCACGATATAGAGCTTTTGATTTTCAATGGGTTCCGTCTTGGCATAAACAAGCGTTTCGCTGTAATCCAGGCCAAGCACGCTGCTGGCGACCGCGGCGATTGTTTCCGGTTGGGCAATGCTGCGCAAGTCCAGCCCGACTTCATAGACGGTTTCATTCCCTGCCAGCAGTCTTCCCTGCGAATCGTAAATGCTGCCGCGCTCGGGGTAAATAGTTTGTGTTACTCCCACAAGGTTTTTGCTTTTCTCCAGAATGACCTGGGCGGCAGGGATGTTCTGGATGCTAATCATCCTCACGCCGACGCTGCCGGATAACAAGACAAAAACCAGCAGAATCAAAATGTAGCGAGTCCAGGATGCGTTTTTCATGGCTGCGCCTCCGGAGTGCTTTCCGCCGATTCCGGCAGTTGAGCCAATCGGTCGCCCAGCCAATCCCACAGGGAGGAAGTGAATTCCGGAAGAATGGACGGGCTGGGGATTTTATCAACACTCGGCGCGGGCGCCAGGGCAAAACCTTCGGGGCTGTAGCCTGGAACTTCAAGGTACAACGCTTCCGCTGGGTCGCGCTGTTTCATGTTCAGGGCTTTGGCGCGCTCGCTCATGACCCGGGCGGAAGACGCGTAGGCCAGCTGAGAAGCCAGGTCATTAATTTCCAACTCCAGGGCGCTGATTTGGAATTCCAACTTCTGAATTCGCCGGCCGGTCACGGCAGCTTTAGCGCTGAGAGAAAGGTATACGCCCGCGATTGCCGCGATTGTCACAAGAATCAGCAGAAAAATGCCAATCCACTGGAGTTGTTGGCGCCAGGGGGCTTGTTTGTATGCGTGAATGATGTTCTTAGTTTTCATAGTCGTAAGGCTGCAGATTCTATGCCATTTCTTGTAATTTTTCAGCCACTCTCAGTTTCGCGCTGCGCGCGCGGGGGTTCTCCTTCTTTTCCGTTTCTCCGGCTTCCACCGGATGAGGGGTGACAATCTTGATACTCGCGCGGTGCCCGCAGGTGCAAACCGGCTGTTCCGGCGGGCAGATGCAGTTCCGGCTTTCCCGCTGGAAGGCATGTTTGATGATGCGGTCTTCCAATGAGTGGAATGATATGACTGCTATCCGCGCGTTTGGCTGTAAAAGTGCGATAAGCTTTGGTACGGCTTCCGCAATAACTGCCAGTTCATTGTTGACGGCAATCCGCAGGGCCTGAAATGTTCTGGTGGCAGGGTCCTGTTTTTCCTGCGTTCTGCCCAGTACCGACCGGACGATGCCTGCCAGTTCTGTCGTCGTGTAAATCGGTCTGGCCCGAACAATTGCCCGCGCGATGCGCCTGGAAAAACGTTCCTCGCCGTACCTCCAAAGGATATCCGCCAGTTCCCTTTCATTCAGGTTGTTGACCAGGTCAGCAGCGCTTGGTTTGCTGGCCGGGTCAAAGCGCATATCCAGCGGTCCATCCTGCCGAAAGGAAAAGCCGCGTTCCGCTTCATCCAGCTGCATGGAGGACACTCCCAAATCCAGAAGGATGCCATCCACCTTTTCCCAGCCGAGTTCGCGCAGAAACTCGCTGCTGCGCAGGTAAGAACCCTGCCGGACTATCGCGCGCTGGCCGTATGGTGCCAGGCGGGCGCTTGTCAGCGCTACAGCGCGGGGGTCCAGGTCGAGAGCAAGCAGAAGGCCGTCAGGAGCGCTGGCTTCCAGAATGCCGCTGGAGTGGCCGCCCGCGCCGGCAGTGCAGTCCAGGTATTTGCCCGGGCTGAACGGCGCGAGGTAATCAAAAATTTGTTTGTAAAGTACTGGTCGGTGATGGGGTTCATCCCCCAATCCCGCGGTCATTAATGACCTCTAGTTGAAATGTTATAGGCCGCCCAACGACTGCTGTTTTTCTCGGAGCCGCCGTTTTTCTGATTTTCTATCTGCCAGAGTTCCATTGACCAGATTTCAATATTGTCGCCGTTGCCCACCAGTTTGCATGTCGTGGCGATTTGCGCGGATTCCCGCAGGAAAGCTGGTAGTAAAATACGTCCGGCAGTGTCATAGCTCAGCGCGACCGTGTTGGAAAAGAACATTCTGCGCAGCGCGCGGGATTCAGGATCGGTGATGGAAAGCTCGTTGATTTTTTCCGCCATGCGCTCGTAAACATCCCGCGGATAGGCTATCAGGTTGTTGTCGAAGCCCTTGGTCACGAACAGCCCTTCAGGAGCTTCTTCCCGGAAGTTGGAGGGGATGGTGAGTCTCCCTTTCGCGTCGATGTTGTGGTCAAATTGCCCTAAGAACATAAGTTCTAATTCCCTTTTAATTGCGAAACGCTGGTAAGTTCCAGCGCTCTCAACGACACTTTCTGACACTTTATGACATTATTTCCCACATTATAGATTCTTTTTGTGAAAAATGCAAGGGTTTTGGCACACAAATTGCATTTATTTAAGGTTTTTTGGAACAATTAATCAAATTCGCTGCCCGGTTCCCACTTCCTAGCAAAATATGTGTACCGCGGCATTTTTTCTTATCACGAGCAGGTAACAACGGCAGCTTTTTTGGGTAAGTTTTTGTTTTATAATGAGGTCAAATGACACCTCCCGGAATTCTGAACGACCGATACCAATTAATTGAATCCCTTGGGACAGGGGGGATGGCGCTTGTTTACAAGGCCAAGGACCTGATGCTGGAACGCTTTGTCGCGGTGAAGGTGCTGCGGGAAGATTTTTCGGTAGATGCCGCCTTTCGGGAACGTTTTCGACAGGAAGCCAAAGCCGCGGCTAACCTTTCCCATCCGAACATTGTCACCGTGCACGATTTTGGTCTGGACCAGCGGCATCTTTTCATTGTGATGGAATTTGTTCCCGGCACAGACCTTAAAACCCGCATCCGCGAAAAGGGCCGTTTTGAAATCCAGGAAGCGCTGGATTTGATGTCGCAAGCCTGTCAGGGTGTGGGGTACGCGCACCGGGCGGGGCTGGTTCACTGCGATATCAAACCCCACAATATGCTGGTCAGTCCGGATGGGCGCCTGAAGGTGACTGATTTTGGCATTGCCAGGGCGCTGGCTACCATTTCTCCGGAGGAACGCAGCGACGTGGTGTGGGGCTCTCCCCTTTATTTTTCACCGGAGCAGGCCTCTGGTTTGCCGCCTTCTCCCGCTTCAGATGTGTATTCGCTGGGCGTTATCCTGTACGAAATGCTGACCGGACAGCTGCCTTTCAACTCCCCCGACGCGGCAGAACTGGCGCGTTTGCACCGCGAAGGACGTCCGGTGCCGCCGCGCGTGCTTAATCCAGATATCCCTGAACCCCTGGAAGCTATCATCCTGAAAGTGCTTTCCAAGGAGCCCTCCGCGCGCTATCGCACCGCGGACCAGTTGGGAAGGCTTTTGGCGGGTCTGCAATCTTACAAAAGCGGGCCGGCGCAAGCGCGACCGGCGGCTCCGCAGCCCGCTCCCAAGCCGGTCACAACCCTGCCTGTTCCGGAGCCTGTTCCCACCCCGATTAACGAACTCCCGCTTTCGGCGGATGATGGCGCTGACGAGCGCGCGCCGGAGAAAAAAAGCCCGGATTGGGGAACGCTGATGCTCTGGCTGCTTGCTGCCGCCGCCATGTTCGGCCTGATTCCTTTCTGGCTGTATGTGTATCTTACCTTGAGACCGTGAGGCTTTATGCGCGCCACAATTTCCCCCTCCATTCTCTCCGCCAACCTGGGAAACCTCATCCATGATTTACGCGAGTGCGAAAGCGCCGGCGCGGACAAAATTCATATTGATGTCATGGATGGACGCTTCGTCCCGAATATCAGCTTCGGCCCGGTCATTGTCAGGGCGTGTAAAAAGGTCACATCTCTGCCCCTGGACGTGCATCTGATGATTGTTGAACCTGAAAAGCACCTGGAAGCATTTGTGGAGGCGGGAGCGGATGCCATCACGGTGCATCATGAGACCTGCCCGCATATCCACCGCACCTTACAGCGCATCCGCGACCTTGGCGCGGCGCCGGGGATTACCTTCAATCCCGCCACACCGGTGGACGGCCTGCGTTATCTTTCCGGAATGTTTGACCTGGTGCTGATTATGTCGGTCAACCCTGGTTTTGGCGGTCAAAAATTTATTCCTTCAGCTGTGGATAAAGTGCGCCGTACACGCGAGCTGCTTCAGGAAATCGGTTCAGATGCGGTCATCCAGGTGGACGGCGGGATTGACGCGGAAACAATTGCCGCGGTCTATGAAGCCGGCGCAAGAGATTTTGTCGCGGGGACAGCGGTCTTTGGACACCCCGGCGGCATCAGCGCGGGCATTGCCAGTTTGCGAAAGGCTCTGGTTAAATGAAAAAAAGCCGCCTGAGCGACTTTTTATCAGTATACGTGTTAATTAATTGAATGCTTTGGTCAGGGTCTTAATACAGCGCGCGCACAGTACCTTGCGAACTTTCTTGCCGTTTTCGAACACAGTGATCCGCTGAAGGTTTGGGCGGAACTCGCGCCGGGTCGCGACAAGAGAGTGGCTGCGATTATGACCGAAACTGGTTGATTTACCACAATGATCGCACTTTGCCATCTCGATTTCCTTTCATACAGTATAATGTCGAGGTTGGGAAGGATTGACCGACCCAAGCAGTCGATGATAATATCACACATTGGCACAAGAATCAAGTCGCGATTAGAGAAGAGAGAAAACTGAAAATGACAAGTCAGCAAAATCCATTAGGACGAATTTATATTCTCCCACAAGCGATTAAATCCGTTGCGCGGCATGCTGCTCTGCAATCTTACGGCGTTATCAGCCTTGCCCCGGCAAATGTTTTCGAGGCTGCCGGTCAGCTCTTACGCAGGAACAGTTCTTACGGCATCAATGTGACAGCTGACGACGAAGGTCTTTACCTGGATGTGTATCTGGTAATTGAATACGGCTTGCGCATTAAAACAGTGACCGATTCTGTCGCGGAGGCTGTGAAATACAACGTTGAAAAAACAATGGGCATTCCTGTGATTCGGGTGAACGTGCACGTGCGCGGCCTCAGAATCAGCAATCCGGATTAGGCATCATTACTTAATTGTTTATCGAGGTTTTATGAATGGAAAGACGATAGCCATTCTATCTGAGGCTGAACGGCACCGCCTGGTTCAGTCCCCATTGGATGGCGAAGGTTTAAAGTTGTTGTTCGAAGCCGGTCTTATCTGGCTGACAACCAACCAGCAGCATGTCAACTCTCTAAACGTATTTCCTGTTCCCGACGGGGATACCGGCACCAATATGGTGCTGACCATGCAGGCAGCTTTTACCGAAGCTGAATCCAAAGTGACAAAGAACGTGGGCGAAATGGCGCACACTTTCGCGCAGGGCGCCCTGATGGGCGCGCGCGGTAATTCGGGCGTAATACTTTCACAGATTTGGCGCGGCTTTTCGCGCGCATTGGACCACTACGAAACGATGGACAGCGCGCTTTTTGTCCGAGCGCTGCAAGAAGCTCGCAACACGGCCTATAAAGGTGTCGTGCGGCCGGTGGAAGGCACAATTCTGACAGTCATCAAGGATATTACCGCCGCGGTAGAGACCAGTATCAAACCGGATTCCAAGCTCAGCGACTTGCTGATTACGATTGTCACCGCGGGCGAGGAGAGCGTCAGGCGCACGCCGGAACTCCTGCCAATTCTTAAACAGGCCGGCGTGGTAGATTCTGGCGGAACCGGGCTGTTTTATATCTTTGAAGGCATGCTCCGTTTACTGGAAGGAAAGTCGCTGGATGTCTCCACAGCTGTCGTTAAGCCGCTCTCTGAATTAGACCTCGCCAACACCCTGGAAACAGTGGAAGAAGGCCAGGACTATGAAGTCGTGATTGACTTCGCGCCTCACCCGGATTTTTCCCTTGAAGCATATTACAACGGTTTGAGCGAAATTGGCACCAGCATTCAGGTCGGCGAAGGCGACGGAATTTACCGCATGCATATCCACGTACCTCTGGATAAGCGTTACGCTCCAATTGAGTACACGGAAAATCTGGGTATTGTAAAGAAAATCGCGATGGAAAATTTACAGGACCAGATGAATTCTCAAAAAGAAGAAACCGCAAAAGTGAAATTCGCGCCGGTTGAACCGGGGCAGGTCGCGGTAGTGGCAGTTTCCCCCGGTGAAGGCCTGACGCGCATTTTCGCCAGCCTGGGCGCCGCGGCGGTTGTGTCCGGCGGGCAGACGATGAATCCGAGCGTTAAGGAAATTGTCGCCGCTTTTGAGAATCTTCCCACGGATAAAATTATCATCCTTCCCAACAATAAAAACATAATCCTGGCGGCACAAAACGCGGCAAAGGTCAGCGTGAAACAAATCGTTGTCATCCCGACCCGCAACGCGCCGCAGGGGTTTGCCGCCATGCTGCGTTTGCTGCCGGAAGGCACGCTGGCAGAGAATGAAGAATCCATGCTGGAAGCAATCACCGAAGTGCACACAGGCGAAATCACTACCGCGACCCGCGATGTCACGATTGACGACGTGCATGTGGAGAAAAACAGCGTCATTGCCTTGCTGGATGGAAAATTGATTATTTCCACGGATACGGTTGATGATGCGCTGACCCAACTCTTAACTGCCGCGAAAGTGGAGGACTATGAGCGGATAACGCTCTTCTATGGTGAAGGCATGACACTTCCGCGCGTCAACCAGATGGTGGATAAAGTTCGCGAACGCTATCCCGACCACGAAGTGGAAGTTCACGACGGCGGGCAGCCCTACTATCAACTAATCGTGGCGATTGAGTAACCAAAAAGTCTACTAAAACCGGCAGCGCTGCCGGTTTTTTCTTTTACGGTCAAACCTGAACCCGCTTTATTATCCTCAATGTAGAAGCTGCTGAGCTGCGAGAGAATCGGGTATCATTATCCTCAATCATGGCAAATATCAGCGAAAAATACGGGAAAATTTTCCGTCTGGAAGCCAGTCAGGGCTTTCTGGATAAGGCTGTCTACGGGGGCATGAAACGGCTGAGCGAAGCCTGGCTTTCTGACGCCCGGGAAGCCGGTTTGTCAGAGCGGCTCATTCCATCGGTGGCTGAAAAGCTGGCAGCTTACCACACGTTGGATTCAGCCGCCCGCCGGCAAACGCTGCTGGAAATTGCCGCGCTTCTGCAAATTCCGGATTTAAGCGCGCTGGAAACACCACCGCCCGAACCGCGCAAGCATGACGCGCCCGCGCCCCAGGAAAAGCCGCGCGATGCTGCTCATACAAAAAGCCCGTTGAATCAGGTATCCCGCAAGTTGGGCGGAGCAGCACTGCTGGATACTTCGAATGCCGGGTTGAACGCGCCGGTGGTAAAAATCCGCGGCATTGGGGAAAAACAGGCAAAAAACCTGGAAAAACTGAATGTGTTTACCATAAAGGATTTACTCTACCTGTTTCCCCGCCGTTACGATGATTATTCGCAGCTGAAATCCATTCAGCAGCTGCGCTACGGCGAGGAGGTAACAATTCTCGCGAAAGTGGTGGATATCAGGACAATGCGTACCGGCAGAGGAAAGCTCGTGACGGAGGTAATTGTTTCGGATGCCACCGGCGTGCTGCGGCTCATCTGGTTTAACCAGACCTACGTGCAGCGCTACCTGAAGATTGGAATGTTCATCACCATCTCTGGCAAGGTGGAAACCAGCAGCGGCAGGCTGGCGATGTTCCACCCCGATTACGAGTCCGTAGACCAGCAGCAGTTGAATACTAACCGGATTGTGCCGGTTTATCCGCTCAGCGCGCAAATCTCTCAGCGCTGGCTGCGCAAGACGCAATTCAATGTTTCGCAGTTCTGGGCAGCGCGGGTGCCGGAATTTTTACCCGAGGCGGTGCGCGAAAGAGCGCAGGTGATTCCGCTTCCGGAAGCGCTGGCGCAAATTCACTTTCCTGATTCACACGAACACCTGAGGGCAGCGCAAAGGCGTTTCGCCTTTGATGAGATTTTCCTATTGCAGGTCGGGGTAATCCGCCAGAAAAGACAATGGCAGGACCTGACCGGCACGCCGTTCTCCGTGAGCGACGCCTGGCTGAAAGAGCGCGTACAGGGGCTGCCGTATGCCTTGACCAACGCGCAGACGCGAGCGTTGGAAGAGATTCGCAAAGATGTGGCCAGCCCGCACCCCATGAACCGCCTGCTGCAGGGCGACGTGGGCTCGGGGAAGACGATTGTCGCGGTATTGGGTATGTCCATTGTAATTGAGGGAGGCGGGCAGGCCGCGCTTATGGCCCCTACGGGAATTCTGGCGGAGCAGCACTACCGGACGATTCGGAGCCTGCTTACCGAAACGCACGGGGCGCACCCCGCCTTTCTTGCCCCCGACCAGGTGCGCTTGCTAACCGGCGATACCAGCGCGGCAGAACGCCGCCAAATCCTTACAGGCCTGCAAGACGGCTATGTTAAACTTCTGGTGGGCACGCACGCCCTGATCGAGGAGCCGGTCAGCTTTCAGAATCTGCAGATGGTTGTGGTAGACGAACAGCACCGCTTTGGGGTGCAGCAGCGCGCAGCCTTACGCGCGAAAGGGAACAACCCGCACCTGTTGGTGATGACTGCCACGCCAATCCCCCGCTCTTTGCAGCTGACGATATTTGGGGATTTGGATGTGAGCATCATGGATGAAATGCCTGCTGGCAGACTTCCAATCGAGACCCGCATAGCATATCCGTACGAACGCCACGCCGTTTATGAAATGATTGAGGAACAGGTTCAGGCTGGCCATCAGGCCTTTATTATCTATCCTCTGGTGGAACAGGGCGAAAACGAGGAAGTCAGGGCGGCCGTGGAAGAACAGCAGCGCCTGCAGGAAGAAGCTTTCCCGCACCTGAAGGTTGGTTTGGTACACGGAAGAATGAAACCGGCGGATAAAGACGCTGTGATGCTGGCCTTTCGAAATAGAGAGTATGACATCCTCGTTTCCACGTCCGTGGTTGAAGTGGGTGTGGACGTTCCCAACGCCACAATCATGGTGATTGAGGGGGCAAACCGATTTGGCCTGGCGCAGCTGCATCAGTTCCGCGGCCGCGTTGGCAGAGGAGACGCGCAGTCTTTCTGCGTTCTCATTCCCGAAAGCGATAGTTCAGCAGAAAATGAACGGCTGGCTGTGATGACCCAGACCAATGACGGTTTTGTCCTGGCGGAAAAAGACCTCCAACAGCGCGGACCGGGAGACTTTTTGGGCACCAGGCAGGCAGGATTTGTGGACCTGAAAATGGCCAACCTGGCAGATGTGCGTTTGATACAAAAAGCCCGCGCGATTGCTGAACAACTACTGGCGCAAGATCCGGAGCTGACCTCTGAAGAAAACCAGGCGCTGAAACGCGCTGTTGAAAATTTCTGGCCGTCTGCTGGCGGTAATGGAGATGTGAGCTGATGACAAAAGTATTATTTCCTGGAACTTTTGACCCTATCCACTACGGACATATTGATATCGCCCGCCGCGCGGCGCGTTTGTTTGATGAAGTGGTGGTGGCTGTCTACGATAAACCGATTAAATCGCTGCTGTTCAGTCCTGAGGAGCGGATAGCATTGGTCGAACGGGCTATGGAGGGACTGCCCAATGTGAGCGTCGTTGGGTACCAGGTGCTCACGGTGAGCTTTGCGAGAGAAATTGGCGCAAAGGCAATCGTAAGAGGACTGCGCGTTTTCTCGGATTTTGAGTATGAGTTCCGCATGGCGCTGGCAAACAAACGTCTGGAAGCGGATATTGACGTCATCGCGCTGATTACCACCGAGCAAAACACCTTCCTCTCCTCAAGCACAGTCAAGGAAATCGCCTCACTGGACGGCGACGTTTCCAGCATGGTTCCGGATTACGTTCAGGCGGCACTGCGGGATAAATTCCGAATCTTAGGCCACAATCAGACAGTGGTGCCGGGAACTTCGTTGAAGGACTAAACCAACGATTACAGATGTCGCACTGCGGCGTATTTATCGGAGCCGACCGGGGCAGGAAAAAGATTTCGCTTAAGCCCTTAATTCATGATAAACTGGATTAACGCGCATTCATCAGTATTCACGGAGAAAGATATGGATATCCTTCACCTGGTAGACCGTTTGGAAGAACTGTTCAATAATAGCCGGCCCATTCCATTAAGCCGCAGCGTGGTTGTGGATGAGAATGCCTTTATGGATATCATCGACCAAATGCGCATTTCCATCCCCGATGATATTAAAAAGTCTCAGCAAATCATTGCCCAGAAAGACCGCATTCTGGCGCAGGCGCAGGAAGAAGCTAACCGCACTCTGGCATTGGCGCGCGAGAAGAGCGAAAAGATGATTGAGAAAAGCGAGGTTTTTCTCGCGGCACAGGCCAAAGCAGAGCAAATTACCGAACAGGCCCGTCGGGAAGCCGCGCAGACCCAACGGGATGCCGACCGTTATGTGGTGGAAACACTGACGAAACTGGAAGCGGAAATGAACCGCATCCTGGCGCAGGTGCGCAACGGCATCAAAACACTTCAGGCAGAGGTACAAAACACTCCGCCTGAAGAAACTGAATAACCTAACCCTCCTGTGGTGATTTGGGCGCGTCCTGCTGGTCAGGCGCGCTTTTTTTCTTTCTTCCGCGGGAGGCGGATGGTTTGGGTTTGCGGTTGATGGGCTTATCTGCCAGTGCCGCTTCCAGAACCTGGTCCATGTGGTCCACGAGGACAATCTGGAGCTTGCTCAATACCTGAGGCGGAATCTCGCGCAGGTCTTTCTCATTTTTGCGCGGCAGCAGCACGGTGCGGATGCCGGAACGGCTGGCTGCCAGGACTTTCTCCCGCACCCCGCCAACTGGCAGCACTCTGCCGCGCAGGGTGATTTCGCCTGTCATCGCGACTTCGTGCCGTACCGGCACACCCAGCACGGCCGAGGTGAGGGCGGTCGCCAGCGTGATGCCGGCGCTTGGGCCGTCTTTCGGGATTGAGCCTTCAGGGACATGAATATGAATATCCATTTCCTCAAAAAAGTCAGTTGGTATCTGGAAGGTCTCTTGCTTGGACTTGAGATAAGACAGGGCAGCCTGAGCGGACTCCTGCATGATTTCGCCAATCTGCCCGGTCATCTGCAGGTTGCCTTTGCCTTCGATGACCAGCACTTCAACCGGCATAATTTCGCCGCCGTTCTCCGTCCAGGCAATGGCTGTTGCCATTCCAATTTCGTCATTTTGCTCCGCTACCGCCGGGAAGAATTCCGCCGGCCCAAGCAGTTCGGAGACGAAGTCCGCGCTAATTTCCAATGGGAAACTTTTCCCTTCAGATTTCATGCGCGCGATTTTTCGGAGGACAGAACCAATCTCGCGCTCAAGATTGCGGACGCCGGCTTCGTAGGTATATCCCTCGATGATTGCCTGCAATGCCTCCGCCGAGAAATGGATTGGCTCCTCTTCCAGGCCGGTTTCTTCCAGTTGTTTTGGGATGAGAAACTGCCTGGCGATGGCCACCTTCTCTTCCAGAATATAGCCAGGAAATTCAATTAACTCCATACGGTCCAGCAGCGCGGGCGGGATGGTGGAAACTGTATTGGCAGTGGTGATGAACAGCACCTTGGAGAGGTCGTAGGCGACTTCAAGGTAATGGTCGGAGAAGGCATAGTTCTGCTCGGGGTCCAGAACTTCCAGCAAAGCGGCGGCTGGATCGCCCTGAAAATCCGCACTGAGTTTATCGATTTCATCCAGCATGAAGACCGGATTAATCGTCCCGGCTTTGCGCATGGTTTGCAGAATGCGGCCGGGCAGCGCGCCAAGATACGTCCGGCGGTGCCCCCGGATTTCCGCTTCGTCATGAACGCCTCCCAACGAGACTCTCACGAAGCTGCGTTCCAGCGCGTCGGCGATGGATTTGCCCAAAGAGGTTTTCCCTGTTCCAGGAGGACCGACAAAACACAAGATGGGCTGTCGGTTTCGTTTTGGTTTCAGGCTGCGGACGGCCAGGTATTCCAAAATCCGGTCTTTGGCTTTCTTGAGCCCGAAGTGGTTCTTCTCCAGAATCTCCCTGGCATGGTTGATATCGAGGTTATCCTGCGTTTCCTTATCCCAGGGGAGTTCAATCAGCCAGCGCAGGTAGGTTTGAATCATTCCGCTTTCAGGCGAGAGTGAAGGCATGGCGGCAAAACGCTCCAGCTCTTTTTCGGCGGCTTCCCGCGCTTCTTCCGGCAGGTTAATTTTGCTCAGGGCCTCACTCAACTCCTGATAGTCTGGATCTGAGGGTTTGCCGTCGTTCAGTTCGCGCTGCAGGGTGGAGATTTGTTCGCGCAGGTAGTTTTCCCGCTGGTTTCGGTCAAGTTCCGATTGGACGCGATTTTGGATTTCGTTTTCCAGTTCCAACAGGCGGGTCTCATTCATCAATTTGCGCAGGGCTGCTTCCAGGCGGATGCTGCCGTCTGTTTCCAGCAGGAAAGCAAGACGCTCTTCCTCGGTCAGGTCCAGGGTGGATAATACAATATCCGCCAGGTCGCCGCTGTCTTCTATTGAGCTGACGTATTCGACAACGTCGTCATTGAGGAACTCCACCAGATTGGCGTAGTCTTTAAACTTATCGACCACGGCGCGCCGCAGCGCGGTTTGGACAACAGCGCTGCTCCTTCGGGCTTTGATTGGCCGGCAGCGCATCATCAACTGGCTGCCTTCCTGCCAGATATCTTCAACTTTAATTCTGCGACGGGCCTGCAAAAGGACAGACTGCCTGCCGGCATCGAGGTTAATCAAACTCCCAACGGCCACTTCCAGCCCAATCTCAAGATATTTTTCCTGGGTATCTTCCAGGTTAAGGTCCATTGCGGAGTAACAGGCAAAAAGCGTTTGGTTGCTTTGATAGGCGTCCTGAAGCGTCTTTAGGGTGTCCGGGTCATCGACCAGGGTCAGCGGCGCCATCGCGTGCGGGAGCATGAGCATATCTTCCAGGTTGATTGCCGGGCCAACAAGGAAACCTTCTTTATCCCGTTTTCTGTCTTTCACGTTCCGCAGGTTGCTCAGGCTCGAAAATCGGGATACCTGAAAAGGGTCATCCCGGTTAAGTTGGTTAAAGAAAAATGGGTCGCGATACACGAAAAAATACTCCTCGGAGTGTTATTACAGGGCTGGAAATTATACTCCGGACTTATCAGCCTGACTAAGACCAGAATACCAGATATCCCTTGCTGCAGCGGCGATGAAAACGCTGCCAGCCACGATAATGCCGGTGTCAGTGCCCGCGCGAGCCAGCGCCAGCGCCAGCGCGTCTTCCGCCGGGCTCACCGCTTCGATTGGCAGGCCGTACGGCCGGATTTGTTCCATCAATTTGACGGGGTCCGCGGCGCGCGGATGGGTGGAGAGCGTGGTGATGACGCTTTCCACGCGCGGCAGGATTTCGGTCAGCATGGCGTCCAATTCCTTATCTGCAGAGGCGCCAAAGACCAGCAAGAATTTTTGCCCGGGAAAATAATCATCCAGGCTCTGTCTGAGGCGGTTCATGGAATCCCCGTTGTGGGCTGAGTCTATGACCACAGGCGGATTTTCGCGCAGGATTTCAAAACGGGCCGGCCACACCACCTGTTCAAAGCCTTTTCGGACGTCCTCCCGGGAGAGCGCCAGCCCCTGCGCGCGGGCCTGGTCCAAAGCTGCCAGCGCTGTCAGCGCGTTTTGCGCCTGGTGCGCGCCTAAAAGAGGCAGTGTTAGGGTAATCTCCGGGTCTGCCAGCGAAGCGGTCACCAGAGGGCTGCCACCCAGGGCAGCAATGCTTACAGACTGCGCCCGCAAAGAATGCCTGTTGATGGTTAGCGAATATGCCTGGTCCGCCCGTGTCAGCGGCGAACCGCGTTCCAGGGCGATACGCACCAGTTCCTGCCCGGCTTCGGGGGCCTGCGGGGCTAAGACCACCGGTATGCCGGGTTTGATAATGCCGGCTTTTTCAGACGCAATCTCGGACAGCGTATTTCCCAAAATGGCGGTATGGTCGTAAGAAATGGGGGTGATGACCGAAACAAGCGGGTTGATGATATTGGTGGCGTCCAGCCTGCCGCCCAGCCCGACTTCTATCACGGCGATGTTCACCTTGCTTTCGAAGAAGAAGAGAAACGCGAGCGCCGTGGTGAGTTCAAACGTGGTGATATCGGGTACTTTTTCTGTCAGCGGGCGAATTCGGGCGGCGAGGTTTACCAGCGACTGTCGGTCAATCTGGCAGCCGTTTATTTGGATGCGTTCGGTAAACTCCTGCAGGTGTGGTGAGGTGTATAAACCCACGCGGTACCCGGCAGCTCGCAGTGCGGACGCGCAGAGAGAGGCGGTGGAGCCTTTGCCTTTGGTGCCCGCCACGTGGATGCTTAAAAACTTATCCTGCGGGTTTCCGAGTAAATCCATCATCCGCCGCATGCGGTCCAGTTTGAAAAAGCGGTGGCTGTCATCCAGGTGCCGCTTCATGCTGAAATCGATAAAGCTGTAAATAAAATCCAGGGTGTCCTGGTAAGCCTGGTCGAGATTTTCCATTTCCATACGCCTGTTTGCGTCCTAATTATATCCCTGCGCGTTAAAAAACCCGGCATGCGGCTGGGTCATACCGGGTTTGATTGACAAGGGGAAAGCGACTATTTTACGATGACATCCACCAGCAGCACATAACCAATGATGGAGAACCCATTTCCGCGGAATTCCACCAGCAGACATTCCCGGTTGAAATTGTCAAAGCGCCTTTCGGGCATTGGCAGCAGCGTAAGCTGCGTGCCCTGGGGGATTCGTCCGGTGGCAATATAACCTTCATAACAATCATTGCGGGCATACACCTGACGGATGGTTTCAACGTACACCACGGGTGTCGGGGTCGCCGTTTTTGTTGGGGTAGGTGAATAATCAGGTGTGGGGGTCAGGGTTTTCGTCGGGGTTGGGGTGATGGTCGGGGTCAGTGTAATGGTCGGGGTGAAGGTCGCGGTGGGAGTGCGAGCCAGGTTGCGGGCTTGAATGGCGCTGCTGATACTGCGCGTAGCCACACTAATTAGCAGGCCCAGCATAACAAGCGCCAATAATGCACCTGATACAGCAACCATATAGGTGAGCGAGAGCCCGCGTTTAAGCTTGATGACCTGGGGGTCGTTGGGGAAGCGCTTGCGGACTCCGCGACTGATGAGGAAAGCATCCAGCGCGAAGAAGCGGCTGCCGGTTTTTTGGGCTTCCAAGGCCCGATTGATGGCATCTTGATGCGCCTCAATTTCCGTTTCGAGACTGCTGATTTCGTTTTCCAGAAGCAGGCTCTGAGAATCGTAGGCGTCCAACTGGCGCAGAAGGTCCAGATTTTCCCGCGCGCCGGCAATTTTTTGGAGAGCGCTGGCAAGCGTCGGCGCCTCAGCCGCGTCCTTCTGTAAGCGCTGAGTATTGTCCAGCAGCGACTGAATTGTCGCGGGGATGAGCAAATCCAGGCGGTTTTGCAGCCGGCTGATTTGGGAAATGCTGCCGTACTTCATGCGCAGGCGTTCCAGTTTGCTTTTGGCCTCCGCCAGTTTGGCCGGTGGAATTTTCCCGCTCAGACTGACGATATCGCTCACTTCTTCGAGCAGCGAGATGTCAGCTTTTACCTCTGCGGCTTTATCCAGGTATTCCGGAATAGCCACCGCGCTGGCAGCGGTTTGAATTTTCCCAAGCGCCTGCACCAATTCACCCTGAGAAAGCAGATTCAGGCCTTCTTTGTAAACATCGTAGGCCTGCATCTGATTTTCCAGGTCGTGGCGCAGTTCCTCGCCTTCGCGCCAGCGTTTGATGCCGGCATCCCGCAGGTGTTCAAAGGCTTCTTCAAGGTAATTCAGCGCCACCTGATAACGGAAGACGCGCGCCGCGCTCTGGGCTTTGCCATACGCTTTGCCTGCCTCGGGAGGCAGCGCCACGGAAGGTATGTTGCCCGATCGCAAAAATTCCTCCGCTTCGGAGTGATGCTCCTCCGCGCGGGACCAACCGGGCTCCATCTGCATGACCTTCTCATAAAGCGGGATGGCTGCCTGGTAATTGCCTTTGTAAAAAAGCTCTTCGGCCTCGTCCATCAGCCGTTCGGCTTCGGGGTCGTGGCTGGACTGGAAAAATTTCCGCAGCGGGTCAATCCCAGAATCGCCCTGCAAATCAAGCTTGCTGACCGGCGGTTTTGAAATTGACGGTTGAGCTGGCGCGGGTCTTGATGGTTCCGCGGGGGCCTCCTGCTGAGGGGGCTGCGCCGCGCTGGCAATTCTCCGTCCGCGTTCCCGACGAATTTCGCGCAGAAGGCGGTTGGCTTCATCAACGTCGTCCAGGTCCACCTGATCGGTAATGCGGTGTGTGGCCAGGGCTTCCAGATAGGTCGAAAGCGCGTTTTCTACCTGCAAAAGCTCGTCATCAGACGGATTAGATTTCTTTAGAAGGGTTTTGGCCTGTTCAATGAGGTCCAGAATCATTGATGGCTCCTTTCAAGTCTTTATTTCACGGTGTATGGTGATTATAGCCGTTTGCTGGCAAGGTACTGCAGGTGGTCCCGCATCTCCGCGGCGCTGAGGAAGTTCCCATCCAGGGCTTTTTCCAAAAAGCGCATCTCCTCCTGGTTCAGACGGTTCTGCACGTCATAGGAATAAGACGCTTTGAAGTGCCTGGGGGAGTTGTTGATATCTTCCGGGCGGTTGGGACCAACCGCGACCGAGCCGGGGGCTTGCCGGCCTGTAAAAATGTGATGCATTGCCCGGGAACTGAACTGCACCAAATCAAACTGCAGCACTTCGGGCTGAATGTTTTGCGGCTGCCAGTGGCCAATGTTCCAGTCCAGCATGATGACTTTCTGGCGGTACTCGTTCCAGTAATAATGCAGCAATTTATGGTCGAGGTAAGTCGCTCCGCGTTGGTGTGCTTTGTCGAGCATATCGACAATCTGGATGGAAATATCCAGCACCTGTTTCATCGTCAGGTTCTTTACAAAGTTACCGCGTGTATAACCGGCATCGCAGAGCAGATAAAGATTGTCTTCCCAGCGCCGCTCGAGGATGAGAAAAGGAAGCCAGCCGTCGGCCAGCCTTTCGTCCATCTCCTCCAGCAATGTGTCCGTTTCATCCGGCGCAAAAAGCGATAGCGTGCCGCTGACATGCGCCGCGCTCGCTTTTTGCTCGGCATCTTTGGATAACGGCGCCAATTCAGAAGGCCACATACTGGCTGCGTCAGTTTTAAGAAAACCAGCCTGCAGCATGGGAGTAAGACCCTGGATGTTTTGCAGATTGGCAAGGATGCGGAATTCCTCGAGGAAAAGGGGCTTCGCGTACGAGATTTTATCGTGCCGCATCACTTTAAATGCGGGGTCGCGCTTGTACGCGCTGCTGCCTGTTTCGTCCTTCAATAAAAAAACTCTGGCGCTCGAACCCGCGGCTTCGGGTACGGCGAAATCCTGGTTTCCGGCAGTCAGCCAGGTGTCCAAAGGTTCAGCGAGATAGAGCCCGCTTTGTATGCTTAATTTTTTCTCAATCATGTTTGACCCTTAATTCGGGCAATTCTACCATTTTTGTTTGGGGTCTTCGTTGAAGATATCAATATCTTTGGATGCCAGCTCCTGAAACCAGCCCGCCAGAGGGTGAGCGACGTCAAGCGCGTCCAGCAGGCTGGCTGCGTGCTTCCATTCCGTTTGTTTCAGCACCTGATTGTACTGCTCCTGCCAAAGGCGCACCTTCGATTGTTTTCTGGAAGGAGGTTCCAGCAGGGTGTGAATTTGTCCGAGCGCGAACATCATGTCCCCCGCGCTGTTCCAGGCAAGCCTTGTGCACGCTGTGCCCGGCTTTGCCAGGGCGAGTAATGTGCGCTCCAGGGTTTGAAGGTGGCGGGTCAGCTGTTGAAGCGACTGATTGATGCCGCTGAACGCGGACTGGTTCATCTGGATGAGCCATCGCAGGGGGCGGTTTACTGAATGTTCATGTTCCTGCCAGAATGTGAAGAAATCATGCTGTGCTTGCTCAGCCAGCGCGACCATTTCGCGCACATTATCGAGAAAAACGCCGTTTTCTTGCAGCCGGCGCCAATATCCAACCAGTTTTACCAATGCCTGCCCGCAGGATTCGAGATGCGCGGGCAGTGCGTTGGCCTGCAGGGATTCTGCCAGCGCGTCCCAACGCATTTGTTTAATCATGGTCAGGTGCGGTTGGAGGGTTGTTTTCCAGTTTTTTTGCGCTTCGAGAGCGGACCTGACCAACAGCCAATGGGAATAGTTGTCCGGCAGAGGCGCTTCACGTGACGCGACCGCGTTGGTTTGCGCGTCCTTCCAGGCTTTCAGGTACTCAAGGACATTCAGCGCCTGAATGACGTTTTGTTGGTCGGTCGGCGGGAAAACAGCTGGTTCCACCGGTTGGGTTTGGGTTGGCAGCATACCAAAAAGAGTGTCAAATGCCTGGCCCAGCAGCCGGTAAGGGCCGTAATACTCAGGCATGTGCGTCTTGAGGCTGCTTAAGGCAGTGGAGAGGTCTTCTCCTTCCCGAAGCGACTGATGAAAGCGTGATATCGCGTCCTTTTGAGCGGCGCCTAACCTGCCCGACATCGCGGAGGATGGCCGGTATTCGATAACATATTCACCATATTCCAGCCATGGGATGGGCCAATGGCTGCTGGTGGATACCAGACGCAGGGTCTCCAAATCGGCAGCTGCCGCCAGGGCTTTCTGACACTGCACAAGGCTGGCAAGCCACGCCGGTTGGCTCAGGGAGGCTGCCACATCCGGCATACGGTCTGTCAGTTCGCGTCCGAACGCATTTAGGCTTTGTCCCGGCTGCGGTCCGCGGGAAATTTCGTTCATCCAGGTTTGAAGCGCGGCGATACCGGCATGAATATCTCTGAGAAACGGCATGGTCGGCTCAAGCAGGAAAAACTTCACCAGGGCGTCCTGGCATTTTTCAAGTTCACCTTCCGTCCACAAAGTCAGGATTTCCCGCGTTTTCGCCAGTTCCAGGTTCAAAGCCTGCGGCAGCGCTGCCGGAATACTGGTGAGATGCGCTCCAGGCGAGCGCAGCAAATCCCTCAGTTTCAGCAGTTTATCGCCGAGCATTTCCCCCGGCTGTAACTGGCCCCATTTTGAGATGAGCTCTTCCAGGACGGCGGCCAAATCCTTAAGGGCTCTGAGCGCGTCATTTTCAGACTGTAGCTCTTCCCGCGCATGCAGGAGGCGGGTAAGGCCTTCATCGCGCCAGCTGATTAACTGCTCCAAAAGGGTTGTTTTCAGGGCTTCCGGGACGCCAAAAGCCTGACGCATGGCAAGCTGGATGCTGTTCAGCCGCGCGATGTTTTTGGAAATTGCGCGCGCCCCCTCCAATTCCCAGATAGCTCCCGGTAAATCGTCGGTAATCGTTCTGGTGAGAACATTGGTGAAAGCCGGCCGGTCGTAAGCGTCTTCCAGGCTGAGCAAATATTGCACCAACTGCCAGCTCTCGTTGACTTCTTCTGGCACGTAAACCCGCAGCAGCTCAATGAGCTCACGAAGCTCTTTATAAGCTTTTTCACGCGCGAGACGGTCAGCATAACGGCGGATAGATAGGATGGCTGTCTCGGTCTGCACCTGAACGCCTAACTTGGCCAGCGCCTGCTTCAATTCGAGGATTTCTTGCACCTGAGTTAAGGAATCAATTTGTCGGGAGCTACTGTCGAAAGCAAGCTGATACTCCTTGACGCGCATCGAGAGGTGCGTTTCCATGTATTCCACGCGGTGCTGCAGCTGGAGCAGCGCTTTTGGCGTGAGACCGGAGGCGTCCCTGGGCCAATCAATTTCCGGGATAAGTTCCGGAGCTATTTGATTCAGCAGCAGGCTGCCTTCATTGATGAACTGCTGGTAATCCAGATTTACGGGGTGCTGCGGGTGAAGCGCTTCATTGGTTTCAAAAAACAAGCCGTTGCCCCAGTCAATGAACGAAAGCGTGTTCGTTGATTCGTCCCAAAAAATATGCTCCATTTTGACATCATTCCAGGCAATACCCAGGGCGTGTACGCGGGATAGCAAGGTGAACACACTGGATAGCACCTTCAGCACAAGTGTTTGCGAGAAGGAGGCATTCTTTTGGAGCAGGTTCTTTAATAAATTTGATATGGCAATGCCGCGCACTTCCTCGCTGATGATGAAGAGAGCCGCGGTTCTGGATGTGCCCTCCGGGCTTTGGTCCAGGAGCAGGGGGGTATGCACGGTAAGATTATTTCGGCGGGCGTCCAGTCCATTGAGAGCCGCAAGCACTTTGCCTTCGTTTTCAATCTGCACGGCCTGCCGCAAAATCGTGCCGCCCGAGATGTTCTGAACCGGACGCTTCATCAGGCCGCGCTGCCGGCCAAGTTCGGTTTGCACGCGCAGGACTTCGCCGGCATCACCTTTGCCAATTTGCTCCTGCAGCTGCCAGTGGAATTTCCTTCCAAAAACTACGCTTGCCATGCCGCCATTATAAACTGAGATGGAAAGCCGAAAAACAGGTTTATGAGGTTTTACGGCGCGGTTGGGGGAAGCCTGAGAATGCGCCTGGGATGAGCTTTTTTTCCGGAAAACCAAAGGCGCGGTTCACAAGTCGAACCGCGCCTCGCGTATAAATAGACCAGAAAGATTAGTTGCCGTGCAGCGCGAGGTAACGTTCTTCAAGCAGAGGGTAATCCGCGAAGCATTGGAAACGGACTGAGTAGACCGCGCTGTGGATATCGTATTCCGGATTATCAAATGTAACGACGAAGGGTTCCAAATAATCCAGTAAATGGATTTTAATCAGCGCGTCGTTTTCATCAGTCCAGATTTGCTGGTGTTCGGACGAGATTGTGTTGATGTCCACCTCATACCCATCCGCGATGTACTGGTCAAACACATACTGAACCAACTGTTTTCGCATGGAAACACGGTCCACGTAACCAAAGGAGACGTTGAAGGCATCTTCGCAGAAGATCAGTAATCCGTCCTCATCGTAATATTCTCCGTTAAAAATTTCTTCGTAAGCGGCAATGATATCCTCGTAACCTGCCAGGGCGTCCTGAGCATCTCCCAGCTGCCTTTGCAGGTCAGTTAGCTTTCCCTCAAGCTCTGTAACGCGCGCCGCTGCGGCTGCGTTTTGGGCAACCTGAGCCTGCAGGTCAGCAATCTGACCGCTTAAGTCGCTTTTTTCAGCCATCAGCCTCTCCTTTTCGACTTGGAGGTCCTGCAAGTCGCGTTTTAAGTTGCTGACCTCGACAGCAAAAGAGGTGAGGGTGGGAGAGTAGTCGACTTGCGGAGCCTGAGCAGCCTGCGGAAAACAGGCGGATATGGTGAGAAGGATGAAGACACAGAAGATGGGTAAAACCTTTTTCATAGGGACTCCTTTTTTATTTAATTGAAAGACCATCGATAATTAAATTTTATCATCAGAAGACTTTTTTGGACGTATGTTTTTCAGCAGGTAATAAATTTGTTATTGGTAAAAAAGTTTTGTTGGGGTTTTTGCGCATAAAGGTCAGGTAAGCGCAGGCTATATACGAGTTCTAAACCAAATTTTGGAACGCATCTATACAATCAGCATTGAATACTTTCGAACAAGTTTTCAGGTGGATTAAGTTCTGATTAGTGTGCAATGGCATTAACGGTAAAAAGACCATTAAGAAAGAGAATTAATTGATGAAGAGTAACAAATTCAGTAAGGCGCTAATTCTTTTAACTGCCACAATGTTCCTGACAGGTTGCGTTTCCAACACCTCAGCAAATACCACAACTACCGATATTGGACAGGTTACACAAATAACTCTAACCAACACAATCGACGTGGCCGGTTCAATCTCTCCGCGCCAGATCGCAGCCGTGAACTGGTCTGTTACAGGTACAGTGGCATCGGTGAATGTCATGGTGGGGCAACAAGTTGAAAAAGGGGATGTTTTAATGACCCTGGACATCAGTTCGCTGCCCGAAAATCTGGAAAAAACCAGGCAGGAACTGGCTGAATTGTGTTCTCCTGCGGCAGTGGCAAGTGCTCAACAAAAAGTGTTGGAAGCCCAGGATGCCTATGATACGGCTGTTCAGAATCGTATGAACCTGGACTATCAGGATGAGGATTTAATCGAGAATGCTTATGCTGAGTTTATCTTAGCAAAAGCCAGGTACGAAGAAGCGTATGAGAACTATCTAAATTGGAAAGATGAGGACGAAAGCGACCATTACGAAACCGACCTGGCAGTTGCTTACACCGCTATGTATAAAGCCAAGACTGAGATGGAGACCGCCCAGTATATTTATGAGTTATATAAATCTAAATCCTCTGCGCAGACTTATGCAGAATACGATAATGCGGTAGTGCTTGCCCAGAATGCTTTGCTGGAGGCACAGAATTATCTCACCTTAATTACTGGAGGGGAAATTCCGGAAGATACGACCAGTCCTTCTATCCAGGAATTTCGACAGAAGCAGAACGCGCTGGACGCGATAAATTTACGCGCCCCTATTACAGGTACAGTTGCTGCAATTTACGACGAGCCTGGCATGCTGGTTACAAATAACCATACCAGTGTAAAAATCGTGGATAGCTCCGCGCTATACCTTGGCGTTTCAATGGAAGAGAGCGATATCGCCCAGATATCGATTGGATTGCCAGCCATTGTTAACGTTGATATTTTCCCTGACCTCGAACTCAGCGGGCACATTTACAGTATTGACCCGGTTGGGACAATCTCTAATGGGGTGGTTTACTATACTGTTGAAATTGAACTGGACGAAACTGATGTACATATCCCCATAAACGCCAGCGCTTCAGCTTCCATCCAAATTGGCGAACCAGAAATAAAGTTGCTTGTCCCTGCCACCGCTGTTCAGAGCGATGACACTGGTGAGTTCGTCCAGGTCATCACTGACGGCACATACAAACGCGTAGATGTGGTTAGTGGAACCATTATGTCGGACGATACTGTGGTCGTGGAGGGTGACTTAGAGGTGGGTGATTTTGTCCTGCTCATTATTGAAACTACTGCTTCGGAAGAAGAGACAGGTGGTGACTTTGGTATTTTTGGAGGAGGCGGCGATCGTGGAGAAATGCCTGCCGGAGGAGGGCAGGTGCCTCAGGGCGGACAGCAACCTCCAAGCGGCGGACCTCAGGTACCCTAGAGGTGTTCCATGATAGAAACGCAAGAAATATCCAAAACTTACAGGCTGGGAGATATCAAGGTGCGCGCCTTGCGTAAAGTAAGCCTGAAGATTCAGGATGGCGAAATGGTGGCGATCATCGGACCTTCAGGCTCTGGAAAGAGTACATTGCTGTCCATTCTTGGATGTCTGGACGTGCCCAGCAAAGGCGTGTACCTTATTGACGGAAAGCCAGTTGAGGGTTTAAACGAAAATCAACTGGCAGCAATTCGCCGTGAAAAAATAGGTTTTGTTTTTCAGCAATTTAATTTGCTGCCGCGGACTACTGCCCTGGAGAATGTCATGCTGCCTATGTATTACAGCGGCGTCAGGCCTAAAATGCGGCTGCAGAATGCGATGGAAGCGTTGGCAGCAGTTGGATTATCGGACCGCGCCAGAAGTCATCCCAATCAGCTTTCAGGCGGAGAGCAGCAGCGTGTTGCAATTGCCCGGGCTTTGGTAAACAAGCCAACCATCTTGTTGGCCGATGAACCTACTGGAAACCTGGATACACAAAGGGGTGATGAAGTCATGAGGATATTCCAAAAGCTCAATCGGGAAAACGGGCAGACAGTTGTATATGTAACACATGATCCTTTTATCGCGCGGCACACCAATCGCATCATCCAATTGGTGGACGGAAGAATTGTTAGCGATGAACTTGTCGCAGATCCCTTTGATGCAGGCACGCCTCGACCAGACGATTTGATGACTACCCATTGGGGGACAGTAGAGAATGATGAGGAGGATGCATGAGCATCATTGAAACTCTTCGAATCGCTTTCCGCGCGATCGGCACGAACAAGCTGCGCTCAGGCCTGACCATGCTAGGAATTATCATCGGTGTTGCTGCGGTAGTCGCTCTGATGGCAGCTGGTCAGGGAGCAACCAGCGGTATCACAAGCCGTGTGGAAGGGATGGGAACCAATCTAATAACCGTCTCGGGAGGGCGTTCTTTTCAATTCATGTTCGGGGGGCAATCCGAAACGCTCTTGTACAGCGACTACGAAGCTCTCCTCGAAGACCTGGGCGAGGAAGCGGAAATTGCCCCATACTACCAGGGGGTTGCCAGCGTGATGAACGGTGACCGCAGCGCAAGCGCGTCAGTCCGGGGTGTTACACCGTGCTATCTTGATGTTAATGCTTACTCCTTGGCTAAAGGGCGATTCATATCTGAGGAAGATAACTTGGGAAAATCTCGTGTTGTGGTGTTGGGCTCCAGTTCCGCCGAGGATTTATTTGCGGGATTAAACCCGATAAATCGTGAAATAAAAATCAATGGAAAAGTCTATAAGGTGGTAGGAGTTCTGGAGGAAAAAGGCAGCAATGATGACCAGGTTCTTATTCCTTTACAAACTGGTTACAGCCTGGTTTTTGGGGCACAGGCCAGATATAAGGGTCAGTTCACCTTGTCCTCCATCGAACTTTCTGCCCACGACGCGGAGAGCGTGGATACCCTGATTCCCCGCATCGAATTCATCCTTCGCCGGGAACACGGGCAAAAACTCACGGATGATCTGCCCTTTTCAGTAAGTTCTCAATCACAGATGCTTGAATCCCTTAACAGTATCAGAAGTACCCTGACCACATTGTTAGGGGCAATCGCTGGCATCTCCCTCTTGGTAGGAGGGATTGGGATCATGAATATCACGCTGGTCTCTGTGCGAGAACGCACGCGGGAAATCGGCCTTCGCAAGGCAGTGGGCGCAACGCGTGGGGTGATATTATTCCAATTCCTTGTGGAAACTCTAACACTATCACTCCTGGGAGGTTTGCTTGGTGTGCTTGTAGGCTGGGGGATTGCCTGGGGCGTTTCCGCCAGCGGATTGCTGACTGCAACGGTAACACCGAAAGTGGTTTTGATATCCGTCGCGATGGCAACATTGGTTGGTGTCGTGTTCGGGATTTATCCAGCTTACCAGGCGGCAAGCTTGCGGCCTGTTGAGGCTTTACGCTATGAATAAAGTCAGGAGAATAATGAAAGTAAAGAAACACTCACTACTAACTTGTGCAGGCATCTGTCTGCTGCTGCTGGCGCTGCTCAGTACGGGGTATGCCGCGTATTCGTCATTCAGAATGAAGCCTGGTGCAGGAGCCGGCTTTGTACCTATGCAGGGAGAGGATGTAAGTGGTGAAAGACCACAACCGCCTGATGACCTGAAGCCTGGAACAGGACAGACCCCTCCACAAGGTGAGATTAATCGCGAGGATTTCCGTGGGCTGCCTCCCACTAACGGAAACTTTCCTAACGGAAAGATAATGCTGGGCGGTTTTGCTCCCTTCGGTTGGTTGAGTTTTGCCATTTATATCGTTGCCCTGGTGGCAGCTATCATTGCTGCTCTCGGAATCTTTAATTCCAAGAAGTGGGGCGCAATTATGGCAATAATTGTTGCTGCAGTCTTGTTGGTCAGCGGTGTATTAGGCCTCTTTCGGGTTTTTGGTTGGCCTGGCATAGTCGTGTCAGTGCTGAAGGTTTTGCTAGCAGTTGCCGTCATCATATTGCTTGTGTTGCCATCTGCGCGCACGCTATACGTCATTCCAAAGTCTCAGAAAGTTGATGACGACGATGACGATGACGAAGACGAAAAGGCAAATCCGATTTCTGAAAAAAAGATTGAGGCTGTTTCTTCTAGCGGACCTGAGGGAAGAAAAGATGACACCCCACTGATATGACTTTTTCCCGACCCTTTTGGGGAACACAGACGATTTGCCCTTTGAACCAGAGTTAGATAAGCAAACGCAGCGCCAGGTAAAACATTTGCCTGGCGCTTTCGTGTAAGGATCAGACCAACAGACTAAATCAGGGCAGTGTATTCCCTGCCGCGCGGTAGATGCTGTACCACTCCTGCCGGCTAAGGGTAATTTCTGAGGCCTGCGCGCATTCTTTCAGGCGGGCGGGGTTCATTGTGCCCACGATTGGCTGCATCCTGGCGGGGTGGCGCAGCAGCCAGGCCAGCGCGATGGTTGTGCTGCTAACCTTGTACTTCTCAGCAAGCTGGTTTAAGCAGGCATTCAATTCAGGAAAATCTGGATTGTTGACAAATACGCCGCCAAAAAAGCCGTGCTGAAAGGGCGACCAGGGTTGAATAGTGATATCGTGCAGGCGGCAGTAATCCAGCACGCTGCCGTCTCGGTCCAGCGCGGCATCCTCGCTGGTGTTCACATGCAATCCATTGGAAATCAGCGCGGCGTGGGCGATGCTGAGCTGAAGCTGATTGACATGTAACGGCTGGCGGACAAATTTTTTCAGCAGAGCGATTTGCATCGGTTTGTGGTTGGACACTCCGAATAACCGCACTTTTCCTGTTGATTCTAAAATATTAAAGGCCTCCGCCACTTCCTCCGGCTCTACCAGAGCGTCGGGGCGGTGCAGCAGCAAAACGTCCAGATATTCGGTTTTCAGGCGCGTCAGGCAGCCCTCCACGGCTGAAAGGATGTGTTCCTTCGAAAAGTCATACATGCCGGCGCGAATGCCGACCTTCGACTGCAATAACAGAGTCTCCCGAACGGACGGGCTCATGTGAACAGCTTCAGCAAACATTTCCTCACAGGCGCCCCCACCGTAGATATCAGCGTGGTCAAAGAAGTTGGCTCCCAATTCGAGCGCTGCCTGCACAAACCTTTCCGCTTCGGCAGGCGAAAGCGTTTGGATGCGCATGCATCCCACGCCGACCACTGGAACCTGCAGTCCTGAACTTCCTAATTGAATTGTTCTCATTGCTTCTCCTGAATTGGCGTTTTGTTGGCTGCCTAATAGCCTGCGAACCCGGGAAACCTATCGACGGGCAGGCGAAAACTGGCTTGTTCTAAAACTCAAACTCTTTGGCGCGGTACTGCAGCGCTTCGGCTAAATGAACCTGCTTGATATCAGCGCTGTCCGCCAGGTCGGCGATGGTGCGCGCGAGTTTCAGCACGCGGTGGTAACCCCTGGCTGTAAGCTGCAGCTGGCGCATAGCAGACTGCATCAGGGACTGGGAGGGAGCGTCCAGCATACAAAAACGGCGCAGTTCTGCGGGGCTCATGTCCGCGTTTGAAAACAGCGCGGTTCCCGCGAAGCGCTCGCTTTGGCGTTTGCGGGCAAATTCCACGCGCTCCCGGATTGCCGCTGAACTCTCACCCTGGCGCGCTGTGCTCAACTTCTGGTAATCCACGCGCGGAACGTGAATCAACATATCGATGCGGTCCAAAAGCGGACCGGAAATGCGTTTTTGGTAGGTTGTGATGGCCCCGGGCGCGCAGGTACACTGCTTGAGGGTATCGCCATAATAACCGCAAGGGCAAGGGTTCATCGCACCGATGAGCATGAAATTGGCTGGGAATGTGAGCGTGCCGTTGGCGCGGCTGATGGTGACGCGTTTATCTTCGATGGGCTGCCGCAAGACTTCCAGGATGCGCTGTCCGAATTCTGGCAATTCGTCCAGAAAGAGCACGCCGCGGTGCGCCAGAGAAATTTCGCCCGGGTGCGGCAGGTTGCCCCCGCCTACCAGTCCGGCGTGGCTGATGGTGTGGTGTGGGGCGCGGAATGGGCGCGTCTGCATCAGCGGGGTGTTTGCCGGCAGCATATCGCAAATGGAATAAATGCGCGTGACTTCCAGCGCCTCTTCCAGCGTAAGCTGAGGCAGAATGGAGTTTATCGCCCGGGCAAGCAGGGTTTTGCCGGCGCCGGGAGGGCCGGACATGAGCACATTGTGATTGCCGGCAGCTGCCACTTCCAGGGCGCGTTTGACGTGTTCCTGCCCTTTTATTTCGGAAAAATCTGTTTCTGCTGAAGGAATGAACTGCGGGGAAAAAGGAACCGGGGCGGCCGGGCTGATGAGTCTTTCTCCGGTCAGGTGCTGGTACAGTTCTGACAAAGTGGAAACAGGAATGACTGCGATATCCGGTATCAGCGCGGCTTCAGGCGCGTCCTCGGCCGGCACGTAGAGGGTCGTAAAACCAGCCTGCTTCGCGGCTGCCGCGACCGCCAGCATACCGCGCACGTGCCGCACGGAGCCGTCCAGCGAAAGTTCCCCGATGACCAGCGCGCCCTCAATCTGCTCCTGGCTGACCTGTTCGCCGGCTATCAGCACGCCCAGGGCAATGGGCAGGTCGAACGAAGGCCCTTCCTTGCGCACGGACGCCGGGGCGAGATTGACTGTCAGCGCTTTGCGGGGATAAGCGAGGTCGGCGTTCTTGATGGCGGAGTAAACCCGCTCGCGGCTTTCTTTCACGGCTTCGTCCGGCAGGCCAACGATAGCCATGTGTGGCAAGCCCTGCCCAAAATCGACTTCTATGTCGATGATGACCCCGTCCAAGCCGATTACCGCGCAGGAGAACACGTGTGCGAGCATGGCATAAGTTTAGAGGGAATAAGACGAAAAGTCAACGAGGATTTACGGCATTGAAATCGCGTTGCTTCGTAAAATCTTGTGTTCACCGCTTGGAAATCAACCTCTCGGAATTTTTCCTGTTGGGAGAAAAGTAATAATAGTGGCCTAACTTCATGAATTTTTGATAGGGGCGACTTTTGTGCCGGAATCGTATGGAATTCGGTTGGGAATGGTAAAATGCCTTATTCCCGTTTTCCTTTATTGAAAGGATGTTCCCATGAACCATAAACCAACACCGATTTTCTTGCGTTCAGCAATTGTTTGTTTTTGCCTGATGCTGCTACTGAGCGGTTTGGCGAGCGCCGCGCGGGCACAGAGCAGCGCGGCGGATTGGCTGGCCTTTGGAAGCAGTGAAAACCGCGGCGCGCCGGAAGTTACGCTGTTGCAGGCGGACGCGCAGAGCATCACAATAAGCGTTGATGCAGACGGTGTTGGCATCACCCCGGTTAATATTGACGGTCAGACCTACCTGAACCTGAGCGGGGAAGGCTTTGGCAAGTCCGCAGAAATCGCGGCCCCGGCGCTGCCTGTCATTTTGCGGGATGTGGAAGTACCTTTTGGCGCACAGGTGAGCGTGGAAATCCTTTCAGCGACGAGCAAATCCACTTCGCTCGCGAATTTAGGGCTGGAAGACGTCATCGCCCCCCGCCAGCCTTCGCAGTCCAAATGCGCGGAAGCCCAGGGCGCTGTTCCGCCGGATGAGCAGGTTTACGCGCTCCAAAAAGCTTATCCCGGAGAATTGGTGCGCGTAGTTGATGAATATGTGGTGCGGGGGCACCGCGTGGTCCAGCTGGAAATCGCGCCAGTGCAGTACACGCCGGCCTCTGGAGCCTTAGATACTTTCTCACACATTACGTTCAGGCTGAAGTTGGAAGGAAGCGATATGGCAGCTACTTACGCCGAAGCTGACCGCCTGAATTCAAAGGGGTTTAACGAGTTGTATGCCCGCAAGGTGCTGAATTACAACCAGGGGCGGCCCCTCACCCTGCCAAAAAACCCCGAGAATTATCTGATTATCACCGCGGATGCCTATGAGAGCGGGCTGTCAGCTTTTGTGAGTCTGAAGCAAAGCCAGGGTTTCAATGTCAGTCTGGCGAATATCAGCACGGTTGGGGGCAACACAACCACGGCCATCAAGAACTATATCAAAAACCAGTATCTGGGAGCCAACCCGCCGGATTATGTGTTACTTGTTGGGGACTACAATAACGGCGCGGACAGCATCACCAACTACCAATTCCGAACCGGCGGCTCTAACCGTACCGACCTGTATTTCTTCACCATGGATAATGAGACGGAATTCGTGCCGGATATATTCTACGGACGATTTCCTGTACGAAACACCACTCAGCTTGCAAGTATGGTGGCAAAGTTGCAGATCTACGCCGCGCGCAGCGGGCAGGAAGCCTGGGTGAAGAAGGCCGCCTTCCTTGCCACCAGCGACACGGGCTGGTATCAGGTGGCTGAAGCCACGCACAACTATGTCATCGATTCCTACACGCTTCCCAAGGGCTACTCCGGCATTTTCCCGACCAACCCGATGCCGGGCGGAGATAAGTTGTACGCGATCACTTACAGCGCCAACACCACCAACGTTACCAACTCAATTAACGACGACCGCGTTATGGTGGTGTACAGCGGCCACGGCAGCCAGACGAGCTGGGCTGGACCAAGCTTTACCCAGACCAACGTGCGCAATCTGACCGGCGTGGCGGTGCCGTATGTGGCTTCTCATGCCTGTGTGACCGGCGATTTTACCGTCGACGAGAGTTTCGCGGACACCTGGGTGATTGAACCTGTAAACGGCGCGCTGACAATAGCGGCGGCCAGCAACAACTCATACTGGGACGAAGATGATATTCTCGAGCGGGAAACATTTGACCTGCTCTATCAGGACCCGACCGGCGCCGCTGTTCCCAGCGTTGCTGAAATGAAACACGGTGGCCTGATGGCGGTGGATGCCAGCGGAACCGACCTGGACCAGTACTACTGGGAGGAATACCACATTTTTGGCGACCCCAGCCTTGAAATCCTCCTGGGACCCAGACTGCCGGATTTCTCGCTTTCCTTACAGCCAGACGCAATCGCCGTCTGCAGCACAGATACCAGCGAGGTAACCGTCACTGTTGGAAGTGTTAATCAGTTCGACGACCCCGTTACTTTAGCAGCGGATCCGCTGGCAGGATTTGCGCTCAGCTTCAATCCAACCGGACCCATTGTGCCGCCCGGCCAGACAGTGCTGACACTCGCGGGCGACGGCAGCGCCTTGTCCGGAATTGAGACGATTGCGGTAACCGGCACTTCCGGAAGTCTGACGCATCAGGCGGATTTGCTGGTCAATGTCTTTAATTCTCTCAGCAGCGGTCCGCAGCTGACATCCCCGGCAAACGGCGCGGCCAATGTGGATCCCGGGACCAGCTTCTCGTGGCAGGCGTTGGATGGCGCGGTCAGCTATCGGCTTGAAGCGGCTATGGACGCGGGATTTACGCAGGTGGTGCTGATGCAGAACGGCATCAGCGGCACAGAATACACCCCGCCGGTTGCTTTACAGACTGACACGCGCTACTACTGGCGCGTTACAGCGGAAAATCCCTGCGGTGAGATGACCGCAAATCAGGTTTTTAGTTTTAGAACCCGCCCGGGTCCGGGGGACTGCCCGGCAGGCACAACAGCCCAAACGCTTTACCTGAGCGATTTTGAAGACGGCGCTCCTGGATGGGTTGATAGTTCCACAGGCGCTTACCATTGGGCGCTTTCCACTGCGCGCGCGCATTCCCCTGTCAGCTCCTGGGCAGCCGCAGTGCCGACGGCTATCGCAGACCAGCGCCTGGTTTCTCCGGCTATCACGCTACCGGTCAACGAACTGCCGCTTTCGCTTGCATTCTGGCACCGCTGGACCTTTGACAGTCCTTCGGTCTGCAACGACGGGGCAATCCTGGAAGTAAGCACCAACGGTGGAAGCAGCTGGACCCAGCTTGGCAGTGCAAAATTGCTCACCAATCCATATACTGGAACTGTAAGGAGCGGCGTGTTTAATCCCCTGGCAGGCAAATCTGCCTGGTGCGGAGTTTCCGATTGGGTCTGGACGGTAGCAGACCTGGGCGAATACGCCGGGCAAACCATTCTGGTGCGCTTCCGCCTCGGGAGCGGCAGCAGCGGCAGCGCAGAAGGTTGGTACCTTGATGATGTGAAAGTGCAAAGCTGCCTCGCTGAACCAGTTGAGGAAACATTCATTTACTTGCCCTGGCTCAGCCGCTAAAAATGTATATCCGCGCGGGGTCTGTAGGCGGAGACCCCGCGCTGCTGCAACGCGAGGGATTTAAGCGCTCCGGAACAACCACTATCCGTGCTGAAAGTGAATGTTTCAGCTGCTGCTTTAGTGCGTTACAATATGCCCTTGATTCAACTGCTGAGAGGTCTTTTATTTTTATGAAGTCTCCTGAAAAAGCTTTCTTGGGCATCGTGCGCGCTTTGCTGGCGGTTGTGCTTATCTCAGCCTGCGTGCCTGGAACATCCGCCCCGACGGTTGAGCCGACCCAGACCACCGCCCCGACAACAACCTCGCTGCCCACAGCAACCACAACTTTGGCGCCAACCCGTACACCGACGCCTGAAGCGGTTTTTCTGCGCGTGGATCCGGATTTACCAGCAGCCTTCAAGAACTCGCTTCAATTGGA